>CALWLD010000003.1 GCA_944381435.1 uncultured Clostridia bacterium
ACTTAAAACAAAGTTTTAAGTTGAATCTTCGGGTTGTCTAATTCACTTATTTGATTATTTAGTTTTCAATGTTCAAGCTGTAAATTGATTACTTATTATATTATAACCATTTTTTACATTTGTCAATAGCTTTTTTAATTTTATTTTAAAATTGTAAAAGCTTTTAAAATATCATCACTTTTCAGTGACTTGATTAGTTTATCATCTTTTTTTAAGTTTGTCAATATTTTTTTAAATTTTTTTATTATTTTTTAACATTTTAAAGTTTTTAATCAATTTTTTGAACACTTTATGTTAAAAACAGGTACTCCTAAAATTTATTTAACTAAAATGTAATACAAAAATCCGTATATAAATTTTAATAATTTAGCAATTTTATAAATTGCTAAAAATTAAGTCGTACCTTAATTGTAATAATCAATTTTTTAAACGCTTTGTGTTTAAAAACAGGCACTCCTAAAATTTTTCTCCATTAAAGTTTAATAAAAAACCCTGTATATAAATTTTAATTAAATAAATTAAGTCATACCTTAATAAATAATTAAAGATGCTAGATAAATCTAGCATCTTTAATTACAAATTTTATCCTAAAATAAGCTTTATTATAAATAATATTGATAGTATATACATTACTTTACTAACATCTTTAGCTTTACCTGTTAAAACTTTAAGAAATACATAGCTTAAGAAACCAAAAACTAAACCATCTGCTATGCTGTATGCAAAAGGCATCATAATTATAGTTATAAAAGCAGGTAAACCTTCTGTATAATCGCTAAAATCAATATTTACAACATTTTCTATCATAAATAAACCTACAATAATAAGAGTAGGAGCAGTTGCAAAGCCTGGTATAACAACAAATATAGGTGAAAATATTAAAGCAACTAAAAATAATAAACCTGTAACTGTAGATGTTAAACCTGTTCTACCACCTTCTGCAACGCCAGATGCACTTTCTACAAATGTAGTAGTAGTTGAAGTACCAAGCATAGCACCAGCAGTTGTAGCTACAGCATCTGCTAAAAGAGCTTGTTTTAATCTAGGAAGTTTTCCGTTTTTATCTAGGAAGTTAGCCTTTTCAGAAACCCCTATAAGTGTCCCTATAGTATCAAACATATCTACAAATAAAAACGCAAAAACAATAATAATAATATCTGTTATTTTAACAATGCCAAAATCTATACTATTAAAAGCTGTAAACAAATTAATATCTTTTATAGATGGTGGCATAGATATAAATCCCTCTGGTATAAGGCTAAATTGACCTTGTTCTACATTAACCTGATATATGCCAGTTATTTGACAAATAATACCAAGAGCCCAAGTTATTAATATACCCCAAAACAAAGCACCTTTTACTTTTTTAATAGTTAAAACAGCTGTTATTACAACCCCTAACATAGCTAAAACAGGTGCTACAGATTTAATATCCCCAAGAGCTACAGCAGTTGAAGGGTCTTTTACAACAATACCTGCATTTTGTAAACCTATAAATGTTATAAAAACACCAAGACCTACGCTAACAGCATTTTTAAGGTTTTTAGGTACAGCATTAAAGATTGCCTCTCTAATGTTAAAAAATGAAAATAATAAAAACACTATACCTTCTATAAATACAGCAAAAAGAGCTAATTCCCAACCATATTCACTAGCAACAGTATAAGCAAAATAAGCATTAAGCCCCATACCAGGTGCTAATCCAAAAGGATAATTTGCTAAAAGTGCCATCATTATACAACCTATAAAGGCTGCTAAAGCTGTTGCAGTAAATACACCACCTTTATCCATACCTGCGGCACTTAAAATATTTGGGTTTACAACTAAAATATATGCCATTGTCATAAATGTTGTAAAACCTGCTAAAACTTCTGTTGAAACATTTGTATTGTTTTCTTTTAGCTTAAATAAGTTCATTTTTCTACTCTCCTATAAAATTTAGTATTTATGTACTTTATAAATATACCAAATTTTTTAATATTGTCAATATGTATATTATTTTTCTATGATTTTTTCATAAGCTATCCTATCATCGTTGTTTTGTGTTTTTATTATTCCACAATATGTAAAATTATTGTTTTCTATAAGTCTAGTCATTGGTAAATTTAACCTATGTGTATCTATTCTTATACTATTAATATTGTTGTTTTTGCAATAATCTTCACTGTATTTTATAATCATATTTCCTATACCTTTTCTCTTGTAATCATTATGTATAGCAACCCTATGTATTGTAGCATATATATCATCAGTTATCCATTTTCCATCATATATTTTTTCGTAACAAACATCTTTACCAACAGATAAAACAAATGTAGCCACAATTTTATCATTATCTAAAACTATATAACTTTCATCTTTATCTATATCGTTTTTTATATGTTCTTCAGCTGGGTATTCTTTGCACCATTGAAATATTTTTTCGTCTATAAAATACTGTTTAGCTTGGTTTATAACCTTCATTACATCTTCTATATTATTATATTTTGTTTTTTGTATTATCATTATTACCTCCTATTTAATGTTTTCCAATTTTTTAAAAGCATTAAATACATCATCAATAGTTATATCAAAATCTACATTTCTAATGGTATATTTTTCATCAAAACTTGCCTTGCAAACCTTCATTATTTCTTCATCACATATATTTTCAATGCCTAGCTCTTTAAGGTTTGTAGGTAAGCCTACTTTTTTACAAAAAGAAATAATTTCTTTTATTTCTTCAATGTCTTTATTTTCTATTATTAACTGTAAGATAGTTGCAAAAGCTACCTTTTCTCCGTGTAATGTTTTGTTACTGTCCTTAAGTATTGTAAGTCCATTATGTATAGCGTGAGCTATAGATAAGCCTCCATTTTCAAAACCTAAACCACTAAGATATATGTTAGCCTCTATTATATCTTCCACATCTTCTGTTATTTTATTTTCTTTTAAATCACAAATAGCTTTATATCCTTTTTCTAATATAGTATCTTTACATAATTTAGATAAACATAAAATAGGTTTTGTAACGTATGCCCCTGTTGATGCCTTTTTATTAGCCTTATAGCAAGCTTCCACCTCATAATAAGTAGATAAAGCATCGCCCATACCTGCTATTAAAAATCTAAGAGGTGCTTTTGTAATTATATTAGTATCTACAAGAACAAGTATAGGACTATTTTTTAATGTTACATAGTGTAAAAATTCACCTTTTTCTGTATATATAGCAGATAAACGGCTACAAGGTGCATCTGTAGATGCTATAGTAGGTACAATAATAACATCTGTGTTTGTGTAATAAGAAATGGCTTTAGCTAAATCTAATGCTTTTCCTCCCCCTATACCTATTATTACTGTATTTTCTTTTAAGTTATTTTTATTTTTTTCTATTTCTTCAATGCAACATTCTCCATTAAAAACACTTATAGTGTAATTTATATTATAATTTTCAAAGCTTTTTTCTATAATATCTTTATAATTATTATAAATAAATTCATCTATTGTAATATAAGCATTTTCTTTATTTATATATTTTCCTAAATTTTTTATTTCATCTTCACCTTGGATATATGTACTTGGCGAAAATATAACTTTTTGAATATTATCCCTCTTTTCAAAATTTTATAAAATATAAAGCCACTATAATAGTGGCTTCAGACTGTAGACAAAATAATATTAAAACCTTCTACCATAAACATTTAAGTAATTAAAGGGTTCTAGGGGAAAGCCCTAGAAGAAGGGTGGTGGGCGGGAACAGATAGTTTCTATTATATTGGCTTTGTTCTAAAATATTAAAATTGCAAAAAGATTGTCGACTTTGTGGACAATCTCAAGCCACTATTATAGTGGCTTTACAATTCTTAATTCTAATCCGCAAAATTAACTATGTTTTCAGCATAATCTGTTTGCATATCATATCTCATATAGTTTAACAACCTGTTTGTAATAGCAGCAGCTTCTGCTTTACTAATAAATAATTTAGGGTTAAATTTTCCATCGGCATCGCCTGCTATAATACCTATCCTATTAGCAGCATAAACCTCTCTTTTAGCCCAACTATCTATGTATTCATCGTCTACAAAAGGTGTAATAGGAGTTGGGTCTAGCCCTAAATGTTCAAGGCCTAAAGCTCTTAAAAGAATAACTATAGCCTCTTGTCTTTCTATAGGTTCATCTATGCCAAAGCTACCATTTGTTTGCCCTGCTATAAGCCCTGATTTATAAGCAGCCATAATATATGGGTATTCTTTTCTTTCTGGTAAAACATCAGAAAATACAATTTCTACAGGGTCTTTTTTATTTTTAGTATTTGTGCTATCTTCAATAGGAAGCTTTATAGCTTTTACTATCATTTGGGTAAACTGTCCTCTTGTTATAGCCTCATTTGGCTTATAAAATTTAGGGTCCCCTGTTAAAATTTGCATACTAAACATTTTTCTAATGTCTTCTTCTGCAAAATGTCCTTTTAGATAGCTTACATCTGGTGCTACAAGTTGCTCAAATGTATTAAAGCTAGGTATAGATACATTGCCACTTGTAGGTGTTGTATAAGTAAATTGAGGTGGCAATACATAAATATTATAGCTTAAGCCACTTTTATTTTGCATTACTTCTTTATAGTTACCTTCAAAGCTAATAGCTGTAGGTTCATTTTTAGAATATTCTAAAGTTTTATTAACAGATACACTAGGTCTTATTTGATATTCCATTTGCCAATCTTTTGTAGATATAGTGCAATTTAGCCTTTGTGTTTCTGTAGAAGACCAACCGCTAGTATAACCGTATATAACACCACTTATATCTTGTGTTATTTTATCTTCTCCTGATGTATAAACTGCTCTATGAGAAACATCTCCTTTATAGTATGTTACGCCAGGTGTTTTATCTTCTATAATACTAATAGAAGATTTTGAAGATTTATCATCTATTGTATAGTTTTTACCATCAACAGTAATTGTTTCATTCCATTTAGAAATTTCATAATCTTTTATAGTTTGGTTATCTTCTTTTCTATAATTAACATTATATTCCATATTTCTAGCAATAGATAAACCTTGAGGTGTTGTATCCCCATTTTCTACTTTATAAGTAACCTTATAGCTACCTTTATCTTCTAAATTACCAGCTTTAGAGCTTACAGTTATATTTCCGTTATATTCTACAGGATTACCTGTTAAAAATATAGTTTCTTTGTAGGTAGATTTTAGCTCATTTTTGGTATTTTTGTTAGTGTTTAAAAGCTGTTCTGTTGTCTTTGGTAATTTTCTACCTTCGCTTATACCACCAAAAATGCCAAAATCTAGAGGTTCTGCATAAACGTTTGTTGTAAAAATAGATAAGCCTATAGAAAAGGCTATTATTCTATTTAATATTTTCATTTTTATTCCTCCATATTTTTAGTTATAGCTAGATATTATTTATTAATATCTAGCTATAATAGTTTAATTAATTTTTTCAAAATAATTTAATTAATTTTCTACAAAAATAATTTGTGCATCAACAGTCATATTACTTTCTATTTTATTTGGTAATTTTTCTGTCATAATTTTTAATTTATCATTTTTTTGTATGCTAGCTACAGATGTTACTTTATTATCTTTAATAACAATGGTATTAGGCTTAGTTTGTATATTTATTGTAGGGTCTTTTACGCTAACACTATCCCAAGTTTTGTTATCTTTCATATATTTACCATCTTTAACTTTTATTGTTTCCCCTGTTTCGTAAGCAACACCAGAAACAAATTTTGTAGGGAATGGTGCATCTATAATGTGTGTAGCTCTATCTCCATCAAATACAATAGTAAATGCTTTATCTATGCTTGTATTTTCTGTATAACCTATAAATTCACTAATATTTTTAATGCCTTCTTCTGTTATATAAAGTGTTTGTTCATCTATAGTGAATTTTCTTTCTACAGGGCTGTATTCCCATTTTTCTCCGTTTAACTGGCTCATAGATTTTACAACAAACCACTTGTTATCTTCTATTTGTTTTACTCTACCTCTAGCAATAGTTACAGAGCTTGAAACAGGAGCTTCATAAATATCAACAATGCCTGCTTTGCCGTCCCCGTTTAAAGATATTCTAACATAGTCATTAACGCTAATGTTAGTAGCCTCTACAAGCTTGCCATTTTTTCTAACAATAGTACCTGCATCTGTATATATAGTACCATTACCTGCTGTTGTAAAGTTGCCAACACCATCTATAGAGGTTACAACATCAGGAGCTAAAGGCTCATCTCTACCTGTTCTAAAGGTAATTTTGCTAATAGTATTACCTGAATAACCATTTTCTAGGGCAACATAAGCCTCTCCCTCTGCTCTTTTTAATTTTGTTTTAACAAAATCTGCAGAAACTCTATTTCCGTTGTAATAATACATAATATTTTTATTAGATGTATCTAACTTTCTTATTTGTTGGTAATTTTCCCAACCTGTTTTTCCTAATGTATAAGAATGTTGTAAAGATAAAGTTTTTTGGATAGAGTCTATGCTACCTATTTGTCCTTTTAATATGTCCCCTATTATATGTCCGCTATCTTCAACAACAACCTCTTTTACAGATTCCATAGTTTCACCTGGAGCTAAAATAGCTTCATTTATAAGAAGTTTTACATAATCTCCAGGAGCAACTGTTGATAACTCTACAGGTTTTCCACTTTTAGATGTATAAACTCCGCTAGGTATGTCATACCAAGCCGTTTGCCCATTATCAAACTGTACTAACATTTTTATTACGTCAACATTGTTAGTAACTTGTGATACTTTACCGCTTTTCATAATATAGTTAGGTGATGCACTTATTTTTTCTATGTAAGAAGCATCTTCTTTATTGCTTGTAATAAAAACAACGTCCCCTGGCTCTATTTCATCTATAACTGTATCACGTGGGTCATATTCAAAATGAGGGAACATTTGATCTAAATATCCAATGTCATCACCGTTTTGATAATAAGGTTGTTTTTCTACCTCTATTTCATCTGCGTAATAGTTTTTCTTAACCTTATTCCCTTTGTCATCAATAACTACAAGATAACCATATTCTGGGTTGTTTTCTACAACAATACCTCTAAGCTCGCTAGATAAAGTTGCATCTCCAACATAAGTTATTTTTGTTACAATATTGTTTTTAAGCTCTAATTTTACCATACTTCCTATAGGTAAATCTTGCTCTTTTCTTCTTTTACCTTCCATAAAAAGATAATTTCCATTAGTATCTGTCCCTATTATGCCATCTATAGCATAATAATTATATAATTTGTTGTTATTATCTTTTATTTGTATAACACCATTTGTAAAATCTATTTTATTAAGCTTACCGTTAGCCTCTGTAGTGTTTATAGTTTTATCTTTAACGCTTACAAATTTAACAATCTTGTTAGCATCATTTACTAAATATTCTATTTGGCTACCTTCTTTAAGGCTGGCAAGCCCTGTAACTGCTCCATTGTTATAAACAACAGCATCTTTGTTTAAAGCTTGTGGAGATGAACTGCTTTCCATTACATATTTAATAACATCAACTTTTCCATCTGCTGTTCTTATGTAAATATTTCTTTCTAGCTTAGCTTGTCCTGTTTGTGTAGTTTGTTCATCTTTTATGCCTGCAACTGTGCCTGTCTTTTTAGAAAGACCAACTGCCTCATTATATAAGCTATCCATATTGCTTAAAATCTGTGCCATTTCTGCTCTAGTTAAAGCACCTTTAGGATTTAACTTTCCGTTTTCATTACCTTTTAAAATGCCATTATCTAAGGCAATTTCCATATTGTCAATATGTTCTACCCCTGTGTTTTCCCAATCAGAATAGTTATAAATGCTTTGTTGGCTATTAGGTGCTAAAGGTGTTGTTCTTATGCTATTTAAAGATGTAATAACCCAGCTAACAACCTGTTCTCTTGTAGCATTTGCATCTCTTTTAAAAGCATCTTCAGGCAAATCATCTTGGTTTGGGCTTATTGCCTGTTCATATTGCTCTGTTGTTATAAGCCCTCTATTTCTTGCTAGGCTTAAATAACCAACAGACCATATAGGTAAAGGGCTATTTTGAGAAACTGCTTGGTCTTTAAGCCTTTGACCTTCTGCTTGAGCTTGGCTTTCAAGCCCGCTAACTCTAAGTGCAAAAGCTAAAGCCTCTTGGTTAGATACATAGCTATTAGGTCTATATGTTTTTTCATATCCTTTAACCATATCTAAAGCCCCTGCTTTTGTTATAGCTTCTTTTGCCCAATGTCCATCGTAAACATCAGAAAACTTTAAGTTAGCTATTAAAGGCTTTGCCTCTGTAGTCCCTTCATAAGTATTATAAACTTGGTCTGTAAATATGCTGTTATCTGTAACGCCATATATATTAATAACATTTACAAAGCATATTACAAATATCAAAAAAAACAAATTAAATTTTTTCATAAAAACCTCACATACTTGTAATAATATTTTCTTTTTATTATAACATAAAATATAGCAATAAAAAAGATTGTTTTTTATTACATTTTTGTTAAATTTTAAAAACAACCATTTAACATATAACATTAATATATATAAAAGGCAAAACCTATATCAAAGTTTCGCCTTTTATATATATTTTATCTTTTTTTAATATGCATTTTTGCTTTTGGAGGAGCTTCATCTCTATTTTCTGGTATTAAAACAGATGATAAATTTTTAGATACTTTCTCAGCACAAGAACGACAATATTGACCACTTCTTATAGATACACCACATTTTTCACATTTTAAAAAGTCTCCCATTCCGTCTGTTATCTCTAGTCTGCCATCTCTTAAATACTTGAGAATTTTTTTTGTAGAAACCCCTGTTTCCTCTGAAACAATATTTATATCTGCGCCTCTATTTTCTCTTAAATAATCACGAACTCTTTCAAATTCTTGTTCTTCTGCTCTTATACAATCTTTACATATTAAGCTTCCACCAACAGGCGAAAAAATCTTTCCACATTTAGGACAATTTTTTATGTTCATATAGATCCCCCTTGCAAATTATAAAAATGTTAGAAAATACCAATATATTATAATATTAATACCATAATTTGTCAAATAATCTTATCTATTTAAGTATATATTTTTCAATAGCTTTAGCAACGCCCTCATTTTCATTAGTATCTGTAATGTAGTCTGCTATCTTTTTAACTTCTTCTACTGCATTTTCCATAGCAATGCCAACACCTGCTATTTCTATCATAGATAAATCGTTATAGCTATCTCCTATAGCTATAATATCTTTTAAATCTATCCCTAGCTTTTCACAAAGGCGTACTATACTTTTGCTTTTATCTACATCTTTGTTCATAAATTCTAAAAAATATGGCTTTGTAATAGTCATTGTCATTTTATCTTTTATCTTAGGTTTTAACATTTCTTGGGCTTCTTTTAAATGTTCTGGAGCCTGAAGCATTATAACTTTTACGCATTTTTCAGGTAAAGATGCTACAAAATCATCACACATTTTTATTTTCATACCTGTTATTTCGCTTTCAATATATGTATAAGGGTTATCGTGGCAAGTTAATATTTCATCTCCAACATAAGTATGTATATAATTTTCGTGTTTTATAGCTAAATCATAAAGCTCTGCTACCTGTTCTCTTGTTAAATCTATTTCGTATAAAACTTCCTTTGTTTTATAATCAATAACTCTAGAACCGTTGTATGCAATAACATAACCGCCATATTTTTCAAGCTCTAGCTCATTTGCTATATCTTTAATAGCAAATTCAGGTCTGCCTGATGCTAAAACAACCTTAACACCTTTTTCTTGTGCAAGTTTTAAAGCTTTTTTATTACCTTCTGGTATTTTGCCATTGTTTAATAATAAAGTATCATCTAAATCTAAGATTACCATTTTATAAGACATAATAAAACTCCTTTAATCAAACTTTTTATTTACAGAATTTATTTCTAAAAGATAGCTATTTATAAACCTATCTATATCTCCGTCCATAACAGCCTGTGTATTACCTGTTTCTTCGTTAGTTCTATGGTCTTTAACCATATTATAAGGGTGAAAAACATAAGAGCGTATTTGGCTACCCCAGCTAATATCTTTAACTTCACCTCTAATGTCTGTTAGCTTTTCTTGTTGTTTTTCAAGCTCTAGCTTATAAAGTTTAGATTTTAGCATTTTCATAGCAGTATCTTTATTTTGAAATTGGGAACGCTCGCTTTGACATTGTACAACAGTATTGGTAGGTATATGAGTTATTCTTATGGCAGAAGATGTTTTGTTAACGTGTTGCCCACCAGCACCGCTTGCACGATAAGTATCTATCCTTAAATCATCAGGGTTTATTTCAAATTCTATTTCATCTGTTATTTCTGGCATTATATCGCAAGAGGCAAAAGATGTATGCCTTCTACCTGAAGAATCAAAAGGGGATATTCTAACAAGCCTATGAATGCCCTTTTCGCTTTTTAAATATCCATAGGCATTTTCTCCATTAACCTGTATTGTTACAGATTTTATGCCTGCTTCATCTCCTGCTAAAAAATCTAGCTCTTCATATGTAAATCCTGCTTTTTCTATCCATCTAGTGTACATTCTATAAAGCATACTAACCCAATCACAAGCCTCTGTGCCACCTGCTCCTGAATGTAGTGTTAATATAGCATTGTTTTTATCATATTCTCCATTTAATAATGTAGATATCCTAATATTTTCATATTCATTTAAAAAAGCGTCTTTAAGCTCTTTAACCTCTGGTATAAGGCTTTCATCATTTTCTTCATTTCCTATTTCTATTAAGGTTTTTAAATCTTCATAGCTAGATACTAAAGCCTTATACCTTTCCACATTATTTTTTAAAGTTTTTATTTGTTGAGATATTTTTTGTGCATTTTCTAAATCTTTCCAAAAATCAGGGTCTGCTGATATTTCTTCAAGTTCTTCAATCTTTAACATTTTGTTAGCAATGTCAAAGAGATTCCCTCATTTCCTTTAAATTTTGTTCATAGCATTCTATGCTATTGTATATTTGTTCAAGCTCAAATATCATTTAATCACTTCCTTTAAAAAAATATTAATTTCATTAGATAGTTCTTTTGGTTTTTTTTCATTTACTAAATGTCCTACATCTTTTAAAATAACTAACTTGGAATTTTGTATCTTTTTATATAAATCTCTGCTTGCCTTAATGTTAGCCTTATCCTTTTCTCCACATAAAACTAATGTTTTACATTTTATATTTTTTAATTGTAAAGAAAAATCAATATTTTCCATAGATTTCATTAAGGTAATAAAATCTTTTTTGCTAACTTTTAGCTCTTCAAACATTTCATTTTTCATAAACCTAAATATACCGCACTGTATTTTCATAATAAGTTTAGGTATTTTATATTGTGCGCCTATTAAAATTAAATTATTTACTTTTTCAGGGTTTTCTAAAGCATATTGAAGTGCTAAAACCCCACCTAAAGATAAGCCACATATGTTAAAGGGAGAATTTATATTTTCAACTATATCACAAAAATTTTTATATACTAAATCATAACTTAATTTTTCATATTGAAAATCAAATAATTTATGATTATATATTTTATAATCTTTTTTAATACCAAATATTACCTTTTCAAAGCTATGAGAGTCTTGCCCTAATCCGTGTAAAAATACAGTATACATATAATAACCTTCCTTTAGAAAATGGTATCTATAAAAATATAGATACCATAAATGTAAAATTTTTATTTATTAAGCCCACAACATTGTTTATATTTTTTACCGCTACCACAAGGGCATTCATCATTACGCCCTATTTTAGGCTCAACGCGTTTTTTAGGTTGTTTTCCTAGGCTATCATCTTTATTTGTAGATATAGGTGTAGCAACAACTTCTCTTTCCATATGTGTTTCAACTCTTAAGTTAAATAAACCTTTTATAGTATCGAATATTATGTTGTAGTTCATTTCTTCAAACATATCATAGCTTAAGTTTTTATATTCTACAATAGGGTCTCTTTGTCCATAAGCTCTAAGGGTTATACCTTGTCTCATTTGTTCCATATTATCTAAATGGTCAACCCATTTTTGGTCTACAACTCTAAGAAGAATTACTCTTTCAAGCTCTCTTATAGCCTCTGAACCTATTTCTTGTTCTTTTTTATCGTAAAACTCTTTAGCTCTTTCATATATACGTTCTACAAGCTTTTCTTTTGTAAGGCTATCGCTATCACCTTCTTCTAGGTAAATATGGTTTAAATGGAAAGGTGCTAAAGCCTCGTTAAGCCCTATTAAGTTCCATTGTTCAGGGTATTCGTCATCACCTATGAACATATCAACTTGCCCTTGTATAACATTTTTTATCATAACATAGATTTTCTCGTGTATATCTTCACCTGTTAAAACTTTATGTCTTTCTTTATATATAGTTTCTCTTTGCTCGTTCATAACACGGTCATATTCTAAAAGATGTTTACGTATAGAGAAGTTGTTTCCTTCAACTTTTCTTTGAGCATTTTCTATACTTTTTGTAAGAAGCTTGCTTTCAATAGCCTCATATTCTGAAATGTTCATTCTTTCAAAAGTTTTAATAAGGTTATCACCACCAAATAAACGCATAAGGTCATCTTCTAAGGCAATATAAAATCTAGATTCACCTCTATCACCTTGACGTCCTGCACGCCCTCTAAGCTGGTTATCAATACGTCTAGATTCGTGTCTTTCTGTACCAATTATTTTAAGCCCACCAAGCTCTTCTACGCCTTCTCCAAGCTTAATATCTGTACCACGCCCTGCCATATTAGTAGCAATAGTAACAGCTCCTTTTTGACCTGCAAGCTCAACAATTTCTGCTTCTTTTTCGTGGTATTTAGCATTTAAAACCTGATGTTTAATGCCTTCTTTTTTAAGAAGCTTGCTTATTTCTTCAGATTTTTCAATAGTAACAGTACCAACTAATACAGGTTGACCTATTTCATAAGATTTTTTAACATCTTCTACAATAGCGTGTAATTTACCTTTTTCTGTTTTGTAAACAACATCAGGGTGGTCAATTCTTTGTACAGGCTTGTTAGTAGGTATAACAACAACGTCCATACCATAAATTTCTCTAAATTCGCTTTCTTCTGTTTGAGCAGTACCTGTCATACCTGCTTTTTTAGTATATTTGTTAAAGAAATTTTGGAAAGTAACTGTAGCTAAAGTTTTGCTTTCTTTTTTTACAGTAACATTTTCTTTAGCTTCTATAGCTTGATGAAGGCCATCAGAATATCTTCTACCGTCCATTAAACGCCCTGTAAATTCATCTACAATAACAATTTCATCATCTTGTATAACATAATCTTTATCTAAAGCCATAGTATAATGAGCCTTTAAGGCATTGTTAATATGATGTTGTAGCTCTAGGTTATCTGGGTCTGCTAAGTTTTCTACGTTAAAAAACCTTTCTGCTTTTTGTATACCCTCTTGAGTTAAGGTAGCAGCTTTAGCCTTTTCATCTATAACAAAATCCCCTTCTTCTTTTATCTCTTCTCTTGTTAAAGGGTTTAATGCTTCTTCTTCATTTAATATTCTACCTTTTTTAAGAGTTTTAACAAAAGAATTTGCCACTTGATAAAGGTGAGTAGATTTACCACTACTACCAGATATGATAAGAGGAGTTCTAGCCTCATCTATAAGTATAGAGTCTACCTCATCTATGATTGCATAATTAAGGCCTCTTTGAACAAGCTCTTTTTCATAAACAGCCATATTATCTCTTAAATAATCAAAACCTAGCTCATTGTTTGTAGCATAAGTTATGTCGCAAGCATAAGCTTGTTGTCTTTCTGGTTTTTCCATATTGCTTAATATAACACCAACGCTAAGCCCTAAAAACTGGTGTATTTGTCCCATCTGCTCTGCATCACGTTTTGCAAGGTAATCATTTACAGTAACGATATGAACACCTTTACCTGCTAATGCATTAAGATAAGCAGGAGCTGTAGAAACTAACGTTTTACCTTCCCCTGTTCTCATCTCTGCAATACGCCCTTGGTGTAATATTATACCACCTATAAGCTGAACTCTGAAATGTTTCATACCAAGCACCCTTTTGCTAGTTTCTCTAACAACTGCAAAAGCCTCCGGTAAAAGGTCATCTAAAGTTTCACCGTTATTATATCTATTTTTAAATTCTTGTGTTTTAGCCTTTAATTGTTCATCAGATAGTTTTGACATTTCATCATCAAGCTTTTCAATCTTGTCTACAATAGGCATAATTCTTTTTAATTCTTTTTCACTATAATTTCCAAATATTTTTTCTATAAGACCAAACACTGTAACACCTCTTTAATTTATTTTAAGTATTTCTATATAGTTTAACAGAAAAATCATATTATTTGCAAGTTTTTTTTAAATTATTTATAATTTTTTCGTATTTAGATAATGATATTATATTATTTACAAATAATATTATTTATATTAATGTTTTTTATGTATTTTATTACCAATGATTGTTATGTAGTTGCCCTTCCTTTAGTAAATTACAAAAGTTATTTTGTCTAAGCGCCTCATATAAAACTATAGCTGCTGCATTTGATAAATTTAAAGACCTATATTCTGATAACATAGGTATTCTTATACAAGTTTCTCTATATTCCATAAGGATATCTTCTGGTATACCTTTAGATTCTTTACCAAACATAATAAAACTATCTTCATCATAAGAAACTTCTGTGTAAGTTTTTTGAGCCTTTGTTGTTCCCATAAAAATTTTAGGGTAATTATTTTTTTCTAAGAAATCTTTAAAATTTTCATAATAATATACCTGTAGTTTATCCCAGTAATCAAGGCCTGAGCGTTTTATAGCCTTATCATCTACCAAAAAACCAAGAGGCTTTATAAGATGAAGCTTTGTGCCTGTTGCAACGCAGGTTCTGCCTATATTTCCTGTGTTAGCAGGTATTTCTGGTTCTAATAACACTATATTCATTTATTCTTCTATCCAAACATCTATTTCAAAAATTTTACCAGGCTCAATTTCTAAAGGTATAGATATAAATTTATCAACTTCACAGTTAGCATAGTTTTCTTCTAGTTTAGGAGGTGTAATATCTATAATTTTACCACTGTTAGAAAATACAGTTGCTATAGAGCCTGATATCATATTAGCTAGCTCACATATAGCACTTTTAGATATATCATCTAAAGCAGTAACTTCCATAAACATCATTTTAGAGGCAATAAATAATGCAACATCTAGATTAAAAGCATAATTAACTTTACCTTTTATGTCACCAACAATACCTATAGTTATATTCATTTTATCCTCAAAGGGCTTAGTTTTCACAGAAACTTTGCCCATTTTACTATCAACGCCACAAACAGTTGCTAAAACTTGTTTTGTGCCCTGTATAAAAGGGTTTATAAGTTCTACATTCATTATAATACATTCTCCTCTTATAAATATAAATAATTTTACCATTATATATCATTATTTTACTATGTTTTTTGGTTTTTTTCAAGGTTTATTTTTAAATAAATAATTAAAGCTACCCCTTAAAAGGGGTAGCTTTAATTATTTATTTAAACAAAATACGTGTGCTATTGTAGATATACCTATTTCCTCTTTTGGTAATTTAACAGTTATACCATCTTTATTTTTAGTATACTCTACTTCTTCGTTAGTATTTAAACATATTATATTTTTAAAATCCTCTACATAAGGTATGAAAATTTCTTCATTAGATAATGTATTTTCATCTGGGTATGTATAAATAGCATATACTTTGCCTTCTTTTTCTTTTTGAGTAAATGCAACGCCATCTTTTTTATAAGGTGCACATACCCTTGTGCCATATATACATTCTCCAAATTTATTTAACCACTCACCCATACCTTTCATAGTTTTTATAGCACCTTCTGGTAAACGTCCATCTGGTTGTGGTCCTACGTTAAGAGCAAGGTTTCCACCTTTTGCAACTATATCAACTAACATACAAATTACTTCTCTTGGAGTTTTGTAAGTATCTTCGTATTTAAATGAGAAAGATGTACCCATTGTTATACAGCTTTCCCAAGGCACATTTAAAGGTTTATCTGGTACGCATTGTTCTGGTGTAACATAGTTTTCATAAGGGCCACCTATAGTTCTATCTGCACATAGCATACCTTTTTGATATTTTCTTATTTCATCAATAACTTCTCCAAGTCTTATATCTTGGTTAATTTCTTTAGTTACCCAGCCTGCATCAAACCACATAATATCTATTTGTCCATAGTTTGTGCCTAGCTCTTTTATTTGGTTTTGAGTAAATTGAACAAATCTTTCCCATTCTTCTGGCTCTTCTAAAGGGTCATAAGATGGGCCTCTCCATTGGTATTTCCCACGAGGATATTTTTCACTCCAATAGCTATCCACGTTCCAATCTGCTTTAGAAAAATAAGCGGCAATCCCTAAGCCTTGTCTTCTAAAAGCCTCAAATAAATGAGCACATATATCTGCATATTTATGAGTTTTGAAAGGACAATCTTTACCTGTCACCTTATAATCTGTATATTTTGTATCCCACATACAAAAACCATCGTGATGCTTTGTAGTAAATATAGTGTATTTAAAACCTGCCTCTTTTGCAAGCTCTGCCCATTTATAAGGTTGAAATCTTACAGGGTTAAAAGATTTATTTAAGTCAAAATATTGTTTTTTAAATTCTTCTGCTGATACATCCCAGTCTATACCATCTCTAGACCATTCTGCATCTGCATCACTTAAAGCCCAAGATTCTACTATCCCTAGCTGAGAATAAGCTCCCCAGTGCATCATTAAAGCTAACTTTTGGTCTTTAAACCATTCTAGCTTTTTAAGCACTCTTTCATCTGTAGGCCAAACATAGTCTTCTTCTTGACTATAATTATGTACGCCTTGTTGTACAACTTCTTTTTCTTCTTGTTCTTCAATTTGTTCAACTTTTAATTCTTCAGACATAATATTTACCTCTTTTTTATTAAAAATTTTTTATATAATATCTTAAATTTTAAATTTAAGGATATTTTAGAAGTTATTTGTTAATACAAAATACGTGTGCTATTAAAGGAATATCCATTTCTTCTTTAGGTAATTTAACTGTTATCCCTTTTTCGCTTTTTGCATATGTTATATCTTTATCACTATTTAAATAAACTATATTTTTAAAGCTTTCTGTATATGGTATAAAAATTTCTTCTTTCAAAGGTTCATTTTCATCAGGGTATGTATAAATAGCATATACTTTGTTTTCTTTTTCTTTTTGAGTAAATGCAACACCATCTTTTTTATAAGGTGCACATACCCTTGTGCCATATATACATTCACCAAACTTATTTAACCAATCTCCCATACCTTTCATAGTTTTTATAGCACCTTCTGGTAAACGTCCATCTGGTTGTGGGCTTACATTTATAGCAAGGTTACCCCCTTTTGCTACTATGTCTATTAATGTACATATTACTTCACGAGGCGTTTTGTATATATCCTCATACATATAAGCAAAATCTATTCCCATTGTTAAGCAACTTTCCCAAGGCACATTTAAAGGTCTATCTGGTACACATTGTTCTGGAGTTACAAAATTTTCATATTTTCCACCTATAGTTCTATCTGCACATAACATAACTTTTTGGTATTTTCGTACTTCATCTATAATTTCACCTATTCTTATATCTTCACCATATTTTTTATCAACCCAACCAGCATCAAGCCACATAATGTCTATTTGTCCATAGTTAGTAGTTAGCTCTCTTATTTGATTATGGGTAAATTGTACAAATTTTTCCCATTCTTCTGGCTCTTCTAAAGGGTCATAAGATGCCCCTCTCCATTGATATTTACCACGTGGATATTTTTCACTCCAATAGCTATCCACGTTCCAATCTGCCTTAGAAAAATAGGTAGCGATTCCTAAGCCTTGTCTTCTAAAAGTCTCAAATAAGTGAGCACATATATCTGCATATTTATGGTTTTTAAAAGGGCAATCTTTTCCTGTTATTTTATAATCTGTATATTTTGTATCCCACATACAAAAACCATCGTGATGCTTTGTAGTGAATAATAAATATTTAAAACCAGCTTCTTTTGCAATTTTAGCCCATTTTTCTGGTTCAAACCTAATAGGGTTAAAGGATTTATTTAAATCAAAATATTGTTTTTTAAATTCTTCACCTGTTACATTCCAATCTATTTGATGCCTAGACCAATTTGCATCTTCATCGCTTAAAGCCCAAGATGTAACTATCCCTAGTTGAGAAGACGGCCCCCAATGTATCATTAAGGCTAACTTTTGGTCTTTAAACCATTCCAGTTTTTTAAGAACCTTTTCATCTGTAGGCCAAACATAGCTTTCTTCTTGGCTATAGTTATGTACCCCTTGTTCTACAACTTCTTTTTCTTCTTGTTCTTTAATTTCTCCAATTTTTAAATCTTCAGACATAATATTTACCTCTTAGTTATCAAAATTTTTTTATAACATTTTATTTTTTGATTTAAATAAATTACCACTGTCTAAACTTTTATGTAGATTTTTATTTATAAACTATAGATTTAAAAAGGCCTTTTCTTATTTCAGATTTCAAAAATTTATATGTTTAATATTTATTTTGATTTATAGAAATAAGAAAAAGCCTTTTATAACTTAAAATATATTTTTATTTTAATTAATTTTTAATTAATAATTATTGACCAATAGCTTCTTGACGGATTTTAATAAAATCTTGTAAGCCTAATTTGTCTAATTGTTCACAATATGCGTCCCATTCTGCTTCAACATCTGCTTGACCGCTAATCCAAGCTGCTGTTTTTTCTTCAATATAGTTTGGTATAGAAACGCTATATTCTGATAATTTAGAAGCATATTCAGCCTCTACCCAATATGATGGTATTAAATCATAGTTACCGTTTCCATCGTTACCTAAGAAATATGGCTCATAAGCTTCGTCTGTGTAATCATTTTCTGGATAACCAGGGTTAAGCACTTCTACATTTTCTTTTTTAACCATATTTTTTGGTAAAGATTGACACCACATATTAGCCCAGCTATATTTTTCATCATCTTCTGGTGATAATTGAGTTCTATCCCAAACTTTATATTGTCCTTCTCCTACTTTTTCACAAGTAACTCCAAAAGGTCCATTTAAGATTTGGAAAGAGTTATCTAATTCATAAACATTATCCCACCATCTAACAATTACCTCAGGATTTTTAGCTTTATCTGTAATTACTACTTGGTTTTTAAGAGTAGAAACACCGTTTGTATCTGCTAACCATTTAGGGTCACTACAAGTTGGGCTTGATAATACAGGAAGAGGTCTATAGTCTGGCTCTGTACCTGCTAAAAATTGTTTAAAGTCACCACTGTTATATGCTATAGAAACACCATATAAATCTTGGTTACCTTTACCTTTCCAAGTTGCTAAGTCTTGTGTAAATAACTCTGGGTCTAATAAACCTTCAGCATTTAAGCTAGCCATATATTTTATCATTTCTTTATATTCTTCTGTGTTAGCACCAAATTCTAGTTTGCCATCTATCATAGTAAAGCCATAAGGATCTACAGGCATACCAAACCAACCAGCAAGATAACCTATGTTTTTATTGTTAGGGTCTGCAGAAAATGGAATCTCATCTGCTTTGCCGTTACCGTTAGGGTCTTGTGTTTTAAATGCTTTTAATACTTCTCTAAATTCTTCTGTATTAGTCGGCATTTGTAAACCTAGCGTATCTAACCATTTTTGATTGATATATGGTGCAAAGTCTACTTTAGGAGCTTCCGTAACATAAGGTATAGAATAAATATGTCCATCTGGAGCAGTCATTGTTTCTCTAACACCTGGTATTTCTAAAAGTTCCATAATGTTAGGTGCGTATTCTTCAAAATATCCTTCTAAAGGTATAAATACACCCATATCAACACCATAAGTTAAGATATCGTTAGATTTTAAGCACCAACCAGCAATAACATCTGTATAATCACCAGAGCTTAAAGCTAAACCATATTTTTCTTGTGCTATTTCATAAGCATATTGTTTAACATCTACAGTAACGTTAGTTTGTTCTTCTAACATAGGCCAAACATATTGTCCTTCTAAAGGTGTAGAGTTATCTACAAATAAAGAAAAGCTGTAATCTCCTTTGTTATCAACAATAGGTAAACCTTCTGGGTTCATTATTCCGTTTACTTTGCCGTTTTCATCAACTTCTAATATAGGTTTTCCGTTTTCATCAAAGTTAGCTTGGCCGCCACCGCCACCGCTATTTCCACAACCTGTTAATAAAGCTTGTGTCATAAGAAGTGTTGATAAAAACACTGATATTCTCTTAATAAACTTTCTTTTCATAGTTAGTTCTCTCCTTTTAAATAATATTTATAATATTTAAAAATATATATTAATATAAAATTCAAAATTTTATATTAAGCATCAACCTTTAACCGAACCAATCATTACACCTTTTGTAAAGTGTTTTTGTATGAATGGATATAAAATTAATACAGGTATACTTGATATGATAATAAGTGAGTATTTCATAAGCTCTACAGCCTCTTGTTGTTTTCTCATTGCTTCTTGCTGAGCTGCTGATGTTATTGTTTGTGATAACTGAGCAGAGTTTTGTACTAATATAGAACGTAAAACTAACTGTAAAGGATATTTGTCTTCTGTTTGCATATATAATAATGCACTAAAGTAAGAGTTCCAATGTCCTACACCATAGTATAAAACCATAATAGCTATAATAGCTTTAGAAAGAGGCAGTGCTATGCTAAAGAAGAATCTACCGTGTCCACAGCCATCTAGCTCTGCTGCTTCATAAAGTTCTTCTGATATGTTTTGTTGGAAGAAAGTTCTTGCAACAATCATATTGTAAACACTTAAAGAACCTGGTAATATTAAAGCCCACATACTATCTAATAAGCCTAACTTTTGAACAACTAAGTAAGTTGGTATCATACCACCGCTTATAAACATTGTTATCATATAAAATATAGTAACAAATTTTCTACCTTGAAACTTTCTTCTAGATAAAGCATATGCTGTAGGTATTGTAAGAAGTAAGTTTACACAGGTACCAACTGTTGTATATATTAAAGAATTTATAAAACCTGTTATAACCTGTTTATTTTCAAAAACTTTTTTATAACCTTCTAATGTAAAGCCTATAGGATAAAAAATAACTTTACCTGCAGAAACTTGGTCTGGGCTACTAAAAGAAGATATTATTATAAAGTATAAAGGATATGCAACTATAAGTAATATAAATGTTAATATAACAAAAATTACACCATCGAATACAACATCACTTTTTGCTCTTTTTATTGTTTTCTTTTTCTCTCTTGCCATAATAACCCTCCTATTACCATAATCCGTGACCAGATAATTTATTGCTTATTGTATTTACCCCTATTAAGAATACAGCGTTAACCAAGGAGTTAAATAAGCCAATAGCAGATGAATAAGACTGGTCTCTATCTATTAAACCTACTTGGTATGTATAAGTAGATATAACCTCAGAAACAGATTTATTTAAGTCGTTTTGTAATAAGAATACTTTTTCAAAACCAACAGATAAAAGACTACCACAGCTTAATATTAAAAGTATAGTTGCCGTTGGCAAAATACTAGGAAAATCTATATATTTTATAATTTGAAACTTGGTAGCTCCATCTACAATAGCGGCTTCGTGAAGTTCAGGGCTAACCCCAGATAAAGCAGCAAAATAAATAACTGAACCCCAGCCCATACCTTGCCAAACACCAGACCATACATATATATGTCTCCAGTATTCTTTATGAGCCATAAAGTTTACAGGTTCACCACCAAAGCTACGTATAACGTGGTTTACTATACCAGATGTAGGAGATAAGAATAATATAATCATACCACACATAACAACTACTGATATAAAGTTTGGTGCATAAGTAACACCTTGTATTACTCTTCTATATTTTTTATGTCTAAAAGCATTTAGCATAAGAGCTAATATGATAGGTATAGGAAACCCTGCTAATAAAGAGTAAAAACTTAATATGAATGTATTTTTCAGTGTTATTTCAAAATAAGGTGATTCAAAAAACCTTATAAAGTTATCCATACCAACCCAAGGGCTACCAGAAAAACCACCTTTGAAATTATATTTCCTAAAAGCTATTTGCACACCATACATAGGTATATAACTAAAAATAAATGTAATTATAATACCTGGGATAACAAATAACCATAAAGTAATATCTCTTTTCAAATTTTTAGCAAAGTTCTTCTTTGGTTTAGTTTTTGTTGCTAAATTTTCCATCAAGAAAGCCACTCCTTCCAAAAAAATAATTTGTAAAAAATTTTTTAACTTTTTGTTAACTAAATTTTTTCTAAAGTTAGGATAACAAATTTTAAGTTTTTAGGCAATACCAATATTATACAACAATTCAATTTGTTGAATTTATATATATTTTAAAATCAAATTCTGGTTATTTTTGTAAATTTATCATATATTTATTTTTAGTTTATAAAAAACTATATTATATAATTTTTAAATCCATATGATAGCTTTGTATCTTTTTTATCAGTAATTTTAACATTTTTTATATATTATCAACAAAAATGTATAAATTTTACATATTTTTTTATATACTTATAATATTCATTAAATTATAAAATAAAATCAAACTATACTTTAAAAGTATACTTTATTTTTATGCATATTTACCAATATATTTATGTTTTAAATCTTATAATATAAAGCTTTATATTATATTTTTAATCTTTTTTTAATTGATTTTTTTACTTTTTTTAATTAATTTTATTTTCATTTATATTTTTATTTTCTATAATAGTTAAAAATGGATAAGGATTTATCCATATTTCATTATTAGTAAGAGTTGTTTCTAGCTCTATACCTATATGTAAATGTACTGGAAATTTTCCCTTTGTACCTTCTACCTTGCTATAACCTGTACTACCCATATATCCAAGCTTATCTCCTGCTAATACTTTTGTACCTTTTTGCATATTTTCTTCAAAACTATCTAAATGAGCATAATAATAATAATTTCCGGTTTTAGATTTTATTCCTATTCTATACCCCCCTTTTTCATTCCAGCCTATATTTTCTACTATTCCATCTGTCATACTAACTACAGGTATTCTCCCTTCTATGTTTTCTCTATCCATAATATCTGTACCTTTATGCTCTCTTTTTCCTCCATAATTTCTTTCTGCACCATAGCTATCTGAATATACATAGTCTTTTTCATATCCTGATGGTATAGGAAATACCTTTATATCTTCAATTAAATTTTTAACTATATTAATATAAGGTTCTATATCTTTCTTTTTATACTTACTTTTAATATTTTTATAATTAATAATAAATTCTTTTTCTATGTCATCTATATTTAATTCTTTGTCATCAAAAAAATTATTTTCTATAGCATAATATGCAAGCATTTCATAAAATATTAAATTGTATTTGTTAGCTATATCTTCTAATTTTATAATATTTTGTGATGATATTTTAAAACTTTCTAAATTACTTAAAGAAATGTTTAGTTTATTTTTATTGTTGCTATCAAAAATTAAAAATATAATTATTAACAAAATAATAACAAAGATTAAATATTTAAATTTTAATTTATTACTATTTTTATATTTTTTATAATATGTATATTTTTTCATTTAGCACCTACTACAATGAGATTGTATATTATATGATAAAATATTTTTAAATATTATAAAATATTTCAATAGCTTTTTATTCTAATGTATATATTAGTAATATTTGTATTTAATTATTATATTTAGCGTTAAACTTATATTTTTATATTTTATAACCAATTTTAAATCTTTTATAAAATTTTAAAATTTAATAATTGACAAATTTAATCCATTTACTTAATATAAATAACAGGTGGTGATATTTATGTTTATAGAAAAAGCTAGTATAAAAGATTTAGATGAAATATTTAATATAGAAAAAATATGTTTTCCTAAAGATGAAGCTGCAACATATGAGCAGTTAAAAGAAAGAATATCTACATTTAAAAATCATTTTTTTGTTTTTAAAAAAGATAACAAGATAATAGGCTTTATAAATGGTATGGTTACAAACGATAAAGATTTATCTGATTGTATGTATAGCAATGCAAATTTACATAACGAAAATGGTTTATGGCAAATGGTATTTGGTATAGACGTTTTGCCTGATTATCAAAAAAATGGATATGCTGGTATGTTAATGCGTCATTTAATAGAAGTTTCTAAAGATGAAAAAAGAAAAGGCGTTGTATTAACTTGTAAAAAAAAGCTAATACCTTTTTATGAGCATTTTGGATTTGTATGTGAAGGTATATCATCATCTAATCACGGTGGTGTTATGTGGTATCAAATGAGGTTATTATTTGATAATTAACTCATTTTAAAAATTTTAAGATAAAAATACCATCTATTTAATAGACGGTATTTTTATCTTAATCATATAATTTATAGCTAAAATCTCCTTTTTGTTTTGAAATAACATTTTCAAAATCTTTAGCATATTCTGCTCTTATTTCATCAAGGTTTTTTTGTTTTTTACTATCTAAATCTATATCTATATTTTTTTCATTATTTTCTCTACGTATTTCACCTTGAAGTTTTTCTATTTTTAAGTAATCTGATTTTAAAGAAGATGGCACTATATCTACTTTATAACTTTTAGCTTTTGTTTTAGTTAAAGTTTCTTTAAAATCTGTATTAGCTTTTATTTCATATTCTTTAACCATAGCTTGGTCATAACTCATAGTTTTATTATCAAAAACATCAGTTGATATGTCATATACAAATAAAGTATAATCTTCGTTACTTTTATTATTAAACATTAAATCTAAGTTGTTATGATTTCCTGCATCTATACGGAAAGTTCTTTGCCCTTCTATTTGTGTTTTAACATTATCTTTTTCTTTTAACGCAACAGGATAAGTAAATTCTTTTGGTATATTTGTTATGCTATCAACCCCTAATTTTTCAAGGTCATAAGCAGATGTAACTGTTATATCAAAAGATATAGGTATATTTTTATCACCATTATAAAAATCTAAATAATATAAACAGCCAGGTTTTAAAACTTCAAAAACATAAGTAGTTGTTTTGCTAGGCTCTATTGTAAAAGTATCTAAATATACTCTTTGCATATCGTCATTTATATTAAAATATACACTATATAGTTGACAAGTTAATTTGCCTCCCTCTAAATTTTCTTTAATGGTATTTGTTACCTCTATTTTAGCAAAATTGTTGGCACTTCCATACATATTTCCAGAATTATCTAAATAAAATTCTAAATTTAATTTGTTACCAACAGATGATATTTCTCTTACAAATGAACCTTTTAGCTCTACTTGTGATGTTTGATTTTCTTTAGATACTGGTTCTCTTTCAATCACTTTTCCTTCTACATAAAAGTTTGCCCCTTCTTCAAAACTTCTTTTAATTGGAGTTTTTGCAAAAACTGTATAATATAAAGTTAGTGATAAAATACAAATAATAAATACAGCAAGGCTAGTAATAAAACATATATTTTTCCTTTTCATATTTTTCTCTCCTTCTAGTTAAAGAATTTATAATATATACTACCTTCTTGTCTTAATAAAATTTCTTCGTATTTATCATAATATGCTCTACCTAATTTTTCATATTCTTCTTTCGTTTTAGACTTAAGCTCATCTATATCTACGTCTTGTTCTTCACATTCTTTGAATAACTGTTCTTGTAAATCTTGTAATTTCAAATAATCTTCTCTTAAAGCTTTAGGCACAATACGTACATTATATTCTTTACATAATGTATTTGTTATATTTTCATCAAAAACAGAATTAGCTTTTACTGTATATTCCTTATAAATAGTGCTATTTACAGATGATTTGTAATCATAAACATCTCTAGATTCATCATATACAAAGATAGAGTATTCGTCATTTGATTTATTATCTAATTTTAAATTTAGATTTTTATAAAATCCCATACTTAAGTCAAATGTTCTTTTGCCTCCACCATTTTTCTCTTCGTATGTAGAGTCTGGTCTGTTAGGTATATCATTAAGACGCTCACCGTCTGTATATTTTAAAAATTCTGTTTTTTCAGTATATAAGTTTGATATGCTATCAACACCTAAAGATTCTAATGTATATCCTGTAGTTACTTCTATATTAAAAGATGGTGCGTATCCATTTTTATGAGAAAATTCTAATTCATATCTGTTAAACTGTGGTATGTTTTCAAAAACATAGGTAACTTTTTTATTTTTAGGAACATAAAACTTTCCTAAATATACACCTTCTTCCATACCTGTAGCATTATTATAATATCTTCCATATATATTACATTTTAAATCAAATGTATTATTTTTATCATCTTTATGTTTTCCTATATTTTCAAGCTCTATTTTTACATATTTATCTGTACTACCCTCTGTAGCATTAAAATATTTTCTAGGGCTAAAATCTAAATACATATTACCTACAGATGGTTCTTCTTTTATAAAAGTACCTTTTAGCTGTACATCTGGTGTAAGCTGTTCTTTCTCAAACTCTGGTAAGATATTTGTTTTTATTTCTACCTCTTTACCATCTATAAGTCTAGCATTGCTATCTTTTATTTTCATAGGCTCATCAAATGTTCTATCAATAGTAAATTTTTCTTTTGCAAAAACATCAAATTTATTATTAGAATAATATATACTAAATATTAAAATAAATATAATACAAGCAAAAGTAAAAAAACTACTAGCCAAAGTTATTTTTAATTTGTTTTTTGGCTTATCTTTTATCATAATATTTTCAAGCCTCCTTTTAAGGTTATTTTTGTTACAAGCAAATGTTGTAGAAAAATATATATTTGTATTTTTGTTAGGATTTAAGCTATTTAATATAGCTAAACAGTAATCTTTTTCCTTATTTTCATTATGTATTTTTATAAGTTTTTCATCACAAGAATATTCACAATATTTGTCTATATCTTTTATTAAAAAATATATTAATGGGTTAAAGAAATTTAATGTGTTAATAAATAATAACACTAACTTTGTTATTAAATCTTTTCTTTTAAAATGTATAAGCTCGTGGGTTAATATTAGTTCTAAATCGTCTATACTAATACTTTTTTTAGGTAAAATTATTTTTGGTTTTATTATTCCTACAAGCATAGGAGAAGATACATTGTTATTTTCTAATAATAAAATATTTCTATGTATATTTAATTTTTCTTTAGTTTTATTTAAAATTTCACTGTATTCATCATTTAATATGTAAATGCTTTTTCTAATATTAAGCTTAAATTTTATAAAAAACACTAAATTTATAAACACAAATAATATAATACCTATTATATATAAATTTTTAATATAATTTATATTAAATTGCATTTTTTCTTTAGAATTATCTTCTACAAGGCTTGTACCTTCAATTTTATTTTCATTTTCCACCTTATTATATATAACATTGTCTACATTAGAAGATATAGGTGTAACCTCTTGTGCTATAACATTTAACTCTTTGCTATCTTGTATGCTTTGTGTTATTTCTATAGGAGTATATGGTTTAAGCTCTATGTTTGGTATATATAAAGATAAAATATAGCTTATAGGTATTATAAAAGCAAGGGCAATAATTTTTGATATATTATAATAGGATTTAGATTTTAAGTTATTTTTTAAAAACTTTTCTAAAATCTTAAATAATATATAAAATATAGACCCTAGCAGACTAATACTTAAGATTAAATACATAAGGTTACACCTCCTATAGTTTATTTATCCAGTCTTTAAGCTCATCAATATCCTCTTTTTCTATTTGTTCATTATATAATGCAGATAAAAAGTTTTTAATAGAACCATTGTACATATTGTTTAAAAAGTTTTTAGCTTGCAAACTTTTATACTGTTTAAAGTTTATTTTGGGGCTGTAAAAATATGTTCTTCCTTGTTGGCTAGACTGTAAAAGACCTTTTTCTACCAACCTTTTTAAAAATGTAGAAAGAGTTTGTACTTTCCAATCTTTACCTTGGCTATTAAAGTATATTAACAAATCACCTGAAGATATAGGCTCATTTAAAGACCAAATATAATCCATTATTTCTTTTTCTGTTTCGGACATATTTTTTGCAACATTCATTTTCTTACCTCCTTTTATTACTACAACATTGTAGTATGATGTTATTGTACTACATCTATGTAGTAATGTCAATGCATATTTAAAAAACTTTCTATAAATATTTTGGTTGCAATATATAAAGCTAGCCTCCACCTTATAAAATAAAGGGAAACTAGCTTTATATATTTATTATATTATTTAATTAATACCTAATAAAAGGCTCTTTTATTTCTCTTGATAACAAACCTTCATAAGCATCTACTTTTCTAAAAGTATTGCCCATCATTTCGCTATTTCTATAAGCTCTAAGCTCTTCTATGTTATAATCTGCTATATATATTTTTTCGCTTAGCTCATCTGCTATAAAAAGCTCCATATTGGCACAATTTCCATCATCGTCCCAAGCAATAGGGCTAAATGCACAAGAATTGCCTGCATTTTCATAAGGCGGGTTAGCCATAACAACGCCAACCATATTTTCATAAGCTCTTGTTTGAAGAGCATTTAACCTTGGTTTCATACCTTGGCAGTTATTAGGTACAAGCACAATTTCTGCGCCTTTTAGCATAAGCATTCTAGCACTTTCAGGGTATTCTCTATCATAGCAAATCATAATACCAATTTTTACACCTTCAAAATTACAAACTTTAAACTCTGTACCATTTTCGAGGCATTTCTCATCGGCAAAATCACAAGTATGTACCTTGTCGTATTTCATTATTATATTACCCTTTTTATCTATTAAAAAGGCACTATTTCTAGGTTTTTTAACTCCTTTTGTAAAAGCAGTTATTACAACCCCTATTTTTAAATCTTTTGCTATATTGCAAACTTCCTTAATATAATAACTATCCTCTGCTATAGCTTTTTCATTATCAATAGGCAATGTATAGCTAGTTATAAAACATTCAGGAAATAAAACAATGTCTGCATTTAATTTTTTTGCTTCTTTAATCGTATCTATAGCTAAAGCTAGGTTTTTATCATAACCTAGCTTATAACTGTTTTTTTGTACCACTGCTATTTTCATATTAGCCACCTAAATAAGCTTTTTTAACTTCCTCGTTGCCTAAAAGGTTTTTAGCATCATCTGCCATAACAATCTTACCTGTTTCTAAAACATAAGCTCTATGTGATATATTAAGAGCCATTTTTGCATTTTGCTCTACCAATAAAATTGTCATACCTTGTTTATTACATTCTTTTATAATTTCAAATATTTCTTTAACAAGGATAGGTGCAAGCCCCATAGATGGTTCGTCCATTAAAAGCATTTTAGGGTTGCTCATTAAGGCTCTACCTATAGCAAGCATTTGTTGCTCACCACCAGATAGCGTACCTGCTGTTTGTTTTAACCTTTCTTTAAGCCTTGGAAAAAGTGTTAAAACTCTTTCATATTCGTTTTTTATAAAGTTTTTATCTTTTACTAAAAATGCACCAAGCTCTAAATTTTCCTGTACAGATAACTGAGCAAAAACACGTCTTCCTTCAGGCACGTGAGCAATACCTTTTTTAACTATTTTATCTGCTGATAAATTATCTATCTTGCTAGATAAAAAGCTTACCTCACCACTTGTAGCCTTTAAAAGTCCAGAAACTGCGTGTAAGGTTGTAGTTTTACCTGCTCCGTTTGCACCTATTAAAGATACTATCTCTCCTTCATTAACCTCAAATGTTATACCTTTAATAGCGTGTATCGCTCCATAATACACTTGTAAATCATTTACTTTTAACATAATCTGCCCCCTTAATCTCCTAAATATGCCGCTATAACTTTAGGGTTATTTATAACATCTTGTGGTTTACCGCTAGCTATTAACATACCATATTCTAAAACAAATAAACGTTCGCATATACCCATAACAAGCCCCATATCGTGCTCTATAAGTAAAATTGCTGTGTTAAAGTTTTTTCTAATGATAGCTATTGTTTCCATAAGCTCTGCCGTTTCGCTTGGGTTCATACCTGCTGCTGGCTCATCTAAAAGAAGTAATTTAGGGTTACTAGCTAAAGCTCTTGCTATCTCTAGCTTTCTTTGTTTACCATAAGGAAGGTTAGACGCTTTTTCGTGTATAAGATTTTCTAAGTTAAAAACTTTCAAAAGCTCAATAGCTCTTTCATTTGCTTGTTTTTCTTCTTTAAAATATTTAGGAAGCCTAAATATACCTGTAAATGCATTGTATTTCATACTAGAGTTATAAGCTATCTTTACATTATCTAATACAGATAAATCTTTAAAAAGTCTTATATTTTGAAAAGTTCTTGCAATACCTAAATTATTAATTTGATAAGGCTTATTACCTAATATGCTTTTACCGTCAAATTCTATTTCACCTTCTGTAGGTTGATATACACCTGTTAAAAGATTAAAAAATGTAGTTTTCCCTGCACCGTTTGGACCTATAAGCCCAACAAGCTCTCCTTCTTTTATATCAAAATCTACATCTGATACAGCTTTAAGCCCTCCAAATGTTATGCCTAAACCTGTTGCTTTTAATAAAGACATATTTATTCCTCCTTCCTATTTATTTTTATTAAAAATTTTATTTATTAACCTAGTCATAGAAAATTCGTATCTACCAAATAAACCAGATGGTTTAAATATCATAATTATTATTAATAATAAAGAATATATAAGCATTCTATATTGTGCAAAATCAATTAATATTTGAGGTATTGCAACTAAAACTATTGTAGCTATTATAGAACCTGTCATACTACCCATACCACCAAGAACAACCATTATTAAAATTTCTATAGAGTAGTTATAGTTAAATTTAATAGGGTCTAATACCATTTGATAGTGAGCAAATAAGCTACCTGCAATACCAGCAAAAAAGGCAGATATAGAAAATGCAAATATTTTATAATAAACTGTATTTATACCTGATGCCTCTGCTGCTATTTCATCTTCTCTAATAGATAAAATAGCTCTTCCGTGTCTTGAATTTATAAGAGCATTTAATATGTATATAGTTAAAACTGTTATTATAAAAACAACTGTAAAGTTAGAATAATAATCTATACCTATAAAACCTTTAGAGCCTCCTGTTAAATCTGAAAAATAAATAATAAGCCCTCTTATCATTTCACCAAAGCCAAGGGTTAAAATAGCTATATAATCCCCTCTTAACCTTAAAGCAGGTATACCTATTATTATACCAAAAACCATTGCTAAAAGCCCTGATAATATAAGAGCTAATATAAACTCTACCCCAGATGGTAAATTAACATATTTTGTAAATATAGCAGATGTATAAGCTCCAACTGCCATAAAACCTGCGTGGCCAAGGGTAAGTTGCCCTAGAAACCCTGTAACAAGGTTTAAACTAACAGATAATATTATACTAATCATTATAAGCACTATTATACCTTCATAATAGCTATTAAGTATACCTGTGCTTATTAAAGAAAACATTATGCCATATAAAGCTAAAATACAAATAATATTTATTATATAATTACTAAATTTCTTCAATTAACACACCTACACTTTCTCTTTAACATTTTTACCAAGTAAACCTGCTGGCTTAACAATAAGTATAATTATTAAAACTGCAAAAACTATTACATCTGTAAGATTTGTTGATATGTAAGCTTTTGTAAAAGTTTCTACAAGCCCCATAATTAAGCCACCAATAACAGCTCCAGGTATTGTACCTATACCACCTATTACTGCTGCAATAAAAGCTTTAAGCCCAAACACTGAGCCTATTGTTGGTTCAATAAGCTTATATGTAACCCCATATAAACCACCACCAACAGCTGCAAGGGCAGAACCTATTGCAAATGTTAAAGCTATAGTATTATTTACGTTAATACCCATTAATGTAGATGCACCTTCATCTTCAGAAACGGCACGCATAGCCTTACCTGCTTTTGTATGTTTAATAAATAAATTTAAAACTATCATTAAAATAAAAGATATTAAAATAGTAATGATATTTACATAGCCTATATCAATACCTAAAAATCTAACGCTTCCGGCTAAGGCATTAGGAAAAGGCATAGGGTCTGGCTTTATTAAAGTTACTATATTTTGTAATAATATGCTAACGCCTATAGCTGTTATAAGTGCTGATATACGTGGTGCTTTTCTAAGAGGTTTATAAGCTATTTTTTCTATTAAAACCCCAAAGATTGCACAAAATAGCATAGATGCTATAACAGATAACCAAAAAGGCATACCCATACTTTTTGTAAGTATTAATATAAAATATGAGCCAAGCATTATTATATCCCCGTGTGCAAAGTTAATAAGCTTTACTATCCCATAAACCATAGTGTAGCCAAGAGCAACAAGAGCATAAACACTTCCTATACTTATACCATTTATTAATTGATTTAAAAAATCCATACTCCAACTCCTTACTTAAAAATATAAATTAAGGGAGAATAAATCTCCCTTAAATATTATTTTTCAATTTTATCAAATAATTTATATTCACCATTTTCTATTTGAACTATAGAAACACCTTTTATAGGGTCACCGTTTTCATCAAATTTAATGTTACCAGTAACACCTTTGTGCTCTGTATTTTTAATAGCTTCAACAATAGCTTTAGAATCTGTGCTACCTGCAGTTTCTATAGCATTCATCATAATGTTTGCAGCATCATAGCCTAAAGCAGAAAAAGCTGTAGGGTCTTCGCCATATTTAGCTTTGTATGCACTAACAAATTCTTGTACAACAGGGTCTTCATCTTGTAAAGAGAAGTGAGTACAGAAATAAGAATTTTCTACAACAGATGCATCTTCTGCAATAGTATGCATACCGTCCCAACCGTCGCCACCTAATAATGCTATATCGCTAAGCCCGCTATCTTTAGCTTGGCTAGCTATTAAATATGCTTTTGTATAATAATCTGGCACAAACAAAGCTTCTGGGCTTGCTTTTGCTATTTTAAGAAGCTGTGCTTTAAAGTCATTATCTGTATCTTTGTAACCTTCAACTGCTACAACACTACCGCCTAGCTCTTCAAATTTAGTAACAAAGCTATTTTTTAAACCTTCAGAATAAGAAGAGTCTAAGTTTTCCATAATAGCTACATTTTTAAGCCCTAAACTTTCAAATGCAAACTGAGCCATTATTTCACCTTGAAACGGGTCTGTATAACAAGCTCTAAATACATTTTCACCAGATGTTGTAATCTCTGGCACAGTACCTGTTGGTGTTAATATAGGTGTTTGATATTTTTGTGATTGTATAGCAACGCTTAATGCCGCACCGCTTGTAGTTGCACCTACGATACCTACAACACCGTCATTATTTACAAATTTATTATAAACATTAACAGCTTCTGTTTGGTCTGCCTTATCATCAGCAGATATTAGCTCTACAGGTTTTCCCAAAACAGTTCCTTTTTGTTCAGTAGCTAAAAGTATACCATTAGCAGTGCTAATACCATATATAGCGTTACTACCTGTAAGAGGACCCATTGTACCAAGCACTATTTTATCGGGATTATTTCCTTCTGTTTTTGTTTGATTACCACAAGCAACCATAGATAAACTCATAACAGTTGCTGTAGCTAAAGCTATAAATCTCTTTAGTTTCATAAAACCCCTCCTAATTTTAATCTTTAAATATAACTTATATGTAATTATATATATAAAACAAAATAATTTCAATAAATTTTTTATAAAGTTATATTTATTGTAAAAAATAGTTATATTTATATGTAAATAAAATGTTTATTTTAAATATATAATATTTAACAAAAAATTCACATTTATATTTATGTAATATTTTTACAAAATATAAATAAAACTTGTATATAATTTCATTAAAAATTATATACAAGTTTTTTACTATGTTTTCTAGTTTAATTGTACTTTTTTTATATTATGTGAAAAAAATATAGTATTTTTTAATTCCCCATTGCTTTTTTAGGGTAAACAAAAGATATTATTCCACCTATTAAACTTAAAAGATATACTATGCTTCCTAATGGGTTACCAACAAATATTAGCTTTGCTATAACAAACTGTAAAATAAATATAATACCCCACATAATAGCTAAATTTTTATTTATTTTATTAAATAACTTTGTTTTAGATACACTTTCTATAAATCCAAGCTTTGTATATTGAGATAATACATTTTCACCTTTAAATGCAAATATTATTAAAGAAATAGGCAAAATAAGCTCAGAATATATATAAACTTCACCTCCAAATATTTCTTGTATAAAGAACATTAAAGAAAATGTTATAATATTTATTTTTTCTAGTGTAGTTATTTGATTTCTTGTATATTTAGGTTTTAAAATAGGTATTATTAAAATAGTATAAAAACTAGCAAATGAAGCATATATAGATATATCTATACTTAATATATGTATATTAGATGTAGCCCAATAAAAAATAAATGGCACTAAAGCTAACGGAAATATAATATCTCCTCTTACTAATTTTCTTTCCGGTTTATCCTCTTTTATCTCTGAAGGTTCAAATATTTTTGTTAATGCTCTAAATTTTTCTATGTTACCTTTAAGCTCTAGGCTACCTTCTCTAAAAGCTGTTTCTCCTGTTATTTTTTTATTAGATATATTACACCATATTTTATAATCACATATAATTTCTGTGTCTATATCATTGTTATCTTTATCTAAATAAATTTTACCATTTTCAATTTTAATTACATATGCTTTATTTATATCTTTAAAATTAAATTTATATTTTGCTATTAAATTTTTTGCATTTTCTTTATTTCCCTCTTCTATCATACCAGCTATAAACATATTAGGTTCTAAAAGAGTATCGTTATTTTCTATTTTTTCATCTTTGTATTTATCCTTTACTATCCTAGAACAAAATACACCAGATAAAATGGCACCTTGATATCCTCCTCCTGGTTGTGTCCAAGCACTAGATAAATATAGGTTTTCAAAAGGTGTTTTCGTTTTTAATCTATCAAATCCACCATTTTCTATATCTTGTGCAAATCCATAAACTGCACCTTTTTTATTATTTGTGTATCTTTCCATAGTTCTTGGTGTACCAAGCTCTGTTATTACAACGTGACCTTTTGTTTTAGGGAAATGTTTATATAATCTTTCTAAAAGTATATTAGTAACTTCTTCTTTTTTGGTTTTATACATTTCCGTTTCTCTTTCAGGCCAATTTTCTTCAAAATCTGCAAGAGTAATACATATAAATCCTGTATCTTTATTTAAGTTAGGGTCTAGCAAGTTATAGTTTACAAGGCCAAAATGTACTTTTTCATAGTTAGCTTGTTTTGCATACTCGTATCCTGTTTGAGATGTTTCTTCATAGTCAAAAAAGAAATCTGCCTTATCAAGCCCTAGCTCTGTTGGGTCGCAATCTGTACCTATGTATAATTGTGTTAGGCTACAACCTATATCTTTATCTTTTATATTTTTTATATATTCATTTGCTACTTGTTTATTATCCATACAGTTAAAGAGTTTTTCTGTACAACCATTTAGTATAAAAATATCTGCTTTAAATTTTCTTCCTTTATCTGTTATAACAGATACAACCTTGCCGTCTTTAGTTTCTATATTTACAACTTCTTCTTTTAATACAATATGCCCACCGTTTTCTTCTATTATGTCTGTAAAAGCTTTGCTTAAGGCACCAGAGCCTCCTTCTATATAATATGTTCCTCCTATATGGTAACCAAGCCAAGCCACTAAATAATAATATGCATTTATTTTTTTTGCAGGTAAGCCATAATATAGCCATAAAAATGAAAATAAATCTATACACTTATCATCATTTATATATTGTTTTAAAAAATCATAAAGGGTAATACTTTGTAATTGATGTATGTATTTAGGTAGTTCTCTATTTACCCAAACATTTTTTTCCATATCTTCATCAAATGTTTTTAAAAAATCAAATAATTTTTCTAAGCCTTCTTTTTCGTTAGGGAATTTATTTATTATATCCTGCTTATATTTTTCAAAACTATCAGGAACATCAAAAAAATCACCATTGTTAAACATTACTGTTGCTGTTTCTTTTTTCCTAAGAGGCTTAACCTTTTCAAAGATACCTAAATCATCTAAAGATTTATAAAAACTTCTATCTTTATTTAAATCTCCTATGCCGTGTAAAGATACATCAAAAATAACTTTTTCTCCTGTTTTTGCCTTTCTCGTAAAGTTTGTAGCATATCCTCCTGCTACAAAGTGCTTTTCTATAACTGTAACGTTATATCCAGCTTTTGCAAGACTTGCTCCTGCAGTTAACCCTCCCATACCTGAGCCAATAATTACAACATTTTTCATATTTTCACCTTCCTAAAAATAATTTAATAAGTCTAATACATTATTTACAATAGCGTCTGCCTTGTTATCTGTAAGTTCCTTTTCATCTCTAAATCCCCAAGTAACACCTATTGTATACATATTAGCATTTTTACCTGTTTTAATATCTGTGTCTGTATCTCCTATATAAGCACAATCTTTAACATCAATATTAAGCTTACTTGCAATTAATAATGCACCATAAGGATTAGGCTTTTTGGTTTCTTCATTTTTATAACCTAAAACCATATCAAAAATATTATTTCCAAATATTTTATCTACCACATCAAGAGTTCTTTCGTGAGGTTTATTAGATAAAACTGCTAGCTTAACCCCTTTTTCTTTAAGCTCTTTTAAAACTTTATCTATATCTTTAAAAGGTACAACCCCTTTAGTGCAATCTTTTACAAATATGTTTTTATAAATTTGATAAACCCTATCTAGCTTTTCATAGTTTGTATCACCACTTGCATAAACTGCTCTTTTTACAAGCTCTAAAGCACCATCACCTGCAAAGTATTTATATTCTTCAATCGTTCTTTCTTGAAGGTTATTTTCTTTTAAAGCCTCATTACAAGCATTAGCTATTGAGCCGATAGAATCTACTAACGTACCATCTAAATCAAAAATTGCTAACTTTCTCATAAAAACACCCCTTTATATCTAACTGTTTTAGTATACTTTTGTTTGTAAAAATAAACACTACCATTATTTTTATTCTAAAATTAATACAATATGGTATATAATCTTGTTTAAAAACAATAGTAGTGTTTAAATGTATTAATATTTTAAATAATTATTTTGCATACTCTATAGCTCTAGTTTCTCTAATAAGATTTACTTTTATTTGCCCTGGATATTCTAGCTCTTCTTCTATCTTTTTAGATATTTCTCTAGCTAAAAGCACAAGACCATCATCGTCTACAACCTCTGGTGTAATCATTATCCTAAGCTCACGCCCTGCTTGCATAGCAAATGATTTTTCAACACCTTCAAAGCTATCTGCAATGTTTTCAAGGTTTTGTAATCTTTTAATGTAAGTTTCTAAAGTTTCTCTTCTAGCTCCTGGCCTTGCTGCAGATATGGCATCTGCTGCTTGTACAAGAACAGATATTAATGAAGTAGGCTCTACATCTCCGTGATGAGATTCTACAGCATTTATAACTACAGCATTTTCTTTATATTTTTTACAAAGAGCAGAGCCAAGCTCAATGTGTGAACCTTCTTCATCATAGTCGATAGCCTTACCTATATCGTGTAATAAACCTGCTCTTTTAGCAAGGGTAACATCTAGCCCAAGCTCACCAGCCATAATTCCTGTAAGATAAGAAACCTCTAAAGAATGCTTTAAAACGTTTTGCCCATAGCTTGTTCTAAATTTCATTTTACCAAGAAGCCTGATAAGCTCTGGGTGTATACCGTGTACACCTGCTTCAAAACAAGCACTTTCTCCTTCTTCTCTAATCATAGCTTCAACTTCTTTTTTAGCTTTATCAACCATTTCTTCTATTTTAGCAGGGTGTACCCTACCATCTAAAATAAGCTTTTCTAAAGCAATACGAGCTATTTCTCTTTTCATAGGGTCAAAACCTGATAATATAACTGCCTCTGGCGTATCATCTATTATGATATCAATGCCTGTAAGAGACTCTATGGTTCTAATGTTTCTACCTTCACGTCCTATTATCCTACCTTTCATTTCATCGTTAGGTAAAGATACAACAGAAACTGTGCTTTCTGCCACGTGGTCAACAGCACAACGTTGGATAGCAAGTCCTATTATTTGTTTTGCCTTTTTATCTGCCTCTTGTTTAACGCTAGCTTCCATCTCTCTTATACGCATAGCCTTTTCGTGAGTAAGCTCTAAATCTAAGTTAGATAAAAGATATTCTTTAGCTTGCTCTGTTGTAAAGCCTGATATTTTCTCAAGCTCTTCTCTTTTTTGGTTAGATATTTTTTCAATATTTTCTCTTTCTTCTTCAAGCTTAGCTAATTTTTCTTGTTGAAGTTCTTCTTTTTTCTCAAGGTTTTGAGCCTTTTTATCAAGAGCTTCTTCTTTTTGTATAAGCCTTTTTTCAAATTTTTGAATTTCTTGTTTTCTTTCTCTGCTTTCGTTTTCTATTTCATTTTTTACTTTTAAGCTTTCTTCTTTAGCCTCAAGTAAAATTTCTTTCTTTTTAGCCTCGGCTTCTTTTTTAGCGTTTATTAAGATATTATCTGCCTCTTTTTCTGCAGAACCGATAGTTGCTTCGGCAATTTTCTTACGCATAAAAAAGCCAACCAAACCACCTATAATAACTGATAAAATACAAACTATTATAGTGATTATTATGTATTTACCGTCCAGAAAGAGCACCTCCTTGCTAGTTTATTATATATATATTAAGATATTATTAAAGATTATTAAAACATACCTTAGCTTATATTTTATCTTTTTTATATAAAATTGTCAAGATATACACTTATCTATTTATTATTTTAACTAAGTGTTAATCTTTAAACTTTTCTATATTAAAATAGTCAAATCTAGCAGGATATATAACGTTAAACTCTATCTTTTTATCTTGAAAACTATTTATATTTATACATTTTAGCTTATTTATAATATGGCTGTTAGCAGATATTACAAGCCTGTTATAAATGGTATTAGAAAAGATAGATAAAATTTCATTTGTTATAGTATTAGCTATGTAAGTTTCATTTTTTATTTTACCTATACCATTGCACATAGGACAAGGCTTAGATATAACATCATAAAGAGGGCTTAATGTTTTTTTCCTTGTAATCTGCATTATGTAAAGCTCATTTATAGGATATACAGTTATAGGCATTCTATCTTCTTTAGAAAGGCTTTTCATAAAGGTTTCTAGCTGTTTTTTATGCTCATCTTCTTTCATATCTATCAAATCTATTAATATAATACCAGATATGTTTCTAAGCCTTATTTCCTTTGCTATTTGCTCTATAGCCTCTTTGTTAGTTTTTAAAGCTATCTCTTCAAAAGATTTTCTAGTTATGTCTTTTCCTGTGTTTACATCAATGATAGTCATAGCCTCTACAGTGTCTATCATTAAAAAGCCACCGCTTTTAAGCCAAATTTTGTTATGAAAGCATTTTTCTATTTTACTTTCTATGCTATAAGCTTTAAATATAGGCAAGCTATCATTATAAAGTTCTACATTTTTAAATATTTCCTTTAAAGCCTCAAAGCTTTCATCTGTATTGGTTACTATTTTATCATCATCTTTTAAAATGTCTGTTATTATTTTTTCTATTTCAGTTTTAGCTAAAAATAACCTTGTAGGAGGTTTTATATAATTACCTTTTTCCATTAAATCTTTAGCTTTTTTAATAAGGCTTAATATTTCTTTTTGTATATCTTCTATGTTAGCGTCTATACAGTTTGTCCTAAAAATAATGCCATAGCCTTTAGGTAGATTTTCACTAGCAAATTTTTTAAGAAAATCTCTTTTTTCTTTATCGTCTATTTTTTTAGATATAGCAATATTTTCTTCTTTTAATAACAAAACTATGTATTTTCCTGTTAATGTTAGGTTAGTTGTAACGCTTGCCCCTTTTAAGTCTGTGCCTTTTTTATCTATTTGTACTAAAATATCTTGTCCTTCTTTTAAATTTAAGTTATATTTGTTAGTTTTTTCGTTAAATACAAATAAATCTTTTTGTTTTTTATCTGTTATACCTAGAAAAGCATTTTTTTCAAAGCCTAAATCTATAAAGGCAAACTTTTTAGGCACTATTTTTTTAACCTTACCTATAAATATATCTCCTATCCTAAAATCTTCTTTTTCTTCTATTATAACTTCTTTAAGCTCATTATTTTGTAATAAAGCTGCCCTTTCATAGTTAAAAAGGGCATCTATAACTAATGTTTTTTCCATTTTAGCACCTACTTATAAAAAATCTAACTGTGTTTTATTTTCATCAAAAAGACCTGTTCTTTTATAATGTATTTTATATTTTTCATAAGGTAGATTTAAAAATTTATATAAAGTTTCTATTAAAGCATCAGGCTTTAAGTTTTTAGCACTTCCTGTTGAAATTATAGCTTTTATTTTGTTTTCTTCTAAATATTCTATGTTTAAAATGTCTTCTTTTATATTAACTGTTTTAACAATTTCTTTACCTCTTTTTTTGATAACTCTTTCTATGTTTATTTCTTCATTTTGTAAAAATCTATCTATATCTTCTTTTTTTATGTTGCAATCTAAGCTTATTTCATATTCACCTATACAAACGATAGATGGAGCAGATTTTTGCCCTTCTTTTAGCTTAACTACATTTAATATTTCCATACCTATAGGCATATTTTTACTTAATGTTTCTTTTATAAAATCTGGCTCTAAATCTTTGTCAAATTGCATATCTATATATTCTGCTATACTTTCCATACCAAGAGGAAGAGGTATAGCAAAGCTCATTATTTGATGAGGGTTAAAGCCCATAGAATAAGATATAGGTAGGTTTGCTCTTTTTATAGCACGTTGAAATATTTTTAATAAATCTAAATGTCCTGTATATTTTATTTTACCTAGCTTAGAAAATTTAAGTCTATATTTATTCAAAGCAAACACCTCCTCCAAAAACTTTAGCACCACACATACTACAATCTTGTCTGCAGTTTGGCGTTATGGTTTGGCTTTTTGCCTTTTCCATTTCTTCTATGAAAAATCTTTTTGATACACCTATAGATATATGGTCCCAAGGAAGTATCTCATCATAGCTACGTTCTCTGTTAGCATAAAATTCTCTGCTTAAGCCTGTTTGCTCTAAAGCTTTAAGCCAAGCATCGTATTTAAAGCTTTCTGTCCAACCGTCAAATTTTGCACCGTTTTCCCAAGCTTTAACAATAAGCCTTGCAACCTTTCTATCTCCACGAGCAAGTATACCTTCTATAGAGCTTACTGTAGGCTCGTGATAATTAACTTTTACTTGCTTTCTTTCATTGCTATCTTTTAAAAGATATTGCTTTCTTAAAAACTCATCACAGCTATCTTGAGCAGACCATTGAAAAGGTGTAAAAGCTTTAGGTACAAAACAAGATGAGCTAACTGTAACAGATACCCCTCTGTTTCTTTTTTCTTTAGGCAGTTCATAAAATTTATCAACTATGTCTGAGGCTAGCTTTGCAATACCTTTTACATCTTCATCTGTTTCTGTAGGTAAGCCAACCATAAAATATAGCTTAACTCTGTCCCAACCACCTTCAAAAGCAAGGGAGCTTCCTCTTAAAATTTCTTCTTCTGTTATCCCTTTGTTTATAACATCTCTAAGCCTTTGCGTGCCTGCCTCTGGTGCAAATGTTAAGCTAGATTTTCTAACACCTTGTACTTTTTGCATTAAATCTAATGAAAAAGCATCTATCCTTAAAGAAGGAAGAGCTATGTTTACCTTATCATCTTTAAATTGCTCCAATAAGCCTTCTGCAAGCTTTCTAAACTCTCTGTAATCGGCAGTGCTAAGACTTGTTAAAGATACTTCTTCGTGGCCTGATGTTTCTACAAGCTTTTTAGATTTTTCTAAAATAGCATCGGCAGTTTTTTCTCTTACAGGGCGATATACATAGCCTGCTTGGCAAAACCTACAACCACGTATACAGCCTCTAAATACCTCTAAATTTACCCTATCGTGTACTATATCTATTAAAGGCACAAGCTGTTTATCTGGATAAAAAGCTTTATCCATATCTTTTACTATAACTTTTTTAATTTTTTTAGGTGCATCTTTATGGATAGGTTTAAACTCTTTTATTTCTCCATTTTCTTTATATTCTACATCATAAAATTTAGGTATATAAATACCCTCCATTTTTAATAACTGTAAATAAAAATCTTCTTTTGTTCCACCTTGTTTTTTAATTTCTTTGTATAAATCAAAAAACTCATCGTATTTAACCTCGCCCTCACCTATATAAAATATATCTATTATATCTGCTAAAGGCTCAGGATTATATGCACAAGGTCCACCTGCTATAATTATAGGGTCATCTTCTGTTCTATCCTTGCTCCATATAGGGATATTACCTAAATTAAGCATATTTATAATATTTGTGTAAGTCATTTCATATTGTAGCGTAAAGCCTACAAAATCAAATTCTTTAACCCTTGTGCCTGTTTCTAGGGTAAAAAGCTCTATGTTGTTTTCTCTCATTTTTTGTTCCATATCGTGCCAAGGAGCAAAGACTCTTTCACAATATAAATCATCTCGTCTGTTCATAAAAAAGTAAAGTATTTGCATACCAACATAGCTCATACCAACCTCATAACTATCTGGAAAGCAAAATGCAAAACGTATGTCCACATCTTTTGGGTCTTTAACAACCATATTTATTTCGTTACCTATATATCTTGCTGGCTTTTCAACCTGCATTAATATTTCATCTATCATAAAAGCCTCCGTCTTTTGTAAATTTTAGTTTTATTATTTATAAATTTTTAATTTTATTATTTATAAATTTTAATTTTATTATATTGTACCATTATACTATACTTTTGTATATACCCTAATTAAACTATTTTAAATAACTAGCTTTTTCAAAAGCTACTACATTTATTGGGTCTATGTATTCATCTCCTTTTTTTATTGTATAATGTAAATGATAGCCTGTTGAAAGCCCTGTACTTCCAACTAGCCCAACCTTATCATTAGCCTTTATTTTATCCCCTTCTTTTACCAAAGCTTTGTTTAAATGGGCATACATTATTTCGTAGTTATCATAAGTTTTATATTTTATGTATATACCATAAGTATTAGATGTAGAAACCTCTGTTACAACACCATCTTTAACTGCATAAACATTGGTGTTTTCATCTGCTCCTATATCTAGGCCGTTATGAAACTCTTGCTTTTTTAAAATAGAGTTTTCTCTTTCTCCAAAATATCCTGTTATTATCCCCTTATCTAAAGGGTTTATCCAACTATTTTCTGCCCCAAAGGCAGATTTTGTAAATGCTTTGGGGCTATCTATTTTTTTGTATCTTCTATTTCTTGTTCCATTTCTTCTAAAACCTTATCATCTATGCTAACTCCGTCTTTTTTGTTATTTCCTTTAAAAGTATAAATAATCTTGTCCATATTAAATTCGCTATTTATTATATTTTTAGTTTTTTCTATAAAATCATTTACCCTAGGGTTATTGCTATTAGTTAGATAATAAAAAATACCTATTATTAAAATACATATTATACACTGGGTAAAAAATGAAGAACTTTTTTTCTCATTATCCTTTACATCTAACTTTATCATACCATTTCTAGTAGTATAATCATTATTTTTTGGTGTTGTTCTAGCTGTTTTTAAGGTTCTTTTTGTCTTTACATCTTTTAAAGAATCTTCTGCTAATCTTTTATAAAATTCTCTTTTATCATTTACCAAAAAAATCACCTGCCTTTGTAGTTTTTTTTAAATATATTAAAAACAAAGACAGGTTATGACTATTTTAATTTATATAAATAAATTAATATTTATCTAGGTAGATAAACTAAGCTTATTATTAAAAGAAAAGATAAAACATACAATATTTTGCTTACTTTATAAGCCTTGCCTAAAAATATATGGATAGCTACATAAGATATAACGCCAAATGCAATACCAACTAATATACTGTTAGTAAGAGGCATTAAAATTAAGGCAAAAAAAGCAGGAACAGCCTCATCTATATTTTCAAAATCTATAAATTTCATTATGTTCATCATTAAAACCCCTGCAACTATAAGCGTTGTTGCGGTAGCAGCAGATGGTACCAAAGCAACAAGAGGAGATAAAAAGGTAGATAATAAAAATAATATACCTGTTACAATAGCGGTTACCCCTGTTCTACCACCTTCTATAATCCCTGCTGTGCTTTCTACATAGGTAGATACAGTAACGCTACCTATGGTAGAACCTACAGATGTTGTTATAGCATCTATTTCTAAAATTTGAGGTATCCTTTTATTAGCAAACCTTTCCTTGCTCATTTCTACAAAATTATCGGCAACAATAAGCATAGCCATTGTTTCAAAAATATCCATTATACAAATAGAAAATAATACAACAAGCAAGGTTATTGTTGTTTTTAGCATAATACCACTGTTAGAAAAATCTATAAGGTTTGTAAAATCTAGCTTAAAAAAAACTTCATTCAAATTTAAAGGTGTAAAAAAATCAAAGTTATTTATGCTAATAAGCCCTAAAGGAAAAGCTAATATTATACAAGCTATTTTACCTATAAATATAGATCCATATATATGCTTTTTATGTAATATAGTTATTAAAATTACACCTGCTAAAGCTAATATAGCTGTTTTTGTATCACTGCTTGTTATGTTGGCAAAGTCAAAAAGGTTAGTATTTATTGAGCTTTGCTCTATAATATGAGCCTTTAAAAGCCCTTGATATGCAATAAATAAACCTATACCACAAGTAACTGCATATTTTATATTTTTAGGTATAGCTTTATGAATTTTTTTCTCCATACCAAATAAAGCAAGAACAAAAAATATTAAACCAGATATAAAAACAATAGCTAAAGCTTGATAATAGCTATATCCAAAGCTTATGCAAACAGTATACGTTATAAATGTACCAACAGCAAGGCTAGGCCCTTGCACAAAAGGTAAGTTTGTCAAATATCCCATTATGATGGAGCTAAGCCCTGAACATATAAAAGATGAGGCTGTTAAAGCTATAAACATTTCATTTGCTGTTAAGCCATTTTTAAGTATAAAATCACCTATTAAGGTTCCATCTTCTGCCATAGCTCCTGTAAATACATTCATTAATATTTCTGGCACAAGCATAACTAAATATATAAGGGTAAAATAATTTGTAACACCTGCCAATATTTCTGTTCTAAGGTTAGAATTATGCTCTAAAATATGAAATTTTTTATATAAATATTTTTTTATATTATTTACCAATTTACATCTCCTTACTATCTGTTAATTTTTTTATAAATATATCTATTATTTCATCATATTGTAAAAGTGGCATTAAGCTTTCCTTAACGTTTATATTATTAAGTATTAATTTATTTTTTATGGTACATTTTATGTCTTTTTCTATATGCTTTCCGTTAAATAATAAAAAAGGTATTAGCATTATTTCTTGTATATTTTTATCTTTTAATATTTTGATAGTATCTTCTATATAAGGCTTACTTTCTATGTTAGCAAAAAATATGTTTTTATCTTTAAACATAGAAAATAACTTTTTATATTTATCATTAGATTTATCATCTGTGCCGTGGCATATAAAAAGTAAGTTGTTGGTATATAATTTTTTTATAAAATTACATACTTCTTGTGTGTTTTCGCTTATTAAAGCATCTGTTACTTTTATGTTTTTAAATTTTTCTTTATATTTACTTATATAACAGATAGCTTTTTCATATTCTAAACCATCTATTACAAAAAGTGGCATACATATTAGCTCTTCATAATTTTTATCATATAACTTATCTAAAACTTGTTCTATATCATAACCATATTTTTTTATAAAAAAACTACTTGTAAAAGCATAATATACATCATATTTATGATTTAACTTACTTTTTAATTTATCAAGTTGTATTTCTATATCTTTTCCACCAAAACATATTATTAAAATTACCTTTTTCATATAATCACCTACTAGATGTTTATATTATCATTTTTTTTAATATTTTTCAATATTTTATGTTAATTTTGTATATTTATATATTAAAATGTATTAATTTTTTTAACATAATTTTAGTTTTTCAATAATAAAATTTTTAAGACTACAAAGTTAAAATTTTTAAGTTACTGAAGGGAGAAATTTTTAATGAAAACAGATTTAAGAGAAAATAACATAGTAACACTTATAGGTAAAATAGTATCAGACTATAGCTTTTCGCACGAAATGTATGGCGAGGCATTTTATACGTTTAATATAGAAACATCAAGGCTAAGCGAAGCAACAGATACACTGCCTGTAACTATATCTGAAAGGCTTATAGATAAAAACCTTTTTAAAATAGGTGCTTTAATAGAAATTAATGGGCAAATACGCTCTTATAACAACATTGTTGATAACAAAAACCATCTTATTTTAACAGTTTTTGTAAAAGAAATAAGCTTTAATTTAGATTTAAACAAAAACCCAAATCAAGTTTTATTAAATGGCTATGTATGTAAAATGCCTGTATATAGAAAAACACCTTTTGGACGTGAAATAGCTGATGTTTTACTAGCAGTAAACCGTTCTTATAACAAATCTGACTACATACCTTGTATTATATGGGGAAGAAATGCAAAGTTTGCAAGCGGGCTAGAAGTAGGAGATAACATAAAAATATACGGACGTATGCAAAGTAGAAATTATCAGAAAAAACTAGAAAATGGAGATATTTTAGAGAAAACAGCATATGAAATAAGCGTATCTAAGCTGGAAGTTTTACAAAGTAATACAGATAAAAATGAGGAAATATGTTAGTTTAAAAGCTGTTCCCTCTCATCACCCTTTTAAACTACATTTACCTTTATTTTTATAATTTAATATTTCTTATTGTTTTATAAAAAGGTTAAGGTTGTAGAAAATCTACAACCTTAACCTTTTTATATTTTATTAAACAAACTTTATAATATTAAAAATGTTTAAAAATATTAAACCAATAAGCACAAAAATAAAAAATATATGTACTTTATAATCATTTAATTTTTTAGAAATGTTGCTTCCTGTTAAAGCTCCACATACCCCTCCAAAGCACATAAGGATAAGATAAATATAATTATATTCAGGTAATCCTATATAAAAAGTAAAAATCAAGCTAGATAACTGGGAAAAAAACACAACAATCAAAGAAGAATAAGCAGTTTCTTTAGGTTGTAATGAATAAAAATAATAAATAACTGCAATATTTAAAGGTCCACCGCCTATGCCTAAAAATGAAGATATAATGCCAAGCAAACCACCTAATAATATAGTAATTATCCTAGATTTTATATTTTTAGTTTTTATTTTATTTTTTATAAACATAAATATTAAAATAAAAATATTTATAGCAAATAACAAAATAGATTGTATAAGCCCAACTTTATTATTATTAAATCTTATAGCTATAATATCAAACAATTGTTTACCAACTATGCCACCTAGGCTTGCCCCTATGCCAAGAAAAATAGGTATAGAAACATTTATTTTTATATTTTTGCCTTTTATTTTAAATAAAGATACAATAGACATAACAAAAACAGTACAGCCAGATAAAAAACTTAAAGAAGATATGCTCATAATACCTAAGCTATCTATAACAGGCTTTATTATTATTCCGCCACCTATGCCACTAATAGAGCCTATCATACAAGCTAACAAACATACAAAAAATAATACAATCTGCATAATATCAACTATTTGTTGTTCATATATTTCATATAGTTAGAAACCATAAGAGCAAGCTTAAATGTTAATGCATCATCAAATAACCTTATGTCAAGCCCTGTTTCTTTTTCTAGTTTTTCAAGCTTATATACAAGAGTATTTCTGTGTATATATAGCTTTCTTGCTGTTTCTGATATGTTTAAGTTATTTTCAAAAAATTTATGTATGGTAGTTATAGTTTCTTCATCAAAGGTAGCAGGTAAATTATCTTCAAAAACTTCATTTATAAACATTTTGCAAAGATTAACAGGTAATTGATATATTAACCTTCCTATGCCAAGTGTGTTATAGCCTATAATGTTTTTTCCTTCATAAAATATATCTCCTACCTCCATAGACATTTTAGCTTCTTTATAAGATTTAGATATATATTTTAAGTCATTTATAATAGTACCATAGGCAACTTTAGCTTTAACCATAATTTCAGTGTTAAACATATCTACTAAAATGTTAGCAACTTTTTCTACCTCTTTATAACAAACATCTTGCCCTATATCTTTTATTATTATTATGCTTTTTTCATCAATAGCTGTTATATAATCTCTTTCGTTTTCTGCAAATATATTTTTTATCATTTCTAAAGAACTGCTTTCTTTATCATCATAAGGTTTTACAATCATAACAACCCTGTTTGCATTATTTTCAATTTCTAGCTTTTTGGCACGGTTATATATATCTACCAAAAGCATATTATCTAATAATAAATTTTGTATAAAGCTATTTTCATCAAGTCTTTCTCTGTATGCTACAATCAAGTTTTTAAGCTCGCTTACACATATTTTACCTATCATATAGCAATCTTCTGTTGTTCCTTTTGTTATAACAACATAGTTAGAAGATATGTCATCTTTAACTTTAAAAAAATTACAGTTTAATATAGATTGCATCTCTGCCATTGAGTTAAAAAAATCTATAATATAATCTTTTGATATGTTATCTATGTTAAATGTAGTAGCACATATTTCACCTTTTGAATTAGCTATGCATAAGTCTATTTTACTTATAGCCTTTAAATCGTCTATAACTTTTTTAATAACTTTGTTACTAATCATTTTAAACCTCCCTATAAAATAACATTATTATAGCATCATTTTTCAACACTTTGTGTTCAAAAACAGGCACTCCTAAAATTTATTTAATTAAAATTTAATACAAAAAACCGTTTATAAATTTTAATTAAATAAATTAAGTCGTACCTTAATTATAATTAAAAATATGGTTATATAAGCTAAAACTAATATAACCATATAAATATAAATGTTATCTCATATTGTTAGTTTTAGGCTCATCATATTCTACACCAAATGTTTCTACGCTAACTTTAGCCATTTTTTGTTCTTCTCTAGGTCTATCTGAAAAATCTGTAGAAACAGATGCAATTTTATCTACATTTTCAATACCTTCTATAACTTGACCAAAGCTAGCATAAGAACCATCTAAATGAGGTGCATCTTGGTGCATAATAAAAAACTGAGAGCCTGCAGAATTAGGGTGTTGAGCACGTGCCATAGATATAACGCCTCTTTTATGTTTTAAATTGTTATCAAATCTGTTTAAGGCAAATTCACCATCTATGCCATAACCTGGACCGCCCATACCATTTTTATCAGGACACCCTCCTTGTATCATAAATCCTTCTATAACTCTATGGAAAATAAGCCCATCATAAAAACCTTTGTTTATAAGGCTTATAAAGTTGTTTACCGTGTTAGGTGCAACCTCTGGCATAAGCTCTATTTTTATAATATCGCCGTTTTCCATTTCTATAGTAACAATAGGGTTTTTGCTCATTTTTATATCCTCCATTTAGCAGTTGTTAAACTGTATTTTTTCTATTTTTTTTCTAATACGTTGTATAGCATTATCTATGGCTTTTTCATCTTTTTCTAGCTTTTTAGCTATTGTTGCATAGCTTCTTCCCTTTAGATAAAGCATTAAAACTCTTTTTTCTAAAATGCTTAAATTTTCATTTATTTTTTGTTGTAAAGTTTTAACGTTTTCTTTGTCTATTACAATTTCTTCAGGGTTTAAAACCTTGCTTTCTTCTAGTTTATCAATATATGTAGTATCGCTATCCTCTTCATATGCAAGCATATTTAAAGATAGGTAAGAATTAAGAGGAAGGTGTTTTTTTCTGTTAGCAGTTTTGATAGCCGTCATCACTTGTCTATCTATACAAACTTTAGCAAATGTTTGAAAGCTAGCATCTGTCTTTTTATAATCTCTAATAGCTTTATAAAGCCCAATCATTCCTTCTTGTATAATATCTTCTGTGTCAGCACCTATTATAAAATATGCCCTTGCTCTTATTTTAACAAGATTTTTATATTTAGCCATTAAATAATCTATAGCCTTGTCATCTCCATTTTTTATAATATCTAAAAGTTGTTCATCTGTATATTTTTCATACATATTTTTTATCCTTTAATAAATATTTATAATAAATAAGCAAGCCTATAAGCCGAGTTCTGTATTTGATGGTCATCTATCTAGTGCTACTGTCACCAGTAGCATCTTGCGAACTTTTATGAAACAGGCGAGCAACCTTATATGTTTCAATGTTCTTGCACCAGGTGGGGTTTACAGAGCCTTCTTTGTCGCCAAAGAAGCGGTAAGCTCTTACCTTACCTTTCCATCCTTACCTAAAATAGGCGGTTTATTTCTGTTGCACTATCCTTAGAGTCGCCTCCACTAGACGTTATCTAGCACCCTGCTCTATGGAGCTCGGACTTTCCTCATACAAAAAGTATGCGACCATCTGGCTTACTTATTTATCATCTAATGATAACATAAAATCTAGGTATTAGTCAATACATCTTCATCATCTGAATATTCTTTAACATTTTTATCAAGTATCTTTTCTATAAAAACAACAAATAAAACAATTAATATCCCCAAAAGTATGAAAGATATTCTATAAGCTCCAGATTTATAAGATGTGTCAAATATACCTTGTGCCGAATTTAAAGAGTTTATAGTTACAAAAATAATTTGTATATAGTAACTTTGTATAAATGTATAAATATAAGATAAAATAGCAATTACAAAACCTAAATATTGTTCTGGTACAAGCCCGTTAAACATAATCAAAAAACATATAACTCCTATAACTGTTCCTAAAAACCTATGCTTTATCCTTTCTTTAGTCATATGAAAATGAGGTTGCGTTAAAGACATTACAGTCACGCTAATCCACATACCTTTTTCTATAGTAAAAAAATCAGTTAAAAACATAGATATTGTTAAACCTAAGGCCATTTTTATGTTAAAGACTGTTGTTTCTTTAGATATGCTAACGCTATTATAAATATCTTTTATAGTTTTTCCATTTTCAAGCTTTCTGTGTTTTATAGCATATAATAATGCTAAAGCTACACCAGATACTACAAAAGCTAACGTTCTTTTTAATATTTGACCTTCATTTATAGGCATACCTTGTGCAAAAACATAAATTAACGCAAAAGGTATATATGTTTTATAGGCTAAATGTACTGTAGATAGGCTCATAAATAAATATATAGTAACAGCATTAAATAATATAGCTAAATATACATTATAAAATGATACTATATTAGCTATAGCCATCAAAAAACATATCCCAAAAATAATAAATGGTGCTTGTTTTCTATCAAGCCCTAAATCTATGTTATAAAACATTATAAGACCTGTTATAAGCCCAACTGCTATAAGTTGGTTTTCGCTACCAAATAAGGCAGAAAACAATAATACAAAAGCCACTATAAATAATAATAACAATAATTTTTTTATTGCTAGCTTAATAAAGTCTTTGTTCAATTAAATTACTTCCTTTTTATCTTAAAATATAGTAATTATCTTTTACCAATATCTTTTCTATAAAAACTATCTTTAAAGCTTACTATATTAAGGGCATTATAAGATTTTTCTAAAGCTTTATCTAGGTTTTCACCTTTAGCCATAACGCCTAACACCCTGCCACCGTTATTAACTATTTTTTCATCTTTAAGGGCAGTTCCTGCGTGGTAAATAAAAACATCTTCTAAATTGCTAGCCTCATCAAGCCCTGTTATTTCATAGCCTTTTTCATAGCTATCAGGATATCCTCCAGATGCTAATATTACACAAGATGTAGCAAAATCTTCCCATTCTATATTTAGGCTATCAAGTTTTTTGTTAAGGCAAGCATCTATTATATCAATTAAATCTGTTTTAAGCCTTGGAAGAACAACCTGTGTTTCTGGGTCTCCAAATCTTGCATTATATTCTATAACTTTAGGGCCATCTTCTGTAATCATAAGCCCAAAAAATAAAACACCAACAAATTCTCTGCCCTCTTTAGCTAAAGCATCTATTGTAGGTTTAAAAATAGTCTCCATAGCATTTTTAGCTATATCCTCTGTGTAATATTTGCTAGGAGATATAGTTCCCATACCGCCTGTGTTAGGGCCTTTGTCATCATCAAAAGCTCTTTTATGGTCCATAGCAGAAACCATAGGTTTTATAGTTTTTCCATCACAAAAAGCTAAGATAGATACCTCTTTGCCTGTCATAAATTCTTCTATAACTACGTTTTCTCCAGATTTGCCAAATTTATTATTAAGCATAATTTCTTTAAGGTTTTCTTTAGCTTCTTCTAAAGTATTGCATATTAAAACACCTTTTCCTAAAGCAAGCCCGTCAGCTTTTATAACAATAGGTAATTTTGCATTTTCTATATATTTAAGAGCATCATCATAATTTGAAAAGTTTTCATAGCTAGCAGTAGGTATGTTGTATTTTTTCATTAAATCTTTAGAAAAAGCCTTGCTACCTTCTATGATAGCTGCTTTTTTGTTAGGTCCAAATATTTTAAGGTTATTTTTTTCAAATTCATCTACAATCCCTGCAACAAGGGTATCGTCCATACTAGCTATTGTTAAATCTATGTTATTATCCTTTGCAAATTTTATAAGTAAATCAAATTCCATAGGAGATATATCAACATTTTTAGCAAGCTTGCCAATACCAGGATTACCTGGAGCACAATATATTTCTTTAACTTTATTAGATTTAGATAATTTATGTACGATAGCGTGTTCTCTACCGCCACCACCAACAACAAGCACTTTCATTAACATATCCTCCTAACAACATTGTTTACTATTTCTATTTCTTTATTTAAAATAAGGTTAATAGCCTGTGGAAGTATCTTCCATTCCGCCTCTTCCATTACGCGTTTTTGTAAGCTTTCATCTGTGTCATCATCTTTTACAAAAACCTCTTTTTGTATAATAATAGGGCCACCATCTGCCTCTTCTGTTACAAAATGCACTGTGGCTCCTGTTATTTTACAACCACGAGCTAAAACACCTTGATGCACTTTTAAGCCATAATACCCTGCTCCAGAAAAAGCTGGTATTAAAGAAGGGTGTATATTAATTATTTTATTTTTAAAGTTATTTACAAAATTTTCAGATAATATAACCATAAACCCTGCTAAAACAATTAAATCTAATTCTTTAGATTTTAAATAATCAATTAAAGCGTTTTCATATAGCTCTTTATTTTCAAAATCTTTTATTTTAATAACTTTTGTATCTATATTGTTATTTTTAGCACGAACAAGAGCAAAAGCCTCTTCTTTATTGCTAACTACAGTTTCTATTTTAGCATTTTTTATAACACCTGTGTTTATGCTATCAATGATAGCTTGTAAGTTTGTTCCTCCACCAGAAACTAAAACACCTATTTTAAACATATTTCGATACCTTCTCCTTTTGTAACATTACCTATAACAAAAGCATCTTCATTAAGCTCTTTTAATAAAGCTATAGTTTTATCTACATCATCTTTATCAACTGCTAAAACAAGCCCTATGCCCATATTAAATGTTTTATACATATCCATTTTAGCAACGTTGCCTTTTTTCATAATAAGCTGAAAAATAGGTAAAACAGGAAAAGAGCCGTCTTCTATATTAACTTTAAGACCTTCAGGCATCATACGAGGTATGTTTTCTACAAAGCCACCACCTGTTATATGGCTTATACCTTTTATATCAACCTTTTTGATAAGTTCTAAAACAGTTTTTACATATATTTTAGTCGGAGTAAGAAGAGCCTCACCTAAAGTTTGTCCAAGCTCCTCTATATATTCGTTTACATTTTCTTTATTAGGATTAAATATTTTTCTTACAAGAGAATATCCGTTAGAATGTATACCGCTAGAGGCAACACCTATTAAAATATCCCCTTCTTTTATGTTTTTACCATCAATAACGTTAGCATTATCTAATATACCAACAGTAAAACCAGCAAGGTCATATTCATCTTCTGGGTAAAAACCTGGCATTTCTGCTGTTTCTCCACCTATAAGAGAGCAATTAGCCATTTTGCAACCTGTAGCAACACCTTCTACAATTTTTGCAATTTTTTCAGGGTAGTTTTTACCACAAGCAATGTAATCTAAAAAGAATAAAGGCTCTGCACCGCTACAAACAATGTCATTAACGCACATAGCAACAGCATCTATACCTATAGTATCGTGTTTATCTGTTAAAAAAGCTAGCTTTAGCTTTGTACCAACGCCGTCTGTGCCAGATACTAAAACTGGCTCTTTCATATCTTTAGCCTTTTCTATAGAAAATAAACCGCCAAAACCACCAATGTCTGTTAAAACCTCTTTTCTAAAAGTAGATTTTACCGCATCTTTCATAAGCTCTACAGATTTGTAACCTGCTTCTACATCAACACCTGCTGATTTGTAATCCATTTTTTTATCCTCCTAAAAAATAGTATAAATACAAAGTAATAATAACATATATTAACATTTTTTTCAAATATTAATTAATTTTTTTTACACTATAAAATATATCTTCACATAAGCTTATATCATCTTTGTTACCTATAGTACAAATAGCACCTTTTTTTAAGCCACCTTTTATAATTTGAGAGTATTTTTTTATATCATCTAATGTGGCATTTAAAACTTGTTGTTTTCTAATATATAATTCATTTTCATCTGTTTGTTTAAAATATCTTACCATTGCAAGCTGGTTTATTTCATAATTTTTTATAGGCTTATCTATCACATTTATAGTGCCTATTTTATACATTAAAAGTTCTTCTTCTGTAATGTCTAAATTTTCTATGTAAGAATAAATTTCATCAAAGCTATTATATGTTTTTAAAATATTAGGGTCGCTATAAGATGTTAAAGCCATAAGCCCTGTATCTGTTATAGATATATCTCCTCCATAAGCTCCACCTTCTGTTCTTATTTTATACCACATATAGTCGCTTTGTATTATCCTTTTTAAAATGTTTAAATAGCCTGTATTTTTTGTATTTAATAAAGCTACTTTTGTGTTATAATTAACATCTGTGTTTATATAAAAAGCTTCATTTTTTATTTCTAAATTTTCATCTAAGGTTATATTTTCTATTTTGTTATTGTTAAAAAATGTTAGGTTTTCTATATTTTTAATACATTTATTTTTAATACTATCATTGCAAGCTAACCCAAAATATGTACCATTTATGTTTAAAATATTATCTTTTATATATAACAATTTTTCTATAATATCATCTAAATTTTTATCTATATCTTTGCATAAATTTTTAAGCCAGTTGTAATATTCTATACCTTCTATACTTTCTAAATATAAGCTTTTTTTGCAAATATAGCTTTTAGCTCTTTTTATGCTATATTGTTTAGGCTCTTTTAAAATATCAAGGGAACATTTATATAAAAATTCTAAAATAAAACTTTTAACTTTTTCTTTGTTATCAAAAATAGTATTTTTAAATATTTCGTTTATCAAAGAAAAAGCTTTATCTATGTTTTTATCTAAAATCCTAACGTTAAAACCTAAGGTTTTAAAATATTCATCATCTTTTAAGCTAGTTACACCATTATATGTGCTAGCTCCTCCTATTAATATATTCATATTTTCTTCTAGCTTTTTGCTAGTGTAATTTTTAGTATCAAGCTTACCTAAAAGATAAATATAAATATTTATATATTTGCTATAATCTTGTAAACTATCAATATTTACAATCATATTAAAATAGCATATTTCAGAATCTATGCTGTTAAATATTAAATCTCTGTTTTTAACATTTAATATTTTTGTATTTAATTTAAGTATGTCTTTTTCTATATCCTCTATATTAAGAGGTGGTATTTTTTTAATATCTTCTATTTTATCTGTTTCTTGTTGATATTTTATTAAATTTTCAGTATTTTCTATATATTTTTTATTGTCTACTTTTTCTTTATTTGTAGGCTTTAATATACAATAAACTGCATTGTTATTATTTAATAAATTATCTATTAAAAGCTCTTTATAGTCTATATTTTTAATTTCTTCTATAAGATTATCAAATTTTAAAGTTTCAAAATCATATTTTTCATAAAGCATATTTTTAAGTAAGGTTATGTTATAAAATAACCCTGGTGGTTTATAGCCAAAATCTTTTTCTTTAAAATAAAATTCATTTGTAGCTATGCCACCTTCTATTAATTTTTCATCTATATTTATATTTTTTATTGTATTTTCTAATATATTTTTAAAGTTTTCTATGTTATCTTCTTTAGTACCTTCTATCAATATAGTATAAACAGGCTCTAGCATATCATCGTCTATATAGCTTGTAACATCGGTGCATATACCATTGTCTACCAAAGCTTTTTTAAGTATACCTTCTTGGTTTTCTGTTAATATATCTGATAAAATATCAAAAGCTATGTTTTTAGCCTCATCTGTACTAAATTTTAACTTAAAGCTTGCTTGTATATAGTTTTTTTCTTCTTCTAAATCTTCTGTAGTATAATAAAAATCTTCAAAAATTATTTCTTTTTCTAAATCTTTGCTTTTTGTAATAAAACAAGGTGTAGTTTTTTCAAATTTTGATAAATATTCTTTATCTAAATAATCTAAATACCAATCTATATCTAAATCACCATAAAAATAAATTATACTATTAGACGGGTTATAATAATCTTTATAAGTTTTTATAAAATCATTATAAGTAAGGTTTGTAATATAACTTGGCTCTCCTCCCGAATCATATTTATAACCATTGTTAAATAACTTTTCTTTAACTTTAAAATCTATTATAGCATCTGGTGTAGAATAAGCACCTTTCATTTCATTATATACAACACCATTTACATTTTCACCATTAAAATGCCAACCTTCTTGCAAAAATATCCCTTCTTTTTCTTCTATCAAAGGGAAAAACACCGCATCTAAATAAACATCTAATAGTTTAAAATAATCTTTATCGTTAGTGCTTGCTATAGGATATAAAGTTTTATCTGCAAAAGTTATAGCATTTAGGTATGTATTTATTGTGCATTTATCTAGCTGGTTAAAAGGTTCTTTTAAAGGATATTTTAAAGAGCCACAAAGTACACAATGTTCTAAAATGTGAAATACCCCTGTGTTATCTTTAGGTAAAGTTTTAAAAGCTATAGAAAAAACTTTGTTTTTATCATTATTTTTTATATATACAATTTTAGCTCCTGTTTTTATATGTTCATATAAAAAGCTATCACCTATATTTTTTATATTTTCATTTTTTAATAATTTATATGTCATATTTTCTCCTATTTTTAAAGCTACCGATAAATCGGTAGCTTATTAATTAATTTTATTTTTTGCATCATTAAATTCTTTTAGTTGTTGCTCAGTAAAACCATTAGTAACTATACTGTTTATAACATTTTTAGCATCTGTTTTTTGTCCCTTTTGGTATAGCCCTAAAGCTTGTTCTATCTTACCATAATTATAGTTTATATTTTCTTTGTCAATGTAGATTTGTAATTGTTTTTTTATATTTTCATTTTCTTGTTGTAATGCATTTATATCTTCATCTTTTTTAGCAACAAGCATATCGTTTTCTTGTTTAATGGTTGTTATGTTATTGTTTAGGCTTTCTATTTCTGCATTTTTTCTGTCTATGTAATCTGGTATAAATAAGAAATACATACATAAACCACATAACAATAAACCAAACCCAAAGGAAAATGTAGCAATAAGCCCTGTGCTTTTTGTGTTTACCTTGCTATAATCTTCGTCTTCATCAACAGTTTTAACCATACCATTATATGTATATTCTTCTTCTAAAACATCTTCTTTATTTTTCTTTCTTTTGCTTTCTATTTCGTCTATGTATCTTATAGCTGTTTCATTGTTTTTATCTAAAAGTAATACATTTTGTAAAACTTTTAATGATTTTTTATATTTTCGTTGCACTATATAGCAAAAGGCTAGCAAGTTCATAGCATCAATAAAATTAGGGTTTATATCTAATACTTTTTTAAGCCTAATAACCGCTAAGTCGTCGTTTTTATCTTTTAAGTATCTAATGGCTTGGTTATATAGCCTAACTGCATCATCTTGCTTTTCAAAGCTACGTATATCATTGTTAAATATATTAAGGTAATAAAACGCTTTATTTGTTTTGCTTTCATTAATGTTTGAGCTTAAAACCCACTGTTTAACAGCATCGCCTAGCCTGCCTGTATGATAATATAATAAACCTAATAAATTTCTAGCCTCTGGGTTATTTTTATTAAAATATAAACTTCTATTTAATAAAACTATGGCATTAGAAAAGTCTTTATTTTTAGCTTTTTGTAAGGCTTCATTATAAAGCCTTACAGATATATTAAAAATTTTGTTTAGAACATATGCATTTTCATTACAATTAGCACATATATGTCCATTTTCTACAAGCAATCCACATATAGGACATTTCATTTTAAGCTAACCCCTATCTTTTGTTATTTCTTTAATAATGTCTATTATATCATATATTTCATCATTTATTACAGAGTCTTCTATATCGTCTATTTCAACAATTGGTTTAAACTTTGAAAGTTCTTCATTAAAATTAATCATAAAAACTCCTTTATATAAAATTGTATTAATTATAATTTTAACATTAAAATTATACAATATCAATTACTAATTTAATTTTTTACTAATTTTTCCTTAAAATTTTTATTTATTTTTTTAGTTGTAATAATAAATAAAGTTATAGTTGTTGTAGCTGCTATAAAGTCTGAAATAGGCTCTGCTAAAAATATAGCAAAAACTTTATTTTCTATGCTCATAGGAAATACCTCCTGTTGAAAGCTAGTTATAAAGCTATCTGGTAAAATAGCAGGTAATATATAAATAAGAGGTATTAAAAGTATAATCTTTCTAAGAAGAGCTAAAAATAAAGATACTTTAGCTTGGTTAAGAGCAACAAAGGCTTGCTGACAAGCAAACTGTGCCCCCATCATAAATACTGAAAACATATATATCCTTAAAGCAACGCTTGCATATTCAAGCATTTCTTTATCATCTTTTGCAAATATAGAAACAAACATTTCTGGTTTTATAATAGAAATCAGCCACATTGTAGTTGTAAATATTACAGATACAGTTATCGTAAGCTTATATGTTTTTTTAACTCTATCAAGCCTACCTGCACCGTAGTTAAAGCTTATTATAGGTTGAGAGCCTTGCCCTATACCTGTAGATATTAAATTTACACATTGCATAATAGTAGCAATTATTGTCATACTACCTACCGCTATATCTCCACCATATTTTTTTAAAGAAGAGTTAAATGCAATATTTAATAAACTTTCTGTACTTTGCATAATAAAAGGTGATATACCAAGGGCTAATATAGGTAGCATTATAGATTTTTTTAGCTTAAAATATTTTTTCTTTATTCTTATTTTAGTAAGCTTAGATATACTTAAAAATCTTAAAACCCATATAGCAGATACTGCTTGAGAAATAACCGTTGCAAAAGCTGCACCTTTTACTCCCATATTAAATATTTTAATAAATACAAAATCAAAAAATATATTTAAAATTGCACCTATTAAAACAGTTTTCATACCAATATTTACAAAGCCTTGACAGTTTATAAAAGGGTTTAAACCTAAAGCTATTTGCACAAATATAGTCCCTATAACATATATATTTACATATTCTTTAGCATAAGGTATGGTTTGCTCACTAGCTCCAAAAATTAATAACAGCTTTTCGTTAAAAATCAAGAAAAAGCCAGTAAGAATAATAGATATGAAAACAAGGCTAACAAAAGAGTTAGAAAGAATATGCTCTGCCTCTTCATAGTCGTTTTGTCCCATTTTAATGGCAGCACGAGGTGAACCTCCCATACCTATTAAAGATGCAAAAGCAGATATTAAGATAATAATAGGGAAAGTAACCCCAACCCCTGTTAAAGCAATTGTACCTATGTTAGGTATACCTGCTATAAACATTCTATCTACAATGTTATAAAGTAAATTTACTATTTGTGCAACAACAGATGGTATAACCATTTTAAGCAATAGCTTTCCTATGCTTTCTGTTGCTAAAGGATTGTTTTTATTATTATCTAAATTACTCAATGTTTAACGCTCCTTTTTCTTTTAAAAAATTTATAGCTTTTTCATAATTATCTACTTTAAAAACAATTTTATCTTCTGTGTCTTCGTAAGTATCATCTATATCTATAACCATTATCACATCGCAACCAGCACTATGCCCTGCTATTATCCCGTTTCTAGAATCTTCAAAAACTAAAGCATCTTTAGGCTCTACATCAAGCCTTTTTAAAGCCTCTAAATAAATATCTGGTGCTGGTTTTCCATTTTCTATCATATTGCCACAAACTACAACATCAAAATATTTGTATAAATCTACCTCTTTTAAATATTTTATAGCAATATCTTCTATTGTAGATGTTGCAAGGGCAATTTTCATATTATTTTCTTTAATAAATTTAAATAAATCTTCTATACCTTCTTTAACAGGTATACCATCTTTTAATATATATTCATCTTTTATAGCTTCTCTGCGTTCTCTTAGCTTATAAAAATCTATATCTGTGCCAAACATTTGTTCAAAAATATTTTTTATAACATTTATAGTTCCGCCACGCATTTTAGCTATATGTTTATTTTCTATATTTAAATTTACCTCACGACCTGCCTGTTGCCAGCATTTCATAAGTAGCTTTTCTGTATCTAATATGACCCCGTCCATATCAAAAATAATAGCCTTATACATAATTATTTCCTCCTATTGTTCATTGCCTTTTTTATAAAAGTATTCTAGTTTTTTCATAGCTTTAAAATGTATGCTATCTTTTGTAAATGTGTTGTTTTTGTTTTTATTCCCAGCTTTTTCCCCCATCAAAACATATATACCTTCATCTATATTTTTTATAGGATATATATGAAATTTACCTTCTTTAACTGCATTTACAACTTCATCTTTTAAGCATAAATCTTTAACATTTTGGATAGGTATCAAAACGCCTTGGCTACCTGTTAAGCCTCGTTTGTTGCATATATCAAAAAAACCTTCTATTTTTTCGTTAACACCACCTATAGGCTGTATCTCTCCCATTTGGTTTACGCTTCCTGTAACAGCAATGCTTTGCTTTATAGGCATATTAGATAAACTTGATATTATAGCATATAGCTCTGTGCTAGATGCACTATCTCCATCTACCCCGTTGTAGTTTTGTTCAAAGCATATCCTGCAAGATAAAGAAAGCGGAAATAAATTTGCATAAGTTTTTCCAAGATAACCAGCTATAACTTGCACCCCTTTATTATGTATGTTACCGCTCATATCTGCCTCTTTTTCAATGTTTACAATGCCAGCTTTTCCAACATAAGTTGTAGCAGTTATTTTTGTAGGCTTTCCAAAGCTATAGCTTCCATAGTCTAAAACAGCAAGGCCGTTTATTTGACCTATTTCCTCACCATCTGTTTTTATCATTATGTCATCTTCTAATATCATATTTTCATATTTCTTTTCATAAAGGTTAATAAAATCTATTTTTTTATCTATAGCCTTTTTTATATATTTATCACATACAATGTTAGCATTATCAAGGTTAGCCCAAGTATTTGCCTCTATTAAAATTTCTGTTATAGCGTTAAATTTTGTGCTAAATTTATCTTTTCTTCCAGCTAAACGTATAATATACTCTATTATAGATTTTATAGCAGTTTTATCAAATTTTAGGGTGTTTTCTTTTTCTTCAAAATTTCTTATAAATTTTATTATATCTTTTATATTTTCTTCATTGTTATCCATTTCATAGTCAAAGATAGAATGAATTTTAAAAAACTTTAAAAAATCTTCCTCATATTCAGATAATACGTCGTAATAATAGCTAGAACCTATAAGTATTATTTTAAAATTAACTTTTGTAGGTTCAGGCTTTATAGTTGTAATAGATATAGCTCCTAGCTGGTATTCTTTTAAAGGCTCAATAGAAATTTCCCCTGTTTTTAAAACTCTTATAATAGTTTCTAAAGAATAAGGATTTTTTAAAACATCATCTATATGTAAAATTAAATAACCACCATTAGCTTTATGTAATATACCTGCTTTTATCTTGGTATAATCTGTTGTAAAATTGCCAAGTTCGTTTTCAAATTCAACTTCGCCTACAAGGTTTGTATAGCTAGGATTATAGTTTATTACAACAGGTGCTCCTTGTAGGTTGCTGTTATCAACAATAAGGTTTACTTTATATTTTGCAAAAAGCTCCTCATCGCTTTTTTTGCTTAACATAGGTAAAATAGGCATATTTTCATCTTCTTCTATGTCTTCTTCTAAAAAGTTATCTATATTTTCTATGATATCTTCTTTTAATTGAGTTAAATATTCTGTAACCTGTTTGTTGTTTTTATATTTAGCTTGTATAGGGTTTATATAATGGCCTACTGTAAAAAGGCTTAAGTTATATTCCATATTGTCTATTTCTTTTTTAGCCTCTTTTTCTAAATCTCTTATAAGCTTCATTGTTTTTGTAGTATCTTCTTGTAATTTATCTGATTTTTGGCTTATAATTTCTTTTTCTTCTTCGTCTAAATCTTCATATTCTTCTTCAGATATGGTAACCCCGTCTATAATAGGCATAAAATAAATACCTGTGTTAGAATTTTTTATGCCAAAATCTTGTTCTTTTGCTATTTCTGTTATTTGTTTTATAATTTCTTCCCTTTTTATGTCATATTCTTTTATTATTTTTGCCTTTTCTTCTTCTTGTTCTTTACAAGAAAAAGCTTTTGGTATTTCAACGCTAAGGGTATATATTAAATCTTCTATTTCCTCTTTAAATTCTTTGCCAAGCCCTGCTGTTAAAAACAATGCTTTAGGGCATTTAGGGTTTTCAAAATTATAAACATAAGCTAAATCATCTGGAGTTTTTTCATTAATAGCATATTTTTTTGCATATTTTTCAGAAAATGTAGTTTTGCCAGAGCCAACAGGACCACTAACATATACATTATATCCTTTGTTTTTTATGTTAAGAGCAAATTCTAAAGCTTCTATAGCCTTTTTTTGCCCTATAACATTATCATCTGCCTGTATATCTTGTAGTTTTTCTATTAGTTTTATATCACATACACTTTTTAAATCTTTATATTTAAGCTCTTTAATCATCAAAACCACTCCTTCTTAGCTTATAAATGCCTCCACATTAAGATAGCATCTTCCTTGTTATCATCATAATATTCTTTTCTTATTCCTTCTATAATAAAGCCATTTTTCTTATAAAGACTTTGAGCTTTTATGTTGCTTGTTCTAACTTCTAATGTAATGCCTATCATTTCTTTTTCTTTAGCAATGTTTATAAGCTCATTTATAATTTTATTACCTATCCCTTTGCCTCTGTGCTCCTTTTTAACAGCTACATTTGTTATATGCCCTTCGTTTATAACGTGCCACATACCACCATAGGCTATTATATCATCACCATCTTTAGCTATTATATATATAGCCATTTTGTTTTTTGTAAGCTCATCATAAAAAGATTTTTCGCTCCAAGGGATAGAAAAGCAATCTTCTTCTATTTTATGTACATCTTTTATATGCTCTGTTGTCATTGGTAAAATCTCTATCATTGTTTACCTTCCCTTTCTTCAAGCTCTCTTTGTGCCTGTGGCTTTCTTAAATATTCTATTTCTACGTTGTTATAGCCTACGTATTTTTCGTCTTTTATATATTGTAAAGAAAGAGCTAAAAGAGAGCTTGCCTTTTGCATATTTAAAGACATAGGAGCAAAATTTTCTTCTTTAAAATGTTTGTTAATAATATCTTTGTAAGCTATAGAACCATCGCCTAAAAATATAGGTTCTATGTCATTATCTAATATATAGGTTAAAAGCTCGTTTATATCTGTTGCATAATCTTCTACAACAGGCTCAAGCTTGCCATTTTCATTTTTATAAATCCCAGCAAAAACACGCTCTGCCTTTGCATCTATGATAGGCACAATAAACCTGCCATTATCTACAATATTAAAAGCCATAGCTTGTAGAGTTGATATAGGAACTATCTTTTTATCAAGGCTATGTGCCATAGCTTTTACGGTGCTTGCCCCTATCCTAAGCCCTGTAAAAGAGCCTGGACCTTTTGTAAAAGCAAAATAATCTATTTCTTCTATGTCCATATCAAGCATTTTTAAAAGGCTATCTATCATAGGCATAATAGTTACAGAATGATTTTGCTTGTAATTTAATGTTATTTCCCCTAATATTTTATCTTCATTTCCAATTGCAACAGATGCAACTATCCCGCTTGTATCAATAGCTAATATGTTCATTTTATCACCTCTATTAACCTGTAATCTTCTCCTTTTTCAAGGTTTTTAGATATTTTTATCCATATAGCATTTTTAGGTATAATTTCTTTTACCATATCTGCCCATTCTATAAGGCAAACGCCATTTCCAAAAAAATATTCCTCATAGCCAATGTCATATAGCTCTTCAATATCGTTTATTCTATAAACATCAAAATGATAAAAAGGTAACCTACCTTGGCTATATTCATTTACAATGGTAAAGGTAGGGCTTGTAATATCTTCATCTATTAAAAGCCCTTTGCTAAAGCCTTTGCTAAATAAGGTTTTGCCTGTGCCTAAATCTCCGCAAAGGCAATAAATTTCACCTTCTCTAGCCTCTTTACCCATATCATATGCAATTTTTTCTGTCTCTTCTTTACAAAAAACTTCTATCTTCATAAATAACCAACCTAAATATATATTATTAAAAATAATCTTTTTATATGTTTTTATATTAAGATATTTTTTATATTTTAACATATTTTTAGGCTTTTAACAATATTTCTGCAAAAATAATGAAATCCTACGCCAATATATTTTTCTTTCAACCATTTCTGATACAATATGCCCTGCATTGTTTACTAGCATTAGCTCTTTTTCACAGTTAGCATTTTTATAAAGCTCAAAAACCATATAAGTAGGTACAAATTCATCGTTAGCACCGTGTATAAAAAATATAGGAAGTTTATTTTTCTTAATTTGCTTTATAGCAGATGCTTGTTTTAATGAATAGCCATTTTTTATTTTACAAAGGATATTCATCATAAAAACAAAAGGTATAGAAGGCACTCTTTTTGTATTTTTAAGTTGATATTTAAAAACATCATAAGCCGATGTAAATGCACAATCTGATATAATGCACTTTACGTTTTTAGGCAATTTTTCACCTGATGCCATAAGGGCAGTGGTTGCACCCATAGAAACCCCATATAGCACAATTTCTGCATTTTTATCTATCTTTCTTATTTTTTTAATCCATTTAATAACATCTAACCTATCGTACCAGCCCATACCAACATAGGTACCTCCGCTAATTCCGTGCCCTCTTAAATCTGGCACTAGCACGTTATATCCTTTTTTATAAAATCTTCTAGCTACATAATACATAAGCCTTCCATTAGCCCCATATCCGTGAAGCACAATAACCCATTTATGCCCTCTGTTTATAAACCATTCTGCAAACAATATAGTTTTATCAAATGTTTTTATTTTAAGCCCTTTTACTAATGTATTTTTAAGCCATTTTCTTATTTTTTCTTTTTCTTCTTCAAAGTCATCTAAAACAATTTTTGTTTCCCTTTTAACGTTTAATAGCTTCATCATTGGAAATTTGTTACTTCTTGTTAGGCATATATTGTATAGATAAATAAGGGCAAAGTAAAATTCCCTTATAAAAATTATTCCTGTAATAATAAAAATAATATTTCTAAATTTTTTCAAGCTACCACCTCTTTTTTATTATACCCTTAATATTTTTAATATATATATTCCATTTTTTTACATTTTTATTTAAGTTATATTGACAAATTTTATTGTTAGTATTATAATTCATATGTCAAAGTGATTAAAATTTAATTTTAATCATAAATTTATAATATTTATTATTAAAAATTATTTTATTTTAGGAGGTATCTATGAAAAATCTTTTAAAAATTTTAGCTTTTGTTTTAACATTTTCTACATTAACATTAAGCCTTACAGCTTGTGGTGGCGACCCTACAAAGGAAGCACAAGCTGTTGTTGAAAAGGAATTTGAAGTTTTAAAAAATCCAGATGATAAAGCTTACGAAGAATATTTAGGCCTTGATGAGCTTTCTGCTTTAGGCGTAACAGATGAAGCTTCACAAGAAAACGTTAAAAAAATAATTGATAAAATACTTACTAGCATCGAATATTCTATCGTTTCTTCAGAAAAAGTAGACAATGAAAACGTTACTGTAAAAGTTGATGTAACTTCTTTAGATATGGAAATGGCTATGCAAAATTTTACGACAGAATTTATAGCTTTTAGTATGACCGAAGAAGCTGCAAACCTTTCAGATGAAGAGCTTAACAACAAAATGCTTGAAATATTGTTAGAGGTTCTTTCTAACCCTGATTTAGAAACTGTTAAAAACACTATAGATATTAACGTAACAAAAGTTGATAATGAATGGGTTATTGAACAAAATGAAGAATTAATCAATTCTTTAGCTAGTGCTTTTGGAATGTAATCTTTTAAATATATAAAAAGGTGTAGATAAAATCTACACCTTTTTTATATATTTAAGTTTAAAATAACAATGTTATGTTTGCTATAAACCTTTCATAAAATTTATAACCCTTAAGATGTTTTATATAAGGCTATAAGTAAATAAAGCTTAAAAAGATAACAAAAATTTATTATGTTATATTGTAATTTTCATCTGTGTTATACCAGCCTGTTATTTTCCATTTATCCCCTTCTAGCTCTAGGTAATAAACCTGATAATATGTTTGAAACAGGCTATCTTTAGTATCTACCTTAACGTAAGCTTTTTTGTTGTTTTTTTGGTCATATACAGTAGGCTTTATATCTACGCTTGTTACCTTAACTTCATTAGATTTTAAATTTTCTATGCTAGCTAAAACACTTTCTGTTTGGTCTTCTAAAGAGTTTTTAGCAACAAGGTTATCTGATAATAAAATCCTTTGTTTTTCTAATATAGCTGGCACGATAGACGTATCTTTTATTTTGTCTCCATATAAAAGTTTATTAACATCTGTAAATAAAGAAACAACCTCTTCTGGAGTTTTAGGGTAAGCCTCTTCGCTTAATGCCATAATTTTATCATATAAAGGCTGTGCCACAGATTCGGCATCTTTGTAAAAATAACCTGCGGTTTCTCCGTTTTTAAGCATAGAGTAAGAAAAAAATCCTACTATTATAAAAGCAACTAAAATTATAACTAATGCACCTATTGTATTATTCCCTTTTTTTGTCATAATACCACCTCTATTCTATAACGTTTTTGATAATTTCCCAAAGCTTATCTCTTCCATCTCTGCTTTCGCTAGAAAAAGGAATTAATATATCTTCTTTGCTTATATTAAGACTTTTGGATATCATTGCTGTATGCTTGTTTATTTGGCTTCTTTTAAGCTTATCGCTTTTTGTTGTAACAATTATTATTTTATATCCATAATGCTTTAACCAGTCATACATCATTTTGTCGTTTCCGCTAGGTTCGTGCCTTATATCTATAAGAAGTATGATAGATTTTAGCTGAGGTCTTTCTAAAAGATATTCCTCAATCATTTTACCCCATTTAGCAATTTCTTCTTTAGATGCTCTGGCATATCCATATCCTGGTAAATCTACAAAATGCACTATGTTTTCCACGTTATAAAAATTTATAGTTCTAGTTTTTCCTGGGTTTTGGCTTGTTCTAGCTAACGATTTTCTGTTAACCATACAGTTTATAAGAGAAGATTTCCCTACGTTAGATTTGCCAACAAAAGCAACCTCTGGTAAATCTGTATCTGGGTATTGGTCTTTTCTGCCACAAACTGCTGTTAGTTCTACATTGTTTACATTCATAACTTTCTCCTTATACTTATGTATAATTATTTATCATATATATATTATTTACCTTTAATTACTATTTGTCAATAGATATTTATATTTTATAAAAATATTTGAAATATTTTACATTGTATAGTATAATTAAAATTTAGGAAAGTTTTTTATTAAAATAAATATATTTTTATAAAGGAGGTAGATTATGGAAAACATAATAGAAATTTTAAAGGCTATATTTTTAGGTATTGTTGAAGGTATAACAGAATGGTTGCCTATCAGCAGTACAGGGCATATGATTTTGGTAGAAGAGCTTTTGCCCCTTAGCTTAAACGATAGCTTTAAGGAAATGTTTTTTGTTGTTATACAGCTAGGTGCAATCTTGGCGGTTATGTTTATATATTTTAACAAGCTAAACCCCTTTGCCCCTTCCAAAACTAAATCTCAAAAAAAACAAACGTTTATCCTTTGGTATAAGGTAATTTTTGCCTGCATACCTGCTGGGGTTATAGGTCTTTTATTTGATGATAAAATAGATGAGCTATTTTATAATTATCATACAGTAGCTGCTATGCTAATTATATATGGTGCATTGTTTATATACATAGAAAATATCCATAAAAACAAATCTTTTAAAATAAATACATTAAACGCTTTAACTTATAAAACAGCTTTTATGATAGGGCTTTTTCAAGTTTTAGCTTTAATCCCTGGTACATCTCGCTCTGGGGCAACTATCATTGGTGCTATGCTTGTAGGCACATCTAGGGTTGTTGCTGCCGAGTTTACATTCTTTTTAGCAATACCTGTTATGTTTGGTGCAAGCCTTTTAAAAATGGTAAAATTTGGCTTTAACTTTACACCTTTAGAGCTTCAGGTTTTATTATCTGGCTGTATAGTTTCTTTTGTAGTTTCTATATTGGCTATCAAGTTTTTAATGAACTATATTAAAACTAATAACTTTAAGGTATTTGGTTATTATAGAATAGTCCTTGGTATCGTTGTTTTAGGCTATTTTTTATTAAATAAATAATTGTAATAATATAATAAAAACTGGGAAAAATAATTTCATAAATTTATTAAAGGAGCTTGTTAGCAATGAAAAAATTTATATTATTTTTCTTGGTTTTTTTTATTTTCCCAAAAAATATAGCTTTTGCAAATGATGAGGTTACCATTGATGCACAAGGTGCAATACTTATAGATTACAAAACAGGTAAAGTTTTATACGAAAAAAATGCAAACGAGCCTTTAGCTATGGCTAGCACAACAAAAATAATGACAGCTATGTTGGCAATAGAAAATGGAAATTTAGATGACGTAGTTACCGTTAGCAAAAACGCCACAAAAGCCCCTCCTGTTAAAATGTTTTTAAAAGAAAACGAAGAAATTAAGCTAAAAGATTTGTTATATGCCTTAATGCTTCAATCTTCTAACGATGCTGCTGTTGCAATAGCAGAGCATATATCTGGCGATGTAGATACATTTTGTGATTTAATGACAAAAAAGGCAAAAGAGCTTGGAGCAAAAGACACCGTTTTTAGAACGCCTAACGGGCTAGATAAACTAGACCATCATTCCACCGCCTATGATATGGCTTTGATTGCTAGATATGCTTTAAATAATGAGCAGTTTGTAGATATTATAAACACAAAAGAGGTTTCTTTTAAAACAAATAAATCTAGCTATAATATAACAAATAAAAATAAACTTTTACAAGAATTTGAAGGGGCAAACGGCGTTAAAACAGGATATACAGGTAAAGCTGGCCATTGCTTTGTAGGCTCTGCAACACAAGGTGATATTACCCTTATATCGGTTGTTTTAGCTAGTGGCTGGGGAGAAAAAGGCAAAGCTCAAAAATGGATAGATACAAAAACTTTATTAAACTATGGATTTGATAACTTTTCTTACGAAACAGTGTTAAAACAAGAAGACTGCACAGATACCCTTCTTATAAACAAAGGCGAAAAAGATAGTTTATCTCTATATTTTGATAAAGATATAACCTTGCCTTTATCTAAAGAAGAAAAAGAAAATGTTTCTATAAAGCTTGACTATATAAAAACCTTAGATGCACCTGTTAAAAAAGATGAAAAGATAGGTGTAGCTAACGTATATATTAACAATGAGCTTGTGGCTCAAGCTAACATACTAACCAAAGAAAGCGTTGATAAAAAAGCTTTTTCATCTTATATGGATGATATATTTAAAAACTGGGCTAATATTTTAGCTTAAATTTATATACAAAAGTAATTACCTATTCTTTTGTATGCAATAAAAAAATGATGTAGACAAAGTCTACATCATTTTTTTATTGCACTGCACTTTTAAAAGCTTTCATCATAGCCTCATCATCAGATAAGCCTTCTGCTTTAGCAAGGTTTATTTGTTCTATAACCTCTTTATAAGCTTTAGGTATAACTTTTATAAATTTATTAATTTCTGTGTTAAAATTATTTAATAGGCTTTCAGCTTTTTTGCTATTTGTATATTTAATATGATTTTCTAACAATAGTTTAACTTGTTCATTATCTTCAGTATCAAGGCTTTCTAATAAAATAAGCTCCATATTGCATTTATCTTTAAAGCTTCCGTCTTCGTCATAAACATAAGCAATACCTCCGCTCATACCAGCACCAAAGTTTCTTCCTGTTTTACCTATTATTAAAACTTTACCACCTGTCATATATTCAAGGCCGTGCTCGCCTATACCTTCAACAACAGCAGTAGCACCACTGTTTCTTACGCAAAAACGCTCCCCTGCTATACCGTTTATATAAGCCTCACCTTTTATAGCCCCAAATAAACAAACATTACCTACAATAACATTTTCCTCAGGCACAAGGCTACTTTTTTCGCTAGGTGTAACTATTATTTTACCACCGCTTAAGCCTTTACCTACATAGTCGTTACAATCACCTAAAACTTTCATTGTAACACCATTTGATAAAAATGCACCAAAGCTTTGCCCTGCCGAGCCTTCAAAAGTAAGGTTTATGCTATCTTCTTCTAAACCTTTATCTCCTTTTATTTTTGCTATATCGCTAGATAAAACTGTACCACAAACACGGTTTATATTTGTTATGCTAAATTTAGCGTTAACTTTTTTACCTTCATAAATAGCAGGCTCACATAGTTTTAATAACGTGTTATAATCAAAAGATTTTTCTATGTTATGGTTTTGAGGTGTGTTAAAATATCTTTCTTTATCAGATACACTGCCTTTAGGCTGATATAAAATGCTAGATAAATCTACCGTTTTGGCTTTATAATTATCTACCTTTCTAGGCACTAATTTTTCAACACGACCTACCATTTCCTCAATAGTTCTAAAGCCTAATCTAGCCATTTGCTCTCTTAAATCCATAGCTACAAATTTCATAAAGTTTTCTACATGTTCAGGCTTACCTTTAAATCTTTTTCTAAGCTCAGGGTTTTGGGTAGCAACACCAACTGAACAAGTATCCATATGGCATACCCTAAGCATAGCACAACCTATAGCTATAAGAGGAGCTGTTGAAAAGCCAAATTCTTCTGCACCAAGTAAGCAAGACACTAAAACATCTCTACCTGTAAGCATTTTACCATCTACCTCAAGCACAACTCTGTTTCTTAAATTATTAAGAAGAAGGGATTGATGTGTTTCGCTAAGACCAAGCTCCCAAGGTAGACCTGCGTGTCTTATGCTTGTACGAGGAGCAGCACCTGTACCTCCGTCATATCCGCTTATTAATATAACATCTGCAAGGCTTTTTGCAACACCAACTGCAATGGTACCAACGCCAGCCTCACTAACTAATTTTACGCTTATTCTTGCATTTCTATTAGCATTTTTTAAATCGTGGATAAGCTGTGCTAAATCTTCTATAGAATAAATATCGTGGTGTGGTGGTGGTGATATTAATGAAACACCTGGTGTAGAGTTTCTAGCTTTTGCTATCCAAGGATAAACTTTTTTACCTGGTAAATGTCCACCTTCCCCAGGTTTTGCCCCTTGTGCCATTTTTATTTGTATTTCAACTGCATTTTGTAAATAATTTATAGATACGCCAAAACGTCCAGATGCAACCTGTTTTATAGCAGAGCATTTGCTATCCCCATTTTCTAAAGGTATAAACCTTTCAGGCACTTCCCCACCTTCGCCACTGTTAGATTTACCACCTAACCTGTTCATAGCTATAGCAAGGCATTCGTGTGCCTCTTGGCTTAATGAACCATAGCTCATAGCACCTGTTTTAAACCTTTTTACAATGCTTTCAACGCTTTCTACCTCGTCTATATTAATAGGCTTTGCATTAAAGCGTACATCTAACATACTTCTAATAGTACATAGCCCTTCGTTATGGCTATCCATAAGTTTTGCATATTCTTTATATATGCTATAATCTCCCTCACGCACTGCCTTTTGTAAAAGGGTTACAGTTTGTGGGTTAAACATATGGTATTCTCCACCTTTACGCCATTTAAACTCTCCACCATAACTTAAATCTTCATCGTTTAAAAAGGCTTCGTTATGTCTTATTTGTGCCTCTTTTTCTATATGCTCTAAATCTATACCACCTATTCTTGTTGTAGTGTTTGTAAAGAACTTATCAACAACATTTTCACATATACCAAGAGCTTCAAAAATTTGTGCACCTTGATAGCTTTGTAACGTGGATATACCCATTTTAGACATTACTTTTATAATACCTTTAGTAATAGCCTTTACATAAGTATTTATAGCATTTTCGCTATCTTCAAAGTTATCTTCTATAGTTTCAAAAGTTAAATAAGGGTTTATAGCGTTAGCTCCATATCCTATTAAAAGAGCAAAGTGATGTACCTCTCTAGGCTCTGCCGATTGTAAAACTATGCTTGTTTTTGTTCTGTTACCTGTGTTTATTAAATGATGATGAACCCCTGCTGATATTAATAAAAGAGGTATAGGCATATTATCTTTATCTACACCTTTATCTGATAAAATTAATATGTTAGCCCCATTTTCAACTTGCTCATCTACCTTATCAAATACATCATTTATAGCTTTTTCCATATCTTTTTCATTTTTGTTATAAACTATAGATATGTTAGCCACTTTAAAATCTTTGTTATTAATATTTTTTATTTTAGCAAAATCTTGGTTTGTAAGGATAGGCGTATCAAGCTTTATCCTTTTACAATTATTGCTGTTAGGCTTTAATAAATTACCTTCTCCACCTAAATAAGCTATAGTGCTAGTTACTATCTGCTCTCTTATAGCATCTATAGGTGGGTTTGTAACTTGTGCAAAAAGCTGTTTAAAGTAATTGTATAAAAGCTGTGTTCTTTCAGAAAATACTGCTAAAGGTGCATCATTACCCATAGCACCTATAGGGTCTTCCCCTTTTTCTACAATATCTTTTATAGTAAGCTCTATGTCTTCTTTTACATAGCCAAATGCTTTTTGCCTTGTAAGCAAATCTAGGCTTTCTTTATCATCTTCTTGTACGTTTTCTAATTTATCTAAAGAAAGTAAATTTTCATTAAGCCAAGCAGAATAATCATTTTCTTTTGCTATATTTTCTTTTATTTCATTATCTTCAATAATTTTTCCTTGCTTTGTATCTATAAGTAGCATTTTACCTGGTGTAAGCCTATCTTTTTTAAGTACATTTTCTTCCTTTATAGGTAAAACCCCAACCTCTGATGATAAAATTACATAATCATCTTTTGTTACATAATATCTAGCAGGTCTTAAGCCGTTTCTATCTAACGTAGCCCCTATTACATCACCGTCTGTAAAGCCAACTGCCGCAGGGCCGTCCCAAGCCTCGCCCATTAAGCTATTGTAAGCATAAAAAGCTCTTTTTTCCTTGTTCATATTTTCATCATTTTCCCAAGGCTCTGGTATAGCCATCATAATAGCTTTTGGTAAGCTATATCCGCAAAGTGTAAGCATTTGTATATAGTTATCAAGCATTGCCGAATCGCTACCATCTTCGTTTATAACAGGTAATATTTTAGCTAAATCTTCTTTGCTAAATGCATCTGTTGCAAACATTTTTTCACGAGTTTTTACCCAGTTTACGTTACCTCTAATAGTATTTATTTCTCCGTTATGAATAAGGTATCTGTTAGGGTGGGCTCTTTCCCAGCTAGGAAATGTGTTTGTGCTAAAGCGAGAATGCACTAAAGCTAAAGCACTTTCAAAGTCTAAGTCAAGTAAATCTATATAAAATCTATCTACCTGTTCAGGTGTAAGCATACCTTTGTAAACAATAGTTTTGCAAGATAATGAAGTAAAATAAAAATAAGGGTCATTATCTTTACAATATCTTATTTCTTTTTCTGCTCTTTTAGATATTATAAAAAGCTTTCTTTCAAAATCTTCTTCTGTTTTTATGCTATCTTGTTTTTTTATAAAAACTTGCATAATATAAGGCATAGAATCTTTAGAAGATTTTCCTACACATTTGCTATATGTAGGTACAGCTCTAAAACCTAATATTTCTTGTTCTTCTTCTTTTATAATGTTTGTAAGTTTTTGTATAGTATTTTTTCTTATATCTTCATTATGAGAGCAGAAAAACATACCTACCCCATATTCTCTTTCTTTTGGTAAAGATATACCCTCGTTTTTACAAACCTTTTCCATAAATTTATGAGGTATTTGTGTTAAAATACCAGCCCCATCGCCTGTATCTTCTTCGCTACCAACCCCACCTCTATGTGTAAGATTTTTAAGTATCTGTATAGCATCTGTAATTATGTTATGGCTTTTTTTACCCTTTATATTGGCAATAAACCCTATCCCACAGTTGTCGTGTTCAAATTTTGGGTCATAAAGCCCTTGCTTTTTTGGCAAACTATAATGCATAAACTTCACCCTTTCATATATATTAAATGTAAATTATAACTTTTATTTGTAAAGTATATTTTAATATATTTTTTTAAAAAAATCAATAAATTTATATATTTTTGATTTATTTTTTTATTTTTATTTCATTTTTTTATATTTTTGCCTTGTTTTTACCTTATTTTTGAAATTTTTTATATATATTATTTCATTTTTCAGACTTTTTAATAACATAAAAGGCTATAGATAAGTCTATAGCCTTTTATGTTCCATAATATACTCTATTTCAGATGTATCTTCATCTAAATTTTCTTTTAAAACAATAAAATTTTGTTTCTTATAAAAATTTATTGCTTTAATATTCTTTTTATAAACTTTTAAAGTTAAATTATCGTATAAATTTTTTATATAATTAATAAGAATAGCACCTATACCTTTGTTTTGGCTATTTTCTTTAACAAAAATACCTTCTACATAACTATCATTTAAACCTATAAAACCTAATATTTCATTGTTTTCTTCATATACAAAAATATTAGCACTTAGTAAGGCTTCTTTTACATAATTAAAATTGTTTATATAATAATTTTTATCTATAAAGCTATGTGCATTAATATTTACATTAAGCCATATTTCTAATACCTTATCTAAATCTTCATTTTTAAACTTTCTAACCATTTTTTGCCTCATTTAAAATGTTATCAACAATTTTGTTAGCCAGTTCAAATTTGCTTAGCTTATCAAAATGTATTTCTTTATCTTTTGATATAAGGCTAGCTATATTTGTGTCTACGTTAAATCCTGCTCCTTCTTCTTTTAGGTTATTAGCAACTATATAATCTAAATTTTTTCTTAAAAGTTTGTTTTTAGAATTTTCTATTAAATTTTCTGTTTCCATAGAAAATCCACAAAGTATTTGCCCTTTAGGCTTGTTTTCACCTAAATATTTTAAAATATCTTTTGTTTGCTTAAGCTCTATGTTGTTATCTGTTACGGTATGTTTTTTTACCTTTTCTGTATATACATTTACAGGGGTAAAATCTGACACTGCTGCTGTCATAAAAATCATATCAAAGTTTTTATGAACATCTTTAAATGCATTAAACATATCCTCTGCTGATACAGTGTTTATTACATTACAAAACATAGGTGGATTTACAGATGTTTTGCCACAAACAATAGTAACATTTGCCCCTTTTAGCATACAAACTTTAGCAAGAGCAAAGCCCATTTTCCCGCTAGATGGATTTGTAATATACCTAACAGGGTCTATATATTCACAAGTTGCCCCTGCCGATATTAAAACATTTTTGCCTAACATAGTTTTTTCAAAAGCTAGCTCTTTTAATATATATTCAAATAAAACTTCAGGCTCTGGCATTTTGCCTACGCCTACATCGTTACAAGCTAAAAGCCCAACGCTTGGCTCTATAATTTTAAATTTATAATGTTTTAATTTTTCTATGTTATCTTTTGTTATTTCATTTTCATACATATTAGTATTCATAGCAGGAGCTACTATCTTTTTACATTTGCTAGCTAAAACTGTTGTTGTAAGCATATCATCTGCTATACCGTTTGCCATTTTTGCAATTATATTAGCTGTAGCTGGGGCTATCATTATAACATCTGCCTTTTTAGCTAAAGATATATGCTCCACATCATAGTTTGCCTTTCTTTCAAAAGTATCTACAACACATTTGTTGCCACTTAATGTTTCAAAAGTTAAAGGTGATATAAATTCTGTAGCGTTTTTTGTCATTATAACATTTACATCTGCCCCTGCCTTTTTTAACATACTAACAAGGTTTGCCACCTTGTAACAAGCTATACCACCTGTAACACCTATTACAACACATTTTCCCTTTAACATAAGCTTTCTCCTTTGTTTTTTTGTATTATACCATAAAATATAGACTTTTTATATATTTAATTAAAAAAAATAACTAATAATTAAAATTTTTTAATTATTTTATTAAAATTCTTGATTAATTTGGTTTTATTTTGTATAATAAATCTTACAAAAACAATTGTTATTGTTAATAGAATAAATTTTTTGTTTGGAGGATAAAGAAGAAATGGGAAAAGCCTTAATTATTGGTGCTGGTGGGGTTGCTAGCGTTACTGTTCATAAATGCTGCCAAAACCCTGATGTTTTTGAAGAAATTTGTATTGCTAGCCGTACAAAATCTAAATGTGATGCTTTAAAAGAAAAGCTAGATGGCGGACGCACTAAAATATCAACTGCTCAATTAGACGCAGATAATGTTGATGAAATTATTGCTTTAATTAATGACTTTAAGCCAGATGTTGTTATAAACCTTGCACTACCTTATCAAGATTTAACAATAATGGATGCTTGCCTTGCTACAAAGGTACATTATGTAGACACTGCTAACTATGAACCTCTTGACACTGCTAAATTTGAGTACAAATGGCAATGGGCTTATAGAGAAAAATTTAAAGAAGCAGGTATAACAGCTCTTTTAGGTAGTGGTTTTGACCCTGGCGTTACAGGGGTATTTTCTGCTTATGCATTAAAACACCATTTTGATGAAATACATTATATAGACATTTTAGATGCAAACGCAGGTGACCACGGTCATCACTTCGCTACAAACTTTAACCCAGAAATAAACATTAGAGAGATTACATCTAAAGGTAGATATTTTGAAGATGGTAAGTTTGTAGAAACAGAGCCTATGGAAATTAAAAGAGTTTATAATTTCCCTGAAATTGGCCAAAAAGATATGTATCTTTTATACCACGAAGAGCTAGAATCTTTAGCCCTTAATATACCTGGTATTAAAAGAATAAGATTTTTTATGACTTTTTCAGAAAAATATTTAACACACCTTAGAGTTTTAGAAAACGTAGGTATGACAAGCATTGAGCCTATCAACTTTGAAGGTAAAGAAATTGTACCTATCCAGTTTTTAAAAGCTATTTTACCAGACCCAGCAAGCCTAGGTCCTAGAACAAAAGGTAAAACAAACATAGGTTGTATATTTAAAGGTATTAAAGACGGCAAAGAAAAAACTTATTACCTTTACAACGTTTGCGACCATCAAGAATGTTATAAAGAAGTTGGCTCTCAAGCTATCTCTTATACAACAGGTGTGCCTGCTATGATTGGTGCTATGATGATAATGACTAAAAAATGGAACAAAGCTGGTGTATATAACATAGAAGAGTTTGACCCAGACCCATTTATGGAAGAACTTAACAAATGGGGCTTACCTTGGAAAGAAAGCTTTAATCCAGATATGGTAGACTAATTTTAAGGCTAAAGACTTTGTCTTTAGCCTATAATAATGTTAAAGGTGAAATCTTGAAAATAGAATTTATAAAAGCTAACAAAAAAAATAGAAAAATTTTATATAAATTAAAAGTGAAAAAACACCAAAAAAGACATATAGAAACTGTATATAACTGTATAAAAGAAGCAAGAAAATATAAATGCTGGCGTCCTTTTTGGTATAAAAATAGATGATAAGTACATAGGCTTTTTTATGTACGGCTTATGGTTAAATGAAGGTAAAAAGGGCAGAGTTTGGTTTGATAGATTTTTAATAGATAAAAAATATCAAAATTTAGGATATGCTAAAATAGCTGCCCCTTTGATTATTGAAAAAATTAAAAATGAATATAATTACGATAAATTGTATTTAAGCGTTTATGAAGATAACTATGTTGCCATTAATTTTTATAAAAAACTAGGCTTTAAATTTAACGGGGAAAAAGATATTAACGGTGAACTGGTTATGGTAAAAAAATTTTAAGGAGGAATATATGAACATAGATTTTAATAAGTTAGAAACACCTTGTTATATAGTAGATGAGGCTTTGCTTAGAAAAAATTTAGAAACATTAAAATATGTACAAGATAAAACAGGATCTAAAATACTTCTTGCAACAAAAGCATTTTCTATGTTTTCCACATTTAATATTGTAGGAGAATATTTAGAGGGTGTAACTTCAAGCTCTTTGTTTGAGGCAAGGCTTGGCTATGAAGAAATGGGCAAAGAAGTGCATATATATGCCCCTGCGTATAGCGATAAAGATTTTGATGAAATATTAAAATATAGCGACCATATAGTTTTTAATAATTTTAATCAATACAAAAAATTTAAACCAAAAATTGAAGCTTGTGGCAAAAAAATACAAACAGGTGTTAGGATAAACCCTGAATATTCTGAAATAGAAACAGATATTTATAACCCTTGCTTTAAAAACTCTAGAATGGGCACTACCCTAGAAAACTTTGAAAAAGACTATATAGACGGCTTAGATGGGCTACATTTTCACACTATGTGTGAGCAAAATTCTGATACATTAAAACGTACTATAGAAGTTGTAGATAAAAAATTTGGTAAATATATAAAAAATATGAAATGGCTAAATTTTGGTGGTGGACATCATATCACAAGAGAAGATTATGACATAGATACCCTTATAGAATGTATTATGTTTATAAAAAACAAATATAATATAGATGTTTATTTAGAACCTGGAGAGGCTATAGCATTAAATACAGGATTTTTAGTTTCAAGCGTTTTAGATGTTATGCAAAACGGTATGGATATAGCTATTTTAGATACTTCTGCAACTTGTCATATGCCTGATGTTTTAGAAATGCCTTATAGACCTAAAATAATAGGTTCTGGAGAAGCTAATGAATATGAATATACTTATCGTCTTGGCTGTCCTACTTGCCTATCTGGTGATGTTATAGGAGATTATTCTTTTAAAGAGCCTTTAAAAGAAGGAGATAAATTAGTATTTTGCGATATGGCAATTTATTCTATGGTTAAAAACAATACTTTTAACGGTATAAACTTACCTTCTATATATTTTAACACTCAAAATGACGGTGTTAAATTAATAAAAAAATTTGGATATGAAGATTTTAAAAATAGACTTTCTTAAAAATTTTATTTTAATATTAAATAAAAATTAAAGATTATTACTAATAATTTAAAGTTTAAATTATAACTTTTAAAAAATTCTAAAAGAGGTAGATAAAATCTACCTCTTTTAGAATTTTCATATTTATAATTTTCATAAAAATTATTTTGTTAATATTTTTTCTATTTGTTTTAGAGTTTCATTAAGCTTTTCAGAGTGTATCATAACGGCACCTTCTTTTATATCTGTAAAAAATGCCCTATCTTCTTCAGTTAATTTATCTAATACCTTTATATGCCTATCTTTTAAAACTCTAAGCCCCATTTTAGCTTCTACAAGCTCTGCCAATAAACATACTGCATTATAATTGAAGCTTTCATCTGTTAAATGATATTCTTTTCTATCTAACGTTCTAATGCTTATTCTATAAGTACCAGTAGCTTTTTCATTAGTGGTTTTTTGAACTGCCATAGGGTTGTTGGTAACCCCAAAATATTTTATTGCGTGAGGGAATATAGTCTTGTATACATTACCAGTAGCAACTTCGCGAACAACTTTACAAATTAACATAAGCACCTCTCCTTTTCTATTCTATATATATATTATAATTTATTTTTTATAATTTTACAAGTTTTTTATAATTTAATATTTAATACTAATTGTATTATACTATTTTTTGTCATATAATGTATGTAAAAAATATTTTTAATACATCTTGGAGGTTTTATGGATACAAGGGAAATTGCATATTATTTTTTATTACAAAATAATATATATAATATAGAAATAAACTTAAAAATATTAAAAGATATTTGCAAGAAAAATAATTGGAATCTAGGTTGCTATTCTAAAAATATAAAGTTTATAGAAATTAGCAATTTGTTAGATAAAATGCATTTACAAGCCTTTACATATTATTATAAAAATGAAATCTTTATATTTTATAATAATACTATAGAAAAAAAGGAAATGATATTTAGCATACTTCACGAAATAGGTCATATTTTATTAAAACATAAAACTTGCGACTTAAATAATCTTTTTCAAGAAATGGAGGCTAACCTATTTGCCTGTGAGGTTTTAGCTCCTTCTTGTTTAATAAAACATTTAAAGCTAACTAAAATAGATTGTATATTAAATACTTTTAATTTACCACCTAAATATATCTTAGGATATATAAATAGTTTTAAAAACTATAATCATTCTGATAGCTATTTATCAAAGTTAATAATAAAAAAATTTAATAATGTTAAAAATCATAAATTTTTTTTAAAAAAAATAAATATTTTTATATTCTCAACAAAAATTTTTTTATATATGTTTACTTTTATAAATAGAAAAAAAGGTATAGAGAAAAGATTCTATACCTTTTTTATATATTAATTTATTTACGACTTTTTTAATATAAAAACTAATTATTTATTATATACATTGCATATTTCGTATTTTAAGTCATTTTCACTAGCTCTTATTTTTAAATATTTATAATTATTTAAGTTATTAGGTTCGCTATTTGTTAAGCCATTTAATGTAATATATCTAACACCATCTTTAACCATAACATTTGTTTTGTCAGATACAGCAGATACAACTATTACGTTTTTACCTGTTTTAGCTACAAAATCTTTTAAAATTTTATGGAAAAGTTCATTTTCTCTAGTGCCTGTAAGTCCATTGTTTTTATCCCATATATTTTTATCCATATTTATTAAAATGTTATTTTTACTTTGGTTTTCTAAATAGCTTTGTAACCATCTCCATTGGTCTGGGCTTTCTGTACGCATAACTCCACTTTTAGTAGCCAGATTTATGATAGATAAATAGCTAGTGTTTGTAGTAGTGTATTTATTATTCCAAGAAACAGTGCTAACCCCTGTGTTTATGCCTTCAAGGTTTGTAGAACCTGCAAAAACCATAGCTCTTGCATTAGGCTTCATAGCGTTTATGCTATCTTGTAATACTGTTTTAGAGTTAGAATGTGGCTTTGTAGCAGTTTGTCCAAAAACATTTATATCCTCTTCTGCCCCTGTAGGTGCAGTTTGGCTTATTTCTTGGTTAAGAGGGTCTTTATAAGCATTTGTTAAAACACCGCCGTCTGTACGTTTGCTCATAGCATTTACACCATCAATATATATAGTGCCACTTTCTTTAGCAGTGGTATTTAATGTAGCAACATATAGCTTATCTATTCTTATAGGATAAGCAACACCTGCTGGTATATTAACGCTAGCAGTAACCCAATCTTTAGATGTCATACTATCTAAAACAGGTAAAACATATTCTTTGTTATTTTTATCTTTAAGAACCATTTTTACCATATTACCGCTACCATCACCTTTTATCTGCATTTGTATAGCATTTGGTGTACCTGCTATATTTATAGGCTGTCTTTCAAAGCAAACATAGCTAGCTTGAGGAGTTGGTACATTTTCTTTAAAGTTATAGCTTAATAAAAGGCTGTTCTTACCATCATAAGCTACAGAATTTGTAATGCCTGCACCACCAGATACCGTTTTATCTGCTGGGAAATACATCATAAATAAGTTTCTTGTTTCTTCAAAAGATGTAACAGGAGCTGGACTGCTACCTATAGCAATAGTTATAGATGCACTAATGTTATTATAAGTAGCTGTTAATGTAGCAACACCTTCTGCTTTAGCATAGAAGTTACCATTTTGTATATAACCTAAATTAGCATCATTAACGCTCCAGCTTACCTGAGAGCTATCAACACCTTTAGAGAAACCATCTATATTAACAGCCTCTAAAGAAAGTGCAGAGCTTTCTCCTATATATAAAGATGTTTTGCTAGCCTTAGGAATAATAGCAGATAAAGGTTCTTCTGCCTTAAAGGTAACTTGTCCTGTTGCTCCGTTAGGATAGCTTGCATTTATTGTAAATTCTCCTGAATTATTGCATAAAAAGTAGCTACCATTTATAGTTCCGTCTGTTTCGTTAGAAAAAGTATATACAACTTGGTTTGGGTCTATGTCAACAGGATTTTTAAAAGCATCTACACCTGTTACTTTTAATGTATAAGTTTGTCCTGCAAGGATAGCTTCTTCATCTTTTTTATCAATGGTAACTAATAAAGAGGCAACATCACCTGTAGGGTTAGTAGATTTAACACCTATTGCATTAGGTACCAACCTAGGAGAGCTATCTGAAACATCATTTACTATTTTAACATCTCTTTCTCCTTCTTCTCTTAATGCAACTGTTGTAGAGCCACCACCATCTAAATGTATAGCATCATAAGCACCATATTCTAAAAGTATATTAGCCATTTCATCTTGAGTAGCACCTATGCTCTCTCCTCGTCCATCAACTGCAACCAATATAAGCTTATTTTTTTCTTTATTTACACCAACAGCACTTCGAGGATTTCTAGATTGAGGTGATATAGCAAGCCCTGTAGATATGGCTCTACCATCTCTTAAAATTTCACCACCTGCTGATATACCTGTTGTAACTTCTGATATATTTTTGTCTTCTCTAAATACAAATTGATAACTTTCTGTAAATGTTAAGCTATCACCTACGTTAAATAAAGCTAACTTTTCTGATGCAGTTGTCTTATCCATAACTATTATATAGCCATTTTCTGGTATTTCTACAACTTCTCCTGCACCTGCTTTTTTAACAATCTTTTTATCTTGAACAACTATTTTAAATAAATCATTTCTTCTTTTATCTAAATCTGCTGTGCTAGTTATAGCAGTTCTATCAAAATAAATAGGTTTTTTAAAATCTGTTATTTTATTTTTAGCTTGCAATTCTAAAGAAACCTTATCGTTATATAGCCTTAAATTAGATTTTATATAATCTATAAATGCATTACCATATTTATCTAAAAATACACCAGCATATTTATTAACAGATGCATTATAATAATTTTGTGCTTCTTTTACGTTATTATCTACTATTATTTGCCCCATACTAGAACCAGGATTTCCAGAGCCAAAAAAATCTGCATTTATACCTGCTACAGCATTATTTTCCTTTGTAAGAGTTTCAACATTTTTTTTAAGCCCGTGCTCTGTGTTAGAATCTAATATTTCTATATCTATGTTAGGGTTTGTTAAATCTGCTATTAAAACGTGTACATCTTTCCAACCTGATTTATATAAACGCTCACTTTTTTCATAAGTAAGACCATCTGTTATAGTTTGAACTTCTTTATCTATATATAACAAATTAGAATCTGCAAAAACATCTTTAGGCATAAATGTAGATAAGCTTAAAGATATGGCTAAAGCTAACGTTAAAATTTTTCTTTTCATAAGTCCCTCCTGTTATTCTTATTAATTAGTAGTTTCTGTTTGGCTTGTTTCTGTAACAATTTCTTTATCTGGGTCTGTGTTCCCATAGAAAAATCTGTCAATAATCTCATTTGTAGCCTCGCTATCCATTACATAGTAAGATAAACCATCTATCGTTTGAGATGTTCCTGGAAGTGTTGCTGTGTTCATTTTGTTAGTATCTATGTTAGGAATAACTGTTAAATATTTAGGTACGTCTGCCACGTCAAAATCTGTCTCTACATATTTTATAAGGTTTAAAATAATATCTCCTAAGTTGCTCATTAAAGTTTCCTTATCTAAAATTTGAGTTATAAATTCTTTTATAAATTGTTGTTGCACTTCAACACGCTTTAAATCTTGTGCTGCATATCCTTTTCTAAAACGAACTAAGCCTTCTGCTTGCTTACCATCTAAAAGTTGTCTTCCTTCTTTAAGGTTTATATATAAATCTTGGGTTGGGTCACTGTATCTAAGACCACCTTCTGGAACATCAAAATATATTCCTCCAACGGCATCTACAATAGATACAAAGGCATCTAAGTCAACTTTTACGTAATAATCTATTTTTATACCTAACATAGATTCTACACTAGACTGTAAAAAAGACATTCCGCTTTTTTTTGTATAAGCATAAACAGAGTTCATTTTCATATAGCTAGGTGCACCTCTATTTATATCTCTAAGAGCAGTTAAATCATCTCCTTTGAAAGATATGTATGTATCTCTAGGTATAGATAATAAATTTATCTCCCCTGTTGTGCTAATATAGCTAGCAACCATTATAACATCTGTTAGGCTTTCTTGCTCATCTACACCTGTTATTAAAATATTTGTTCTTATAGGAGGGGTAAATATCCCATTAGATGTTTGCTCTACCTGCTGTTTTATTTCTTTTTCTGTAATTAAGGTAGAATCTCTTTGTTTAGAAGGGTCATAAGCTTGGTCTGCACTTAAAAATTTATATCCAAAAAAGATAAATAGTAAACCTATTAAAAATATACTGACCATAGTTGTAGATATTTTAAAAAACTTCTTTTTATACTTATTTTCTAAATTTTTCATACTTAAACTCCCAAAATATTAATCGTATTAAAGTATATCAAAATATAGCCTTATTTTCAAGGTTAAAACATATTTTTTTACAATTTATTAATATTTGTAACCATATTGTAATATGTCTATATTTATATATATTAATAAATTATGGAAAAATCAATTTTTTGAATACTTTGTATTCAAAAACAGGCACTCCTAAAATTTATTTAACTAAAATTTAATACAAAAAGCCGTATATAAATTTTAATTAAATAAATTAAGTCGTACCTTAATTGTAATTAATAAAAAGGGCATAGACTTTATCTACACCCTTAAAACTTTCAAAACTTATAAATTATAAAAATCTTAAATTAATAGTTTTATTTAATATATAGTAAATATTATAACAAAACAAATTTAATTAAATATCTTATATATATTATAATATCCTACTATTTTTATATTCCCCTGTTTCATTAAATTCTACCCATTCACAAATATTCTCTGCGTGGTCTCCTATTCTTTCAAAATATTTAGCAATCATAAGGAAATCTATGCACATATCTGATAAATCGTTAGATTTTTTTATCATTTCTATAACTTCAGATTTAACTTTTGTAAATAAGTTATCAACTTCATCATCTATCTCTATTATTTTTTTAGTAAGCTCTGTATCGCCTTTAACAAAAGCTTCAATGGCACCTTTAACCATTTTTTTTGCAAGTAAAGCCATTTCTGGAATATGCTCTACTATTTCAAAAACGTGGTCACCGTCCATTTTTAAAATAATACTAGCTATGTCTGATGCGTGGTCTCCTATTCTTTCCATATCTGTAACCATTTTTAAAGCAGTAGAAACTATCCTTAAGTCTTTAGCAACTGGTTGTTGACGTAATATTAAAGATAAGCAATGGCTTTCTATTGATTTTTCTGCATCATCTATCTCTCTATCTTTTTTTATAATCTCTTTAGCCAAGCTATGGTCTTGTTTTTTAAAAGCTATAATTACATTTTCTATAGCTTCTTCTATTAAAGTTCCCATTCTTATAAGCTCTACATTTAGTTTTTCTATTTCATTTTGAAATCCAAGTCTACCAGGCATATTATCCCTCCTAATTTAAAATCACAATTAATATTATCCAAATCTTCCTGTAATATAATCTTCTGTTCTTTTATCTTTCGGTCTTGAAAATATATCATCTGTTGTTCCCATCTCTACCATTTCACCTACTAAGAAAAATGAAGTATAATCTGATATCCTAGCTGCTTGTTGCATATTATGGGTAACTATAACAACTGTATATTCTTTTTTCAGCTCTGCCATAAGCTCTTCTATTTTTATAGTAGATATTGGGTCTAGGGCTGATGTTGGTTCGTCCATTAATAAAACTTCTGGCTTAACAGCTAAAGCTCTAGCTATACAAAGCCTTTGTTGTTGCCCACCAGATAAACCTAAAGCAGATTTTTTTAATCTATCTTTAACCTCATCAAAAATAGCTGCTCCTTTTAAGCTTGTTTCCACTATTTCATCTAAAACTGCTTTAGATTTTATACCGTGTATTCTAGGCCCATAAGCAATGTTATCATATATGCTCATAGGAAATGGGTTTGGTTGTTGAAAAACCATACCAACTTTTTTTCTAAGAAGGGTAGTATCAACTTTAGGAGAATATATATCTTCTCCATCTAATAATATTTTACCATCTATTTTAACGTTTTCTACAAGGTCGTTCATTCTGTTAAGTGTTTTTAAAAAAGTAGATTTCCCGCAGCCAGAAGGGCCTATAAAAGCAGTTATCTTACCATTTACTATGTTCATATTTATATCTTTAAGTGCGTGATGTGCACCATAATATAAATTTAAGTTTTCAACAGAAATTTTAGTATTATTTTCCATTTTTATTCCTCTTTCATCAATTATTTTTTGCCACCTTTTAATATAAGCTTTGTAATGATATTAAGTAAAAATACCAAGCATAATAATACAAAACCTATACCAAACGCATTATCATATTCTGCTTTAGACATACTAAGATACATTTGTATTGTAAGCGTTCCACCAGAACTAAAAATATGTGTAAAAAGGGTTCTAGGCAATAGATAAACACTACCTGCTGTAAATAACAATGCTGCTGATTCACCTATTATTCTACCTATTGCAAGGATAGTCCCTGTTACTATACCAGGAGCTGCACTAGGTAATATAATAGTTCTTATCATATACCATTTTGTAGTACCAATACCTATTGCACCATCTCTATATCCTTTAGGCACTGTTCTTAAAGATTCTGTAGTTGTTCTTATTATAACAGGTAAAATCATTATGGTAAGGGTTAAGCTTCCGCATAAGATTGAAAATTTCAGGTTTAAAGTTATGCCAAAAAATACCATACCAAAAAGACCATATATTATAGAAGGTATACCTGCTAATGTTTCTGTTGTAAACTCTATAACACGTACAAACTTCTTATTTTTAGCATATTCATTTAAATATATAGCAGAGCCTATCCCAATCGGTAAAGCTATTAATAACGTAATAACTATAATATATAATGTATTAATTATATTACCTAATATACCAAAAGTTTCGTTAATAGTAGAAGGGACTGTAGATATAAATTGCCAATTAACCTTAGATATACCTCTATATGTTACATATCCTATTATCCATAATAATATAGTTACTGTTACTATCATAGATAAATATATTAGCCCAAGTAAAATATTATCTAAAGGTCTAGTTTTTTTATTATATATACTATTTTCCATTATTTATCCCCCTTCTTTAATATTCTATTTATAATTATGTTTATTACCATTATAAATACAAATAATACAAGGCCTATTGTAAATAATGCTTGTCTATGTAAACCGGAAGAATATGACATTTCTGATACTATACCAGTTGTTAAAAACCTTACAGAATTAAATGGTAAAGGCAGGTTAACAGTATTACCAGAAACTAACACTATTGCCATAGCTTCACCTATAGCTCTACCAATACCTAATACTATCGCTGTTATTATACCTGACTTGGCAACTGGTATACACACTTTAAATATAGTTTGTACATATGTAGCACCTAGTGCCAAAGAGGCTTGCTTTAAGCTAACAGGCACTGCCCTTAAAGCTGTTTCGCTAACATTTATAACAGTTGGTAAAATCATTATAGCTAAAACTAATATTGCTGCTAAAAGGTTAGCTCCACCTGTAAATTGATGATTAGGGTCATTTTTAAACAAGTATAGCTCTATTTTATATATTATAGGGTTTATTATTAAAAGACCAAATAAACCATATATTATAGAAGGTATACCTGCTAAAAGCTCTATACAAGGCTTTATAATTTTATATGATTTTTTTCCTGCTATGTCAGATAAAAACACCGCCGTAAGAACACCTATAGGAACACCTATAAGTATTGATAAAAATGTACCTACTATAGATGTTAAAATAATATATGCTATACCAAAAGATGGTGTTTCTGCTGTTGGTTTCCAAACTGTATTAAATAGCATATCTTTTATACCTATTTTAAATATAGCAGGTGTACCAGCTATAATCATATAAATAGTTATAGCAAAAACTGCTATAATAGCCGCTAAAGAACATACCAAAAAAATTATATGCATACTTTTTTCTAAAATGGCATTATTTTTATTCTTAGAAAAAATACTTTTATTTTCATTTGTATCCATATTAAATTGCCTTTCTATTAAATAAAATTATTTAAAGAAGAATATAATAAAAATTTATTATATTCTTCTTTATAAACCTAATTTTTTATTAAATTAATTTAATGCAACTAAACCAACTTTTTCTATTAAATCTTTACCTTCTGCACTATTTAAGAAGTTAAATAATTCTTGTACTTCTGGTTTTTGTTCTGATATTTCTCCTTTAGTTGCCATAACGAATGGACGAGAAAGCATATATTCTCCAGATTTTATATTTTCTGCTGTTGGTTCAACACCGTCAAGGCTTAAAGGTTTTGCAGTTGAATTATGTATAACGTCTAAAGATACATAACCAATAGAACCTGGTGTAGATTCTACTTTACCTACAACTGCACCTGTAGAATCTATTTCTTGAGTATAAACACATTTGTCTTCTAAATCTAAAATTTCTTCAAAAGCACCTCTAGTACCAGAGCCTGCTTCTCTACCTATAACAACTATGCCCATATCTTCTCCGCCAACTTCTTTCCAATTTTTTATTGTACCATCATATATACCTTTAAGTTGGTCTAAAGTTAAATTTGAAACAGTGTTTTCTGGGTTAGTTATAGTTGCAATACCATCAATAGCTACTATATTTTCTACAATACCTTTTTCTTTTTCTTCATCTTTTAAATTTCTAGAAGAGTTACCAATATCTACTGTTCCGTTAGTAACTGCTTCTACACCAGCACTAGAACCTGTAAACTGAGCTGTAACTGTAACATTAGGATATTTTTGCATAAATACTTCTGATAATGAATTTGCTAATTTTTCCATAGATGTAGAGCCATTCATTGTTATGCTTCCACTTAAATCAACAGTGCTACTTTCATCAGCATTGTTAGCTTGCTCTGTATCGTTTGTAGCAGTTGTGTCATTTGTAGCAGCTGTGCCACAGCCAACTAATGTTGTGAAAACTAATGTTGTTGTTAATAAGAATTTAAATATTTTTTTCATAGTCATCTCTCCAAATTTTTTAATATTTTTAATTCAAGTGTATTATATAACATTTATTTTTATATTAATATCAATATATATATATTTTTTGTAAAATTTTTGTAAAGTTTTTAATTGAGAAGTACTTTTATTAATCTAAACTTTTTGTATATAAATTAAATATAAACCTTTTATTTATAACGATAATCTTAAGTATCCTCTTTAATTTTCCATTTAATAACCTTATAAGATTATCTTATTTTTATATCTAAAATTTATCAACTATATATGCCTTATTTTATATAAAAAAAAGACTGTAGAACCTACAGCCTTAAATTATAGATAAAGCATCTATAAAATTAATCGTTTTAAATTTTTTAGTTAAGAAATTATTGATTAGCTCTACCGTATTTTTTGTTGAATTTATCAACACGACCGCCAGCATCTAATAAAAGTTTTTGGCTACCAGTGTAATAAGGGTGGCATTTAGAGCAAACCTCAACACGAATTTCTTCGTTTGTAGAACCAGCTACAAACTCGTTACCACAGTTACATTTTACTTTTGCTTGAAAGTATTCTGGATGAATTCCTTCTCTCATTGTAAAACACCTCTTTCTTAAAAATTGAGATACATTTTGGCATCTCTATATTAACATAACAAATAAATTATATCATATAAAACAATATATGGCAAGCATTTTTTAACTAAAACCCTTGGTTTATTAGCTCCCAGTTGCTTTTGTTATTTTCTCTTTTAAAAACCCAAGCATATCCGTTGTAAGTGCCTTTGCTAAAGACAGGGTTGTCCCCTTCTTTTTCAACATAGAAATCTGTAAAAATTACAATTTTATTTTCTTTTTCCATATCTTTATATAAATCATCTATACTTAAGATTTTATTGCTAAGCTCTTCATCATAATATATTTTTAATATTTTAGCTCCTATAAAAAAGTTTTCTTTTACATAATTTATAGCTTGGTCTATATCTTCCTCTTTAAATATTGAAGAATTACCTATTTGTATATCTATTTCTTCTTTTTTATTTTCTTTAGAGCAATCTATCAAAGCCAAAGATAACATTAAAAAAATAATTATCCTTTTGTGCATATATGCCACCTATAAAGTTAGTTTATTTCACATTTTTGTAAAATATTGAAAAACTCTTGGTTGTCCTTTGTAGTTTTTAACATAGAAAGTATTTTTTCTGTTATATCTATATTTTGCATTTGGTTGTTACCTAGATATTTTCTAATTTTATAAGAAGCCTCTAAATAATCTTTGTCTAATAAAAGTTCTTCTTTTCTTGTGATAGATTTTGCTATATCAACAGCAGGAAAAATTCGTCTTTCAGCAATCTTTCTATCTAATACAAGCTCCATATTTCCTGTACCTTTAAACTCTTCAAATATAACATCGTCCATTTTGCTACCTGTGTCAACTAAAGCTGTTGCAAGGATAGTAAGGCTTCCTCCTTCTTCTATGTTTCTTGCTGCTCCAAAAAATTTTTTAGGCATATATAATGTGGCAGGGTCTAAGCCACCTGATAACGTTCTTCCGCTAGATGGTGTTAAAATATTGTAAGCTCTAGAAAGCCTAGTTATACTATCTAATAATATTACCAAATCTTTTCCTTGCTCTGCAAGCCTTTTAGCACGCTCTAAAACCATTTCGGCAACTCGTCTATGATGGTCTGGTTGTTCATCAAATGTAGAATATACAACTTCTATATTATCGCCTATAATAGAACGTTGCATATCTGTAACCTCTTCTGGTCTTTCATCTATCAAAAGCACAATCAAATGTACCTCTGGGTGATTTTTTATTATAGAGTTTGCAATAGTTTTTAAAAGAGTTGTTTTTCCTGTTTTAGGAGGTGCAACTATCATACCACGTTGCCCTTTACCTATAGGACAAACTATATCTATTATCCTGCCTGCAAGGCTATTTTGATTTATTTCTAGTTGTAGCTTTTCTTCTGGATATATAGGTGTTAGCTTTTCAAAATTAGGTCTTGTAGTTATAGATGTTGCTAAATCTCCGTTTACTGTTTTTACAAATAAAAGTGCTGGAAATTTTTCATTTTCTTTAGGTATGCGAAGTGTACCTTTTATAAAATCACCTGTTCTTAAATTAAACCTTCTAATATGTGCTGGTGATACATAAATATCATTAGAACCTGAAAGATAATTGTTACTTCTTAAAAAACCATAACCATCTGATAAAACTTCAAGTATACCTTCTGCTTCAATGCCACTATCTAGCTCTTTTAAATATGTTGCCTTATCAAATTGAGCATTATAAGGCTTGTCCATTTGCTCTTCTTCTTTAACTTGTTGTTCTTCTTCAAAATCTTGCAAAAGCTTTATAAGCTCATCTTTTTTATATGTTGTAATAGATTTTATATTTCTTTCTTTAGCCTTCTCTCTAAGCTCTGATAAAGTTAGGTTATTATAATCCATATTTCCTCCTAGTTAAGCTTTGGTATAATAAGCTTTTGCCCTGGTTTTAAAACACTGTTTTCTGTAAGCTTATTAGCATCTAATATTTTTTGATAATGAGCGCCATTTCCATATACTTGCTTACTAATATTCCAAATAACGTCTCCCTCTTTAACAATATATTCAGATACTGTAGAATTATTACTATTATTTGAAGAAGTGTTACCTGTTGTTGTATTGTTTGTGTTATTATTTTTAACAGTAGTTTGTTCTGTTGCTTTATCTGTAGATTTTTCTCCTGAATTAGCCTTTAAGCTTTCATTTTCTGCTTTTAAGCTTTCATTTTCATTTTTTAATGCTTCTTCTGCTATTTTATTTTCTGTTTCAACTTTATCATCTAATAATTCTTCTATTTGAGCTTTAGCCTCTGTAAGTTCATTTTTTGTTTTAACTAAGCTAAATGCTAAAAAGGTTGTAGATATAGTTAAAACTATTATAATAGAAAATGATATAACCTTCCCTATTATAGAAGATGGTGATTCGTCATAACCATAGTCATCTTCATCATCAAAAAAGTCTTTACCATACATTTCTATGTTTTTTCTATATTGGTTTTCTCTTCTATTTTTAGGTTGTTCTCTTCTTGTGTATCTTCTTTCTGTTTCTTCTTCGTATTCATCATATCCATCATCATAATCTTCGTAGTCGTCATATTCTTCATATTCTATATTAAAGCTAGATGTATTTTCTCTTGTATCTTCTTCTATGTTATTTTCTACATTGTCATCTAAAATTTTTTTTACTAAATTCTTGGTAATATCTTCATTAAAAATTGGTTGAGAATTTTGGTTATCTTTATTAGACATATTAAGCCTCCTAAATTTATTTTTTTACAAAATAAGCAAATAATTGCCTCATCTTACAATTTTATAACCTTAGCTATAAAAAGTCAACTTTAAATTAAATATTTTAATATTATTTTTTATTTATTAATTACAATTAATGTACCACTTAATTTAGTTAATTAAAATTTATATAGGTTTTTTATATTAAATTTTAGAAGTAGCTGTTTTTAACGCAAAGTATTCAAAAAATTGATTTAGTTATATATATTTTTTATATACATAATTTCTAAATACTGCATCAAAAAAGACATACACAATTAATGTCTATGTCTTTTTAATATATTTCATATAACTTATTTTTGACCTGATGTATCTTTACCTTGCCATTTATCAAAAGTTTCCATAACTTTGTCATAAGTTTGTTGTGATATTTCTGGAAGCTTATCTCCCCACATTTTTTCTGCTTGTTTAAAGCCTTTTTCTACAGCATCACGCATTTGTTGTAGCTTTTTAGGGTCATCACCTGCAACTGCTCTTGCAAAGCTTAATATTCTGTCTGATGTTTGTTTAACACCGTAATAACCATCTTCTGATATGTCTTTTTTAGCTTGTTCAATAGTTTTTGCATCTACAGTTAAGTTTTTATAGAAATTTTTTAAATTTCCATTGTAAGCCATATTAATAAGACCTGCTTTGTTAGACTGTTTTTGGAAAATACTAGAAACTAATTTTTCAAAATTTTTAGTTTGGTTTTCTGCTTGGCTTATCATATAAGATAGCTCTTTATTTCTTTGTGTTTTAGATAAATCAACATATTTGTCATATTTATCTGTGTTATTTTCTGGCTTATCTACACCTTCGTTTTTATTGCCATTTTCAACTTCCTTGTTTTTATTTTCTTTTAAATTTTTATATGTAGGCACATAGGTAGTAGAAGCTTTAAAAATATTATTTACCATATAATTACCTCCCTGTATTATATATTATATATTGTATATCTTATATCTTACATATTATATATCGGTAAATATTTTAAAATATTAACATTTTTTAGAATATTTCTTCTGTATTAAATACAATATTTTCATATTCAAATGTATTGGTATAAGCATTTACATAAAAAGGTTCACTATTATCCTTTATATAAAATCTATAATAAGGCTCAAAAGATAGATTTATATTTTCATCATTTATTTTAAGATAATATCCTAAATCTATTTGTCTTATATATATTTCTTGGTCAGGTATTAAGTTTTTTATTTCTTTAACAAAGGTGTATATAGCCTCATCTGGAGAACATATATTAAGCTTTTTACTTAAAACATCTTTTTTTGAATAGTTATTAAAGTATAGCTCTATCTCTCCATCTTTGTAAACCTTTATATTTAATGTGTTATTAAAAATTTTGTATCCATCTGTTTTTTGTATATAAGATATAAAGTAATATTCTTTTTCATCTGTTGCCCTATCCAGATACATTTTTCCATAAATATCTTCTAAACTTTCTTTGTATCTTTCAGCAACATTTATACAGTTTTCTTTATCATATAAAAACCCTTGTTTTTTATCTAAATCACTAAAATGTACAAACAAGTTATTTACCTTTAATGTTTTATTATCTTGTTTAAATATTGTGTCTTCAAACCTTTCTGTTCTAGTAACAGTATTGTTAGTATCAAAAAATATGTTTTGCAACAAAAGGTTATCGTGCTTCGTTTTTTTCATAGTAATTTTAGGCATAGGCAAATATTTTTTAGGTATTTTAGTATATATTTTTACGTTTTCTTTTTCAAGATAAGATATTATTGTATCTTCTTGTTCTTTTGTTATTTTATATTTTTCTTCTAAAAAAAAACTAATAGCAAATAACAATATATTTAGTACTAATAAAAATATTATAGTATAGTTTTTGGCTAGCTTTGTATCCATATTTACCCTCCATATGCTACATCTTCATAATATATTGTATCATTTATATTTATAAACCATTTTATATAAACAGGCTCTTCTATATCATTAAAGCTATAGCATAATTTCATTTCATCTATATGTTCAACTTTTGTATCTATGTTTAATATTAAGCTGTCTATAGCCTCTATAAAAGACTTTTCTATAGTTTGAAGGCTTTCATCTATGGTAAAATCATAAACTATTCGTCTGTATTTAGATACGCTGTTATCTTCTATTGTAATTTCTATCATACTTTCCATATTAGTTTCTTCCATTTTTTGTTTAGACAGTATGATAGGAAGATTGTTTATTTTATAATCAAAATAAAATATAATTTTATTATCTTCTATTTTATAATTAGATAAATAGTATTCATTTTTTATGTTAGTATCTTTAGCCAAAAACTGTAACGCAACGCTATAAGAGCTAGATTGTTTATCTGCACTTGTGCTTCCTTTATATTTAACATATTCTAATACCCCATTTGGATAATACTTAACAATAACGTTTTCATCATTATAGGTATAAGTATTATTAATAAAAGAGCTAACCTTTGTAATAGGGTTATCAAAAAATATATCTACATATTTTTCACTTTCAGATAACAAAATGCCTCCATCTTGCTCTAAAGGGTTTGTTACTGCTATACTATTGGTATTAAACACACTTTCTTTAGCTTTTATTAAAAATTGATTACTGTTAAACAAAGATATGCCACTTTCTTCGCTAGATATATAATAAAAATCTTTTTGTTCAAAGTTACCAAAATCATTTATAATATTAGTTATACTTTGGTTTAAGCTATCTTTAGATATTTTAAGCTCATAAGCATTTAAAGTTTTAGAGCATAAAAGTATAGTTTTAATATTGTATTTTTCTTCTAATATAGGCATAATTATTATAGTATCAAACTGTTTAATTTTTGATATATGGCTTCCTTTAAAGTTAAAAACTTTAGACATATCTTCCCCTTTAAATGTAAAGTCATAAGTGTATATAACGGATTTGTTATTTAATATTTCATTTATGTTAAATTGTTGTATATAAGAGAAATCTCCTTTTTCAATACATAAACTTATAGCTTCATCAAATACCTTTTTATAGTCTGCATTAGATATATTGTTATATTTTTTTATAAATTTATTATTGCCAGTATTTATTAATATACTTTCTGTTAAATACATAGTATCTTTTTGCATATTAGCTTTATCATCTTCATTTTTTATTAAGTAAAAAAGGCTATGGGTTGAAAAATTTTCAAACCATAGCCCTGTAGTTTGATAAATAGCTAAAAACACTAAAAAAATTATAATAAAAGTTTTCCATTTACTTAAATACATATTATCACCTTTAAGCTTTGGCTATTTTCTCACCCTAGGTAAGATAACAGCTTGTTCTAGTTCATTTTTTATCTCACTTTTTTTACGATTGATAGATTCTGATATAGTATCTGTGTTGTTGTTTTTATCTTTAACGCTTATTTTTATAACATTTTCTCCAACATTAAGGTTTATGGTTTGGCTAAAATATCCAGATGCCCCAACCACTATCTTATATGTTTCTATTTCTTTTAGTTCTTCTTCTTTTTCAAGAGTTTTTTCATAAACACTAATAGTAACAATAGATTTTTCATCTGCTTTACCTGTAATAGTTCTAGTTTTATCGAAAGTGGTTTTAGATTCTAGACCACTAGTTATAGCAAAATTCACTTGACTAGTATTAGATTCTGCAAATACAAAAAAACTATTTGTAAAAACTAAAAGAAAAATTGTAGATAATGTTAAAATTAATTTTTTCATAACAGACCTCCTTTACTAGCTATATTATTATATGGTAATATTATACACCACTATTGTTACAATTATGTTACAATCACTTTACTTTTAAATTACATAAATTACTAATAATATAAAAAAATGTTATTTTTAGAAGGATTATGTTAGAAATTTTGATTTTCATAGTTAAATTTTAATGTATTTTCTATGTTTTCTCTTTCTTTATATTTTTTAAATATAACCTGCATAGTTGTACCTTCTCCTATTTTGCTATAGGCTTTTATATCTCCGTTATGCTCTTGCATTATTTCTTTTGCAATAGATAGGCCAAGCCCGTTACCTCCCATAGCTCTGCTCCTTGCCTTATCAACACGATAAAACCTTTCAAATATCCTTCCTAAATCTTCTTTTGGTATGCCTATGCCATTATCTTTTATATTAACTATAAAGTTATCCTCTAGCTCATCTATATTTATTTCTATAGTTGTGTTTTCATAGCTATATTTAATGGCATTAGATAAAATGTTATTTAAAACTTGATTTATCCTTCCTGTATCAACCATTACAAGCATTTGCTTATTTAAAGGTTCATTTAATACTATTTGTTGGTTTTTCTTGCTAGCTATAATTATATTTTGCTTAACACAACCTACAACTATGTCATATAAATTACTAATTTTAAAGTTAAAGCTAATTTTACCACCATCTAAACGAGAAAGCTCTAAAAGGTCATCTGTTAAAAACTTCATTCTATCAGATGCTTCGTTTATTGTGTTTAAAAAGTCTATTGCTAGCTCTTTATCTTCTAAAGCACCTTCTAAAAGTGTTTCTGTGTAACTTTTTATAGTTGTAATAGGAGTTCTTATTTCGTGAGAAACGTTAGCAACAAATTCTTTTCGCATATCGTCTAGTTTTTTTTGCTTTGTAATGTCTTTTAAAACTATCATTATACCTTCTATAAAGTTATTTTTATCTGTATAAGGTATAAGCACAACTTGTATATATTTCCCATTTTCATCTATTAATATTTCTGTATTTTTATTAAGCCTTATTTGGTTTTTAGCTAAATTTATTTTACGTAAGAAATAATCTAGGTTTATTTTGTAATTTTCTTCTTCATCTAGCCCCATAAGCTCATAAAATTCTTTGTTAGCGTGTATAAGGCTACCTAGCTCATCAAAAGCTACAACCCCATCTGTCATATTATGTAAAACTATTTCTAGCTTGTTGTTTTCATTTTCCATTTCAGAAACAGTTTTCCTAAGCTCTCTTGCCATATGGTTAAAGCTTCTTGTAAGTTGCCCTATCTCATCTTCACCTCGAACTATTATATGTTGCTCTAAATGTCCTTTAGCTAGCAAATTAGCCTTTCTTGTAAGAAGAGATATAGGCGATGTTATAGTTGTAGAAAACATACTTCCTAAAGTTATAGCTAAAACTAAAGCTATTATAACGGCAAACCCTATAGTACTTGTAGTTTGCTTTAATGTTTCGTTTATATTGGTAGCATCTGTTTGTACATAAATTACATATTGTAAATTGTTATCATCATCTAAAACAGGCTGTGCATAGCATAGCCATTCGTTTATATCTAAGTTTTCATCTAGGCTTTTTTTAGATTTTTCAAATTTTTCTTTTCCATTTAAAGCTGATATAACCGTAGAGTTTTTATATTGGTAAGGGCCTTGTGTTTCAGAAAAGTTAGTCCCTGCAATAGTTTTGCCATCTTTATCTATTATAGCCCCTTGTATGTTTTGTGTAAAAACTCTTTTCATAAAAAGGTCTGTAAAGCCTGTTTGAAAATCATTTATATCTTCGTATTGGTCTATTATTTGTTCTTTTATAGCTTTTGAAAAGCTTTTAAGCTCATCTTCCACCTTGCTAGTTTCTTGTTTTTGTATAGTAAATATTATAAAAGTACCACTTATTATCATAACGATAAAAACTAATATAAAATATATAAAAATTAATTTAAAACGTATACTTTTCATCTTTCCTGTCCTTATCTATGGCATAAAATAATATCCTATCCCTCTTTTTGTAACTATATATCTAGGCTTGCTGGCATCATCTTCTATCTTTTCTCTAAGCCTTCTTATAGTAACATCAACAGCTCTTACATCTCCAAAATATTCATATCCCCAAACCTGAGATAACAAAGCTTCTCTTGTAAATATTTGGCTTTTTTTAAGAGCTAAAAATTTTAAAAGCTCAAACTCTCTTATGGTAAGGTTTATAGGCTTATCTTTTTTAAAAACTTCATATCTTTCAAAATCTATTTTAAGATCACCAAAAACAGCTACCCCTTCAGGCTCTTCTTGTTTTTCTTCTTTCTTTAAATTAGTTTTTCTTCTAAGGTTTGCTTTAACACGTGCTATAAGCTCACGGTTGCTAAAAGGCTTTGTTACATAGTCATCTGCTCCTATTTCAAGGCCTAAAACTTTGTCCACCTCATCTGCACGAGCAGTAAGCATAATTATAGGAACTTCGCTTTTATCACGTATTCTTTTACAAACTCCATACCCGTCTATCTTAGGCATCATTATATCTAAAAGAATCAAATCTGGGTTTTCTTTTTCAAAAACTTCTATAGCCATTTCACCATCTTCTGCTGTTACAACTTGAAATCCTTCTTTTTTTAAATTAAAAGCAATAATGCTCATTATGCTTTGCTCATCATCAACAACTAATATTTTATCAGACAATAAAATCCCTCCTAACTTTTATATTTTAAACGTAAAAAATTTATCTTTGTTCCATTTTTATCTAATTTTTATTTAGTACCACTTTTTTGTTTAAATCATCTACAACCATTTTCATATTATTATTTTTTAATACATTTTCTATATTATAATACTTTTTACCATCTATTTCCACAGTATTTTGTAAATAAATATCTTCTATTTTTAAATTGTTTAGCTGAAAATATCTATCATCTATAAAAAAGTTATTATTTATTTTATAAACTAAGCAATTTAGCTTATTTTCTTGTATTATTTTTCTTTTATTATCTGCAAATATAACTGTGTCTAAAAATATATCGTTATTTAAAGCTTCTTCATAAGCATTTAATATTTTTTTATTATCTGTTAAAAGGTAATTTTGTTTATTAACTTTTTCTGTTTTAAAAGTATCTATGTTTATATAGTTAATCATTTTTATTCTTTCATATTTGCTAGGCATATATTTAAAATATCTATCTAGCTCTTTTATTTTATCATCTATGTTATAGTTATAAGATGTACTTGCAAAATGAGATATAGCTATGTTTAAAAAAATAGGCTTTTTATAAGCATAGTTTTTATAAAAAAAATCTAGTTCTTTAAACATTATATCAAGCTTATTATCTTCTTGTATATTTTCATATATATTAAGCCCAACCCAATCTACATAGTTATCACCAGGATAAAAATCTTTTACATTATATGCTAAATCTTTATCTATGCTAAAAACCAAGCAAACATTAGGTGCATAAAGGTTAAAATATGTTTTAGCATCTTGTAAAAATTTTATATATTCTGTGTTTTTTCCTATAAAGCTATTGTCTACAGGATATATATTAACAAACATAGGTATTTGTAAGTTACCAAAATCTTTTGCTAAATTTTTTAAATGCTTTGTATCAAAAATATCTTTTTCATCATCAGGAGGTAATATGGTTATAAAAGGTGTTTTTAAATTAGAATAACAGTTTAAAACCCAAGATAAAGGATAGCTTTCATCTATCTTTTGGCTATACATATATATGCTGTTTTTAACATTTGTATATTCTTCAAATTCTTTTATAAACTCTCCTTCTGTTTGTTCTAAAAAAACACCTGTATATACTCCTTCAGGTTCATATTTTTTTAATGTATAATCTTCTTTAACATAAACGTTATATAGCTCTATGTTTTGGTTACTTTTTGCCACGTTTACCATAACAGCGTCTTCTTCTATGTCCTTATTACAACCTACTAAAAAAATACCTATCATAAGGCTTAATATAATTTTTTTCACAAACACACCTTCTTTAATCATTTTCTTTTAAGTATGTGTTTAATGCTTCTAGGTAATGAACATAAAATTTACCCTTTTGTTTTATAATATATTTTTTATCAAAAGCTTTATATGGTATAGATTTTCTTCCACCATTGTTAGCATCTTGCCAAAATTTATATATATCTTTAAAAGGTAAATAATAATATTCATCATACATTTTAAAATAAACTAGCATAAAGGCTACACCTTGTTGTTTTTCAAAATCAACCATAAAATCTATCTGGTGCTTATGTATATTTTGTAAAGCTAAATACCCTTGGCTTGTTTCTTTTGCATCAAAACATACTGGTATACCTTGCACCACACCCATATAATCTACTGTGCTTTTTTCGCTAAAATAAGCAAGTGTTATCGTTTTGTTTTCGTTATTTATTTTTACAGGTGTTATAGGTGTTGGTATTTTTTGTATTATTGCCAAGTTTTTTTCTCTGTATACATCGTTTGTAAGGTTTATAAATTCTTCTAAAGTGCTTCCTCTAAGCCCACGACTGTTAAAATATGCCATTTTTTCACCTTTTACCATTTAATTTTTCTATTGCCCATAAGGCATAATTTTTTATATCTTCTCTTGTGTCATTTTTGGCTTTTTCTAATATATCCATTGCCTCTTTGCTATATTTATAATTAGCTAAAGCTATTATTGCATTTCTTTGTAATATTTTTTTGCCACGCCAACCACAAGCTGTTTTTTTATATGTATTTTCAAAATCTTTGTTAGTAATATTTAAAATATGTTCTATGTTAGGATAAAAAACATCTATATCTGCTATTTCCTCTGTATAAACATCTTTGTTATAAGGGCAAACCTTTTGGCAAATATCACAACCGTATATTTGCCTGTTTATAAGTTCTTTTTCTTTTTCTGTTTCTAGCTCTTTTTTTTGTGTAAGATAAGATATGCAAGTTTTATAGTTAAAGCCCTTTTCTAGTATAGATTTTCCTGGGCAAGCTTTTATGCATTTATCACAATCTTTGCATAAATCTTCGTTATATATATTTTTGCTAGGCTTAAGCTCTATATTTGTTATTATATAACCTATAAAAAATATAGAGCCAAGCTTTTTGTTAATAAGGTTGCCACTTTTACCTATATATCCAAGCCCACATCTTTTAGCAACTTCTCTATCTACCAAAGGGCCTGTGTCCACAAATATATCTCCTTCTATGTTAAGGGTATTTTTTATATGTAAAAGCTTGTCTTTTACTAAATGATGATAGTCTGTTCCCATAGCCCCTATAGAAATTTTACCTCTTATTTTGTTATCTAGCTTACCTACAAATTTTTTATTATAGCTAAGCCCTAAAGCTATAATGCTTTTAGCATCTTCTCTTATAAGCATAGGATTTATCCTTTTTTCTATATCCTTTTCTACAAAAGGTGTGTCTGTATCTTCTAAAATAGGCTTTATATCATAAAAAGGCTTTGCATCTCCTATACCTATAACTGTATTTTCTTCTTCAAAACTATAAATTTTTTCTTCTAATGTCATAAATTATCCCTTTAGCTTATCTTTTAATATATCCCAAATTTCTTCTTTTTCAAGGCCTCTTTTCCAAGCCCCTGCTCCTGCTATATCATATTCTAAAACTAAATCTAGCCTTTTAGCTATGCTTTGTTCATCTTCTAGCCAAACTTTATATGTTTTGTTATCTTCTTTAGCCTCGCCATAGTTTTGCCCTGTTTCTTCATCATAAGAAAAGCTACCGCCTTTTTCTTCTATAAAGTTATAAGCACCGTTCATACCATAAGCTTTAGATGATAAGCTTATCTCACCATCTTCTAAAGTTTCTGTCCATACACGAGCATAAAATGGTATGCCTAATATAAGCTTTTCTTTAGGTACACCTTCTTTTAAGGTATCTTCTATAGCTATCTTGCTCCAGTTCATAGATGCAACACTACCTGCATTTTCAGAGCCTGCATAATGCTCATCATATCCCATTACTATTACATAATCTGCAATTTTTCCAACATCATTTCTGTTATAATGAGCTGTCCAAGGTTTTGGCACAAATAAATCTACAGATAAAACTGCTCCCTCTTCTCTTAAAGCTGGTGCAAGCTCTCTTAAAAACTGTATAAAGTTTTCACCGTCTTCTTTAGGTACATTTTCAAAATCTATGTTTATGCCGTCTAGGTCGTACATAGAAACATATGCTAAAAGCTGTTTTATAACATATTCCCTTGTTTCTGTAGAAGATAAGATGCTATGGGATATTTTGCTATCAAAATTATCTGTTATTAAGCCCCAAACCTTGTAACCGTTGCTATGAGCTAAATCTACATAGCTCTTATCTGCTATATTAACTATTTTTCCGCTTTCATCTTTAAAAGAAAACCAAGTAGGCACTAAAACATCTACCCCTTCTATATATGTTTTTCTCATTTCAGAGCTGTTAGCTACCACATTTTGCATTTGGTCAAAAACAAGGTTTATTTTGCCATTATCAACAGTCCAAGGAGCTTTAGCTATGTAATCGTTTTCATAATTGTTTTCCACTTTTATATCTTCTATATTAGTTAATAACTTTGTAGGTACAAAGCCACTATAACCACTTTTGGTAGTTACCCTTGTGTATCCGTTTTCTTCATTTTCATAAAAATATACACTTTCACCTTTTTTAACCTTTTCTATATAAGGTGCTTTTTTGTTTGCCCCTGCTCTAACCTTTGTATTTTTAGATACTGTAGCCATTTTATAATCTTCTTTTAATATATTTAACATTTTGCTATCTTCTATATATTCAAATTTTAGCTCATAAAAATCTTCTAAAAAAGTTTTAGGCATATAAGCTACACCTTCTATATTATATATAGGTAAATCTAACTCTAAAGGCTCGCTATTTACAAAATATTCAAGCTCTTCTGTTTGCATACGTATAACGTTATATTCGTTTGTTATTGTAAGGGTATTTTCTTCCATATCCCAATAAATATAGTTATCTATGTATTTTTTTACAAAGTCTACAGGTAAATATATTTCACCTTCTTGATAAAGAGGTATGTTTTTCATAGGTATATAGTCTAACTGCATATTTATCCCTATTTCATCTGTGGCTAACTTAACGCTGTCTCTATAGTCTATATACTTAAAACTAGGCAAATATTTTTTACCTAAAAATACTAAAGCTATTATAAAAACAAATAAGAAAAATATTTTAAATATTATGCTTTTCTTTTGTGTTTTCATTATGTACACCCTTTCTTTATATAAAATTATACTTTTTTAATTGTACGATTTTTATATAAAAAAGTATAATTTTAGCTTAAAATATATTTTTCTTTTTCAATGGTAAATAAGCTTTTACCATCTGTAAATCCTTCTTCTCTATCTATTAATTCATTTATAAGATATTTCTTAAGCTCTTTTATTCTATCTTTATATTTAGCATCATTTATAAGGTCTTTTTCTTCCATTTTATCTTCATCTAAGTTAAAATATTGTTCTTTACCTGTTTTATAATACCATATATATTTATCATTTTTTGTAACTATAAAATGGTTAGATTTATCTCCATAAGAATGTTCTCCGTGTAAATATGTTCTTATTTCTTTATTGGTATCTTCTAATAAAGGTAATAAACTTTTACCATCTATGTTATCAACATTTCCTCCTGCATAATCTAAAATAGTAGGAAATATATCTCTAAGCTCTACAATGCTATTGCATACTTTATTTTTATGTTTAAAAACATTGTATCCACCAGATATAAAAAATGGTATATGAGAAGAACCTTCATAAGCTAAAGCTTTTCTAAATAAATTATGGTCCATCAAAAGCTCTCCGTGGTCTGATACAAATAATATTATTGTATCATCATATAGCTGGCGTTCTTTAAGCTCTTGTATCAACCTTCCTATTTGGTGGTCTAAATGGGTTATGCAAGCATAATATCCTATTTTAGCCTGTCTTATAAGCTCCTCATCATCTGGTGCAATGCTAGATGCAAAATCTTTAGGTGTATTTTTTCTTATTTCTTCATCTACCCAATCTCCTATAGGGCTTTTTGGTATTTCAGCATTTTCATATAAATCAAAATAATAGCTAGGTGCATCAAAAGGAGGGTGTGGCCTAACATAAGATGCCATTAAAAAGAAAGGCTTATCTCTATCTCTTCTTCTTAAAAAATCTATGCTTTTTGTAGTTACCCAGTTTGTAGGGTGATATTTTTCATCATATATCCAAGGTCTTGCCACCCAAGAATTACAGTCTATGCCTGTATCTGCTGTATCTGCTTCTATGCCTAGCTCGTTTTTTAAGTAATAGTAATAATCATCTGCTATTTTTTGATTTTCAAAGGAGGGAGTTGTTTCTCTTCTATAATAATGTAAATAACCATCGTGTAAATCTATGTTATGAAAACCAAGGCTGTTTCTAAGAGGAGCAACGTGCATTTTACCTACACATTGTGTGTAATATCCTTGTTTTGAAAGCTCTGAAGGTAAAGTTTTTTCATAGTCCCATTTTATACCATCTGCATATCCTATCCTTTTATGATTTTTCTGTGAAAGCCCTGTAAAAAGAGCTACTCTTGCTGGTATACAGCTAGGACAAGATGAATAAGCCTTGTTAAATACAACCCCTTCTCCTGCTAATGTATCTATATGGGGTGTTTTTACAACATTATGCCCCATAAAACCAAGGGTATCAAACCTTAATTGGTCTATCATTATTAATAATATATTAGGTTTAGTCATAACAAAGCCTCCTATTCTCTTTTTTATTTAGTATATTACTATTTATATAATAAATCAATATATTTGTAATATAAAATAAGCTATGCGTAATAAAATATTATATACTTTATTGGAGGTATAGTATGAAAATATTTATAGATCCAGGACACGGCGGAAAAAACCCAGGTGCAATAGGTCCTAACGGCTTATACGAGGCTAATGTAAATTTAGATATAGCCTTAAAGCTTGGACGTATATTAACCAACTGGGGTTATGAGATAAATTATTCCAGAACAAATGATATAACAGTTACCCTATCTGAAAGAGCAAGAATGGCTAATGAATGGGGAGCAAATTATTTTGTTAGCATACATTGTAATTCTAACGTAAACCCAGAAGCTAACGGCACATCTACCTATTTTTATAGAACAGGTACAATAGCAGAAAATTTTGCAAAAATTGTAAATAACAATTTAGTAAGACAAATAGAGCTTAAAGATTTAGGCATATTTTCTGCAAATTTTGCAGTTCTTAGGCTTACAAGAATGCCTGCTATTCTTGTAGAAACTGCCTTTATATCTAACCCTTATGAAGCTAGCTTGCTTGCTACAAATACATTTAGGCAAAATTGTGCTGTTGGCATTGCAAACGGCATTGCACAATTTACAACATAAAAAGCTGTAGACAATTTTGTCTACAGCTATGCTAATACTTAAAAATTTATCTTTTTAAGCTTTATAGCTAAAATATTTATAAAGTTTAATATAAAAGTAACCCCTATAAGAACAGTACAAGCTAAAGCTATAAAATCATTAGTATCTAACAATGCACTCCAGTCTGATTTTTTTACTAAATAGTTAGTATATAAAAACTGTAAATATATAGAAACAGCAGTTAAGCTAATACTCAATATAGAAATATTTAAAACGCGTTTATATTTTTTTCCCTTTAAATAAAACATAGCAATAAAAGGTAATGCCCAAGCTATTAAACCAAATATAAAGCTAAAAACATTTAATAAAGATATATCCATAATAACACTCCTTTATAATTATATAATTTTTGTAAATAACTTTTTTATATTATATAATATTATATAATTTTTGTAAATAACTATAGTAATTTTGATTAAATAAGGGTATAATAAATAATATAAATTAAACATTTAAAACAAAAATAAAAAAAAGTAAAATATATATTGACAAATAAATAACAATGGTATATAATGTAATTGTTAAATAAATATCAAACAATTTAACAATATCTATTTTTAGATATTAAAACCTATCTTTAGGTTATTAAATATATTATTTCTTAGGAGGAAAATTTATGGCTACAAAAAAACAACCTGTAACTATCGTTAATAGTGCAGAAACTTTAAAAGCAAGAATGAACGAGCTTAAAGAAGCTCAAAAAGTATTTGCAACTTATACTCAAGAACAAGTAGATAAAATCTTTGCTGCTGCTGCTTTAGCTGCTAACAAACAAAGAATTTATCTTGCTAAAATGGCTGTTAAAGAAACTGGTATGGGTATTGTAGAAGATAAAGTTATCAAAAACCACTATGCTTCTGAATATATCTATAACAAATATAAAAACACTAAAACTTGTGGTGTTTTAGAAGAAGATACATCTTATGGTACAAAAGTTATTGCAGAACCTATTGGTACAATAGCTGCTGTTATCCCTACTACTAACCCTACTTCTACTGCAATTTTTAAAACATTACTTGCTTTAAAAACTAGAAACGCTATTATCATAAGCCCTCACCCTCGTGCTAAAGGTGCTACTATTGAAGCTGCTAAAATCGTTTTAGAAGCTGCTGTTAAAGCTGGTGCTCCTGAAGGCATTATCGGTTGGATTGATGAGCCTTCTTTAGAGCTTACAAACCAAGTTATGGCAGATGCAGATATTATCCTTGCAACAGGTGGTCCTGGTATGGTTAAAGCTGCTTATTCTTCTGGTAAACCTGCTCTTGGTGTTGGTGCTGGTAATGTTCCTGCTATCTTTGATGAAACAGCTAACGTAAAACTTGCTGTAAACTCTGTTATCCTTTCTAAAACTTTTGATAACGGTATGATTTGTGCTTCTGAGCAATCTGTTATCGTTAGCGAAAAAATCTACAAAGAAGTTAAAGATGAATTTATTGCTAGAGGTTGCCACGTTTTATCAGAAGCTGAAGTTAAAAAAGTTAAAGAAACTATCTTAATTAAAAAAGGTGATACTTGTGCATTAAATGCAGATATAGTTGGTCAACCTGCTTACAAAATTGCTGAAATGGCTGGTGTAAAAGTTCCTAAAGAAACTAAAATCTTAATAGGTGAAGTTACATCTGTTGACCCTTCTGAGCCTTTTGCTCACGAAAAATTATCTCCAGTTTTAGCTATGTACAAATTTAAAACATTTGATGAAGCTTTACAAAAAGCTGACACATTAGTTAAAGATGGTGGTTATGGTCATACATCTTCTATCTTTATTGATACATTAGTAGGTAAAGAAAGATTAGAACAATTTGAACATATGATGAAAACTGGACGTATCGTTGTAAATATTCCTTCTACTCACGGTGGTATTGGTGATTTATTCAACTTTAACGTTGCTCCTTCATTAACTCTTGGTTGCGGTACTTGGGGTGGAAACTCTGTTTCTGAAAACGTTGGTGTTAAACACTTAATCAATACTAAAGTAGTTGCTGAAAGGAGAGAAAATATGCTTTGGTTTAGAGCTCCACAAAAAGTTTACTTCAAAAAAGGTTGTTTACCAGTTGCTCTTGATGAGCTTAAATCTGTAATGGATAAAAAGAGAGTGTTTATCGTTACTGACTCTTTCTTATTTAAATCTGGTGTAACAAAACAAATTACTAACAGATTAGATGATATGGGTATTAAACATACTACATTCTTCGAAGTTGAGCCAGACCCAACTCTTGCTTGTGCTAAAGCTGGTGCTGAAGCTATGAGAGCTTTTGAACCTGACTGTATTATAGCTGTTGGTGGTGGTTCTGCAATGGACGCTGCTAAAATTATGTGGGTTATGTATGAACACCCAGAAGTAGACTTCTTAGATATGGCTATGAGATTTATGGATATTAGAAAACGTATCTATACATTCCCTAAAATGGGTGAAAAAGCATACTTTATTGCTATTCCAACATCTTCTGGTACTGGTTCTGAGGTTACTCCTTTTGCCGTTATCACAGATGAAACTACAGGTACTAAATATCCTTTAGCTGATTATGAATTACTTCCTAATATGGCTATTGTTGATGCAGACTTAATGATGAGCCAACCTAAAGGCTTAACTGCTGCTTCTGGTATTGACGCTTTAACTCACGCTTTAGAAGCTTATGCTTCTCTTTTAGCTACAGACTATACTGATGGTCTTGCTCTTAAAGCACTTAAAAATATCTTTGGATATTTACCAAGAGCTTTTGAACAAGGTGAAACAGATGTTGAAGCTAGGGTTAAAATGGCAGATGCTTCTACTTTAGCTGGTATGGCTTTTGCTAACTCATTCTTAGGTATTTGCCACTCTATGGCACATAAATTAGGTAGCTACCACCACTTACCACACGGTGTTGCTAACGCATTATTAATTACAGAAGTTATGAAATTTAATGCTTCTGAAGCTCCTACAAAAATGGGTACTTTTGCTCAATATGAATATCCTAAAGCTATCGAAAGATATGCAGAAGTTGCTGATTTCTTAGGTATTAAAGGTAACTCTAACAAAGAAAAATTTGATAACCTTGTTAAAGCTATTGAAGAATTAAAAGCTAAAGTTGGTATCAAAAAATGCATCAAAGATTACAACGTTGATGAAAAAGTGTTCTTAGAAACTTTAGATCAAATGGTTGAAGATTCTTTCGATGACCAATGTACAGGTGCTAACCCAAGATATCCTCTTATGAGCGAAATGAAAGAAATGTTCTTAAAAGTTTACTATGGTAAATAATTGACTTAATATATAAAATAAAAGAGAAGATTTATATCTTCTCTTTTATTTCATATATAGTAAATTTATAATGCTATATTAATATAAATATTTAAATTAAATATATCAAAGGAGGTTATTTATGAATATATCTTTTAAAATTCCTGAATTTGATCAACTTATGTTTCGTCAATATTTAATGTCTGATGAAAATACTATGTTATATAACAAAAAATATGGTGGTACAATACCATTTCCTAAAGAAAATTGGGAACCTTGGTATAAACGTTGGATTTTAGATAATTCAAATGATTGTTATTATAGATATATATTTGATGAAGATATTAATAAATTTATAGGAGAAGTTTATTATTATAAAGATAAGAATGAAAATTGTTATAATTGTGGTATAATAATTTTATATGAATATAGAAATAAAGGTTATGGCAAAAAAGCATTAAGTATGCTTTGTAACGTTGCAAAACAAAATGGTATAGTTTCTTTGTTTGATAGCATTGGTTTAAATAACCCTTCTTTACATATGTTCTTAAAATTTGGATTTAAAATATGTTATCAAAATGACGAATTTATAAGAGTAAAACTTAACCTATAATTTTCATATATTAACAAAAATTAACCATCATAAAATAAATTTTAATATTTTATGCTTTAGCTAATTTTTATTATATAATATTTAATTATAAACACTCTAAATAATATTTAAAATTTAATTGTAAATATTATTTAGAGTATTATCATATACTTTATATATAATTATTAAGTTTCCCTATATTTTAAATTCTCCTTATCCTTTAACTTTATATATAAATTAAATATAACTAATTTTTTACTATTTAAGTTCTCTATAAATTATCTTATACCATCTTTAATTCTATTCCTTTAATATTTTTATTTTTATATATTATTCTTTATTTGTACCCTATATATTTTACCATTTTTTATGTCATAATTTAATAAATATTTATAATATAACTAAAACTATTCATTCCTCTTGTCAAAAAAATTATTATATTTTATTTTATTTTTTAAATCAATTTTGTTCTATCATTATAAAGTTTTTGCTTTTCTTAAAAGTTTATCTAATTTAACATATTAATACTTATTCACAATTAATATACAAAAAGGCTATAGATAAATCTATAGCCTAAAGCACAAATGTGCTTATTAAACATTATAATTATTCGATAATAGAAACAACCGCACCAGAACCTACTGTTCTACCACCTTCACGGATAGCAAAACGTAAACCTTCTTCCATAGCGATTGGAGAGATAAGTTCGATAGTCATTTCGATGTTATCGCCAGGCATACACATTTCTGTACCTTCTGGAAGGTTGATAACACCTGTAACGTCTGTAGTTCTGAAGTAGAACTGTGGTCTATAGTTGTTGAAGAATGGTTTATGACGGCCACCTTCATCAGCTTTTAATACGTAAACTTGAGCAGTAAATTTAGTGTGAGGAGTGATTGAACCTGGTTTACATAATACTTGACCTCTTTCAATCTCATCTCTTTGAACACCACGAAGAAGAGCACCGATGTTATCACCAGCTTCTGCAGTGTCAAGAAGTTTACGGAACATTTCGATACCAGTAACAACTACTTTACGAGATTCTTCAGTAAGACCAACGATTTCAACCTCGTCAGAAACGTTAAGAGTACCTCTTTCTACTCTACCAGTAGCAACAGTACCACGACCTGTAATAGAGAATACGTCTTCTACAGGCATAAGGAATGGTTTATCAGAATCTCTTTCTGGGTTAGGGATATATTCATCAATAACTTCGAATAATTTAATGATGCAATCGCCCCATTTGCCAGATGTATCTTGAAGAGCTTGGTAAGCAGAACCTCTGATAACTGGAGAATCTTCGAAACCTTGCTCAGCTAAAAGGTCTGTGATTTCCATTTCAACTAATTCTAATAATTCTTCGTCATCAACCATATCGCATTTGTTCATAAATACAACGATTTTAGGAACACCTACTTGGCGAGAAAGAAGGATATGCTCTCTAGTTTGAGCCATAGGACCATCTGTAGCAGCAACAACAAGGATAGCACCGTCCATTTGAGCAGCACCAGTGATCATGTTTTTAACGTAGTCAGCGTGTCCTGGACAGTCAACGTGAGCGTAGTGTCTGTTAGGAGTTTCATATTCTACGTGAGTAGTAGAGATAGTGATACCTCTTTCTTTTTCTTCTGGAGCTTTGTCGATTTTATCGAAATCAACAGCACTACCTAATTGATATCTATCTGCTAAAGTTTTAGTGATAGCAGCAGTTAAAGTAGTTTTACCGTGGTCAACGTGACCGATAGTACCGATATTAACGTGTGGTTTATTTCTTTCAAATTTTGCCTTAGCCATTGAAAATTTCCTCCTTAAATAGAAAATATAAATTTATAATGTTTATAATTTATTATAGTAAATATTTGCAAAAAATGCAAGCACTATTTGTATTTTCTGCAAACATTTTTATTTATTATACTCAAAATTTTGAATATAAAATATCCAAAATTTTGAGTAACATTAAGCTATAATTTAGCTATTTAAAGCTAAAAAACAACTAAAATTAAATTTATAATATAAAAAATTATAATTATTTATGTTATTATAAAGATTATTCTTGAGTTCTACCAGCAGCAACTTTTTCTTGAATGCTTTTTGGAACTGCTTCATAGTGATGTACTTCCATAGTGTAAGTACCACGACCTTGTGTTTTAGAACGAAGGTCAGTAGAGTAACCAAACATTTCTGCAAGAGGTACAAAGCCGTGAACAACTTGCATACCGTTTAATGGTTCCATACCTTCAATTCTACCACGACGGCTATTCATATCACCAATAACCTCGCCTGTGTAATCTTCAGGTACAGTAACGTCTACTTTCATAATAGGTTCAAGTAAAGCAGGGTCAGATTTTTTCATAGCATCTTTAAATGCCATAGAACCTGCAATTTTAAATGCCATCTCAGAAGAGTCAACCTCGTGGTAAGAACCATCATAACATACAGCTCTTAAACCAACAACAGGGTAACCACCGATAATACCAGATTGCATAGCCTCTTGGATACCTTTATCAACAGCTGGTATATATTCTTTAGGTATAGCACCACCAACGATTTCGTTAACGAATTCGTAAGTTTTACCTTCGTTAGCATCCATAACCTCAAATCTGATTTTACAGTGACCATATTGACCTTTACCACCAGATTGTCTTGCATATTTGCTTTCAACGTCAACATCTTTTCTAAATGCTTCACGATAAGCAACTTGAGGAGCACCAACGTTAGCTTCAACTTTAAACTCTCTTAAAAGACGGTCTACGATGATTTCAAGGTGAAGCTCACCCATACCAGCGATGATAGTATCGCCTGTTTCTTGGTTAGTGTAAGTTTTAAATGTTGGGTCTTCTTCTGCAAGTTTAGCAAGAGCGATACCCATTTTATCTCTACCTTCTTTAGTTTTAGGCTCGATAGCAACAGATATAACAGGCTCTGGGAAGTTCATAGATTCAAGGATAACTTCGTGGTTTTCATCACAAAGAGTATCACCAGTAGTAGTAAGTTTTAAACCTACTGCTGCTGCAATATCACCAGCATAAACTTTATCTATTTCTTCACGAGAGTTTGCGTGCATTTGAAGAATACGTCCAATACGTTCTTTTTTACCTTTAACAGAGTTATAAACGTAAGAACCAGATTCTAATACACCAGAGTAAACCCTAAAGAAAGCAAGCTTACCAACAAATGGGTCATTCATAATTTTGAATGCTAAAGCTGCAAAAGGCTCATCATCAGAAGAAATTCTTTCAATTTCGTTTTCTTCATCACCTGGGATATGACCTTTGATAGCAGGTATATCAGTAGGAGCTGGCATATATTCTAATACACCATCAAGAAGTTTTTGAACCCCTTTATTTCTGTAAGCAGAACCACAGAAAACAGGAACAGCTTTACAAGCTATACAAGCTTCACGAAGACCTTTTTTAAGCTCTTCCATAGTGAAAGCTTCTTCGCCCTCTTCAAAATATTTATCCATAAGCTCATCTGATGTTTCTGCAATAGATTCAATCATTTGAGTTCTGTATTCGTTAGCTTTGTCAAGCATATCTGCAGGGATATCTTCTACAGAAATGTCTGTACCTTGTTTATCTTTGTAGATGTAAGCTTTCATTTCCATAAGGTCAATGATACCTACAAAGTCATCTTCTGCACCAATAGGAAGTTGCACAGGAACAGCATTAGCTTTAAGTCTGTCTTTAATCATAGAAACAACGTTGTAGAAGTCTGCACCCATAATGTCCATTTTGTTTACAAAAGCCATACGAGGTACGTTGTATCTATCTGCTTGTCTCCAAACAGTTTCAGATTGTGGCTCAACCCCACCTTTAGCACAGAATACACCAACAGAACCATCAAGAACACGAAGAGAACGTTCAACCTCAACTGTAAAGTCAACGTGTCCTGGTGTATCTATAATGTTGATACGATGCATAGGACCATTACCAATGCTCCATTTAGTAGTTGTAGCAGCAGAAGTAATAGTGATACCTCTTTCTTGTTCTTGTTCCATCCAGTCCATAGTGGCAGTACCTTCGTGAGTATCACCTATTTTATAGTTACGACCAGTATAGAATAAGATACGCTCAGTAAGAGTAGTTTTACCAGCATCAATGTGAGCCATAATACCAATATTTCTTGTTAATTCAAGCGGGCATGCTCTAGACACACTTATTCCTCCTTTTTTTAAATTTTATATATATAAAATTTACGAATTTTTATTTTAATTAATATGTTTTTCACAAAAAAACTATATATCTTTTTGTATAAGAAACTATTACCATTTATAATGAGAGAAAGCTTTGTTAGCTTCTGCCATTTTATGAGTTTCTTCTTTTTTCTTAATAGCACCACCAGTGTTATTGATAGCGTCCATTATTTCACCTGCAAGACGAGCTTCCATAGTTTTTTCGCCTCTTTTTCTACTATACATAGTTAACCAACGAAGACCTAAAGTTTGTCTTCTTTCTGGTCTAATTTCGATAGGTACTTGATAAGTAGCACCACCTACACGGCGAGCTTTAACCTCAAGAACAGGCATAATATTGTTAAGAGCTTGCTCAAAACCTTCTAAACCAGGGTTACCTGTTTTTTCTTCAACTATAGCAAATGCACCATAAACTATTTTTTGAGCAATACCTTTTTTACCATCAAGCATAATAGAATTTATAAGTTTAGTAACTACTTTACTTTTATACATTGGATCTGGTAGTACTTCTCTTTTCGAAACATGACCTTTACGTGGCACGATTCTTCCCTCCTTAATCAAATATATTAATTCAACGGTACTTGACGCTTATAAAACGCCATTTCATGCCTATGCACAACCAAATACCATAAACAGAGTATTTAAAGTACACGGCATTTTAAAATTTTTAAAATACTTGCTAAAAATAAATTTTGTTAAATTAAAATTATTTTTTAGCTTTAGCTTTTTTAGCACCATATTTAGAACGAGCTTGCTTTCTATCAGCAACCCCTGCAGTATCAAGAGTACCTCTGATGATGTGATAACGAACACCAGGTACGTCTTTTACTCTACCACCTCTAATAAGAACAACGCTATGCTCTTGTAAGTTGTGTCCCTCACCTGGAATGTAAGCTGTAACCTCTATACCGTTAGAAAGTCTAACCCTAGCGATTTTTCTAAGAGCTGAGTTAGGTTTTTTAGGTGTAGCTGTTTTAACAGATGTACAAACTCCTCTTTTTTGTGGAGAACTCATGTTAGTTTGCTTTTTTCTAAGAGAGTTTAACCCTTTTTGTAAAGCAGGAGCAGTAGATTTTTCAATTTTTGTTTGTCTACCTTTTCTAACTAACTGATTAAATGTTGGCATTAATTGCACCTCCCTGTAAAATTTAAATACTTCTGTGTTGTAAGTAGTTAATATACATAAACACACTATTAAATTTTATCACTAACTTAAATAAAAGTCAATATTTTACTTTGCTTTTTTTTAAGTTTTTTAATAATATTATTGATTGTTTGCATTTTTTGTATATATATTATATATTTTGTTGAAATATAGGTTATTTTTTTATTATTTTTTTATATTTTTAAAATATTTTTTTATATTTTATTAGACAATATACTTATAATGTGTTATAATAAGATATAATATATTAAATATATTTATATAAAGGAGGATTTACTTATGAATTTAAAAGGTACTAAAACAGAAAAAAATTTATTAGAAGCTTTCGCTGGTGAATCTATGGCTAGAAATAAATACACTTATTATGCTAGTAAAGCTAAAAAAGAAGGCTATGAGCAAATAGCTAATTTATTCCTAGAAACTGCTAACAATGAAAAGGAACATGCAAAAATTTGGTTTAAGCTTTTACACGACGGTATGCCTGATACTATCACAAACCTTAAAGATGCTGCTAACGGTGAAAACTATGAATGGACTGATATGTATAGTCAAATGGCTAAAGATGCTAGAGAAGAAGGTTTCGACCATATTGCTGAACTTTTTGAAGGTGTAGCAAAAATAGAAAAAGAACACGAAGAAAGATATCTTGCTTTATTAAAAAATATGGAAGAAAATAAAGTTTTTGCAAAAGATGAAGAAGTTGTATGGCAATGTGCTAATTGCGGTCATATCCATACAGGCAAAGAAGCCCCTAAAGGTTGTCCTGTATGTGCACACCCTCAAGCATATTTCCAAATTTTAGCTAAAAATTACTAATACTAAAGCACCCTTAAGTTTATCTTTTAAACAATAAGGGTGCTTTTTATATACTATTTTCTTGATTGTGGTTTCATATTGTTAGGTTTTCTATTATAAACTGTATTTTACTATGTAAATAATCTTGAACAAGTCTTAAAGCTTCACCAAAATGTTGAAAATGCACAACTTCTCTTTCCCTTAAAAATTTAATAGGTGTTATTACATCTAGGTCGTCTGTCATATTTAATATATATTCATATGTTGATTTTACTTTTTGCTCTACTGCTAAGATTTCATATGTTACCTGTTGATTGTAATCAACCTACTGAAAAAATGATATGCCTCCTGCATTTACAGAATATATGCCTAAGCCGTGGTCACCTTATGTCAATATAAGACTTAAAAATTTTTTAAACTATGCTCTTTTATAAGCTTAAATTAAAAATATATATAAACTATATTATTAAAATACTTTATTGATTATACTCTGTTTACATTATCAACTTATTAAAATTTATATCTATTGTAATGTGGATATTTATTTATCATAGATAATTAATAATAAAAGTAAATTTTAATTAAAATATACTCTTAGATATGTTGTGAATATCTTTACCAATAAATTTTTATATCTACTTCTTATCAACCCACGAAATAATATAATGAAAATCTTTTGGTGGAATAGTATTAATTTGCTTAAATATTTCAAATTTTCCATCTAACCCCATTTCCAATAAAGTCTGATGAAAATGTGCAATTGCAATACCAAGGTCTACTTGTTTAATCATTGCTTCTCCCTCTGAAATATTCTGTTTATATGTTATGTAAAAATGATATATATTTCCATCTTTTAATACTCTCCAAGGCTGTGAGTTAGTAGCAGACGGTGCTAATCTCAACATTTCAAGAGGAGTAGCATATTTTTCAGCAGTATCAATTGTTAGTGGGGTTTCAAAATTTTTGTTATAAAAAAGTTCAGTCCATTGTTTTCTAGAAGATGACTTCATAGTCTTTCTCATTAACTTTTCTTGGATTGTTGATTTACTAGAAGGATATCCTATTGGCGAAATAGCAATAAAAATATCTTTTTCATCAATATTCATTGCATTGGAAAAACTATCTCTGCTAAATGTAGCAGCTAACCATACTGTTCCAAGTCCCATATATGTTGCATATAAAATAAGGTTTTCAAATTCATAACCAGCAGCTAATAATCCTAACTCATTTTTAGGTATTGATACCCCTAAAAATGTTTTGGCACCTTTTATAACACCATAAGTACCAAGTTTTTCTCCTTTATCGCTAATTCCTCTTTCTGTAATATGAAAGTTAACTTTTGAACCAAATGGATTAGATAATGTTTTCATATAGCTTATAATTTTTTCTTTATCATCTGGTAATAGAGCTTTGCTTTCAAATGTTCTAACACTATGTCGTTTTTCAATTGTTTCTTTAATAGGTATTGATAATTTCATTTTTTTCTCCTTTTATTGATAAAATAATTTTAAAAATAAGATTATAATTGTTTCTAAAAATATACAATTACCTTTCCGTTAGTATGCCCTTTATATACTAACTCTAATGCAGATTCTATCTCAAATAAATTGAATTTTCTTGAATCAAGTTTTGGAACTATCTGCTTTTCTTCTATTATTCTTGTAATTTCTTTGAGTTGTTCTCCATCAGAGCGAACAAACATAAATCTATATTCTTTTCCTTGAAGAGCAGCTGCATTGTCAAGTTTTTTTCCAACTTGCTCAAATAATTTTCTTTTTAAAAATGGCAATTTAATTTTTTCTGCAAATTTACCATTTGGTAAATTTCTCAAGCTTAATAAAATTCCACCTTTTTTAAGAACTGAAAGTTCATGTTCAAACTCTTTTTCTCCTAATGTATCAATTACATAATCAACATTAGATAAAATATCCCAGTAATCTTCTTTTCTATAATCTAAATACTGGTCTGCACCAGCAGATATAATACTATCTCTTGCACGTTCGTTTCCAGTAACAATTACATTTAATCCAAATGCTTTTGCAATAGGCACAGCAATTTGTCCAAAGCTTCCCGAACCACCTGTAATTAAAATACTTTCATTAGGCTTTGCTTTTAATTCTTCCATAATACCTTGATAAGCAGTTAATCCTGCTAATGGAATTGCTGCAGCTATATCAAATGGATAATCTTTTGGCATTTTTGCAACAGCCTGACTATCAACTGCAACATATTCAGCAAAAGCACCTATTTTTTTAATAGGAAGTCTAGTATAAACAAAATCTCCCTTTTTAAAGTTAGTAACTTTATTTCCAACTTCTTCAACAATTCCAGAACATTCATTTCCCAAAGTTAATGGCATTGAATAATCTTGAATAAGTTTTACACTTCCAGTAATGTTTAAAATGTCTAGTGGATTTACAGCAGCAGCCTTCACCTTTATTAATATTTCTGTATCTGAGATTTTTGGAATAGGAATGTCGTTTATAACAACCTTTATTTCTTTAGAATATTTTGTAATTTGTGCTGTTTTCATAAATATTTACCTCTTTCCTATTTACTTTTTTCTTATATAGGTGTATTTTAAAATATGAAATATATTCTAATACACAATTAAATGCTATAATATTAATGTAATTTTTAAAGTTACATCAAAATTATACTATTAGATAGATGTAAAGTCAATAGTTACATCTAACAAACAACAAAATATTTATATATTTAGAAAGGAACTATTATTTATGCAATTAAGTATGAAATGTTCAATTGCCGTTCATTGCTTGATATTTATATATGAGGCAAAAGGAATTGCACGAGTTACTAGCTCTTTATTATCAGAAAGCACAGGATGTAATCCAGTAATTATTCGTAATATTATAAGTGCCTTGAAAAAAGCTGGAATAATAACTGTTGCAAGAGGAACTGGAGGTGCAGAGTTATGTAAAGACCCATCTCAAATTACATTACTTATGATTTATGAAGCATTAGAGCCTAATGGTCTTTCATCATTAATTGGAATACATTCTTGTTCTGAACGTGCTTGTCCAATAGCAAAGAGTATTCAATCTATCCTTACTCCACAATATAATAAAATTGAAGATTCTATCAGAAAATGTATGGAAAATATTACTTTAGAGTCTATGATTATTGATTTTCAAAATATTGAAAAATATAGTTCATAAGTAAAATTTTATAAAAAACCGAAGGTTATAACTTTTACCTTCGGTTTTTGTAAGTTAAAAATTTTATTCTTATATAGTTATTAAACAATCTTTTCATAATTAAATAATCTATATGTTGGTATATATTTAATAATACCATATTTGTTTTATATTACTTATATATTATATATAAATAATGTTACTATAGTTGAATTACATTCTTGGCTGTGGTTTCATATTGTTAGGCTTTTCAATTATAAATTGTCTTTTACTATCTAAATAATCTTGAACAAGTCTTAAAGCTTCACCAAAGCGTTGAAAATGCACAACTTCTCTTTCCCTTAAAAATTTAATAGGTGTTATTACATCTGGGGCGTCTGTCATATTTAATATATATTCATATGTTGCTTTTGCTTTTTGCTCTGCCGCTAAGTTTTCGTATAAATCGGCAACAGGGTTACCTGTAGATTGAAGTCCATCTGCAGAAAATGGTACACCACCAGCATTTGCAGAATAGATTCCTAAGCCGTGGTCGGCTTCTGTCAATATAAGACTTAATATAAATATATTATTTTTATTAAACTATTTATTTTTATATATACCTCACTCTTACATTTTATAATTAAATACTAATTTTAAAATTTTATATGAAAATAGTTATTTAAATTTAGTATTTATTATTAATTGGCTTTATATTAAGCTTAAAAATAAAATATATCAAACTTAATAAAAATATATTTATAATAATTAAAGATATAATTGTATATAAGTTTTTATCTATATTTATAAATATTAATGATTTATCTATCTGAATATAATTTTTAAAATTGATATAAAATCTTGTAAATAAATTTTTATAAAAATCAAAATCTGACCATTTATTTGGAATAAAGTTTATAGGTATTTTTAAATTTATATTTAATACAAGATAAAATAATATAATCATAATTATTGCTAAAATTTGATAAATAGTATTTTTTATATTAAATTTATTTTTAAAATTAAGAACTTTAAAAAATATTACAGTAGTTAATATTAGCATTAAAATTTTAGGTAATTGTAATAAGAAATATAAAGTATTAACTTTGCTATTAATATTATTTATATATATATTCTCACTATTATTAAGTCTAATAAAGCTACTCATATTCATAACAATATTATTTGATTTATCAAAAAATACTTTTATATTATTAAACTTATCTTCTTTATCATTTCTTACTATTATAGTTGATATTTCATCTTTAAATACACCACAAACAATATACTCTATATCGTTTATAAAAATTTTATTACCTATTACATTATTATTTTTGAAAAGACTATAAGCTAAAGAATTGCTAATATAAGCTCCATTTTCTTCAAAATATGATTTATAAAGTATATCTTCTTTAGGGAATATTTTTTGGGGGTTTCCAAAAATTTTTAATAATTTAGCTTCTTTAGACCTATTATAATCTTTTTCTAAAACATCTACAAAACCATCTGCACTTAATCCTATAATATCTGTTACGTTTTCATTTTGCTCTAAATAACTTTTAAGCAATTGTTCATTAGGATTATCATCTAAAAAAGATATATCTAAAATATTATCAAATTGTTTAATTTTTTCAAATTTATAATTAGCAAAAAAATAAAAGAAAAGAATTGTTATAACTAAAGGATAATAAATTAATTTTTTCATTTTTCACCTATACGAACATTATCATTTTCATTAATTTCTTTATTACTATAAATTATTATTTTATCATTTGGTTCAAAAGCACCTTCAATAGCTACTGTTCTATCTCCCTCCTCCAACTTATTTATATCAACTTTTGTAGCTAAAATTTGTTTTCCAATCATAGTATCTTTTTCTCTAGCTACTAAAACATATTCAGAGTTATTTCCTTTTCTTATAGCATCTTTATTAATAACCGTTTCATATTGTTTGCTTTCTTTTATAATCTCCATCTTTCCTTCAGAATTAGGCTTTGCATTTTCTAATAAAAATGATATAACTTTACCAGTTTTTCCATCTTCTCCAACATAATCTAATATTTTATATACAGGTACATCTTTTAGAGTTTCAGTATATAATTCAATTTTAGCTAAATCATCTTTTTCTATATTTTTAGCCTCATCTTCAGATAGAAATACTTCAAAAATATAATTAGTATTAATAGGGACTAAAGAAATAACATTTTCAGCTTGTAAATTTTCACCTTCTTTAGCATTTATACCTGCTATAATACCCTCATCAGATGCAAGTATACAATAATCATTTTTTATAAGATTTTTTAACTCATTTATATAGTCCTTTTTAGCATTTATATCTAATTTTAATATTTCTTTATCAATATTTTGTTTTTTAGCATCATTATTAGCTTTAACTTTGTTTTCATTTTCTAAAATTTTGCTATCTTCAATATTTTCATTAGCGTCTTGAATTTTTATATCATAATCTTGGCCAGATATTTCTTTATTATAGTTAGCATCTTTTAATAAATCTTGTTTATCAATTATGTTTTGTTCTGCTTGTTTAACAGCATTTTCTGCTTGTTTAATTTTTTCTTCTTCTGCTGATAGCTCTTTTTTGTTTAAATCTTCATTAGATGTGTTTTTAATTTCTTCTAAATCTTCATTAGCTTTTTTAATTTGTTCATTAATGTCATTTAAAATTCTTTCATAATCTTTTTTGACAAATTCATATTCTAATTTAGCATTTTTTACAACTTTTTCATTTTGTGGTAAATATTGTCCAGTTATCGTATCAAACAAAGAGCTTTCAGCATCTTTAATAGCTTCTTCTGCTTTTTGTAATGCTTTACTTTTTTCATAAGTTTTATCATCTAAATCTTTTTTTAATTTTTCAATAGCTTCTTCTGCCTCTTTTATTTTATCTTGTTTTAGCTTTTCATTATTTTTTAACAATTCTTTTTTAGCATCTTCATAGTCTTTTTTAGCATTAAAAAGCTCTAATTGTTTTTCTTTTAAGTCATTTTCTGCTTGGGCTATATCATCTTTTGCACTATTTATTTTATCTTCTTCTTTTTGTAATGCAATATCTTTATCTCTTTCTAATTTTTCTAATTGTTTTTTAGCTTCTTCTACTGATTTATCATTAGTATAATTAGTAGTATCTAATTCCATTTTAGCAAGCTGAAGTTCTAATTTTTTTAATTCTATTTCTAAAGTTTTTAAATACTCATCTATACTAGCTTTGTCAAATTTTATTAAAGGATTTCCATATTTTACTTCTTCACTAATACCATAATATATTTTATCAACTAAAAATTCTCCTTTAAAATTTATGTTAATTTTATCTTCTGCTTTTACTACACCATTTCCAGTTATTTTTTTAGAAATAGTACCACCGTTTATATTTTCAACATAAACAATAGGTGTTATTATTGAAGAAAAAGCTTTTGATATAATTGTAAGAATAATCATAATGATTACAAAATTTATTAATAGTTTTTTAGCTAATTTTTGCTTTTTCTCTTCATTATGTATATTTTCATTTTGTTCCATAACTATATCCTTTCTAAATTTATTCTTTCATACCAGAAGCTCTAATGCCATCTTCTAAATAGCTTTGCCCATATAAAAAGACTAAAAGAGATGGTAAAAGCATTATAAAGGCAGAAACAGTGGCTATACCTATATTTTCATAAGATATTTTTGATATATATAAAGATAATGGAAAAAGTGAAACATCTTTTAAAAACGCTAAAGGTTGTTCAATTAAATTCCAATATTCTAAAAAGTTTAAAATTAGTATAGAAATAATACCCGAACGTCCCATAGGTATAGCAATATTAATAAATATTTGAAAATTATTAGCACCATCTATTTGGCTTGCCTCTATCATTTCTTTAGGAATATCTTTAAAAAACTGATATAATATAAAAACAGGAAATGTAGAAAAAATAGCTGGTAAAATTATACTAAATCTAGTATTTAATAAATGTAACTTATCTAATATTAAATAGTTAGATACCATCGACACTTGAAAAGGCATAACCATTAACAGCATATATATAAAAAATATCAAGTTTTTTAGTTTTCCAGTTAAATTAGCAAGTCCCCAAGCCATAGGCACTGCTATTATAATTTGGCCAAGCAATATGGGTATTACTAATTTAACTGAATTCCAAAACATAACAAAAAACTCTGGACTATCAAACAAAAGTTCAACTAAAGGCTTTAAGCTTATATATTTTGGAAATAAGCTCCAAGTAGCATATCCATTATTATTTAACAAAACTGGTCCAAAATTTGCTTTAACTTCGTCAGCTGGCATAAATGTACTTGATAAAATCATAATAAAAGGTATCCAAACGAATAAAGATAAAATTATAATAATTAAATTACCTATTTTATTTTTCATTTTATTCACCTATCCTTTTTTGAAACATTAATATTAAAATGAATATTACAATACTTAAAACAGTTGCACCAGCTGAAAGCTTATCTATATCTAAAGAGTTAAACCAATTATTAAAGGTATGTTGTAACATATACATACTATTATGTGGATATTCTCCAGCAACAAGATAAGCCTCTCTAAATACTTTAAAAGAATTTAAAAGAGATAAAACAGAAACAGTAAAAATAGTAGGTATTAAATTGGGTAAAGTAATAAACATAAAAAGTTGTATTTTGTCAGCTCCATCTACGCTTCCAGCTTCATATAAACTTTTAGAAATATTGCTAAGTCCAGCAAGCCATAATATAATGTTGTAACCTAGATTACGCCAAATATATGTAAAAACTAAAATCCAAAAGGCAAAATCACTATTTAGCCAATCTATACTATTTATTCCAAATTTATTTAAAATACCATTTATAACGCCTTTTTCATTAAACATTACTGACCATAATAAAACAACCGATGCAACAGGTATAGCCATAGGTATTAAAAATGTTGTTTTAAAAAACTCTTGTTTTAAAGTTATATTATTTAATAAAATAGCTACAAATAAAGATAAACCTATCAATAAAGGTATACAAATAAATATAAACTTAAAAGTATTAAAACTAGCTAATCTAAAAGCTTCATTGTTAAAAATATTAATATAATTTTTTAAAGCTACAAATTCACCACTAACTCCATTAAAAAATGATTTAAAAATCACATCTAAAAATGGTATAAATATAAATATTGATGTCCCTAAAAGACTAGGTAATATATATATCAAATAAGGATTTAGTTTTTTATTCTGCAAGATATGTATTGGCTTTTTGTAAGATTGCTTTTGTTGTTTGTTCAATATCTTTTTCACCTTTAAAATATCCCTTCGATTCTTCTATTATAAAATTCATTAATACACTATCTTCTTTTGTCGGTTTAGATACTTTTTCTATTGTTTCATAAAATTTAACTTTATCTTCATCTGTTGGTCTATTAGTGCTTAAATCAATCATTCTATTTGGGTCTACTGATACCATAATAATTAATTTAGTAGCCATATTTTCATCTTTTTCTTCTATCACTTTAAAGCTATCAAAAACTTTTTTATTAACAGTAAATCCACCTTCTGATAGCAAGAAATCTATTTTTTGTGTTTCTTCATTTAAAGCAGTTTTTATAATATCTTTTGCTATATCTACATTTTCACATTTAGAATTTATCCCTATCATATTTAAAGGTGTAAAATATCCATTGTTGACCATATATGTAGCATCTCCATTCATTTTTATACTTGCATAGCTATGGTCAAGCTCTGTTATTGTCGTCATATTTTGAAATTGTAATTCTGCATCTTTATAAGCTAAATATTCTAGCCCTGCTATATTTTTATCAAGCTCTGTCTCAATTACTACATCTAATTCTTTATCACTAGATAATATTTTGATATTCTCTAAATATTTCTTTAGCTCATTTTCATTTAAACTTCCATCATCATTTAAAATCTGTGTATTTATTTTAAATGTTTCTTTTATAAGTTCTTCTGGCTTTGTAGGATAAAATACCATTTTTTCTTTATTTTCTTGTTGCCATTTAGCAAGACTGTCAAGCCCTGTATAGTTCTTTAAAATTTCATTTGTACCCCATATTGTAGAAGGTGAAAACCTTGTAGGAATAGTATATATTTTGCCATCTTCTATAAAAGGATTAACTATATTTTCTAATATTTCTCCACTATCTATTAAAGGTGTTATTACATCTGATATATCTAACAAAGCACCTTTTTCTATATAGTTATCTGCATTAAGCCCATCTAATACAATTATATCTGGTCCTTTGCCTGATAGTATTTCAGTGTTTAGATTTTTAATAGCGTCTTCTTTTGTTATTCCATTGTGTTCATCATATCCTACTTGTATATTTATAGCTACATCTGGATTAGATTTTTTATAATTAAATATTGCTTGTTTTATAAAAGGGTTATCTTGTAACATATATACATTCAAGCTAGCTTTAAAATTTTTATTATAATTTTCATCATATTGATATTTAATTAATTTATTTCCTTCAGATGAATTAAAAAATAAACCTAAAAACTGTTTTTCATCTATTGATATAATATTGCTCACAAAATTTGTAGGAATACCTAATGATGTACTGTTGCCATCAACTACTTTTTCAAATGTAGCTCTATCTTTTAATACTTTTTCAACACCATTTTTGCCGCAAATGTAAATATTGTTATTACTATCAACTGATAAAATATCACTATAGTCTAAGTTTGGTTTAGATATATTATTTTTTTCTTCCCCTGTTTCTAAATCATATATAACTAAAGATTTTTCTTTTAAATTTAAAGTTATAATTTCATTATTAACCACTGTGTATGTAAATGTTTCATTATTGTAAGATTTTAAAAGATTCCCTTCTAAATCATATCTTTCAATCCCTTTTTCCCCATTAATTAAAAATATTTCATTATTATTTACAACTAAGTTGCTATAATTACCTTCTTGTAATGAAATATCTTTAACATTTTCACCTTGTATTATTTTTATTATAGTTTTTATATTCATTGATGCTTCATCAGCGTTTTCATATACACTAGATAATAAAATATAACTATCTTCGTCTATATAAGCTACATCTGTAATAATTTGGTTATCATCATTTAATATATCATTTAAAGATTTAGGCAAATCTTCTTGTAAAAATGTATTATCTTCTTGCATTACAAATTTTTTATAATTATTTTCTTTAGTTCTAGCTATTAAGTTAATATTATTGTTTGTATAAAACATACTTTGAATATGAACTATTTCTTCTGGTAAACTTATATCTGTTTCTAAAAATCCTCCTTTTTCATTGTTACTTTCTATATTCTTATCATTACTATTTGAGCAAGCTGTAACAAATATGGAATTTGTTGCCAAAACAGTAGCTATTAATATAACTTTTAAATTCTTTTTCATTTTATATCCTCTTTTCAATTTAAATTTTATACTATTATAACTTATTGAAAGTTAGATAAAAGTTAGATTTTAAAAATTTTAATAAAGACAAATTTAAATTTTAAATAAAATGTATTAAATTTAAAACAAAAAAGGTAAAGACTTTATCTTCACCTTTTCTTTAAAATAAAACTTTTTATATAGTTAATATTACTTTTGTTCCTTTTTCTTTTTCACTTTCTATTAAAATATTTCCGTTTATTTTTTCTATTATATTTTTTACTAATGATAAGCCTAGTCCATTACCCTTTATTTCTTTAGACCTAGAAACATCTTCTCTAAAAAATGGTTCAAATATATTATCTAAGTTTTCTTTACTTATTCCTATACCAGTATCTTCTATAACAAATGTAAAATTATTCTCTTGTTTTTGTAAGCTTATAGTAATATTTCCATTATCTTTATTATATTTTATAGCATTACTTATAATATTTTCAAAAATACAGTTTATAAAGGCCTTGTTACTATTTATAATGCAGTTATCTAAATTACTATTGATAGTAATATTTTTATTTTGTAAATCTTGGCTATAATTCAATAAAATTTTATCTATAACTTGTTTTATATCTACTTTTTCAACTAATCCTATATTATTAGATGTTAATAGTAACAAATTGTTAACTATGTCTATAAGTTTTTCTACATTTTCTTCTATGATTTCAATATTTTCTTCATATTCTTCAATTGTAGGTTTATCGTTAAGCTTTAAAACCTGTATAGAAGATTTCATTATAGAAAGAGGAGTTTTAAGCTCGTGAGATGCACTTGCTGAGAAATTTTTTTCCATTTCAAATGAATTTTTTATTCTTAATAACATATCATTAAAAGACTTACTTAATCTATATATTTCATCATTACTTTTAGGAAGTGCTATTTCTTCATCTAAATTATTGTGATTTATATTTTCTATAATATTAGTCATTTTAGTAAGTGGATTTAAAAATTTTGATAAAATAATATAAGTAATAATACTACCTAAAACAACCATTATTATCATAAATGTTATTTGCATATTTTTAAAATTAGCTTGAGAATCAACTAATGCTGTATGGATTGGTTCCATTCCTATTTTAACATAATTTGCTGGGCTTGTAACTGAAGCTAATCTTTCATTTGTATCTGTATTACCATCACTATTTTCATCTTCATACATTTCAGTGCTGTAAGAAATATCGCTTTCTAATTCTTCATTAATAGGTATACTGATTTCTAAATCACTTGATATTTGAAAATTATTAGATACTATAGCTTTTTCTAGGGCTATTGAGCTAGTTTCTAACTTTTTAATTGCTATATTAGTTTCTCCTTTATTTTTATAAATACTTGTATATGTAAGCATACCACAAATAAGTATTAATATCGACAATACTAAAAATGTTATTTTAAATTTTAATGTGTTCTTACTTTTAAACCTCACAAATAATATACCCCTTTCCTCTAGTATTTTTTATAATACCATCTTTATTTAATTTCTTTTTCAATGAATGTATATGAAACTTAAATGTATTTGAAAAAAAATCAAAATCACTTTCCCAAACGTGGTCTATAATTTCTTCAGCCAAAACAAACCTATCTCTATTTAAACATAAATATTCTAATATACCATATTCTTTATTAGTAAGAACAACTTCATTATTTTCAACAAAAACTTGCTTTTTTATAGTATCTATTTTTAAGCAACCTATGTTTAAAATATTATCATTTTTTACAAATTTCCATCTTAACAAATTTCTAATTCTAGCCTCTAATTCTAAAAAATCAAAAGGCTTTTCTAGGTAATCATTAGCTCCTAAGTCTAAACCTAAAATCTTGTCTTGCACCATATTTTTTGCAGATAATATAATTATTTTTATTTCATTATTAATTTTTCTAATTTTTTTTAAAACTTCAAATCCATCTAATTTAGGCAAATTAATATCTAAAATAATTAGGTCATAAGTATTTATATAAAATAAATCTAGTCCTTCTTCACCATCAAATGCATTATCTACTACATAATTTAATTTTTTAAGGCCTTTACATATAATGTTAGATAATGTTTTTTCATCTTCAACTAATAGTATTTTCATAAAATCTTCTCCTGTTGTAATCTTTTATTAATTATTATTATACACATTTTTTATTATTTTTCTACATCTTATTATATAGACTATATTAAAATTTTTATATGATAAAATAGGAATACTTAAAGAAGTATTCCTAAAAATATATTTTATATATAATTATAAATTATTATGTTAGTATACTTATGTTAATTAAATAACCCACTTTAATCAATTATTTATTACTTTAAAAATATACTATGCATAAATTTTATATATTTTAATGCTTTTATTTAATCTTGTTAATTATTTAGTTTTAAATTATATCTTATTATAAATATAATTATTAAATTAATTATATAAAGTAATAAACAATTTACTTTCTTGGTTGTGGTTTCATATTATTAGGCTTTTCTATTATAAACTGTCTTTTACTATCCAGATAATCTTGAACAAGTCTTAAAGCTTCACCAAAACGTTGAAAATGCACTACTTCTCTTTCTCTTAAAAATTTAATAGGTGTAATTACATCTGGGTCATCTGTCATATTTAGAATATATTCATATGTTGCTTTTGCTTTTTGCTCTGCCGCTAAGTTTTCGTATAAATCGGCAACAGGGTTACCTGTAGATTGAAGTCCATCAGCTGAAAATGGTACACCACCAGCATTTGCAGGGAAAATTCCTAAGCCGTGGTCAGCTTCTGTCAATATAGGACTTAAAAATTCATAATATTTATGTTTAATAAAAATAATTTATTCATATATTTTTATTAAATACAACACAAATATATTTTTTCTGTATTCTATAACTAAAATATTTACTTTCTTTATAATGTGATACTTTTATTTTAATAATTATTTGATATTATGCCTACCTTTTGGTACAATCATAGGTGTTCTTGAAATAGGGTCTTGAATAACTACACAATCTAAATTAAATACCTTTTTTATTAATTCTTCTGATATAACTTCTGATGGTGTTCCTTCGCATATCAACTTTCCTTTACTTATAGCAAATATATAATCTGCATATCTTGCTGATAAGTTTATATCGTGTAATACCATAACTATTGTTGTTTTATGTTTTTTATTTATATCTGTTAATAGGTCTAAAATTTCAACTTGATATGATATATCCAAATAAGTTGTTGGTTCGTCTAATAATAATATATCTGTTTGTTGTGCTAGTGCCATAGCTATCCATACCCTTTGACGCTGTCCTCCAGACAATTCATCTACATTTCTATTTGCTAGTTCTTCTATATCCATAATTTTAAGAGCCTCTTCAACTGCTTTTTTATCTTCATTAGAGCTACCCTTTAAAAAACTTTGGTAAGGAAATCTTCCTCTAGATACTAAATCAAATACACTTATTCCCTCTGGTACAATTGGAGATTGTGGCAATAAACCTAAAATTTGAGCTAACTCTTTAGAATGAAATTCTTTGAGTTGTTTATCATTTATAGTTATATTTCCTGATTTAGGTTTTAATAATCTTGCAAAACTTTTTAATAATGTAGATTTTCCGCATCCATTAGAACCTATTATTACACTTATTTTATTAGGTGGTATAGTTATATCTACATTATGAATTATTTCTCTATTTTCATAACTTAAAACTAAATTGTTGCCTTTTAATATTTGTTTATTACACATATTATACACCACCCTTTTTATTTAATTTAAGTAATAATATTAAAAGATATGGTGCTCCTAAAACTCCTGTTATAACACCAACTGGATATCTTGTATTTAAAGCAAATTGTCCTATTAAATCAGATGATAAAACTAAAATAGCTCCTATTAAACCAGATATAAATATGTTTTTACAACCTGTCCCTACTAACCTTTTAGATATTGGACCAGATAAAAATGCTATAAAAGATATTGGTCCTGTTACAGAAGTAGAAAAAGCAATAAGAAAAACTGCACTTATTATAAGTATTATTCTTATTAAATTGGTATTTACCCCTAAAGAAATAGATAAATCTTCACCTAATTCCATAACTTTTAAATGATTCTCCAAAAGTAATATTATACAAGTAAAAATAATAGTTATAACAAATAAGCTAGGTATACTTTTCATTTGAACCCCATTTAAGCTACCACTAAGCCATCTTAATGCTTTTGGAACATCATATTCATTTGCATTAACCATAATATAAGAAATAAATGCATTTAACATAGTTTGAACGCCTATACCTATTAATATAAGTCTATTATTAGAAAATACATTTCCTTTTGAAATAATATAAATCAGTGTAGCTATAAGTATTCCAAAAATTGTAGCTATTATTGATACAATAGCTCCAGAATAATTTAAAACTAAAATGCAAAATACCGCTGCTGCACTTGAACTTGCACTAATACCTATAACATCTGGACTGGCTAAAGAGTTTCTTAATATAGTTTGAAATGTATTTCCTGCAATAGCAAGTGATATTCCAACTAAAAGCCCTGCTAACATTCTTGGAAGCCTTATTGAAGATATGGCAAAATTAGCACCATCTATTTCTTGCCCCAATAAAACTTTTATTACTGTTTCTAATGAGTAATATTCTTTACCTATCATTAACATACTAAAACATAAGCTTATGGTTATTAATAATAAAATTATTGTTATAAATATTGAATTCTTCTTTCTTTTTAAATAACCTTTACTAATAATATCTGTTTCTTTCATAATGAACGCACCTTCGCTTTCATTGAAATAATAATAAATATAGGTGCACCTATAAAAGCTGTAACTATACCAACCTCAAGCTCACTAGGAGAACCCATAATTCTTCCTATAACGTCTGAAAAAGTTAATAAAATGCTACCTACAAAAGCCGACATAGGTATTATAAACTTAATATTATTACCAAATAACATTCTAATAATATGTGGTGCCATTAAACCAATAAATCCTATAGGTCCTGCTAAAGCAGTTACTGTACCACATAATAAAATGGCTGAAATAGAGCTAATAATTCTAGTTAAGCCTACTTTAACACCTAAACCTATTGCAACTTCATCTCCTAAAGCTAGTGCATTTAAAGCTGGTGCTACAAAAAAACTTAATATTATACCCAATATAATAAATGGTAACATTACAATTATAGATTGCCAAGTTACCCCACTAATACTTCCCACTTGCCAAAATCTAAAGCTACTCATAACTTCACTTCTTGGTAACATAACTACATTTATTAGAGATGACAAAATAGCACTTATTATTACACCTGATAGTGCAAGTTTCATAGGTGATATTCCTCCATTACCAATAGATGCTATAAGATAAACTGATATTGCTGTAATTAATCCCCCTAATAATGCTAATATTATGTATTCTTTATAAGTTGTAACACCTAAAAATGCAATACCTAAAACAACAAATAAAGCTGATCCTGTATTTATACCTAAAATACTTGGGTCTGCAATAGGATTTCTTGTTATTGATTGCATAAGTGTTCCCGATATTCCTAATGAAGCTCCTGCCAAAAGACCGAAAACTGTTCTAGGTATTCTTTCTTTTACAACTATTGCTTCAAAATTGTTATTATCTAGATTTTTTAATGTATCTATAACTGTTATTAAACCAATATTTTTAGAACCAAATGCTAATGAGCTAAATATACAAAATACTAATAATAATATTAGTAGTAATGACATACTTATAAATTTTATTTTCATTATATTTTATCAACTGCCTCACTAATTATTTTAACATATTCTTCAATAGTATATGGTATAGATAAAGCTGACGGTGTAGCAGAAGCTGCAAGTGGAGTTCCATCTTCTATAAGTACAACAGACCCTCTTTTTATAGCAGGTATAGTACTTAGTAATTTATCTTTTTGTAAAGATTTTAATAAATTCTCATCTCCATAGCATAATATAACATCTATATCATTTAAAACTTCAGCATTTTCAGAGCTTAAATCTAAATAAAAAGAATTAGATTCTTTTGAAAGTTCTGAAACACTTTCAGGAAGAATAAGCCCTAAATCTATAAGATAATCTGCTCTAGAATCTCCTGGTAAATATACAGAAAAGTTTCCTAAATCTGATGGGTTAAAATAGAAAAATGCAGCACTCTTGCCTTCTATTTGTGGATATTTACTAGTTTCTTCTTTTATGATATTTTCTAAATTTGAAACAAGTTCTTTCCCTTCTTCTTCCATACCCATAGCTGTTGAATTTAAAATTATTTGTTCTCTCCATTTAGTTTGCCAAGGTAATTCTGGATATGCTACAACAGGAGCTATTTGACTTAATAAATCATATTCTTCTTTTGTTATACCTGAAGATGCAGCCAATATAACATCTGGGTTTGATGCACTTATCGACTCAAAATCTAACCCATCTACCTCATCAAAAGTATTAGGATTTTCTTCTCCCAATTCTTTAAATTTTTCACTTGTCCAAGGTAATAATCCTGTTTCATCAGTAACACCATAATTAGCCTTTGGTATAGCAACAGGAACCACTCCAAGTGCTAATGGAACATCTTGATTTCCCCAAGCTATTGTTGCTATACGTTCTGGTTTGCTTTCTATTATTGTTTCACCAAATGCGTGATTTATTGTAATAGGATACTGTTCATTTTTTATTTCATTAGTATTAACTTCATTATCTAAATTATTATTTTGTGATGTTTGTTCAGAGTTATTTGAGCACCCTGTAATAGCAATACCTAAAGCTAAAGTTAAAATTAAACTTATTTTTTTAAACTTCATATTATTCCTCCACCTTAAATACTTGTTGTTTTTAGTTAAAATATGTTACCTTTGGTTAACTTATATTATAGTATAGTATATTACTTATTTTGTCAAGCATAATTTTAAAAATAATAAACTGAAAATGTTAAAGCTCAAACATATGTTACACTTAAAAGATTTTTTAATAAGGATAAAAAGACTTATTAATCTCTACATTTTAAAGCTAATAAGTCTTTCTATTATATTTATATACTACATTCTAGGTTGTGGTTTCATATTGTTAGGCTTTTCAATTATAAATTGTCTTTTACTATCTAAATAATCTTGAACAAGCCTTAAAGCTTCACCAAAGCGTTGAAAATGCACTACTTCTCTTTCTCTTAAAAATTTAATAGGTGTAATTACATCTGGGTCGTCTGTCATATTTAATATATATTCATATGTTGCTTTTGCTTTTTGCTCTGCTGCTAAGTTTTCGTATAAATCGGCAACAGGGTTACCTGTTGATTGTAAACCATCAGCTGAAAATGGTACTCCACCAGCATTTGCAGGATAGATACCTAAGCCGTGGTCTACATAATATGGCCCTAGTCCAGCTTGTTTTATTTCTTCTTCTGATATATCGTCTGTTAATTGATGAACTATTGAACCTATCATTTCTAAATGTGCTAATTCATTTGTATGTTAAGTATATCATTAATAAAATATAATCTTGTTAAATTATTTTAGTAATTTTAGTATTAACGTCATAAACAACCTTTTTACCTAAAACCTCTGCTAATTCTGCTATGCTATAATAATTTTTGCCATTATCGTTTATTGCCTCTAGCTCTTTCCTAACACCATTTACTTCTACAACTCTTTTAACTTTCATATAATCATTCTCCTTTAAGCTATTTTTAAAATTATTCCAAGCGACATTATTACTTACAAAATGTGTAGGACAGTTTTTATGTGTTACATCATAATGCCTTATTACATTTTCAATAGGTATATTATACTTTTTCATTAATATTTTTGTAAGCTCTATAGCATTGTTTATTGTTTATTTATTTATTAAAATAATAATTGCCCTTGCTATCCTTTTCTAAACACAATTCTATACCTATTGCATTGTCATTTCTACTCTTGTTATGATAATACCTTACCCTTGTACCACAATGCCAAGCAGTGTTATTATCTTCTACACTTTGCCATATTTCCTTCTCATCAATAAAATAATGTGCCGATGCATTTCTATTAGCCGATTTAAAATAATTACAGTTACTTTTAGCTAAATCTCCATTGTTATCAGTATAATGGATAACTATAAACTGTATTTTTTGTTTTATTCCTTTAGTAAAGTTATTACTATGAGCTATCATCTTATTTATTTTCATTTTTATCATTTCCAAACAATTTATCTATAAAATTTTTAACTTTATTTACAACTAAAGTACCTACATTAAATATTAAATTGTAGCTTTTGTAATAATTCTAAAAAGCCTTTATGTAAGTTTCCGTTTATTTCTGCATAGTTTTCAAATATACTTACTAGCTCTACTGCCATAAAATAATAAAGCCCAATATATACTATAAAATCTACTTTAAATACCCAATTTAAAACATAAAGTAAACTTATAAGCAGTAATTCTACTATCTTACCAGCTATACCCCATTTAGCTTTTTTAGATGTCCATTGTCCCTTTTTAAAACCTTTTACCCAACCAAAAATAGTGTCGATAATCATCAACACTATTAAAGCAATTATATGTTTATGTGTTTCTCCCAAAACACTAGCAAACATTCCTAAAAAAGATGCTAGGCTTAATTTAGTCATTTCTATATTACTATCCATAATTACTTACACTTTTATCAAATTCTACTATTATAAAATGAAAATATGTAGTGCTACCTGTAATATTTTGTACATAAAGAATAGTATTACTATTTAATCTATATTCTAATGGGTCGCTAAGAAATATTAGTACTATAATTGTATTTGAAATATTTACACTTTTAATACTTTTTTTGTGATGTACCAGAATGTATGTTATCCTTAACAGACTGTACAGATTTTATCCACATAAAAGAATACATAATACCTATCTTATTTTCTAAATTACTAATTTTACTTTCTAAAGAATTAATCTTATTTTGTATAGTATTAACATTTGTTTTTATATTAGTAACTTTTATATCAATAGGTGTAATTTTTGAACTAAATAATTCTTTTATTAAATTATCTAAACTTTTTTAATATCACTATTTATCTTTTTTAATTAAATAAATCCCATTAACTAACCACCTCCGATATACTACCATCACTATTAAATTTAGTAAGTACAGTAACCTGTTTCATTATATCGACACCATTTCTTTCATAAACTTTAGTGCTTACCTCTATATCTCAATTTGGTAAAAATTTAGTAAGCCTGTCTGCTACTTTTGTATTATCTGATGTTATAAATATTTTTTTCTACATCTTCATTTTCTAAAAACTTTGTATTTTTAGTAGCCCCTTTTAATTCTGCTAGGTTATCAAAATCAAAACTTTGTAATTTTGTTATATCAACCTTAACCTCTGTAAACCAGTTTTCTATTTCTATCATTTGCTCATTAAACTCATTACTTTGTTGTTGCATCTGTTTCCATTATTCTATTTTTTGATGTAAGTATGTTTCATATTGGTTAAATAGTTCTGTTGTATCCATTGTTTCAACAAGTCCTGTAACAAAACCACATACAATATTATCAAGCCTTGTATCTAATATATCTGCTTGTGTAATTCTATTTACACCACTTTTAACTGTTATCTCGCATAATTTTAATTCATAAATATCAGCATTTCTTGTTATAGTTGGTGCTTGAGGGTTAGCACTAGCCACCCCCTCTTTATATAATATATTAACTGTTCTGTCGGTCTCGTTTAGACTAACTACAACTATATCTTTTGTATTATAACTAATATGTGCATCTGATACTGTTATGTTTAACTTATCTTCTATAACTGAATAACAAGTCCCATTAATAAAAGCACTACCTAAATTTACAGATAAAATCATATTATCGTTTAAAACCTCTACTTTAAGATTTGTACTAGGGTTATGATAAACACCATTTTTAAATTTTCTTCTTTTACTTTTCTTTCTATTCTTCTAAAACCTTGTGATTTTAAATGAAAATATTGTGGTTGGTCAACTATTTTAAAACCAGCTTTTTTTGCTAAAATATAATATTCTGCACAAAATTTTCTATCGTGTGCTATTTCTTTTATTTTAAAACCTTTTTCTTTCATTTTCAAAAACCATTTTACAACATCTAAAGGGTCTGTAACTTTACCATTACATAATGTTAAATTACCCTCTTCTTTCCATTGATATAATGGTATTTTATCTTCATCAGCATTTTTTATAGCCTCTGTTATAGGAAAAAATGGGTGGTGAATACATATATCTATATTAACTCCATTATAGTTATATGTAGTATATAAAGCACTTGCTGTTAAGTCGTGCATTTTAAGATAAGTCTACACCACCATATCAGTTTAAATTTAATTTTGATAACTCCTCTAATGTCCAGTTATAATTTTTGTTACTTATCCTAAATTCATCAATATTGAAATAAGATTTTAAAAGTGCTGTATATATATTTAAAGATTTAGCTAAAAAATCTTTTCTATTTACAGGGCTATTTTGGGCCTGTAAACTATCTGTCAATATATCATTTGGTCTTATACTTATGTTGTAAGCTGGATTTGCCATTTCGTGTATTAATGGATTAGTATAATCTACCTCTCCATTTTCTCCCTCATCTGCTTTACATATAAATATAAAGTAGCTATCATCTTTAATAACATTGTCTAAAACACTTTTACAATACATAAGCTTTTCATAACAAAAACTATTAGGGTCATCTCCAACAGTTGTTATACCTATCATTAATTTATTTGTATATGCTTTCATAGCCTCTTTTATTATGTTATATTGTTTAGCAACTTTATATGCGTGTATCTCATCTGCAATAGCAATATTACAGTTAAAACTGTCTTGTTTATCTATACTAGAGGCTAATGATTGTATAAATAATGAACCATCATCAAAAACTCTTTGTATGCTATGTTCTCCATTGTTATCTAGTATTCTAAATTCTTCTTGTTCTTCCATAAACATAATATTATTTTTTATAAAATTAAAACTTTCTAATGCTTGTTTTAAAGCTGCACCAACAATATATATTTTGCTACCACTTCGTCTATTTAAAATTCCAAGTTCAAAAGCTAAAGCACCAGCAAAATTTGTTTTAATATTTTTTCTAGGTATAAAAATAAAAGCATCTTTAAATCTTCTTTCTTTAGTGTTAGATTTAAAGAAACCTAGTAAATTATATACTATAAATTTGTGAAAAGGCTCTAATAAAAAAGGTTGTCCTCTTAAAGCCTCTCCATCTATTCTTTCTCCTTGTATATGTACAAAAGTTTTTTCTATTATATTTATAACAAAGTCGGCATCATCTGTTTTAAAATCAAATTCTTTTCTTTCTAAATCATCAATAAAACGTTTACAGGCTTGTTTTAATTCCTTACAAGCTATTTTATCCCCACTAATTATTTTATTAGCATACTAATACTATTTTATAATTTTCATTATTTTGCATCTTTTTTATTTCCTTCAAGCTGTTGTATAACTTTTAGTAAAGGACTATCATTTTTGCTTTTTATTATTGCATCATTCATCTTCTTTATTGCAACTGGTGTTAAGCCTAGTTGATTTTCATAATAAATAATGTCTTTTCTCATTGTTTCCATAGCCAAATATAAAGCTGTTTTTCTCATATTAGTAGCTCTAGCTTTGTTTGTATATTCCTCAACTATTTTACAACCACTTTTATAAAATTGCCTATTTAACATATTATATTGTTGTTTCATTTCAGCATAAGTTTTTACTACCTGTTCAAATTGTGGGCGATAAATATTAAGTTCTTCAAGGCTTTTTTTAGTTTTTTTAAATATTTTTGATATTTCTTTTTCTTCCTCTGTTTTTGCCACCTTAAAAATTTACCCCATTTTTAGTTTTTGTCGTGTAGGTGGAAAAGCCTCCCCTTGCCGTTCCCCTCTAGCCTATATTTATCTATAATAATATGTGGGGCTAATATTTTTTCTTGAATTCACTTTTAAATTTTTTTGCTTTTTCTGGGTGTCTTTTGTTATGAAAGACTCTAAAAAGCTCATAGCACTTTATTATTTTTGCTACATTTTCATCTTCATAATATTTATACCCTCCAGTTATAAGTGCCTCTAAATAATGCCCTTGTACATTGTTTATTTTACTAATTGTTTTTCTATCTATAATCTGTTACCTCTCTTTCTATATTTAATACCTTTTCTATAACTTGTATTTTTATGTTATAATTAAATTCTTTATTTATACCTGTTCTTATATCTTCTACTGTCATATCATAGACTTTTAATATTAAATTCAAATATCTACAAATATATATTAAATCTATATTATTTATATCTTGTGCTAATATATTTAATTTTAAATTTATATAGTCTGTTAAAATTTGTTTGTCCTTTATATTCATAGACTACTCCCTTTTTATCATATTAAGGTATATGTAATATTTTCCTACTATGTCATTATATTTTATATTAGAGCTTATAAATCTATAACCTTTTACTTTACTTTCCCACTATTCTTTTTCATTTACAATGTTAAAGTTTCTTATTTTATTGTTACTTAATATTATTGCCTTTTCTTCTATTATAAGGTCTTTTTAATTTTTGACAACCAGTCCATTTTTTACTATGCTTACTATTTACATTTTTACATATATAATTAACTAATTCTTTTAAATCCTCTTCATTAAATTGTAACTTATCAGCATTTGCATATCCTATTTGCTTTTTTGTTTTTGCCTCTTCCTACAAACCATAAGTTTTCATATTCATCTCTTGATAATAAATTATTAACTATCATATGATGATGCACCCTTACTTGTTCTCCCTCCTTACCTTTTACCTCTGTTACTAAAATATATTTAAAATCTTTACTTTTATCTTTTAATTTTGTTTTTATTCTTCTTATGTAAATTAATAACCTTTACAGCCTCTTCTTCTGTTTTAGGTAAATAATCATTATTATATGTTAATGTTAAATGAAAGCAATTACTATCAAAATTATTAAGTATAACTTGATGTAATTTTCTTTTTGAGTTTTTATCATTTAATATTTTTTGTTTATCTAAAGACATTAATCTTTTTGTTTTATCTATATATTTAGCTTTTTTAACAAAACTAGGTATAATATCTATTTCTAAATATTTACCACAGTATATTTTCTTTTCTTTATATATCATAATCATTTACCCTTTACTTATATATTTTTCTTTGGTTAAGTTGTTAATACTCTATACTAGCCCCTCAAACCTATTTAAAGGCTAAAATTATTGGCTAACAATTTTATATGTTAGCCTTTTTTAATATTTTTAAATATAATTTTATTTCTTCTATATCTTCGTATTTAAAAATTATGTATTTTTTTAATTTGCCATATATATTATTTTTTAAAATATCATCTTTTATATAATGCCTACATTCTATCTTCTGTTTATGAAATTCTAAAACTATGTTATTATCTGTGCTTTCATTTATATATAAGTCATCTTTTAAAATATCTGTATATTTACAATTCATTTTTTAAACTTTCTATATAATTAAATATACTTTCAAATGATTGTTTCTCATTTTCCCACTCTTTTAAAAGTTTTTTTGTTAAAATATATGTAATATATTTAAATTCACTTAACCTAAAGTTTACATAATAGTTTTTTATAAACCATTTTATAACTTTGTTTTCTATCATTCTAAATTTATCTTGCACATTTTCCCTTTCTAGCTTGTCCTATCATATAAGCCCTAAGGCTTATTAAAATTCTATTCTTACTTTTTTCGTTTCTGGGTCTATTAATATTCTTTTTTCTTTTCCCTGTGATGGTCTTATAGAATTGCTACAAATAACTATTCTTGTTGCACCGTCATAATATTCTTTTATTATTTTACCTGTTTTTAAAAAATGTTCATAAGTATATTTGCTTAAATCTCTTCCCATATCATAAACTCCTTTTTATTTATAAATTTATTATCTGTATAATTTGTCCTATGCTTTTTTATATCTTTTCTATCTTTTAAACTTTCTAAATAACCATCTGCTATAAATAAAAATATTCTTGTATCATCATCACTTTTATCTAAAGCAGATATTGCTTGTATAACTTTTAATTGTATAGTGTCTAATAAATGTGTTAATTTTTTATTTTCCATAATAATCGCCCCCTAAATACTAATTGTAATTTTTCTCCTTTTATTATATAATTTTAGTATCTATGTTTATATATAGCACATATAAATATAGATACTAAGATTATATAATAAAAGGATGTGTATATATGGATTTTCAAAAGGTTGGACTATTTTCTGTACACTGCACTATCTTTAATGAAAATAGAACAATACCCATTTATTATCATGACATTATAGGTAAACTGCAAGGGCGTAAATATTTAGGTTATGAACAATGTGATGACTGCACTTTAACCCATAATGCTTTTGATTATGATGAATGTTGTTCTATTTATGTTTCTAAAATAAAAAATAGTTTTTAATTAATAATTAAGCCACCCATAAGGGTGGTTTTATTTTCCCCTCTTTCTTGATATTTATTTTTCAATGTACAAGTTATAAAATATCTTTTAAAAATAATTTATATATCGATTATATATCTTTTACAGATATATAATTATGTAAAGGCGGTGTAAAATTGATTGAAATGTTAAAATTATTAAGAACAAACTATCTAAAATTAAAACAAAGTAAATTTTCAAGTAAAATTAATCTAAAACAGAACTCATATTCTAATATAGAAAATGAAATAGTTGCTTTAACTGAACGCAACATAAAAACTATTTGTAAAGCTTTTAATGTTAATAAAGAATTGTTATGCAATGGAACTGAGCCTATTTTTATTGAAAAAGATAAGGATCCTTTAATTGATTTAATAGAAAAAGAATTTGATTTAAGCCCTTTGTCCAAAAGTATAGTTAATACTTATCTTAATTTAGGTAAACAGGATAGGCTCGCCTTTGAAAATTTTTTTACTAAATTAACTAGTGAAATATCTAATAATAAATCAAATGATAAGCCACAATTAAAACTTATAGGCTTTGATGGTGATAATGAAACAAAAGAATTAAATCAAGAACAAGCTAACTTAAATATTAATAATCTTGACATTGAAAATGATAATTTATAAAAATAGTCATTATCTATAATATATGTTATAATTAAATATAAGTGGTGCTATAACTGTTATGAATAATTATGGTGTAGAAAAGACGTGGAATTTTTTTAAAATACAAATTAATAATGTTTGGTATAATATAAAAGAACTTGTACATGATGAAATTGACATTAAAATGTTAAATAAAATTGGAAATAATGCATATTACAAAGTTTTTATTTCTGAAAAAAAATGCTTTAAAACAGCTAGGCATTATTAAAAATGATTTAATCTAACATTAAAAATAGTAAGTTATAAAAATAATACCAACTATAAAATAGTTGGTATTATTTTTATAATATTTTGTCTATTTTTAATTCATCTGCTAAACTATTATATGCCTTTTTAAATTCCTTTATAAATTTTGTTTTTTTCTTAATATTTTCTTTTTCCATTAGCCAAGACTTAATTAACATCTCATCAGTTATTTTATGTTTTTCTTTTATTTCTTTATACCAATTTTTAAAATGTTCCTTCTTATAACTATCTAAACTTTTTGTATATCCATTAAATATTATTTCATAATCTATATGTCCATTATTAGTGTCTTTTGTATATACTTTAATAAAATTATCCATATTATTTTCTTCATATAAAAATTTAAACATATCAGGCTCTACAGTAATAGGAGATAATAAACAATTACTATTTTCATCAAATATTTTTTTATGCTCAGCTTCTTTCATTAATTTTTCTTCTACATCTCCATCTAAAATAACAATACTTCTTGTAAATTCTTCAATTCCTTTTTTAATCAATTTAAGATATTCTGTATATCCTAAATCAATATTTTCAAATTTTAATTTATTTACAATATTTGCTAACTTAGAATTTCTTAACATACATTTAACTGCTTCCTGTGCTACTTTATCCTCTGTATAGATTTTTATATTATATTCATTAGTTGTACTCTTTAATTCTAACCCATTTAATATCTTCTTAAAATCATAAGAATTTTTTATCATGTCTGCTTTAACCACACCCTTACTTTTTGTCAAATTAATAATCTCATAACTATTATTATACTTTTTAGTTTTTTTATTTATGCTTTTTCTTTGTAATTCATTCATTTCTTCTAATATTATTGGCGAGTGTGTAGTAAAAATAATCTGTATTTTTAAATTTTTTGACATTTTCTTTAAAAAACATATTAACTTTTTTTGTGCTTGAGGATAAAATGTTGTTTCTATTTCATCTATAAATAGTAAACCTGCTTTATAATCTTCACAATTATCTTTCAATCTTTTAAATGATAATATAGCAAGTAATATTCTACCAATAGAGCTTTCTCCAGCTGAAATTGAATCTACATCATAATAATCTGTTTTGGGTCCTACAAATGAAATTGTTTTATTTTTATTCTTCAACTCTATATTAGCATTTTCTAAATTTTTTGCATGAATATTAAGTATCTCTTTATAATTATCTATATAAAAATTCTTTTCTTCTTCAGTTAATTCTATATCTATATTTTTTTCTCCTTTGTTTTCACCAATAGGAAATGTTCTGCTTAAACTTAAATAATAAACTGGTACAATAAGATTTCCTGCTCCTTTTTCTCTACTTTCTTCATTCCAAAATCTTAAACTAACTTTTCCGTTTTCTTTTCTTTCCTGACTAGTTATAGTGATTACTTCTTTTGAACCTCCTTCTTTAAAATTAATTGTCCATTTATGATCTCCTATTTTATCATATTCTTCAGATATCCTAAATTTATCCTGAAACTTAGATTGAAATGTAAATTGTTCTATAGTCTTATGATTTACTATAGATTTCATATTTTCAATATCATCTTTTCTTTTTGAACAAGAAAAAGGATGTGCTAATATACCCATTAATGTTGTTTTCATTGTTCCATTTCTTCCACATATACAAGTTAAATTTTCTCCAACTGATATATCTAAGTTTTGTATAGCTCTAAACTTTTCTATATATGCACTTTTTATAATCATAAAATAATTTCTCCTTATCGTCTATGAATTATTTTTAATTATACATATTTTAACATATTATTACATTTTTTTCAATTATTTAAAATTTATTATGTCCAATAAAAAATTTTTATGATATAATAAATATTGAGGTGATTATATGCACAACTTATCTCCACTTAGATATCCTGGTGGAAAAGGAAAATTATTTTCAAAAGTTTCTAAAATAATTGTTGATAATAAGCTAGACAATAAAATATATGTAGAGCCATTTGCTGGTGGTTGTGGTCTAGCATTAAAAATATTAAAAGATAACTTGGCCAAATCAATAATAATAAATGATTATGACTTTTGTGTATATTCATTTTGGTACTCAATATTAAATTATAAAAAGGAATTTATAGATAAAATAGTAAATACTAATATAAATTTAAATGAATGGGAAAAACAAAGAACTATATATCTAAATTATAAAGAATACAGTATATTAGATATAGGGTTTGCAACCTTTTTCCTTAATAGGACTAATTATTCTGGCATATTAAAATCTGGTCCAATAGGTGGTAAGAAACAATCTGGTAAATATAAAATAGATTGTAGATTTAATAAAAATAATTTAATAGATAAAATAGAATTTATTTATAGTAATAGACATTTAATAAAATTATATAACTTAGAGGCAAATGAACTTATTAATGAAATTTCAAAAAATAATCCAAATGATTATTTTATAAATTTTGACCCTCCTTATTATACTAAAGGGCCTGAGTTATATACTAACTTTTTTAATGATGAAAATCATATATTATTAAAAGATGTAATTATTAAATGTAAATCTAAATGGATTTTAACTTATGATTATTGTGAGTTTATAGATAAATTATATGATACAAAAAGAAAAGAAATTATATCTTTAAATTATAGCACTGGAAAAAATAAATCTGGAAAAGAATTACTGATATATTCTAAAAATTTAAAAGTTTAAAAGCTCCATTTTATTGGAGCTTTTAAATTTTTACTTATTATCAACTCTTTATATCTAGAATTATCTCCATACCTAGCTTTAAGGTTATGTTATCTTTCTATTTCTTGTATGTTGTAATCTTTATATAAATTTCTTATATATTCACAATCATTATAAGATAATATCCATCTCCCTTTTATATTGCTTAAATCCTCTTTTAGCCTTAAATGGTCTTGTTCATTAAATTCTATATTTTTATAATAATATTCTGTTTTAAAATATGGTTGGTCTAAATAAAATATTGTATTTTCTTTATTATATTTGTTTAAAATCTTTTCAAAATCTAAATTTTCAATAATTACTTTATTTAACCTTTTGCTAATCTCTTTTACATAGTCTATTGCCTTTGCCATATACTTTTTATTAGCACCAAATGTACTCATTTTACTACCATAACTATTTTTTATTAATATAAATTGTATATCTATTAAACCTTTTAAGTTTATATCTTCTTTTATTTCATTAAATAATTACCTAGAATTTAGATAAAATTCTAACTCTTTAATAAAGGCATCTGGGTAATATTTTACTATCTTAAATAAATTTATAAGACTACTGTTCATATTATTATAAATTTCTTCTTTACTCTCTTCTTTATGAAATAATCCCCACCCAGCACCACCAAATACATCTACATACCTATCATAATTAGTAGGAAACATACTAACTATATGCTCTCTTAATAATTTTTTGCCTCCTCCCCAGCTTATAAAACTATTCATAAATAACATCTTTTATAATTATTCCATTAATAGAATATATTTTTATATTTTAACTCCAACTTTATTTATTGTCAGGCTTGACTTTTTACAAATTTTTATATTACCTTAAAAATAAAAAGGAATTTTTTATGATAGTAGAAAATATTAATAAAATTAGAAAAGAAAAAAACTTAACTATAAAAGAATTATCAAATATTAGAAATATCCCTTTTTCAACCTTAAATAAAATATGTTCTAACATTACAAAAGACCATCATATTTCTATATTACTAAAACTTTGTAAAGCTTTAAATTGTGATATAAATACCCTTTGTGGTATAAGTAATATAATTGATTTTAAAGACAAAGTAATTTTTGATAAAATAAAAAATTTAAATTCTATACAAAAAAATAAACTTAATAAATTATATAGATAAACAACTAAATAATAAAATATCCCTTATTACTTTTGGTGGAGAAAATGAAATTATGGGCACAAAAATAATTGATAAAGAATTTGAAAAAGTAAAAAAAGATAACATTGACTTAGATTTTTAATGTTATTTATATATTTTTTATATTATTATTTATTTTAATTTTATTTTGTTTTAATTTTACATACTGCAAAAAATTTAAAGGTGTATCACATATTTTTGATATATCTTTAAATTTTTTAATATATATTTTATCTAGCATATAAAGAGGCACAAGTAAATTTATTGCAAATATGTTTGGCTCTTCTTCTATAATATGTATATTGTCCCCTATATAATGTATTTTAAAATGATTTAAAAATATATGTCATAGTTCGTGTGCTATAACAAACCTTATTAACTTTCTATCTTGCCTTTCATCATAAAATATAATATATTCATTACCCTTTAATATTGAAAAGCCTTTATTATATAGCCTAGCCTCTATACCTAATTTTTTTATTATATTATACCCATTAATATATGAACATAGTAAAATATTATTACTCTTGCATATATCACTAACTTTTATATGTAATTCTTTTAAAGTTTCTCTAATTAAAACCTTATAAGCTGTATACACTATGTCATCATAAGTTTTACTGTTATACATTATTAACAACTCTTTGTAATTATTATTTTAGTAATTAATAATGTAGTATGTATTGTAATTTACTTCAACATTTTTATATTATAAATAAATTACAATATATAAAAATATAGTAATAATATAAGTTTATAATATAATTATAAATAATTTTAATTATGTTAATATAACTTGTAATAATGTTTTATATAAGGAGGGTTAAAATGTCATATTGTATTTATTTAAGAAAATCACGAAAAGATGAAGAGCTAGACAAAGAAGAAACTTTACAAAGACACGAAAATACTTTAATTTCTCTAGCCAAAAATAAAAATTTAAATATTGTAAAAATATACAAAGAAATAGTATCTGGTGATACAATAGCCAAAAGACCAGAAATGCAGAAATTATTAGAAGATGTATCAAATGGCATTTATACTGGTGTATTGGTTATGGAGGTAGAACGTTTAGCTCGTGGTAATACAATAGACCAAGGTATAGTAGCAGAAACCTTTAAATTTTCTAATACTAAAATAATAACCCCAACCAAAACATACGACCCAAGTAATGAATTTGACGAGGAATATTTTGAGTTTGGTTTATTTATGGCAAGAAGAGAATATAAGGTAATCAATAGAAGACTACAACGTGGTAGAATTGCCTCTGTTAATGAAGGTAATTATATTGGTAGCATTGCACCTTATGGCTATAACAAAATTAAAATAAATAAAAATCACACATTAGAAATTAACAATGAACAAGCAGAAGTCGTTAAAATGATTTTTTATTTATATACAGAAAAAAATATTGGTGTTTCTAAAATCGCTAACCATTTAAATAGTTTAGGCATAAAACCTATAAAAAGTGATATATGGGTAACTAGCACTATACAAACCATATTAAAAAACCCTGTTTATATAGGTAAAATAAAATGGAACCAACGTGCTACTATAAATAAAATGATAGATGGTAATGTAAAAAAGACTAGACCACGTGCAAAAGATTATATATTAGTAGATGGTATTCATAAACCAATTATTACTATAGAACAATTTGAGAAAGCAAAAAATATAATGTCAACATCTAGTATAATACCATTAAAAAAAGAAAAAGTACTTAAAAACCCACTTGCAAGTATAATAAAATGTGGATATTGTGGTAGAAATATGTCAAGACGTCCTTATAATAAAAACGGACAAAAAGATACCTTAATGTGTTCTGTTGTAGCTTGTAATAATATAAGCTCCCCTTTACATATTGTAGAAGACAAACTATTTAAAATGATTGATGAATATATTATATCTTATAAATTAGATTTAGATAAAAATAAAAATAATTTTACAAGAGAAAAAAATACCCTTAAATCAGTAATTAAATCTTTAGAACAAGAAAAAAATAAAATAAAATTACAATTAAATAAATTACACGATTTATTAGAGCAAGGTATATATGACGTTAATACTTTTTTAGAACGCTCTAAAATATTAAATAATAACTTAAATGATATAAATTTAAAATTAGATAATACTTATTCTAAACTTAATACTATACAAAAACCTGTTAAAATGGATAACTTTATAAACAAATTAGCAAATTTAAAAGAAAACTATACTAAAGAAAAAGATATTAATGCAAAAAATAATTTGATTAAAGAAGTTATAGACTATGCTATTTATAGAAAAGATAAAAATTGTAGATGGCATAATAATTTAGAAGATTTTGAATTAATTATATATCCAAAAGTACCACAATAAAATATATTGTGGTGCAACTTAATTATATTATATACAAATTTTAATTAGTTCAATATTATATGCTAATACTCTGTATAATATATTTAATAAATTTAATTATGTAAATTAATGGTAAATAGCTAAAAGCTATTTTTTTAATGACTATGAAATAATTAGCGTTAATAAAAGTCATTATACAATTATACATATGTAAAATATATCAATAAGCAAAAAACTTGAAAATGTAAATCTTCTATGGTAATATATATTACATAAAAAATTTTTACATTAAATTATTAAAGAGGTGGTTATTTTTGAAAAGATTTTTATTATGCTCATTTAGTGCTTTACTTTGTACTTCTGTACCAGTATATGCATCTACATATAATGATGTATCTGGACATTGGGCAGAAAATCAAATAAAAACAATGAGTGAATATGGTTTAATAAATGGTTCTAATGGTAAGTTTAGGCCAAATGACGCTATTACACGCGGTGAAATGGCTATTATTTTAAATAGCTTAATGGGCTATGAAGTTAAATCTGAAAATATTTTCACAGATTTATCTGAAAAATTTTATACAGATGCAATCTTAAAAGCTAACGCAGCTGGTGTAATGTATGGTAATAATAATTCAATTCGTCCAGATGATAAAATTACCCGTGCTGAAGCTGCTACTATGATTTTTCGTGCATTTGATATGAAAAATGACAGCAATAAACAATTTTTAGATAATGATAAAATCCCACAATGGGCAAAAGATGCTGTTTCTAGTATGGCTGGAGAAGGTTATTTAGCTGGTGATAATAATGGAAATTTTCGCCCAAATGAAAATATAACTCGTGCTGAAGCTGTTACTATATTTAGTCAAATATTAGGTAATGTATATAATAAAGAAGGTACTTATAGTATAGATACAGAAAAAGCGGTTGTAATAAATTCACCAAATGTAACTTTAGAAAACTCAACTATTTCTGGTGATTTATATTTAGCTCCTGGCATAACTAACGGAGATGTAACACTTAATAATGTAGATGTAAAAGGTCATACATATATTTGGGGTGGAGGTGTTCAATCCATACATGTTAATGATAGTTCTTTAGGAAATATAAGTATTGCAAGAGATGGTGGAGAAGTACGTTTAGTTGCTAATGAAAAATCTAAAGTTTCAAATGTTGATGTATCAACAAATGCTATATTAGATGGTAAAATTGAAAATGCCACATTAAATAGTGGAAATCTAACTGTTCGTGGAAATTTAAATAATTTAAATATTGGAAAATCTGCCGAAAATTCTAAAGTTAATGTTGAAAAAACAGCATCTATTAATACAATGGTAGTTAATTCATCTACAGAAATTAATGTTGATGGAAATATTAAACAAGTTACAGTTCAACCTAATGCAGTAGGAACAAGCATTAAAGGTACTGGTAAGGTTGAAAATGTTAATGCTAATGCTAACAATACTTCAATAGAAACTAATGGGACTAAAGTTAATGTAGGACAAAATGTAACAGGTGTTACACAAAATGGCTCGTCTTTAACTAATAATTCTTCTAATATAAACTCTAGTGGCAGTGCTACTGGTGGTTCTAATTCAGGAGGAGGTGGCTCAAGCTCTGGAAATAATAATAATCAACCTATTTCAATCTTAAATGTAGAAACAGTTAAAAATGGTCAAGTTAGAGTAACCCTTAATCGTTCAACTGATAAACCATTACCTTTATCTGCTTTTAGTATAATTTGTACAGGAGCTGGTAAAGATATGACTATACTTAGTGTATCAACACAAGATAATCGTATTTATGATTTAAATACAACTTATTATGATGACAATACTTATAATTTAGAAATAACTTTACCAGATGGTAAAAGAATTAATCACGATTTTATAAGTAAATTTGATTGTGCAGACATACAAGTTCTTTCTATACAACGTAATTCTGATACTGAAGCTATATTTGAATATACAACAGATGTAAGAGGACAGTTATTCTATATGCTTAAAGAAGTATCTAAAGGTCGTAGTACAACAGTAGGTAAAGATGCTCCAACAGCAGAAGAAATTATTAAAAATGGTACCAAAGTAGAAATGACAGACCAACATCAAACACTTAAATTAACAGGCTTAAAGCCAAACACAGAGTATCAAATGTATTATGTAGCAAGAGATACTCAATATGGTTATGAGCGTGTAACTCCTGTTAAATTAGCTAATATTGATGGAAAACCAACTACTCCAACACCAGGTAATATTACTATAACTGATTTAGATTATGATTTTCGTATTGATGGTTTTGATAACACAGCATATTGGTTTACAGTAACTTTATCAGAGCCTACATCTACACCTCTAGATTTAAGTGCTTTTACTCTTAATTGTAGTTTAGGTGAATTCACTTTAGAAAGTGTAGAAACAACAGATAATCAAACATATAAAGTATACTTAAAAAAAGGTACTTTACCATATAGTAATATTAATGTTACTATGACTATAAACTTTATAGACAACACTATTGCTCAAAAAAGCGTTTATTTTGACACAGACGCTCCAATAATTAATTGGGATAATTGGAAATGGAAATCTGAAGATACAGCAGAGGTACAAATTCGTTCAAGTGAATCTGGTACATTATACTATAAAATATATGATAATGTAGAGCAAGATACAAGTGCTAAAGACCCTAAAGATATTTTTGAAACTGGTACACAAGTAGAAATAACTAATGGAACAAATTATATCGAAATACCTAATGTACAAGGTGCTACTGATAAATATTTCTGTTTTGCTACAAAAGATGCTAAAGGTAATGCTAGTTTATATTATAGTTATAAGCAAATTCCTGAATATACACCACCTGTAGAGCCACCAGTAGAAGCTCCTCAAATTATTTCAGTAGATGTAAAAAAAGCTTCTTTTATAGGATTTGATATAACAGTAACATTTGATACTGAAGTTACTTGGACTCGTCCAGCTGGCCTTCCATCAGATGATTTAGTTATTGATGGTGTAGGCAAAGCAACTATTTTGGGTGATGGTAATAGTACATCAACAAGTAATAAATTTAGTTTTACAGTTGGTACTACATTACCAAAAGGTGAACATCGTCTAACAATGAGATTATCAGATGGAACAGAAGTTTCTTATAATTTTACAACCGAAGAAAATATAGGTTAAAGCTTTACTTAAAAAGGCTATGGATAAAATCCATAGCCTTTTTATATTAACAAATAATTATTAATGATATCTTTACCGTACTAATTCTTCTGTTCCTATATCGTTTAATATAGCTTTAGCCTCTGGTGTTATCATAGTAAATCTTTGGCTAAGATATCGAATGGCTGCACCTAATTCTCCGTTAGGCCCTCCATATTGCTATAGGGTATAAATATAATATCATTACTATTTTTTTAATTTTATCATAAAATAGTATAAAAATAAAGGGGGTAAAAACCCCCTTTTTTTAAACATTTAATCTTTCCTTTAAAGCGACTTGTAAAACTTGTGAAAAGTTTATGCCAGCTTTTTCTGCCTCTACATTGAGCCAATAAGGAATAGTTAAGTTTTTTCTAACCATTTTATTACTATGCTTTTTCTTATATTCTAAAAAGTCAACATCTACAAGTGTTACTATATCATCTTGCTCTTTTTCAAATTTAGCACTATTTGGCATTGGTATCTCTTTTTTATCTTCTTCAAAATCAATAGCCATTAAACCAATTAAATCTCTAGCCATTTCAATAGCATTTGCTAAATCTTCTCCTTGTGTACTAGCATCAAAATCTGGTACTCTTACATAATAACCATCATCTTCTTTAGTTAAAACTATTGGATACACATATTTCATAAAATACAACTCCTTTAATTATATTATACACATTTTATGCGTATTTTTCAATAGTTTTATACGTATTTTATACTTGTTTTTTTATTAAACTATTTTAGTGATTTTGGTATTAGCGTCATAAACAACCTTTTTACCTAAAACCTCTGCTAATTCTGCTATGCTATAATAATTTTTACCATTATCATTTATAGCCTCTAGCTCTTTCCTAACTCCATTTACTTCTACAACTCTTTTAACTTTCATATAATCATTCTCCTTTAAACTATTTTTAAAATTATTCCAAGCTATGCTGTTATTTACAAAAGGTGCAGGGCAAATTTTTCTAGTAACATCATAATGTCTTATTACGTTTTCAATAGATATATTATATTTTTTCATTAACATTTTTGTAAGCTCTATAGCATTGTTTATTGTTTCTTTATTAAAATAGTAATTGCCCTTACTATCTTTTTCCGAACACAATTCTATACCTATAGCATTATCATTTCTACATTTGTTATGATAATACCTTCCACTTGTTCCACAATGCCAAGCAGTGTTATTATCTTCTACACTTTGCCATATTTCCTTTTCATCAACAAAATAATGTGCCGATGCATTTCTGTTAGCCGTTTTAAAATAATTACAATTACTTTTAGCTAAATCTCCATTGTTAGCAGTATAGTGTATAACTATAAACTGTATTTTTTGTCTTCTTCCCTTTGTAAAATTGCTACTATGAGCTATCATCTTATTTATTTTTATTTTCATTTTCACCATCTCCAAACAATTTATCTATAAAATTTTTAACTTTATTTACAACTAATGTACCTACATTAAACTGTAGTTTTTGTAATAATTCTAAAAAGCCTTTAGGTAGGTTGCCGTTTATTTCTGCATAGTTTTCAAATATACTTGCTATCTCTACTGCCATAAAATAATAAAGCCCTATGTATACTATAAAATCTACTTTAAATACCCAATTTAAAACATAAAGTAAACTTATAAGCAGTAACTCTACTATCTTTCCAGCTATACCCCATTTAGCCTTTTTAGATGTCCATTGTCCCTTTTTAAAGCCTTTTACCCAACCAAAAATAGTGTCGATAATCATCAACACTATTAAAGCAATTATATGTTTATGGGTTTCTCCAAAAACACTAGCAAATATTCCTAAAAAAGATGCTAGGCTTATTTTAGTCATTTCTATTGTACTATTCATAATTACCTCCATTAATCAAATCTATAAGCTCTGTATATTGTTCTTCTGTT
>CALWLD010000004.1 GCA_944381435.1 uncultured Clostridia bacterium
CTTGTTTTTATCTAAATACCAAGTATATTCATTATTATTTAATTTTTTTAATACATCATCTAAACTTACATAATGATAACTATCTCTATCTTCCTCATTAACATATATCTTAAATGCATCTTTAAAATTTTTATATTCAACTAATACTTCTGTATTATAGTCTGTAACACCATTTCCTATTTTATATTCTGTAAGCCTTTCATCTATTTCTATAAAATCTGATAATTTTACCTCTTTTTTTGTGTTAACATCTAATATAAAATTACCTATTTCTTTGTAATGTGATATATCCTGATTTCCATAGTAATCGTTATTTTTTTCATTTATAACCCCTGAGCTATAAAAATCTATAGTATAATAAATATTTATCATATTTTCATCTATATAACCTAACTCAAATATATTATTGCTATCTAAAGAAGCAACAGGATAAATATTTACAATAAATTCTTCATTTTCTAAATTATCTATCCAATATAATATATCTTTAAACACTATATTTTTATTTGTATATAATTTATAACAACCTTTTAATTTATTATATATAGTTTCAAAGCAAAATTTTTCAATCAAATAGTTAACTTCTTTTTCTATTTTTTTATTTTTTAAATAATTAATTTCATAAAAATTTACTCTTACATTACTTTTAGAGTAATCTTTTGCTACTTTATCGCTATTATAATCATAATATCTATAATAAATTTTATTTTTATAAGATTGTTCTTTAGCATATATTTCATTATTAAATAAAAATATTAAACTTAATACTAATATAAAAAATTTTTTCATATATTCACCTTTCTTATTTAATTTTTAACATTAATTTGTAAAATAGCAACTCTATTTATTATGTATTTTATTTAATAACTTATCTCTCCAGTTGTATTCTATTTGTATACTGCAAATATCTCCTTGATGATCTGTAACTCATATAAATATTTCTAATATGTTGTTGGATTTTAATAATACGTCATTTGTTAGATGATATCATAAAGGAATATCTCCTGTTTTATTTAATTCGTCTACAAAATGTTACATAACTTCATCTACACCGCTTACTTGTTTAAATTTTTTATTTTTTATAAAGTCTAATATTTCTATATCATCAATAATATCTTTTCTATCTGTTATTAATCTACCATATATACCATTATCCTCGTATTCAAATATCAAATTTATACATAAATCTGATACATAGCTTCTTACTTCTAGTAAATCTGTAAAATTCCAAGAATAATCTATCGATAAAAAATAATCATCTTTATATGCTATTTTATAATCAAATGGAGTATTTTCATCTGAATTTTCTATTCTATTAATATCATTTGATTTTATTCTTCCATCAAACTCATCATAATATAATCCATATATGTCTGTAATTAATAAATCTAATATATCAGAAGAAATATAATCTAAAAATTCTATTTTATTTTCATTATTAACATATATTATAGGATAATTTATTTTTAATTCTATATTATTAAATGTATCACTTATAGTTAAAGTTTCTTTTTTCACTCCATATTTATTATTACCTATATTTTTCTTTAATTCATCTAAATCTTGTTGATTTTCTGATTCTTCTATATTAATTGTTGTTATTTCTGTATTTTCATCTATATAATTTTTATTATCAGTTTTTTCACAACCTATTAAAAATATAATAAAAATACTTATAAAAAATAATCTTGTTGTTGCCACAATATTTCTCCTCTCATATTCCCTTTAACCCTCAAAATGTGCTAGTTTATCTACTCATTAAGTATATCTTTTAAAGTATTTTCTAATAAACTAAAAGAACCATACATCATTGTAGCTGATGCACCTGCTGATACTGCATTTCCTATTATACCTAATACTATTCCAGTTCCTAAACTTTCATCTATTATCGAAACACCTATTGATACAACACCAACACCTATAGCTCATATTACAAGCTCTATGCCAAATTCTATTGATACTGCACATAATGCTGTTAATGCTATCCTCCTAATACATTTAAAAATAATATTCCAGTATCTAGAAAAGATAAAATTATAAAAATATTTATAATTTTATCTTTTTGTTAATTATCTTATTTGTTTTTTCAAATATTTATTAATATTTACAAGTTAGTTATCCTTTGATTCATCATTCAAATTATCCAATGAATCATCATTTAAATCATCATCCCAATCATCCCAAAAACCATCATATGAATCATCCCATGGGAAAAAATCATCCCCTGGAAAAAATCCCAGTATTAGTGCTCCAAAGATTAAAATACAACTTATAAATTCAAATAAATAATCCATCTGAAATGTTTCTCTAATATTCTTAAAATAAATAGTGCAAACTAATATATTAACTAGTTCACATATAGTACCTAATATATTTGTTATTGACAATTTAATTTTAGGAACAATAAATCTAACAAGTCCATTAATACTAAGAAATAGAAGCCATAATGCAATATCTACACTCAAAGTAAATGATTTGTATCCAGCAGGTTCACCATAGTTAGTAAAATCTTCATTTGAAGAAATAAGATTTAATAACAAATACCAACAAATAATAATTAATAATAAATTTATAATTTTTCTTACATATTGTTTTAACATTTTTTAATATCTCCTTACATCATATTTTTAATAAGTAAATAATTTTATTTATGTTTAGCATTTTTCTCTTTATAAATAAACTATTTAAATGAATATACTGTAAAAGAAATTAGTATAAGCTTGACATAATTATAATCATTAGAATACTCCTTAATTATTATTCAAAATGAAATATGTATATTTAAAAAGAACGAACCTATTAAATTATATTTATGTATTTTGATTCTTTTAAATAAGTATTTATAAATTAAATATACACTAATAACTGTTAATATTATAATTATTATGGATGTCATTGAATCTCCAAAACTTCTAGTTTTTAAGTTTATATCTTTAAGTATATCTATTCAAAAAAAACAACTCTAACCAACCTAAAATAATAGATATAAAAAATAATATATTTATTCAATATTGTTTAAACATATTAATATAATATCCTTATTTAAAATATTTTTTTATAGCTTCACCTATTATTTCAGTAGCTTTACCCTTAGCTATTTCTGCTATATTGACCTCATCTTTAACATATCTTGTTGTAAGAGCATCTTTATCAGGTTCCTCTCCAAAAAATTCTTTAATTTTATCTTCAATTGATGTAGAAATAAAATATTATATATATTGATAATACATAAATTAATTATATCATATTGTTTTACTTGATACAATATATTATAAATAAAACATTCTAAATATAATCTATATTTTATAACATTAAAATAAATCCACCTATTTAATGGGTGACTTTATACAATATATAATTAGATATTTATTTTTGTATCTAATTTTCTAATATAAATCATAGTATTTTAACAAACTTTTTTAAGTATTAATAATTTTTGCCCTGGATAAATTAAATCAGGGTTTTCTATATCATTAAGCTCTACTATATCATCTACTGTTGTATTAAACTTTTTAGCTAAATTCCAAAGTGTATCCCCTGGTTATACTACATATGATACCGTCAAGATAGGAAATGAAATTTTTATAATTTATATTAAAAAGGTTGGTATTTTCTCTTAATCTATAAGATTATAAGTATTTTTTATTTCCTCTTCTGTTACGTTATAGTCTTCTTTTATTTTAGATATTAACTTACTATTTTCTATACCAAATTCTTTTAAAGGATTAATTTGTTTAATCATACCTTCTATTTTCCCTTGTTTAATACCACCTTAAAATCCATCTTCAAATCCTTCTTGTTTCCAAACCAATTTAGCATCTTCTAGATTAAATTCTATATGTAGCATATTAATCACCTCGCTTCCATTTTGCTTTAAAAATTCTTTCAATATATCTTTTTCTATACATTCTTTTATTTCTAACTTTATACAATACTCTAGTAAATACATTTTTTGTATAGTGTTTTTATATTATTTTCTAATAAAAAAGAAATAATAAACTTATGTAATGCTATTAAAAATACAAATTATAAAATTGAAGATACAGAGATAAATATAATAACTCTTGAAAATATTTTATTTATGGATAGAAACAATGATTTGTGTTTTACAATAAATGATAAATTATTTGTTTTAATAGAAGATCTAAGCTCAATTAACCATAATACCTTTAAGGTTTTTGCTTTATATTATTAGAGAATATGATAAAATACTTGATAATAAAAAAATATATATAACAAAGGTAGTGAAAATACCAAAGCCAAAGTTTATAGTTTTATATAATGATGAAAGTAAATATGAAAAAACAAGCAATATTTACTTATCAGATATATAAACCCTCCTTAATTATTTTTATTATATCATAAATTTATGTATTTGTATTAGAGATGCTTTAGATGAGTTTGATGTTCGTCAGTCATTATCTAAACTAAGTTTTTCATTATGATAATACTGTTGTAGAAAGCTTTTTTAAGTTTTTAAAACTTGAAGAGCTTAATCATAAATCTTTCTCTAATAAAAATGATTTAGAGCTTTCTCTTTTTGAATATATTGAATACTTTTATAATTCTAAATACTTCATTCTTTTAATAATATGCTTTCTCCTAATCAAAATTTAAACTTATTTTTTAATACTAATTTTTAACTTTATATATTTCAATAAGGTAGTCTTTTTTGTTTTTTTAATTTTTGTGTCTGCTTTATTGACAATAATCCATCCCTCTGGGTCATAACGGTTTACTTGAGTATTTGTGTCAAATGTTTCTACTTTTGTTGCTTGGTATAACATTTTATTAAATCAACTAATGTATCATACTCTATTTTTGTTTTTATTCCTTAATTTTCTATTATTTCGGAAAGATTACTTGCTTTATCATATAAAATTTAATAGTATAATTTATTCCACATTTCTATTAATAGATTGTGAAACATAAGACTTAAGCACTTCTCATTTAATTATTTTTATAATAATAGTAAAATTTTAGATAATTTAAAAGCTAAAATTAAAATAAGTTTTTGTCATGGTTTTAGCTCTTATTTTTTATAATTTCTAATTATAATATATAAAAATTTAATCTGTAAACAATTGTGGAACTCCATTCCAACTTAATTTTGGCATATAATCAATTTTATTCATATATATGTATATATCCTGATTATCACCCCATATTCCACTAGGTGGTCTTCTAGTTAGGACTGTTAAGTTATATATCCCTTCATCTATAAAAATTTGTTGTTCTTCAGGAACATAATTACTCCATTCCATAAGCCAATAAAGATCAATAAATGAAACTACATTTCCTTTAACATCTATAGCTAATCTTATTGAAACTGGGAAATTACTAATAATATCATTATTAGGGTATCCTTCCCTTACTTTTATATTGTATTTTCCACCTGTACCAGTATTAAATCCAATTATATCCCCTTTCTTAATATGTTCTGCAACTTTTTTAGGAGTATAAAATTCTTTTTTGAAAAAATCTTCTCCTTCATTAACATAACTCATAGCTTTATCTGAATAAATAACTATACCTATTCCATCAGTATAAAGTTCAATATCTTTATAAATTTTATTATTCATAATATTTCTTTCCTTTTTTAATTATTATTTCCCCATTCTAATAATGCTTTAAATACCTCACATGATATAGCATTAGTTTTTATTTTAATATTTTTCTATCATCTGCTATATGAGTTATACTTCACGTTTCATAGTTTGCATAATGATAGTAAGCTTTAGCATAATCGTTACTACTTGCTAAAAGTTCTGAACCTCTTATATATATTGTCCATTCATTTTCTTTTTCTGATACTACTTCTCTGTCTGTATTGAAAATAAATTGAACAAGCTGTTCGTTTTCTTCCATTTCATAGCGTATCCCCTCTGGGTCATAACGGTTTAATTATAAATTTTATTTTAAATTTTATCTAATGCTTTTATCTTGTTTGTTCAATAAACTCTAAAAAAGTATCCTGCAAATTATTATCTGTACTTATATTATTAATAGATATATTTATATTATAATTATCGATAGAATTATCAAGAATACTAAATACAGATGATATTGTATCTATAATAGTTTGTTCTATAATTCTAAATAATACTTCTTTTTGTAAATCACTAATGTAATTATAAAATATTAACGCTTCTTTCCAATAATCTATTAAGTTTTCATCAATTTTTGTATTTTTGTACAAATTCTTATATATATTCATATTATTTTCTACAATACTTTCATATATTTTTTCTGCAAATTCTTTGTTCATTTAATGTTTCCTCATTTCTCTATATATTCTCATATTCATTTCAATAATTTCTTTTGTGGATGATGTAGGAATGTCTGGATATACTCTTTTTAGTTCAAATAAATCTCTTGCAATTAATTGTCTAGCACTATTAATCCCTTTTGTACTTCTTGAAACTATCCCTCTTGGTCATAATACTGTATGCCCAACTTTAGGAACATTAATAGCTGGAGCTGTTTTAGGACCATAATTTTTTACAAATTTATTCATTAATGCTTTTTGTCCTATATGATGAGCATCCAAACCTTCAGCTCCTTTTATATCACAATAACTTCCTGCTTGATATTTTTTTGACTCATCTATATTTATTGTTTTTTTTATAAAAGTATTTAGCAGGTTCACAAGCATTCCCACTAGGGTCAACATAATGAACAGGGTTATTAACACAATACGCATATAGATTTAGTCCATCTCCCCTATATATCTCTTATTGTGTAAATCTTGCTATTACTGTGTTATAGAACCTTGACCTTAAATAATATTGCTGGGTTATCGGGTCTAGCTGTTATCCATTAAATTTAAAACGGTTTTTGATTGTTTCCTTTTAGCTTACAATATTTCCCCAATCATCATATTCATATTGGTTTAATATTCTTCTATCATCTACTATATGGGTACAACTTCCTATTTTATAGTTTGCATAGTGATAGTAAGTCCTTGCGTGGTTGTTACTACTTGCCAAAAGTTCTGAACCTCTTATCACAGTGCATATGAAATATGCACAGGCATAGTCTATTAATTTTCTTTTTCTGCTATTACTTCTCGTTCTGTATTCAAAATAAATTGAACAAGTAGTCCATTTTCTTCCATTTCATAACGAAGTCCTTCTGCATCATAACGGTTTATTTGTATATTTACGTCAAATGTTTCTACCTTTGTTGTTTGGTTAAAGCCGTTGTATGTGTAGTTAGCTTTATCATCTTGTAAAATGTTTCCTGATTTATCCTATTTAAAGTTTGTTGTTTTGTTGTCTTTTATAAAAATAGAAAATCAAGCTAATTATTAGCTCGATTTTCTTTTCTGTTTTTATGTTTTTTAAATATATTTTACTCTATATTTTCATTATAAAAATTCTCTATTTTTTTATTTAATTCTTCAGCATAATAATATTCTTCTCTATAATCTCTTTCAAAATCATAAAATAAACAAATAATTTTATTATTACTTGGTTTACAATATAAACAATTAGTTTTACCTTGAGACCCCCTTCTAGGTAATAACTGACCTTCTAAATATTCATCATAAATTTTTAAATCTTTATTATCAAGAATATTATAAATAATATATTGATAAAATATGTCATAATTTTCTAATTCTTCCTCGTATCTTTTTTTTATATCCATAGTATTATTTTGTAAATCAATTTCAACAAATATAGCAATATTGTTATCCTTCATAAATTCTAATTTATTCATAAATTATTCCTCCTAAACCCCTGGGTCTATCCAAATACCAGGTTTAATTTCAATAAGTCTATTACCTTTATCTATCCAATGTTGTTTAATTTCATCAGCTCTTAATTTGTTACCATTAGGCTCACTATTAAATATAGACTTAGATGGGTGTCTACTTGGTGAACCTCCTGTATGTTGATTGCCTGATGGATGTCCTGGTCCAGGTATTTCATCAATTACACCACCATCTCTAACTGGTATTTGATGTCTGTGATGTGGTGCTAATTTTATTTCTGCCTAGTTTCCTTTCAGAAATTCTTTGCGTTGTTCTGTAGTATACTTACTTTTATCTGTTATAGGCTTTTTAGAAAAATATGGATCTCTAGTACTTAAAATATGTCCTTCTGGAATTTTTACATCTTCACCTTTCCAATTTTTAAATACTTACCATTTAAAGGATTTTTACCTGTTGCTTCTTCATATACTTTTCTTTGAGGTTCACAAGCATTCCCACTAGGGTCAACATAGTAAACAGGGTTATTATCACAATAAGCATATAGATTTAGTCCATCTCCCCTATATGTATCTTCTTGTGTAAATCTAGCTATTATAGGGTTATAGAACCTTTCTCTTAGGTAATACTGCTGTGTTATTGGGTCTAATTGTTGTCCATTAAATTTAAACCTATTTTTTACTGTTTCCTTTTGGCTTGTAACATTGCCCCAAGCATCATATTCATATTGGTTTAATATCTTCCTATCATCTACTATATGGGTGCAACTTCCCATTTCATCGTTTACATAATGATAGTAAGTCCTTGCGTGGTCGCTACTACTTGCTAGAAGCTCTGAACCTCTTATCACAGTGCATATGAAATATGCACAGGCATTGTCCATTCATTTTCTTTTTCTGCTATCACTTCTCTATATGTATTTAAAATAAATTGAACAAGTTCTCTGTTTTCTTCCATTTCATAACTTAGTCCCTCTGAGTCATAACGGTTCATTTGTATATTTCCGTTAAATATTTCCGCTTTTGTTGTTGTATTATACTAAAGAAACAGACACAAATTGTGTTATTATCAACTTATTAAATTTATCATTTTCTCCTATTTCTAATTTTTTATAAAATATTTACAACTATAAAATACATATATACCAAACTTTAAATAGTATTTTTTTAATTTTAAATAAAGTATTTTATAAATAACTACATATATTTATATTATAATATAAAATTGCTATCTTTAACATATTTACTCATAAATACTATATAGTAACAAATTCAATATTAATTATTATACACTATTTCATACTTTTTACAAGTATTTTTTATATACACTAAAAATAAGCCTAATAGTCAAACTACTAAGCTTATATAATTTAAATTGTTTTTTATCTTGATTCTAGTACACATTTAAAAATAAATCTAACAAATTTTTTTAAGTATTAATAACTTTTGCCCTGGATATATTAAATCTGGATTTTCTATATCATTAAGCTCTACTATATCATCTACTGTTGTGTTAAACTTTTTAGCTAAATTCCAAAGTGTATCTCCTGGTTGCACTACATATGATGCTGTCAAGACACGAAATAAAATTTTTAAATATTTATACCTTTATTGTATATTTCATCAGATGATAAATCAATTTAATCATTGGTTTTGTGCCTACTTTAGCGACAATAATCCAATATTACCTATAATAAAAACTTCTTTAATTTAATATATTAAAATAATCTAAATGACTAAATACTAATTTAACAGTTGTTTCTTCATTTTCTATTGATTGTATTGTTATTTTAATTTTTAATTTATTACATAATTTTTTGCACAAATATAAGCCAATACCCGTACTTTTATAATATTTTCTGCCATTAATACCTGTATACCCTTTTTCAAAAACTTTGTTAATATCTTTTTCACATATTCCAATACCGTTATCTTTTATATATAATATTGTACTATTTTCTAATTGTTCTATTGTTATATTTATTATGCTGTTACTTATTTTTTTATATTTTATTGCATTTATAACTATTTGATTTATAATAAACTCAAGCCATTTGCTGTCTGTATATACATAAGTATCTAATAAATTAAGCTTTAATTTTATATGTTGCATAATAAAATCTCTTGAATTTTTTTTAATAACATTTGTTATTACTTCATTAAGATTTACTTTCTTTATTATATAATCTTTTTCTAGACTATCAATTTTAGAATAATATAAAACTTGTTCTATAAATTCTTCTATTTTATTTAATTGCTTATCTATTACTTTTGTAACGTCATTTTCATTATTTTCAATAATTAATTTACTTGATGCAATAGGTGTTTTTATTTCGTGTACCCAAGTTTCTATATATTCCTTATATTCATTTCTAGTATTTTTATAATAATTAATGTTTTCGTTCATATCTCTACTTATTATTTTTAAAATATTACTTATTTCATTTAATATAAAAATGTTATTTTCGTTAATTATTTCTGGTAATAAAAATTTCTTATCCAAACTATTTAAAGTATTATTTATTTCTTTAAAAAATTTGTTATATTTAAAATAATCTAACAATATATAACTTATTAAAGGTACAAACCAAAAAACAAATGAAAATATTATAAAAATTTTATTTATATTAATGTTATAAATAATAGCACATAATATTAAAAAAGTAATAAAATTTATATATAAAAATATTAATTTATCTTGTAAATACTCTTTTATTTTCATTGTATTATATATCCTAACCCCCTTTTTGTTTGTATCAAATCAAAAATATTTATTTGTTCTAATTTTTTTCTAAGTCTATTAATATTTACATTTAATGTAGCGTCATCTACAAAATAGTTTGATTTCCATAAATACTCCATAAGATTTTCTCTAGAAACGATACTGCCTCTTTTTTCAATCAAATAAGATAAAATTTTAAATTCATTTTTTGTAAGTTCTAATAATTGATTATTATGCTTTATAGTAGCATTTAACAAATTTAACTCTATATCATTATATTTTAAAACATTTGATATATCATTATTTTTAGAAGTTCTTTTTAGCAAAGCCCCTATTCTAGCTAATAATATTTGAATATTATAAGGCTTTGTTATAAAATCGTCTGCCCCTAAATTTATACTCATTAATTCATCAATATCAGTATTTCTACTTGTTACAATTGTTATCGGTATATTAGAATTTTTTCTTATTTCTCTACATATATAATAACCATCAAAAATTGGTAAAATTAAATCAAGTAAAACTAATGAAGGTTGCTCTTTTAAAATATAATTTATAATATTGTCAAAATCATTTGGAATATACACTATATATCCATATTTTTCTAAAAATATTTTAAGCTCATTTCTTATTATTTCATCATCTTCTACTATAATTATTTTATTCATTTTAATCTCCTATAAATAATAAAAAATCTACTAAATAATAAGTTAATTATAAAGTAGATTTTTTATTGTTGTCAATTTTTATTTAATTTTTTGTAAAACAATATTTTTATAACTTATATATGTTGTATAAAAATATATTAAATATGCAATTATTAAAAATATTGCTGTAGCAATAGATGAGCTACTTATATCTGGCTTATTATACATTAATATAAAATCATTAGCAACTTTTATACCTATAATTGAATGTATAAAGGCTAAAATAATAGGTATTGTAAAATATATTAAAGTTTGTGTAAATATAGTTTTGCTAATGCTATTATTATTAACTCCTATTCTTTTTAAGGATAAATATCTATCTATACTATCATTTGCTTCACTTAATTGCTGTAATGCTAATATAGTCATACTGCTAATTAAAAATACTATCCCTAAATATATGCCTACAAATAATATAGAAGTTGACATACTTTTGCTTTCATCATATATCATATCTCTAGTTTCACCTAAAACAAAGCTATATTTTTCATAATCTATATTGTCTTTTCTATAATCATTCATTAATTTTTCAAAAGCAATTTTACTATCACTATTTTCACTATTAAAATTTATATTAATATTACTAGAAATTAAATTATCTTCATTGCAAAATTCATCATTTATAACAACTGTAAATATATTATTTTTCATAAAATATGTTTTTAAGTTTTCTTTTATAACACTTTTATTTTTAATTTTATATATATTACCATCTAATTTTAAAGTGTCATTATTAGCTATATATTGTTCTATAAAAGGTAGAATATTGTCATAATTACTAAGCACTAAAACTTCATTTTTATCTAATTTTACAACCTCTTGATTATTTAACTTTCTTATATTGTTATAATCAGATACTTTTATAAAAGTAGCATATGACTCTATTTTATCTTTACTTGCAATAGGTATTATATCATATATTTTTTCGTTACTTCTATATTCATTATAAAATACTAATTTATCTTCTGTATTAAATTTAAAGTTAAGATTATTAAATACTTTTTCTAAATCTTTATGTTTGCTTTTTTCATCTACAAACATAGTGGCACTAGCATCAAATGGTGTAGCATCTTCAAGCCCACTTTCTAATGCTTCTTTATAACTAAAGCCTGTTGATAAAACACCTATTGTTAAAAATAATATTAAACATACAATAGACATTGATATAAAATTTGTTTTTATTTTACTATCCATTTGTTTTATTGTAAAAATGTTTAATTTACTAAAATATATATATTTTACATTTTTTACAACATATAAAGTTACGCCAGATAAACTATAGAAAAATAAAAATGTTCCTATTATACCTAGTAAAATAGATATTTTAAATTTTATATCTCTAGGTTCTAAACCAGCGTCCAAAACTAATTTATAAGCAAAAAATAAACTTATAGTACATAATAAAAATATTAACAAATATATAATAGGATTCTTGGTCTTTATATTTTCTACCTTTTTACCTATATTTAATAAATCTATAATTTTATATTTTGAAATTATATAAGAATTAAATATCATAACAAATAAAAACATTATTCCAAAATAAATTATACTTTTTAATATTGCAAATATAGAAATTATAAACTTAAATTCACTTAAATTTATTTCAAATAAATTCAATGTTAATAGTGATAACCCTTGTGATATAAATATACCTAAAATTATTCCTGCTAATAATGATAAAATGCCAACTAATAAAGTTTCATATATAAGAATTTTAGAAATTTCATTTTTACTCATTCCTAAAGTCATATATATTCCTAGCTCTCTATTTCTCTTTTTTATTAAAAACTTGTTAGCATACAATATTAAGCTTGCTAATATTATAGATACAAAAACTGATGTTAAAGAAATCATTTGTGTAAAAATTTCTACATAAGATTTTCCAGATATTTTCATATCTCTTAATGCTTGTTGACTTTCAATAGAATTAAAACTATAAAATATAGCTACCGCTATTGTTAATGTTAAAAAATATATACTATAATCTTTTATACTTTTTCTAACATTTTTTAAAGCTATATTAAAATACATTTACATCATCTCCCCCAAGTAAAGTTACAACTTCTATTATTCTATTAAAAAATTCTTTTCTAGAGTCGTTTCCTCTTATTAATTCTGTAAATATTTTGCCGTCTTTAATAAATATAATTCTATTTGTATAACTTGCTGTAAATGTATCGTGAGTTACCATTAAAATGGTAGATTTTAAATCTTTATTTAATGATTTAAACTTTTCAAGTAACAATTTTGCAGATTTAGAATCTAATGCACCTGTTGGCTCATCTGCTAAAATTAATGATGGATTGTTTACTATTGCTCTTGCAGATGCTACCCTTTGTTTCTGTCCCCCTGAAATTTGATATGGATATTTATTTAAAATATCTTCAATACCTAAATAACTTGAAACTTCTTTTATTTTATCATCTATTTTAGATATTTTTTCACCTTTTATAGTTAATGCTAATGCTATATTTTCATAGGCTGTTAATGTATCTAACAAATTAAAATCTTGAAATATAATTCCCAATTCATTTTGTCTAAAATTGTCTAAATCTTTAGATTTTAGCCTAGTTATATCTTTATTATTTATAATTATTTTACCTGTTGTTACATTATCTATTGTTGCTATACAGTTAAGTAATGTTGTTTTACCACTACCACTAGCTCCCATTATACCAACAAATTCTCCTTCATCTATTTTAAAACTTATATTATTTAAAACCTTTGTTATATTCCCTTTTGTTCCATAATATTTTTCTATATTTTCTATAGTTAGTATATTACTCATATATAATTACTTCTCCTTTTATTTAACCAAAAATTCAATTAACGCTAATATCCATAAATGTAACGGATAAAACACATAAAATAAATACTTACTAAATTTATTGTTTACCCCTCTTTTTCCATTATAAATTAATATAAATGGTATTGCTAAAATTAATAAAAAATCCGAATTAAACATAAGCATATTAAAGGTTTCGCTAAATGTTTCATATAATTGAAAACTTTGTAAAAATAATAAACTGGATAAAATACAATATCCTAAAATTAACTTTTTATTATTGTTTTTTAAATAATATGTTATTATTACAAAAGGTACTACAGAAAAGCCCCCTTCAGTAAATAAAATTCCAAATATAATTATAAATATATTTATAAAAATAATTAATCCTTTTTTTAATCCTTTTAGTTTTTTTATATTATCTAGTATTAGCAATATTATAAAGCTTATAAATAGGGTAAAAAATATATTGTTTGTTACTGTTACTTTCTTTGTTATAAAAAGATTATTTATTATAGTATTACCTATTTGCATAAAAATAGCCCATAAAAATAACCTTGAGCCATATTTAAGTTTATTACTTGTTTTATTAAAACCTTCTACTAAAAAGTAACCAAACATAGGTGCTACACCTCTGGTAATAGCGTGTATCCAAACTGGTAATATAGTTGGAAACGCAAACCAAATATGATCTAGTAACATTAAAATTATTAATAATATTTTTATTTGAAATGCATTAAGCTTTTTCATACTATTCCTCCTTAAATATTAATAACTATTAAATATATTATATCATTATAAAATTTTTATAAATAGTGATTTACATTACATCAACATTACATTTTTGTAATATTTGATTTTAATATATGAACTAATAAGAGAGTTTATCTATTACTAATTTTCTTCTTTTTAAATCTTCTATTAAAAATTTATATATAGTTTAAAATGTTAAGTTATCGCTTACTACAAATATTCTAAAATATAATATAAATTTCATCTATTTTTATATTTTAGAATATTAAAATAAAGCCACCTATTTATGGGTGACTTTACACACTATAAATCATATTATTTTAACAAACTTTTTTAAGTATTAATAATTTTTGCCCTGGATAAATTAAATCAGGGTTTTCTATGTCATTAAGCTCTACTATATCATCTACTGTTGTGTTAAACTTTTTAGCTAAATTCCAAAGTGTATCCCCTGGTTGCACTACATATATAATCATACTAGCAATACCATTTAAAAATGCTTCATCTACCTCTTCAAAAGCAACATCAGTAATAAAAGATAGGTCTTTATCTTTTGTTACAACAGCATCAAAATTAACAGCACATCTAATTTCTACATCTTTATCAGATAACATATTGACACCTATATGTTCAAGACAAACATTAATATCTGTTTTAACCATTTCTGGCTTACTACCTTTAGCATCTATAGCTTGTGTGTAAGGTACAACTGTATTAAAGCAGTACATAGGATATTCATCACTATTTGTTATATATAATATTTTACATTCTATAACACCTTCTGCTAAAATTTTATCTTCTAAAATTTCTACGTTATCTAAAACAGGTTTACCGCTTACTTTTAAAACTTGTAAAATAGGAGGGCAATTTTCTTCTAATTTTACTACCTCTTTAATAGATGCTTGATTTTTGTTTTTGCAAACTAACATAGGATAACTTTGCATATTTTTTTCAATAGTAATTTTTTTATCAAGTGCATAAGCATCTTCCAAAATATCCATTTCATCTTCATAGCTAACTTTTATATTGCAACCTACATAAATATCTAAACCTATTAATCTAGGTTCACCGTCTACATCTTCTAAAATTTGAACATTTTTTTCTTGTATATCTAAATAAACATCTCCTATCATATCATCTGTAGCACCTTCTACCTCTATAGAACCGTTAAAAGGTATATCTTGTTCAAAATATGTAATAATGCTATCTTCTTCATCGCTTTTATAAAGAACACAAGCTCTTATATCCCCTGATATGTTTATTTTTTCTTGTTGTGTTCTTACATCTTTGTTAGCAATATTAAAGCTAATGTCTAAAATCTCTTTTATGTTAGGTCTGCTACTAGATATTTCTATATCATCTTTTATGTTAAAACGGTCAAATTTTGTACAAGCAACCTTATTTACATTTATATTTGTAACTTTCATTTGCTTTTCGCTAAGTCCGTCTATTGTAGATACTGCCTCTATATTTTCTTTAGCTAAAACTTCCGTACTAACATCTAAAATAGCTCTAAAACTTACTTTTCTATCATTAATAAGCTTATAGTCTAGGTTTGTAATATTACAAGTTGTAAAAACAGTCATATTTTTATCTATGTTTTCCATATTTATAAAATCATTAATAGGATATGTAGTTTGCATATTATATACAGGCTTGTTTTCGCCTTTTGCAATAAATAAAACGTTTATGTCTAAATTACCTTTAAATGTAATTCTATCATTAACTATGTCTTTACTATCTATGTATGCAGATGCGTTTGCCTCTAAAACTGTATCAATATCTGGCTTAGTATCTGGAACAATAATATCACCTTCCACTAAAACTTGGCTTATTTCTTTGCCTATTTTTTTATCTATTGTTATATCTTTTTTTAAAATCTCCATAAAAAAAGACCTCCTATACATATATTTTTATAAAAATATATGTAAAAAAGTCTTCTTTTATAACTTTATTTTAAAAACTCGTTTTTATTTTTATCTTTATCTAATATAAAATGTCCTGTAGATGGTATATTTTTACCACGATAATGCTCTATATCTTCAGATAAAAACTGTTCTTTTGCTAAACAATAAGTAAGGCTACTATTTTTCTTAATAGTTAAAACATTAACCCCTAAAGATGATTTTGTAGCCTTTTCTTCTATTTGGCTAGTGTTTACAAGTAAGGCTTTGTCTTTATCTCTAAATAAAACAATATCTATATCTTCTAAAATATATCTAATATCTATTAATTTATGTTTATTACTATAGGCATTTATAAGTTTTTTTCTGTTAACTTTTGTTTGGTAAGCATTTAAAGGTATTTTTGCTATTTTGCCATTTTCAAAGGTAAATAACATATATCCGTTATAATCGTTTGTTATTACAAAATATAATATATTTTCATCTTCTTCCATATCTAGCATATTAGGTAAATAATGCCCTATATTACTAACCTTCACCTCTGGTACATCATAAGCCTTTATTTTATATACATTAGCCTTATCTGAAAAGAATATTATTTCTGATTTGTTGCTAGCCTCTATTTCTTGTATAATAGTATCTTCATCTTTTAGCTTATGCTCACCTGATGAACGAAGAGAAACTAAAGTAACCTTTTTAAAGTAGTTTTCTTTAGTTAAGAAAAATCTAGCAGTATAATCTTCTATAAGTTCGTGCTCTTCTATTTCTTTAATTTCTTCGTGATATATTATTTCTGTTTTTCTAGGCTTACCGTGTTTTTTACCTATTTCTTTAAGCTCTGTACATATTATATCTTTTATAAGCTCTTCACTTTCGTATATTTCTTTTAGGCTTTGCATATCTTTTTCTAGCTCTTCACGTTCTTTTATACGGTTTAAAAGATATTCTTTATTTAAGTTTCTAAGCCTTATTTCTGCAATATATTCTGCCTGACCTTCATCTATGCTAAAACCTTTCATAAGGTTTGGTATAACCATAGAATCTTCTTCTGTATCTCTAATAATAGATATAGCTTTATCTATGTCTAAAAGTATTTTAGCAAGACCAGATAAAAGATGATGCTTTGCCTTTTTCTTTTCTAAATCATAAGCAGTTTGTCTTTTTATACATTTCATTCTAAATTTAAGCCAATTTGCAAGTATTTCTTTTATACCCATAGTTTTAGGCACACCGTCTATAAGTATGTTAAAATTACAACTAAAGCTATCATTTAAAGGCGTCATAGAATAAAGCTTGTGCATAAGTAGCTCTGGGTTTGCACTTCTTTTAATATCAATGGCTATTTTTAAACCATTTTTATCTGTTTCGTTTCTAACATCGTTTATTTCTTTAATTTTATTTGTTTTAACAAGGCTTATTATTTTATCTATGATAGCCTCTACTGTTGTTGTATAAGGTATTTCATAAATTTCTATAAGGCTGTTTTTCTTATCAAATCTATATTTACCTCTAAGCTTAAAGCTACCACGCCCTGTTTCGTATATATTATTTATTTCTTTTTCGTTGTAAATAAGCTCTCCACCACTAGAAAAATCTGGTGCTTTAAGATATTTTTTTATATCCACTTTTTCATTTTTAATAAATTTTATAGTAGCCTCACAAACTTCTTTTAAATTAAAGCTACAAATAGAGCTAGCCATACTAACTGCTATACCTTGGTTGTTAGTAACTAATATGTTAGGAAATGTTGTAGGAAAAAGCACAGGTTCTTTCATTTTCCCGTCATAGTTATCTATAAAATCTACTGTATCTTTATCTATATTTTTAAATATTTCCTCACATATGCTATCAAGCTTAACCTCTGTATATCTAGAGGCTGCAAAAGCCATATCTCTTGAAAACTGCTTACCAAAGTTTCCTTTAGAATCTATAAAAGGTACAAGTAGTGCATCGTTACCTCTTGTAAGCCTAACTAAAGTTTCGTATATAGCCATATCTCCGTGAGGGTTTAGCTTCATTGTTTGCCCAACAACATTTGTAGATTTTGTTCTATCTCCTTTTAAAAGCCCCATTTTATACATAGTATATAAAAGTTTTCTATGTGAAGGCTTAAAGCCATCTATCTCTGGTATAGCTCTTGATATAATAACGCTCATAGCATAAGGCATATAGTTTAGCTCTAGCGTTTTTGTTATTGGTTGTTCTATATAATTATTCATAAAAGCTCCTTATATTATATATTTTAAACATCTGTAAGGTCTATATATTTATATCCATTTTGCTCTATATAGTCCTTTCTTCCTTTTAAATTATCTCCAAGTAGCATTTCAAACATTTCTTTTGTTTTTTCTACATCTTCTGGTAAAACTTGTACAAGCTTTCTTGTTTCTGGGTTCATTGTTGTTTGCCACATCATTTCTGGTTCATTTTCACCAAGCCCTTTTGAGCGTTGTATGTTGTATTTACCGTCTATTTTTGCTATTATATCTGCCTTTTCTTTTTCAGAATAAGCAAAATAAGTTTTTTTACCTGCCGTAATTTCATATAAAGGCGATTCAGCAATAAAAACTTTTTTCTCTTCTATTAATGTAGGCACTAGCCTATAAAGCATAGTAAGAATAAGTGTTCTTATTTGAAATCCGTCTACATCGGCATCGGTACATATTATAATTTTATCCCATCTAAGTTGGCTTAAATCAAAGCTATTTAGCTCTTTGTTATGTTTTGTTTTAAGCTCAACGCCACAACCTAGCACCTTTAATAAATCTGTTATAATATCGCTATTAAATATTTTGTCGTAATTAGCCTTTAAGCAGTTAAGTATTTTACCTCTAACAGGCATTATCCCTTGAAACTCTGCATCTCGCCCTTGCATACAAGCCCCAAGAGCAGAATCACCCTCTACTATATAAATTTCTCTTTTTGTAACATCTTTAGAACGGCAATTTACAAATTTTTCTACTCTGTTATTAATATCTAAAGTGCCTGTTAGTTTCTTTTTAATATTTATCCTTGTTTTTTCTGCTGTTTCTCGGCTTCTTTTATTTATTAAAACTTGGTTTGCTATTTTATCTGCATCTGCTTTATTTTCTATAAAATATACCTCAAGACGTTCTTTTAAAAAGTCTGTCATAGCATCTTGTATAAATTTATTTGTTATAGCTTTTTTTGTTTGGTTTTCATAGCTTGTTTGTGTAGAAAAAGAATTTATAACCATAATCAAGCTATCTTCCACATCAGAATAAACTATTTTCTTTTCATCCTTTTTATATAAATTGTTATTTTTTATATATTTATCAATGGCAAACACAAAGGCAGATTTTACCGCCTTATCTGGCGAACCCCCATATTCTAAAAAGCTAGAATTATGATAATATTCTACAATGTTTACCTCATTATTAAATGCAAAAGCCATCTCAAATTTTAGCTTATATTCTTCCTTATCTTCTCTGTCTTTTCCCCTTGTTTCGTGGCTATAATATACAGGTTCTGTAAAGCTTTTATTCCCTGCTATTTCTTTTATATAATCTTTTATGCCCTCTTCATAACAAAAATAAAAAGTTTCGTCTGTTTCTTCGTCATAAAGCTCAAATTTAAGGCCCGCATTTACAACGCATTGTCTTTTTAAAATTTCTTTAAAATAATCTATTTCTATATTTATATCTGTAAAAACATCAGTATCAGGACGCCAGTGTATTTTGCTACCTGTTGTTTTTATGTTAGTTTTTTCTTTTTTAAGCCCACCTACATTTTCACCTTTTTCAAAATGTAAGTTATATTTAAAGCCATCTCTTATAATTTCTACATCCATATATTCTGAGCTATACTGTGTAGAGCAAAGCCCAAGCCCATTAAGCCCTAAGCTAAATTCATAGTTTTCTCCGCTGTTATTAAGGTATTTTCCCCCTGCATAAAGCTCACAAAACAAAAGCTCCCAGTTATATCTTTCTTCTTTTGTGTTGTAATCTACAGGTATACCTCGTCCGTTATCTTCTATGCATATAGATTTATCTTTAAAATAAGCTATTTTTATTAAATTGCCAAAGCCTTCTCTTGCCTCGTCAATAGAATTTGATAATATTTCAAAAATAGAATGTTTACAACCTAAAATACCGTCAGAGCCAAATATTACAGCTGGCCTTAGCCTTACCCTATCGGCACCTTTTAAAGATGTAATACTTTCGTTTCCATATTCAACTTTTTTTGTATTATTTTTTGCCATAAAGCTCCTACCTTTTTTATTTTAAACTATTTATAAATTACTCTGTTTTTTAGATTAACAAAAAAATCTACTAATTGTCAATAGTTTTCTTGTAAATCTATTTAATAATAAAAATTTTATTAACAACCCCATTGTTTTGTTATAAAAAATTTTATATAATTATTAATATAATTTTATATAATAAATAAAAAAATATACTAAATTATTAGAAAGGTATTTTATGTATAAACAATATTCTAGCTATTTAAAGGAAAAATATGGAGAAAAGGTATATAAGCTTCCTATATCTTTAAAAGAAACAAACTGCCCTAACAGAGATGGCAATTTAGGTTACGGCGGTTGCACTTATTGTGGAGATGAAGGTGTTGGCTTTGAAAATTTATCTTCAAATTTATCTGTTAAAGAGCAACTTTTAAAAAATAAAGAATATATATCTAAAAAATATAAAGCAAATAAATTTATAGCTTATTTTCAAAGCTATTCTAACACATATATACCCCTTGATTTGTTTAAAAAATATGTAAATGACGCTGTTTTAGATGATATTGTTGATATATCTATATCTACAAGACCAGATTGTATAGATAAATCATATTTAGATATTTTAAAAGAAATAAAAGAAAATCATAACATAGATATAACAATAGAGCTTGGGCTACAAACTGCTAATTACAAAACATTAAATAAAATAAACCGTGGGCATAGCCTTTGCGAATATATACAAGCAGTAAATATGATAAAAAGCTATAATTTTAACGTATGTACCCACGTTATATTAAATTTACCTTGGGATAATATAGAAGATACAATAGAAACTGCTAAAATAATATCTGTTTTAAATACAAATTTTGTTAAGCTCCACGCTTTATATATAGAAAAAAATACAATACTTGCAAAGCAATATTTAAACAACGAGTTTACAATGCTCCCTTTAGAAGACTATATAGAAAAAGCTATAACATTTTTAGAATATCTAGCTCCAAACATTGCTATACAACGTATTATAGGCCGAGCTCCAGAAGATGTTAGCCTATTTTCTAATTGGGGCATTAGCTGGTGGAAAATAAAAGATATGATAGAAGAAAAAATGGCTAAAGAAGATAGATTTCAAGGTAAACTTTATAACTATGGTTGCAACAAAGCTATTAAAAAATTTGACTAAACTTTGTTTACATAGTATATTTATATTATAATATTTTAGGAGGTTTTTAATGAGATATATATCCGATTTAAAAATAGATGAAAATGTAATAGAGCATTATCTTTGTAAAAAAAAGCAAACGCTAAAATCACGTGCTGGTAAAAACTATTTATCTTTACTTTTACAAGATAAAACAGGGACAATAAACGCTAAAGTTTGGGAGCTTAACAACCAAATACAAAGCTTTGAAGAAAACGATTTTATAAAAATAGATGGCACAGTTTTATCTTATCAAAACGAACCACAGCTTACTATAAGAAAAATAAGACGTAGCGAAGAAGGCGAATATAACCCTATGGATTATATCCCTTCTACAGATAAAAGCATAGAAGATTTATACAAAAAAATAGTAAGCATTATATGTAGCCTTGAAAATAAACACATTAAAGCTCTTTTAGAAAATATATATATAAAAAATGATGATTTAAGAGAAAGGTTTAAAAGCCATTCTGCTGCTAAAAGTATGCATCATAGCTATATGGGTGGGCTTTTAGAGCATAGCCTATCTATTTGTGAAATATGTGATTTTTTATCAAAACATTATGACTATGTAAATAGAGATTTATTAATAGCATCTGCAATGCTACACGATGTGGGCAAAATGTTTGAGCTATCCCCTTTCCCTGATAACGACTACACAGACGATGGGCAACTTTTAGGGCATATAATAATAGGCACAGAGCTTATAACAAAAGAATGTAGCAAAATAGAAGGCTTTCCTCATCAATTACAATCTCTTATAAAACATAGCATACTTTCTCACCACGGTGAATATGAATTTGGCTCGCCTAAAAGACCAAAAACTGTTGAGGCTTTTATCCTTCATTGTGCCGACGAGCTAGATGCCAAGCTTAAAATGTACGAAGACGCAATCATAGCAGATAATACAACAGGTAACTGGGTTGGATACCATAAAATGCTTGCTAGAAACATTAGAAAGTCTAACTTTTAATGGATAACAACGACGAAAAAATATCTGCTAGCGAAATAAATAAATATTGCTATTGTAATTATAGCTGGTATTATGAAAGGCTATATGGTAAAAAGTACATTAGAGAAAGGTATAAAGAGCGAAACGAAAATCTAAATCTTAGCTACAGCACTATGGATAATTTTAAAAAAGGTATAAAATTTCACGATACATTTCTTATTAAAAGAAAAATTAGGCTAATTATTAAATTTTTATTATTATTTATAATTATCGCTTTGTTATTATGGGGGCTTAAAATATGTGGTATTTTATAATAATATTTATTTTTTTTATTTGTCTTTTAATAAGACCTAGAGCTATAAAAAAATGTAAGTTAAAAAAAATAGCACCTTTAGGTTATAGCCTTTTTTATACAGACCAAAATACAAACAATAGAAAAAATGGTGTTATTTATAAAAAAATATTATATTCTGAAAAATATAACATACAAGGTAAGCCAGATTTTATATATAAAAAGCTTAATACTTGCTATGTTATAGAGCTTAAAAGTGGAACCATTAAAGATGAACCTATGCCTCATACAGGAGATTTAATGCAACTTATTGCTTATTTTCTTATTATTGAAGATTTATATGGCTATAGGGTAAAAAAAGGAAAAATTATATATAGCGATTATTGTTTTGTTGTAAAAAATACAAGGTATTTAAGAAAATACTTGTTAAATACTTTAAAAGATATGCGTTATATGCTAAAAACAGGCAAAGGAACTGCTAACTGTAGCTTTGTACATTGTAAACACTGTATGTGCAAGCAAACAGTTTGCACTTTTTATGATAATCTTTAATACAGGTGATTTTATGAGCAAAAAACCTAATAATATAGAACAAATTTTAAATTTAACAGATGAAAAAATATTAGCAAAAGCTTTGCAAAAATACTTAAATTTAGATAAAGAAAACAAAAAAGGTAATAAAAATGGAAATAAAGAAAAATGATTATTTTGATATAGATATAATAGACATAGGCATAAATGGAGAAGGTATCGGCAAAATAGATAATTTTATCATATTTGTAGAAGGAGCTTTGCCTGATGAAAAGGTTAATATAAAAATTGTTAAGGTTAATAAAAATTATGGTTATGGCAAGCTAATAAATATATTAACCCCTTCCCCTTTTAGAAAAGAGCCTATTTGTAAATATTTTAAACAGTGTGGTGGTTGTAACCTTCTTCACCTTGATTATGACAAACAGCTAGATATTAAAACTAGCTTTGTTCAAGCTAACCTTAAAAAAATTGCTAAAATAGAAGATGTAAAAGTAGATAAAGCTATAGGAATGGAAAGTCCTTTTCATTATAGAAACAAAGCTAGCTTTCCTATTAATTTTACAGATAAAGTTAATATAGGGTTTTATAAACCTCGTTCTCACAATATAGTTAATATAGAAAACTGCCTTATACAACACCCTATAAACGATACTATTATAAAAAAAATTAAAGAATTTATTAAAGAAAGTGGCATTTCTATATACAACGAAACAACAAATAAAGGTGATTTAAGACATATTGTAACAAGAATAGCTAATAAAACAAATGAGCTTTTAATATGCGTTGTAGTAAACAATACAAAATTTTTGTATGAAGATTTACTTATAGAAAAATTTAAAGACATACCTAATTTAGATAGCATAGTAATAAATTTTAACACGCAAAATAACAACGTTATTTTAGGTAATAAAACAAAAACTATTTTGGGTAAAGGATATATTGTAGATTATATAAAAGATTTAAAATTTAATATATCTCCTTTATCTTTTTATCAAGTAAACCCTGTTCAAACAGAAGTTTTATATGAAACTGCATTAAAATTTTGTGATTTAAAAGGTGATGAAATAGTTTTCGATGCTTATTGTGGCATAGGTACTATATCTTTATTTTTAGCTAAAAATTGTAAAAAGGTTTACGGCATAGAAATTGTAGAAGATGCTATAAAAAATGCTATAGAAAATGCAAAGCTTAATAACATAGATAATGCTAGCTTTTTTGTAGGAAAATCTGAAGAGGTTATACCAAAGCTTATCTTTGAAGATTGTATAAATCCTGATGTAATAGTTGTGGACCCACCTAGAAAAGGTTGTGATGAAGCTTTATTAGATGCAATAGCTAAAACTAACATAAATAAGCTTGTATATGTATCTTGTGATAATGCTACTTTAGCTAGAGATATAGCTTATTTATCTAATTTTGGCTTTAAGCTTAATAAATTACAACCTGTTGATATGTTCTGTAACACTACACATATAGAATGTGTAGCATTAATAACTAGATAACAGAAAGGATTTTTTAAATGAAAGATAAAGTAAAAAATACCTTTAAAACACTAGGCATAACCTTACCTATAGATTATAATTCTAGTAAAAATTATATAAACATTTTAACTTGTGATAATATAGAAAGCTATAAAAAAGGCTTAAAAAATAGCCTTAAAATATACAATAACTTTGATTTTGATACATTGGTATTTAAAATAGAATTTTTACATAATGAAGATAGCTTATTTGATGATTTAGAAAAATCTATAACTATATTAAATAGATTTATGGATATATGCAAATTAAAAAAACCTAATTTTATGAAAAAAACAATATTTAAAGATAAAAACAACATAAAAAAAGAGGCTATTTTGTTTTATTGGGATTTATCTACCAATAAAGTTAAAATAAAATCGTTTATTAAAGAAATTTTATTTTTAAATGAAGATGGTTTTCTTGAGCTACATTCTTCTACCCTATTTTTAGATACTAAAAAAAACATAGTTTTTAGCTTTTATGATAATAAAAACATAAAAATTTTATGTAACGATAATAATAATTTAAAAAAAGTTTGTAAAAAATATAAAAATGTTATTACAGAAAAAAGTTTTTAGGAGGACAAATTGGAAAGAAAAAAACATAGCGAAATAGAAAGAAGTATTATAAAAAAATATAGAAAAACTATATGGCGTGGCTTTATAAAAGGTATACAAAAATATGAGCTTATAAAAGAAAATGATAAAATAGCTGTTTGTATATCTGGTGGTAAAGATTCTATGCTCCTTGCAAAGCTTATGCAAGAGCTACAAAAGCACGGTAAATTTCATTTTGATTTAAAATTTATTGTAATGAACCCAGGTTATAGCAAAGAAAACCTAGAAAAAATAATACACAATGCAAAAATTTTAAACATACCTATAACTATTTTTGATACAGATATATTTGACATTGTTGTAGATATAGAGCAAAACCCTTGCTATCTTTGTGCAAGAATGCGTCGTGGACATTTATATAGCAAGGCAAAAGAGCTTGGCTGTAACAAAATAGCCCTTGGCCATCATTTTGATGATGTTATAGAAACTATACTTATGGGTATGATATACGGAGGTCAAGTACAAACTATGATGCCAAAGCTACATAGCCAAAATTTTGAAGGTATGGAGCTTATAAGGCCTATGTATATGGTTAGAGAAGAAGATATTATTGCTTGGGCAAAATATCATAATTTAGAGTTTTTAAGATGTGCTTGTAGATTTACAGAAAATATAGACTATAACAACGATAAAGAAAGTGGGTCTACACGCCAAAATATAAAAAATCTTATTAGAAGCTTACGACAAGATAACCCTAATATAGAAAAAAATATATTTAACAGTGTAGAAAATGTAAATTTAAGTACCATTATAGGCTATCATAAAAATGGCACTTCTTATAACTTTCTTGATGATTATGATGAAAAACAATAAAAAAAGAGCTTATAGCTCTTTTTTTATTGCTTTTATAAAATAAATGTCAATTTATTTTTGTATTTTTATTCTAAAATACAGCAAATTTTTCTTATTTACTTATATATAATCTTATATATAAAAGCTTTGGAGGGATTTGATGCAAATAGAGATTTATATAGACGTTTTATTTTTTATAAATTTTATAATGGTATATTTTATCTTTTTTATTGTAAACAAACTTATAAAAAATAAAGCTAGCTTAAAAAAAATTGCATTTAGCTCATTTTTTGCAACATTTCTCTATATTTTAACTATTGTTTTTGTACCATATAATAAGATTTTAAGCATTATCATAATATCTTTTATATTTATTTTGTCTATTTATATTTGCTTTAAACCTAGAAATATAAAAGATTTTTTTAAAACATTTTTGTTGGTAAACATAGTCGCTTTTTGTACAGGCGGTGCAAGTATTGCTATTTTTTATTACACGAATTTTAACCATTTTTTAAACTTTACATTAAACCACTTTCCCTTAAAATTTCTAATTTTATCTATAATATGTACATACATAACAATAAAACTCTTCTTAAGCTGGTATAAAAGAATATGCATAAAAAACCAAAGCTTTTATAATATTACACTTTACAAAAATAACCAAAATGTAACGCTAAATGCACTTTTAGATTCTGGCAATAATTTAAAAGAACCTATAAGCAAAAAACCTGTTATTGTAGCAGAATTTGCTTATATAAAGCCTTTATTGCCAGAAAATCTAAAAGTTATATTTTATGAAAAACAAGAAGATAACTTAAACAAACTGTTAGAGCTTGGGCATAATACAAATATACGTTTTATACCTTTTAAAAGCATTGGCAAAGAAAATGGGCTTTTAATAGGTACAAAAATAGATAAACTAGAAATACATACAGATAATAAAATTATCTTAAAAGATGTTATCGTAGCTATATCAAATTTTAGCTTATCAAATGATGGATTTTATAATGCACTTTTAAACCCCGAATTAATAAATTAAGCATAAAAATGGAGGTAATGCTATGCTTACTGTAAAAAACATATTAAAAAATATTATCAATATTTTTAAAGAACAAGATGATGATAACATTTTTTACATAGGCGGTACAGATGTATTGCCTGAGCCTTTAACAAACGATGAAGAAACCGAAATTATAGCTCTTTTAGGTACAGATAAAGATGAAATGGCAAAAGCTAAACTTATAGAACGTAATTTAAGGCTTGTTGTTTACATAGCAAGAAAATTTGAAAACACTGGTGTTAACGTAGAAGATTTAATATCTATAGGAAGTATCGGGCTTATCAAAGCTATTAACACCTTTAAATGTGATAAAAATATAAAGCTTGCAACATATGCCACAAGATGTATTGAAAATGAAATACTTATGTATCTTAGAAGAAATACAAAAACTAAAACAGAAGTATCTATAGATGAACCCTTAAATGTAGATTGGGAAGGAAATGAGCTTTTGTTATCAGATATACTTGGAACAGATGTAGACATAATATATAAAAATTTAGAGGAAGAAACAGATAGAGAGCTTTTAAAGCGTGCTATCAAAAAGCTTGACGAAAGAGAACGTATCATTATTGAGCTTAGATATGGCATATTTTCAGATGGAATAGAAAAAACACAAAAAGAGGTTGCCGATATGCTTGGCATATCTCAATCTTATATATCTAGGTTGGAAAAAAGAATAATTAATAGGCTAAAAAAAGAATTTATTAAAATGATATAAAATTATGTTGCTTTTTTATTGTTTATATGTTATAATTTTTAACGGTAATTTTTTAGTTACCGTTAAAAATTATATAGACAGTTCGAAACCCTCCTGTCTTTAAACAAAACTAGGTCAAGTTAAATAATATCATTTTATTATGGTTTTCTTTATTATTAATTTGGGCTATCTTTAGCTATTTTTAGCTATCTATAGCCCTTTTTAAGCTTACCATAATTATTTATTTTATTCTCTATTTTTAATTTGGCATAGTTTAGGTTTTAGCTGTCTTAAAAATGGAGGTAAAAATGATTAGTAACGAAATTTTGTTAATATTGTCAATTTTTGTAATTTATGGACTTGTTTTGCTCTGGTTTTACATATTTGGTGAAAAAGGTCTTTTATGTTTTACTGTTTTTGTAACAATAACTGCTAACATAGAAGTTTTATTAGTTGTAAAAGCCTTTTCCCTAGAGCAAACTCTTGGTAATGTATTATTTGGAGCTAGCTTTTTAGCTACAGATATTCTAAGCGAATTTTACGGTAAGAAAAGTTCTAAAAAAGCTGTTGTAGCAGGTATATTAACCTCTCTTTCCTTTGTTTTATTATCTCAAAGTTGGTTATTATATGATGTTGTAAACGGGCTTGATGAACCTTTTAAAATGCTATTTTCAAGCACCCCTCGTATTGTGCTAGCTAGTTTAGTTGTTTATGCTATAAGCCAATTTTTCGATGTTTGGATATATCATAAATGGTGGGATTTTACAACAAAACTAACAGGAGATAAAAGAAAATATTTATGGCTTAGAAACAACGGCTCTACGCTAATATCTCAGCTTATAAATGCCTTTTTATTTAACTTTTTAGCATTTTATGGTACTTACGATTTAGCTACTGTAATTAGTATATTTATATCTAGTTATTTTATTTTTATCATAACAAGCATTTTAGATACCCCTGCTATATATATAGCAAGATATTTATATGAAAATAAAATTAAGAATAAACAATAATATAATAAAAGGTTATAGATAATATCTATAACCTGAGGTTGAAGACTTTGTCTTCAACCTTTTTGTAATTATTAAATTTTTTGGTTTAAGGCAAGGTTTTTGTAATTATCTAAACCAACCAACCGCCCTATGCGGGGTCACCCCTCACCCAGTGAGCTATGGCTTAAATTTTTGAAAAATATTTATTTTGTCTACAGTCTGAGGTTATAGATGTTATCTATATTCTTTTATTACTATAATTAAGTTATACCTGTTTTTAATCACAAAGTATTAAAAAATTGATTATATTATATAAAATCTATATCTGGCTCTATATCGTTAGATGCCTCAAAATGACAATTTTTTGATGAAAAATATATACAATGAGCACAGTTAGCTGTTAAAGGCTTATTATACATAGCATCGCTAGATGAAATAGATTTAAAGCTTGGGCAGTTTTTTAAGTTTTTTCTTTTCAAAATATCACCTCTTAAAATAATCTAGTAATATTATTACCAAAAAAACTTAAATAAAACCTATATTTCTATAAAAATGTTATGCAATATAGAGTATATAATACATTCTTTAACCTTTTTACCGCTAGCCTTTTCTAAAGCTTTTTTATATATTTCCAACTGGTTTTTATACCTATTTAAAAGTTCTTTTTTGCTTTTTGTCTTATCTGTTTTATAATCTACTAGCACAAGTTCATTATCTTCTTCAAAATATAAATCTATAATACCGCTAACAAGAATGTTATTTTCTACATTTTCAAGTTCTTTATCTGTGTAAATTTCATTAGCTTTAAGCCCAATGGTAAAAGCTGTTTCTCTTTTTACAAGATTAGCCTTGGCTATCCTTCTTGATAAATCACTATTTAAAAATGCTAAAATTATGTTAATATCTATCTGTTCTATTTCTTTATGAGTAAGTATATTTTTATCTATTAAGCTATTTAATAAACAATTTATTCTATCTTTATCATTTATGTTAAAATCTATGTTTTCTAGTATTTTATGATAAATAGAACCTATCTCCATAGGTGTTAGCTCTTCTTTAGAAAGTGTATAAAATTTAGGTAAGCTAATATTTGTGTTATCATATGGCTTTAAATAGTCTAAAAATTTAGTTTGATATATTCTTTTTATTTCAGAAACAGATAACGTAGAGCTTAGCTTTTGAGCTATCATATTGTCGTATTGCCAGCTTAAATTTTTATTTATTTCATCATCATTATATTTTGTATTTAAAAGTTCATAAAATATTTTAGACTTTTCTTTAGATACTTTATTTATCATTTTGTTATCTATCTCACTATTTATAATATCTTCATAATTGTTAAAGTTTAGTTGCCATATATTTTGTTTATCAAAGTTTTTTATAGCAGCATAAACCCAAGCTAAATAATTATCTGCTATACCTTCATTTAAAAAATATGTAGGTAATATATAATCAAAACCAGGTAAAATTAAATTTTCCATTTTTTTTAGAGTTGTTTCAAAATCTTTGTTTATACAGCCAGTTAAAATTAAATTTTCCTTCGCCCTTGTTAAAGCCACATATAAAATACGCATTTCTTCTGAATAACTTTCAACTTTGTTCTTATAAGAAATAATACTTTTTTGTATGCTAGAAATTTTTCTTCGCACTTCATTTTTAGATATACTGTTAAAAATGGTTAAACCAAACATATATTCTTCATCAAATAATATAGCCTCTCTGCTATCACTTTTGTTAAATTTTTTATATAAGTTAGCTAAAAACACAACAGGAAATTCTAAACCTTTACTTTTATGAATAGTCATTATTTTAACAACATTTTCATTTTTAGATAAAATAGAAGCCTTCCCTTCATCGCTAACTAATTTGAATTTATTTATATATGTTATAAAGTTAAAAAGCCCGTGTAAATTTGTTTCTTCAAAAGAAACTGCCTTTTCTAAAAGGCTATATAAATTAGCTTGTCTTATATTACCATTTTCTAAAAGCCCTATATAGTTGTAATAATTAGAATCTTCATAAATATAAGATAAAAGCTCATTTATAGATAAACTTTTAGATAGATTTTGCCAGTTATTAATTTTTTCTATAAACTTAATACACTTATTTTTTAAACATATATTATCTCCATTTTCTATAAACTTTAAAATATTGTTATAAAATATCTTTTCATTAGAAAATAGCTTTATTTCTAAAAGTTCATTTGATGAAAAATTAAATATAGGACAATACATAGTGCCTATTAAAGGATAATCTTGTAATGGATTTACAAGTATATTTAATATATTTATAATAGTTCTTATTTCTGTAAAATCATAAAATCCATTATTTTCTTCTGTATAAACAGGTATATTGTTTTCTGATAAAACTTTGGAAAAGGTATCAAAATTAGATTTACTACGCATTAATATAACAATATCTTTATATTCAATTTTTCTATAACCACCTATGCTTTTATCAAAAACCATTTTATCATTATCAAATAACTGTTTTATTTTTTTACAAATAAAATTAGCCTCTATTTCATCATTAGCAATATCTATTAAATTTGTATCTTGCATATTTTCCATAGCCTTGCTACAGTCAATGATATTTAGCTCACATTTTTCAATGTTATGTTCTTTATTTTCCTTTAAGCCTTTATAAAGCTTTGCCTTATCATCATAGGAAACTTGACCTAGCTTTTCACACATAATGTTTTCAAAAATTAAGTTTATGCTATCTATTACCTGTTCATTACTTCTAAAATTAGCGTTTAAATCTATCCTTACTCCAGCTAAATCTCCATTAAAATATCCATTATATTTTTCATTAAATATGCCAGGGTTTGCTTGTCTAAACCTATATATACATTGTTTTATATCACCAACCATAAACCTGTTATCTTTAGATATAGATGATAACATCAATTCTTGTATAGAGTTGCTATCTTGATATTCATCAATTATAATCTCTTCAAATTTTTCTTTATATCCTTTAGCAACGTTTGTTATTTCATTATCTTTAATAAGTATATTAAGGCAAAAATGGGCTATATCACTAAATGTGTATATATTTTTTTCTTTTTTTATGTCCATAATATAATCATCAAAATCTATAATTAAATTACACAAAGTATTTATTACAGGATATATAATTTTTATATCTTCTATAATATCTTCTATAGGTTTTTTAAAAAACTTTTTAACAACTATATCATTAAAAAAACCTTTACATAAATCTCTTAAATCTTTTATTTCTTCTTTTAAGTCTAAGTTATCTTTCAAAAAAGTTTTGTTCCAAGGTTTAAGCTTAAAGCTATATATGTTGTCAATAAGTAAGCTATATTTTTCATTTTTTATACAATTTAACATATGGTTATATATGTTAAAATCTAATGTTAAAACCCCTTCTAACGTTTTTTCGTTGTTAGCATTTTCTAAAAAATTTAGCTCCTCTTCACATAATACCTTTATTTTTTCATAAATAATAAGTATCTCTTCTAAAACATCTTTTATATAGCTTATTAATTTTTTAAATATTTCTGTATCAAAAAAATCTTCTTTATCTTTTATTTCAAACTGCTTGTAAGCATTTTTTAACCACATTTTAGGATAAGGCAAATTTTGTGCTTTAAAATATATTTTTAAAAATATCTCTTTAAATTTATCATCATTAGCACCTTTTGTAAAAGCATCTACTAAATTTATAAATTCTTCATTGTTTGCTTCATAATATTTATCTAAAAAGCTTTCTAAAGCTTCATCTGTTAATATATCTAGCTCACCTTTATCCCCTATTCTAAAGTTTGGGTCTATATCTAACACTTTAAAATTATTTTTTACAACCTTCAAACAAAATGCATCTATGGTAGATATTTGTGCTTTGTTTATCCTAATTAACTGTTCTGCTAAAAAGCTGTTATTTCCATCTTTTTCTAGCTCAATATTTACCCTTTTTATTATACGCTCTTTCATTTCTTCTGCTGCATCTTTAGTAAATGTAACAACTAAAAGTCTATCTATATCTACCTTATCATTTATTATCTTATTTACTATTCTTTCTGCTAAAACTGTTGTTTTACCAGAGCCTGCAGCAGCAGATACTAATATATTTTTATCACGCTCATTAATAGCTTGTAATTGGTTATCTGTAAAAGCCATATTCTCACCTTTATAAATATTTTTCTATTTCTTCTAAAGCTTTTTCTTTTAAAGAAAGTTCCATATTTTCTACGTCATTTTTTAGCTTAATTAAGCCCACCTTATCATTTTCCTTAAAATATATTTTAGCTAACAATATATATACTTGGCTAATGTTAGCCTGTAGATTATAAGCTTCTAACAAAACTTTTTTACAGTCATATATATTATTAAGATTATAAAGCTCATTTGCCCATTCATAAAGCCCTCTAACATAAGAATTAAAATGTTCTTCTAGCATAGATATTTTATCAAAATTATTTACGCCATACATTTCTTTAATTTCTGTATTAGTAAGATTTGATGGTATTTTTATCATCTCTAAATCTAGCTTTCTTTTAACTAACTTTTGTTTTTTTATTACATTTTTATATAATGGTATTTCTTCATAGTCTTTAAAAGGCAAATTTTTAGAAGGCTTAACATATTGAATATTTAATGTTTCAAAATTTTTTATTGTATTGTTAGCCTTTAATTCTCTGTCCATAAATTCATCTACTGCTTTATCAAATCCATTATCACCTTTTTTCATCATAAACCTGATAACTATACCAAATGTTAAAACACTAATTAATATTGGCATTGTTTTAAACATATATCTTCCACCTTTTTTTGTTATTTATAAAATTTTAACATATTAATATTATTTTTACAACTATATTATACTTAATGTTATTTATTACAAATTCCATAATAGACAACTAAATTGATATATTCCTTAACATAAATCAATTTTTTAACAAAAACAGGCATAACTTAATTATAATAATAAAAATATATAAAAAATAATAAGGTTATAGCTAAATGCTATAACCTTATTATTTTTTATATTATTGAACAGGTGTTGCGTTTTTATCTTTTAAAACAACATCGTGTGCTCCACCTTCTATAATGCTTGTAGAAGAAACTAAAGTTATTTTAGCTTTTTGTTGTAATTCTTCTATAGATAAAGCACCACAGTTGCACATAGTGTGTTTAACTTTGCTAAGAGTTAAAGCTAAGTTATCTTTAAGCTTACCTGCATAAGGAACGTAAGAATCTACACCCTCTTCAAAAGAAAGTTTGCTTTCTCCACCCATATCGTATCTTTGCCAGTTTCTAGCACGAGCAGAACCTTCGCCCCAGTATTCTTTCATATAATTACCGTTTACTATAACTTTGTTTGTAGGGCTTTCTTCAAACCTTGAGAAATATCTACCTAACATACAGAAATCACAGCCCATAGCAAGAGCTAAAGTTATATGATAATCTTGTACAATGCCACCGTCAGAACAAATAGGTATATAAATGCCTGTTTCTTTAAAATATTCATCTCTAGCTTTAGCAACTTCTATAACAGATGTAGCTTGTCCTCTACCTATCCCTTTTTGTTCTCTAGTGATACAGATAGAACCGCCACCTATACCAATTTTTATAAAGTCTGCGCCAGCTTCTGCTAAGAACCTAAAACCTTCTCTATCAACAACGTTACCAGCACCAACTTTAACGCTATCGCCATATTTTTCTCTAATCCAATTAATAGTTATTCTTTGCCATTCGCTAAAACCTTCAGATGAATCTATACATAAAACATCTGCCCCTGCCTCAACTAAAGCAGGTACACGCTCAGCGTAATCTCTAGTGTTAATACCAGCACCTACTATATAGCTTTTGTTAGCATCTAAAAGCTCTAAAGGATTTTCTTTATGCTCTTCGTAGTCTCTTCTAAATACAAACGCCACTAACCTTTGTTCTTTATTAACGATAGGTAATGCGTTTATTTTTTTATCCCAAATAATGTTATTTGCTTCTTTTAAAGTTGTAGTTTCATCTGCATAAACCATATGTTCTATAGGAGTCATAAATTCTTTTACTTTTGTAGTTTTTTCCATACGGCTAACTCTATAGTCTCTGCTTGTTACAATACCTAATAATTTACCTGTAGCTGTACCATCATCTGTAACTGCCACTGTAGAGTGTCCTGTTTTAGCCTTAAGCTTTAATATATCATCTAATGTATCATCTGGTTTAATGTTAGATGCACTAGGCACAAAACCTGCTTTATGAGATTTAACTCTTCTTACCATATCTGCTTGGTCTTTAACGCTTTGAGAGCCATATATAAAAGATATACCGCCTTCTTTAGCAAGAGCTATAGCCATTTTATCATCAGATACAGCTTGCATAATAGCAGATACTAAAGGTATGTTCATTGTTAAGCTTGGCTCTTCTTCGCCTTTTCTATATTTTACAACAGGTGTTTTTAAGCTTGCATTATCTGGTATACATTCTGTAGAAGAATACCCAGGTACTAATAAATATTCACTAAAAGTTCTTGAAGGTTCATCATAATAAAAAGCCATTTTTTTCTCTCCTTAAAAATATTTTATAAAATTATACTAGCTTTTATAAAAAAAGGCAAGACATTTTTAAAGTTTTTTTTAATTTATCAAAAAATTACATTTTTTTTAAATTTATTATGTTTTTTTGTATATTTTTTATAATAAAATTTTTAGCTTTTTATATATTTATTAAGGTAAAATATGTCCTGCAGATATATATATTTTATACCATTCTTCCCTTGTTAGCTTAACATCGCTAGCCTTTGCTATAGCCTCTATTCTTTCTACCTTTGTAGTACCTGCTATAACTTGCATATTAGCAGGGTGTCTTAAAATCCAAGCTGTTGCTATAGCCATATTAGTTACATTATATTTATCTGCTAGTTCGTTTAAAACAGTATTAAGTTTTTTATGTTTTTCGCTATTTAAGAAAACACCTTCAAAAAAGCCATATTGGAAAGGAGACCAAGCCTGTATAGTAATATTATTAAGCCTACAATAGTCAAGAACACCACCATCTCTATTTATAGAACCTTCTGTTATCATATTAACTTCAAGACCTTGGCTTATCATACTAGAATGAGGTATGCTAAATTGTAGCTGATTTGCAACTATATCTTGTTTTAAATATTTTTTTAAAAGCTCCATTTGATATGAATTTTGGTTAGATACCCCAAAGGCTTTAACTTTTCCTTGTTTATATAAGCTATCAAAGGCTTCACTTACCTCTTCTGGCTCTACAAGTGCATCTGGTCTATGTAATAATAAAACATCTAAATAATCTGTATCTAACCTTTTTAATATGCCATCAACAGAGTTTAATATATGTTCTTTAGAAAAATCAAACATTTTCCCAGGTATAATGCCACATTTAGATTGTATTACTATATCCTCTCTTTTAAAGCTAGCTTTTTTTAATATCCTTCCAAAGATTTCTTCACATTCCCCTTTTCCATATATATCAGCGTGGTCAAAAAAATTAATGCCTAAATCATAAGCTTTTTCAATTAATCTTTGTGCATTGTCTTCTTCTATACCGTTTATACGCATACAACCTAAAGATATAGCAGACACGTTAATATCGCTATTACCTAAATTAAATTTTTTCATACATATCCCTCCTTTAAAGGACTTTTTATTTATATTATAAGCCTTATTATGTATTAATTCAATATATTTTATTAACAAAAATTATAACAAAAATTTTTTATAATTTTTATTTTAAAAAGATATATAATAACCTTTTTCAACACAAAATATATAAAATAAGCATTGTCAAATATTTTAAAATAAAAAGCTATAGATAAAAATCTATAGCTTTTTATTTTAAAATTCAAGTTTTTCATTTACATATGATAATAAATCATCTATTTTTATACGTTCTTGTTCCATACTATCTCTATGACGTATAGTTACACAGCCGTCTTCAACGCTTTCAAAGTCATAAGTAACACAAAATGGTGTTCCTATTTCATCTTGTCTTCTATATCTTTTACCAATGCTTCCTGCATCATCATATTCACAGTTAAAATGTTTACTTAATGTGTGATAAATTTTTATCGCATCATCATTTAATTTTTTAGATAAAGGAAGTATAGCAACTTTTATAGGTGCAATAGCAGGGTGGAAACGTAAAACAGTTCTAACGTCTTCTTTACCTTTATCATCTGTAAGCACCTCTTCATCATAAGCCTCGCATAAGAAAGCAAGAGTAACCCTATCAGCACCTAAAGAAGGCTCTATACAATAAGGAATATATTTTTCATTAGTTGTAGGGTCAAAGTATTCTAACATATCCCCGCTATGCTCGCTATGTTGTTTAAGGTCAAAATCTGTTCTAGATGCAATGCCCCAAAGCTCACCTTTTCCAAATGGGAATTTATATTCTATGTCTGTTGTAGCGTTACTATAATGAGAAAGCTCCTCTTCGTCGTGGTCTCTAAACCAAACATTTTCTTGGCTAATGTTAAGGGCTTTAAGCCAGTTCATACAATATTCTTTCCAGTAATTAAACCATTCCATTTCTGTGCCTGGTTTACAGAAAAACTCAAGCTCCATTTGCTCAAATTCTCTTGTTCTAAATGTAAAATTACCTGGTGTTATTTCGTTTCTAAAAGATTTACCAACTTGACCTATACCAAAAGGTATTTTTTTACGTGTAGTACGTTGTACATTTTTAAAGTTTACAAATATACCTTGAGCAGTTTCTGGTCTTAAATAAACAACGTTTTTGCTGTCTTCTGTAACACCTGCGTGAGTTTTAAACATAAGGTTAAATTCTCTAATATCTGTAAAGTTATGAGCATTACAAGTAGGACAACCTATATTATGTTCTTCTATAAAATCTTTCATTTGTTGGTGGCTCATACCATCAGGGTTACCGCTAATGTTATTTTGTGCCATATAATCTTCTATTATTTTGTCTGCTCTAAAACGCTCGTGGCATTCTTTGCAATCCATTAAAGGGTCGCTAAAGCCTCCAACGTGGCCTGATGCAACCCAAACTTGAGGGTTCATAAGTATAGCACAATCTACACCAACGTTATATTCGCTTTCTTGGATAAATTTTCTCCACCAAGCTTTTTTTACATTATTTTTAAGCTCAACACCTAAAGGACCATAGTCCCAAGTGTTTGCAAGTCCGCCATAAATTTCAGAACCTGGATATACAAAACCTCTTGATTTAGCAAGAGCAACTATTTTTTCCATATTTTTTTCCATATATCTTCCTCCACGTTAAAATATTATGAAATATGCAAATATTGAGGTTGTAGGCAAAGCCTACAACCTTTATAAAGATAATATTTTATCTTTTTATTAATACTTTATAACTATTTATTTTTATTATCTATTGTAGCTTGTACAAAATCTTTAAATAACTGATGAGGTCTGTTTGGCCTAGATTTTAGCTCAGGGTGGAACTGTGCCCCAACAAACCAAGGGTGCATTTCTTTTTTAAGCTCTACAATTTCTACTAATTTTTCATCAGGAGAAACCCCAGCTATAACAAGCCCTTTTTCTATCATAGCATTTCTATATTCGTTGTTAAATTCGTATCTATGTCTGTGTCTTTCATATATAAGCTCGTCTTTATAAGCATCAAATGATAATGTATCTTTAGAAAGCTTACAAGGATAAGCCCCAAGACGCATAGTACCTCCAAGCCCATCTATATCTTTTTGCTCTGGCATTAAATCTATAACAGGAGCAGATGTGTTAGGGTCTATTTCAGATGTATGGGCATCTTTAAGTCCTAAAACATTTCTTGCAAACTCGATAACTGTACATTGCATACCAAGGCATATACCTAAGAAAGGTATTTTGTTTTCCCTTGCATATTGTATAGCCATTATTTTACCTTCTACCCCACGCTCACCAAATCCACCAGGAACAAGGATAGCATCTACATCTTTTAGCTCCTCTTTATTATTAGTTTGTTCTAGCTCTTCTGCATTTATCCATTTAATTTTAACTTTAGCACCTGTATGTATGCCTGCGTGGTTTAAAGATTCTACAATAGATATGTAAGCGTCGTGTAGCTCTACATATTTACCAACTAAACCTACAGTAACACAGTCTTTAAGGTTTTTTTGTTTTTCTACAACATCGCACCAGTCTGTTAAATCTGGTTCTCTATTTTCTATAGCTAGCTTTTTACAAACAATGTTAGCAAGGTTTTCTTCTTCTAAAAGAAGAGGCACTTGATATAAGCTATCACAATCTATATTTTGGATAACACAGTCTTTATCTACATTACAAAATAGAGCTAACTTTTCTTTAGCCTCTTTGCTTATTTCATTTTCTGTTCTACATACAATAATATCTGGCTGTATACCTATAGATAATAGCTGTTTAACAGAATGTTGAGTAGGTTTTGTTTTCATCTCGCCAGATTTTGCTAAATAAGGAATCAAAGTAACGTGTATATAAAGTACATTTTCTCTAGACACTTCGTGGGAAACTTGTCTTATAGCCTCTAAAAATGGTTCACTTTCTATGTCTCCAACAGTGCCTCCTATTTCTGTTATAACTATGTCTGATTGAGTTGTTTTGCCTGCTCTATAAACTCTTTCTTTTATTTCGTTTGTAATATGAGGTATAACCTGTACTGTTGCACCTAAATATTCGCCTTTTCTCTCTTTATTTAACACAGACCAATATATTTTACCTGTAGTTATGTTGTTATTAACTGTAAGGTTTTCATCTATAAATCTTTCATAATGCCCTATGTCTAAGTCTGTTTCTGCTCCATCATCAGTAACAAAAACTTCCCCGTGTTGATAAGGGCTCATTGTCCCTGGGTCTATGTTAATATATGGGTCAAATTTTTGTATAGTAACCTTATAACCTCTAGCTTTTAAAAGCCTACCTAAAGATGCTGCTGTAATGCCTTTACCTAAACCAGACACAACACCACCTGTAACAAAAATGTACTTTGTATCCATATTTTCACCTCTTAATTTTATTTTTCTCATTTTATCATAACCTATTAATTATATTATTACAAGCTATAATTGTCAATATATAAAACAATGTATAGCATCTTAATTTTTCTTATAAATACATTATATTATTAGTAATAACTATTGTCAATATTGCATTATTTTACATTTTAAATACAAGCTTAATAAGGCTATAGATTTTTATCTATAGCCTTCAGACTGTAGACAAAATAGAAACAACACAAAAATGCGGAGAGTATGAGAACGAAGAGTTCTCATCTTAAATCGTATACGGGGCTTTGCCTCGGATACGCAAAGCTAGGTTTCTAGGGGCTTTAGCCCTTGTACGATGAAACCTTGCTTTTTTCCTACAGTATCTCAAAAAAATAAACTTGTTATTTTTTTTGAAGAGGTTGTCGACTTTGTAGACAACCTCAAGGCTATAGATTTTTATCTATAGCCTTATTAATTAATCTACCATACTAGGAGCATAATTTTTAAAATAATTAGGTCTTCTTATAGCAAAAATATCATTAAGAAGTAAGCTTTCAACAGTTGACCTTAAAAGCCCCCATCTATCCCATTCTCGAAGATAGTTACCTGTTCTTTCGTTTTTAGCCTCTCCAACTTGGTCTAGGCTTTCTTCTGCTAGGTTTATAACCCTATCTACCATTTGAGATATAGTTTCTCTATCAAGCCCTGTAGGGCTATAAATAGGGCTACCTATAAATTCAAATTCATCTAAAACTTCTACAACAAAAGGATATAAAAATGTATTTATTTCTGAATAAGATTTTCGCATAAGCTCCATTTCTCTTTGGTTAATATAGCCTGTATCTCCGCTTACTTTAGGCTCTTTCATAGGCTCTTTCATATCCTCATTCATATCCGTTTCTTCGCTTTTAACATTATAGCTTAAACCAATGTTAAAAAAATCTTTTACACTATATTGCATAAAATTTTCCTCCAAATTTTTATATAAAATTATATGCAATAAAATTGTGTTTAGTGCAAGTCTAAGTTATTACACACAAAGATTGTATATATTAAATACATCTTCTTTGTAAAGCTTTTTAAAATTCCCTAGCACATCTTTATGTAAAAAGGCTCTTTGTGCCATTTCTTCAAATTTTGAGTTATCTATGTTTACATCTTTTAGTTTTGTAGGTAGCTCAAGCTCTTTATACCAGCTTTCAAGCCTTTCTATCATTTGTAAAACTGCTTTTTCTTTATCATTGTCTATAATATGGAAAACTCTTGTTGCAAACTGATAAAACTTATCTATGTTATGTTTATAAACATATTTCATCCAAGCAGGGATAACTATAGAAAGGGCTGCACCGTGGGTTAAATCGTATATACCGCTTAACTCGTGAGCTATTTGATGGCTTGCCCAGTCGCCTATCCTTCCCATATTAAGTAAGTTGTTATGTGCTATAGTCCCTGTCCACATTATTTCTGCCCAAGCATCATAGTTTGTGTTATCATTATAAGCTATTGTTGCATTGTTCATTATAGTTTTAACTGCACCTTCTATAAGTCTGTCGCTAAGCTCTACATTTTCAACTTCTGTAAAATATCTTTCCATTAAATGAGCCAATATATCACAACAACCACAAGCTATTTGATATTTAGGTAAAGAATAACAAAACTCAGGATTTAATATGGCAAATTTAGGTATATAATGAGAAGACTGCATACCTCTTTTGTAATTATTATCTTCATCATTTGTTATAACTGTGCTTGTAGAGCTTTCAGAGCCTGCTGCAGGGATAGTAAGTACAACACCTAAAGGTATAGCATCTTTTGTAGCAATGCCTTTAACAAAAAAGTCCCAAATATCTCCTTCATATTTAGCTCCTATAGCAATAGCTTTAGCAGAGTCTATAACGCTACCTCCACCTACTGCTAATATAAAATCTATGTTTTTTTCTTTGCAAAGCTCTATCCCTTCTCTAACAAGAGATAACCTTGGGTTAGGCTTAACGCCATCTAGTTCAAAAATGTTTAAGTTTTTATCTTTTAAAGATTTTATAACCTTATCATAAACTCCGTTTTTCTTAATAGAGCCACCGCCATAATGTAAAAGTATATTTTTACCAAAACTTTCACATCTTTCTCCTACGCTTTCCTCTGTACCTTTTCCAAAAACTATTCTAGCAGGGTTGTAAAATTCAAAATTTAACATAAAATCACTCCTTAATATTCTACATCTATAAGGCATAAGCCACAAGCAGGCATAGTTATACCAGCGTTTATTCTTTCTTTGCCTTTAAATATCTCTTGTATGTTGTCATCTCTTTTGCCTTGCCCTATTTCAAACAATGTTCCTACTATTATTCTAACCATATTATATAAAAAGCCGTTACCTTTTACATATATTTTTATTTCATTATCTTCTTCTATTATGTCTATGCTATATATTTTTCTAACTGTAGATTTTTTAGATTTTTTATTGCTACAAAAAGGTAAAAAATCGTGTTCTCCTATGAAATTTTTACTTGCTTTTCGCATTTTATCAACATCTACATTAGTTTTTATATTATAAACAAAATTTTTTTCAAAAACATTAGGTATACCTGTTGTATTTATTCTGTATAAATAAGTTTTAGTTTTAGCATTAAGCCTGCTATGAAACCTTAAATCTACTTGTTCAATACTATTTATAGCTATATCATTTGGTAAATATTCATTTATGTAGCTTAATATTTCTTCATCTGTCTTATCTGTATCTATTTTAAAATTAGCTATTTGCTTTTTAGCGTGAGTTCCTGCATCTGTTCTGCCAGAGCCAAAAATCTCTACATCTTGCCCTGTCATTTTAGATAAAATATTTTCAATTTTACCTTGTATTGTATTGTTAGTGTTTCCTTGCTTTTGCCAACCGCTATATTTTGTACCATCGTAAGATACAGTTATTTTATAATTTTTCATATACCCCTCCTTTAAACTTTTTCAAATAAAATTTTTAAATTTAATTTTTCTGAAAGCTTTTTGTATTTTAATATATCCCTATCATCTTTAAAAAACAAAATAAATTCCTTGTTGTAGTTTGTCCATAAAAGCATAGCTGGGTCTTTAAAATAAAATGTTGAAAACAAAATTTCTTCATAACTTATTTTTAATATAAATTCAAAAACCTCATCATCTATATGCTCTATATTAAAATACAATTCATCTTTATTAAATTTAAACCTTTTTATTATATTATCATAATTATTAATTTTATTGAAGGCTTGTTTTTCATTTTCTTGTAAATTACAAAAATAAAAATCAAAAAATGATAATTTATTATCTTCTATTAAGCTTTTTATAAAGCTTTTATAATCTTTAAACTGCCCTGTAAAGCATATATGCTTATAATTTTCTATGCCTTGCAAAATATTTGATATGTATAAAAAGTTATATTTATTAAACTGTTCTATATTTATACCATTAATCATAACATACTCCTTGAAAATTTTTATCTAATAATAATTATTATCTTCTTGACTATTCTATTTTTTTGTGTATAATATATATCATAAATCTTTAATTATAGGAGGTATTAAAATGGATAGAAATAAAGTTGTTTGCAGATGTTTTAACGTTACTGCTGGTGCTATTGAAGACGCTGTTAAATCTGGCGCTAAAACTTTTGAGGCTGTTCAAGCTAAAACTAGCTGTAGCACAGGTTGTGGTTGTTGCAAACCAGATGTTATTGAGCTTATTAATCAATTAACAAAATAATAAGTTTTTTGAATAAAAGTATTCAAAAACAGGTATTTCTTAATATTTTTATAAATTTATTAAAAATATTAAAGTATATCTTAGTTATAATAATATAAAAAGGTTGTAGATATCTACAACCTTTTTTTATTAAATGACTTTATTAAATATGTTGTCCATATCTTTAAATTTTTGTTCTATACTTAAAATATCTTCATCTTTGTATATATCTTTTTCATCTTCTTGGCTATATGTAATATTTTCTGGATATATATTAAATTTAGCTAAAATATTTAATATATCCTTTTCGTATTTTTTAATATTATCATTTTCCTTTGTGCTAATTTCTGTAAAGCTTCCATTGTTAGTAACTTTAACATAAGCAGATATATCTTCAAAGCCTAAATATAAATTTAAGTTTTTATCATTTAAAGCTTTATCATTTAATATATACATATTAAAATCTGTTATTTTTCCATTTTGTAGCCTTATAGGGAAAGTATATAAGCCATTTTTAATTTTGTTGTTATCTTTTATAAAGCTAATGTTATTTGCTACGTTTTTATTTTTTAGTATCATATATTTTATATCATCTAAATCTTGTAAATTAAGTATGTCATCAAAAGCTTGGTTATTTTCTTCTTCTAGCTCATTAACTTTATTAAGGGCTTCTTCTTTTGTTAATTTTTCATCTTCATCTGTGGATAAAATGCTATCACCAAAGGCTATATCTCTTTTTTCTAATTCTTCTTCAAAGTCTTGTATATCACTGCTTAATTTATCCTTTTTCTTAACAACATTTAATGCTATCTGTATGTTATTAAGGGTGATAGGTAAATTATTTTTCACAAGATAATTAACAACTTGTGGGTCTATATTATCTAAAGACTTAATATTTTCTAGTATATCATTTTTTGTATCTGTAGACATAATTTGTTTATTATCTTCTTTTAGCTTTTCTAAAAGACTTTCTATGTTTATATTAAAATCGTCTATATTATTAATTTTATTAGGGTTTGCATAGTTTAATATTTGTCCTAAAATAAAATTGTTATAGTCTTCGTTAGCCTTTTCTATACCTGTTTTTATAGATTTTGCAATGTTAGCATCTGGCACTATTTTTTCACTTTGCCCAGTGTTTGCATCTACCTTTTCATCAAATTGTATATTTTTTTTATTTTTTTCATATATTTTAGATGCTTCTAAAAGATTTTTTAATGTAACATTTTTTTCTGATTTTAATAAATTACCAATAGCCACGCTATCACCTTTTTGCACAATGTTTAACATTCTATAAACCGATACAACAGCATCTCTTTCTTCTTTAGATAGCTTGTTTTCTTTATCTATTTCTAATATTTGCTCTGCTATTTTTTCTCTAGATGTTTGAGCAAAGGCGTTATTATCTATGTAATCTATTACATCATTTACATCTTTATCCATAGGGTTAAAATTATCTTTTAACATTTTAGCTACAGTTAAAGGGTGTAAATTATTAGCTATATAATCTATTTTGCTGTCTATTATTTTAACGTTTAAAAGGTTTTCTTCTGTAAAATCTATGTTATTTAAAGACAATATTTTTAAAGCTTTTATGTTATTTTGTGTAGGTTGGAAGCCATTTTTAGTAAGTAAATCTTTAAAACTATCAGTAAGCTTGTTAATGCTATCTCCAAAAGATTTGTTGGCTCTTGTTTTAAATGTTTCAAAATCGTTTAATATATTTTGAGCTTTTAAGCTTTTGTTAATACCTGTTAAAGAAAAATCAACTTTTTCTTCTATTATGTCTTTATAAGCACTGTAAACTACATTAGGATATATGTTTTGTATTGTGGTAAATACATTTTCCATTATTTCTACATTTTTAGTTGTAGCTGGAGCTTTTGCCATTTCTAAATAATTTTTGTAATTTTCTCTTTCTATAGCTTCAAGGTTTGCTATAACATCTTTTAAAGGCTTTGTATCTATATCTATGCCTTTATCATAAAGGCTATAAAGAGCATCTGATGTAAGCTTTAATTGTATTTTATAAAGATTTATTCTTTCTTTTATAGCATCTTTTGTAACATTAATATTTTGTATGTCTTTATTATCATAAACATTTGTTATATTTTTTAAGTTTACCTTTTCGTTGTTATCCATAAGCTTTTGTATATGCTCTGGTAAAATATTAGGTAATATATTTTTATATTTTTTATAATCTTCTTGTATATTTTTTGTATTAAACAAATCTATGTCTAATGTATTTTTGTTTTTAAGCATATTTTTAGCTGCTTTTTCCAAAATATCTTGTATGTTTATTTCTTCTTTTAAATTTTGTAATTTTTTAAAGTTATCAACATTTTCAAAAGATATATCCACTTCATTTTTTATAAAATCTTTTGCAATATCAACATTTTCTTTGTTTACCTCAATGTTATTTTGTTTTAATACATTTTCTATCTGGCTATCTAAATCATCTATATTATTTATATCTACATTTTGGTTGCTAGAAAACCTAGTATATTTAGATGTATAGATATGCTCAAATTTAATATTTTTTTCATTTTTAACTATATTTAAAGCTGTATTTTTATCAACATTTTGTATGTTTTCTGCCTTTTCTTTTACGTTTTTTAAAGCAGAAATATTTTTTTCTGTGTTAGGCAGTTTAAATTTTTCTAAAATACTTTCAAACCTAAATACGTCCTCTTCATCAACACCGTTCATATTTAAGTCCATTTTCATATATTTTTTCTTATCTTCTTTAAGCTCTTGAAGTGTTTTTTCTTCTTTTTCTTTACCCTCCACATCAACACCTGTGCTAACAGCTAAAAAATCGCTAAATGTAAGCATATCTAAATTTTTAGGGTTTAAGCCACTATTTACAAATTTTTGTAAATCTTCTTTGCTTATAGTATTTGCTAAATGGCTTAATTTATTTTTTAACTTAGAAGAATATAGCATATTTTCTTGCACAGACGGTTGACTATTTTTATCTAAATACATTTTATATTTTTTCTGTGCATTGTTTATATCTTGCATTGTGCTTTCATCTAATGCCCTTCTTGTTCTTTTGTTAACGCTTTCTTGGCTATCAACCTCGTCTGTTAAAGCATATTCTTCTATTTTTTCATCTTCTTCTATAATTTGTCTTAAAGTGTTTTTATCATCTTCTACTCTAAAATAAATAGTATCTCCTACATTGCCTACTATTTTATCTTTTTCTACATTTATAGAAACTTTATTTTCTATATCTATAGTGTAAACATTATTTTTTAAAGATTTAATATAGCCTGATACTATATCACCTTCTTTAAAGTTTGTGCTTTTATTGTATATATTATTAACTATATTAATATTATTTAAGTTTATTTGATTAGTATTCAAAATATCACCCCTATGTATATATATTATATATATCGTCAAATTTATAAATTTATTTAATAATTAAAATAAATTTAGGTAATAAGTTAGAGGTAGAAGCATTTGAATTATTTTTATAGGCTTTAAATATAAGCTAAAATCTATAAATATAGGACAAATTATTAAACTTAAGATAATAAATACAGGAAAAGAAGTATATAACATATATTTATTAGGAATTAAGAAATACAATATTTCTATAAATGCTACCAACGCTATAAAATATATTAGCATATATCCTATTTCTTTTAATATATTTTCTCCTATCCCAAAGGTAAATATTAATATTAATCCCATTAAAATAGCCATAAATATAGGGATAATAATACTTATTTGAGATATTATAAATTTTTGTTTTTTATTTATTTTCCTTAATATAAATTTATTTTCATATGCATTAGTTAAACCAAATAAAGCAATTATAAAAATGTATAACCCTATAAACTCTCTTATAGGTGATATGTTTTTATCAGCTGTTAAAGGCTTATTATCTATTGTTTCATACTGTATTTTAAATGTTTCATCATTATCTATATAATAATTAAAATATTTATTTATGTTTTCATTTAGCTCATTTATGTTGTAACCTTCAAAGTTATCTTGTAAATATTTAAGTAAAAAATCACTAGATAATGCATCTAAAATTTGAGCAAAAACAACTTCATAAGATATTTTATAAATATTACTATCATTTACGTTTAAAATGGTAACTTTGTTTTCTATATCACCATTTAATATGCTATTTAAAAAGTTTTCTTTAAATATATATCCACACTCTAAATCACCTTTTAAAATATGGTCTTTTAAAGTTTTTTTATCAGTATAAGGTAAAAATTTAAAAATACCTTTATATTCTATAAGCTTTTCACCTATTATTTCATCATTTTTATCTTCTATATAAAATCCTATATTTATAGTGTTACTTTCTATATTATCGTTTTTGTTATCAACAAAAAATAAAGATATAAAAACTATTATAGCAAAAATTATTAAAGCATATTTCTGTTTATAAACATATTGTTTTATAAAAATATTTAACATATCTAACCTCTCCATTTATTAGCTAAAAATTTATAATGTAAGCTACCTATAACAAGGGATAACATACCTATTATTAATGAATATATAACATTAAAATTACCTATTTTAAAAGCATTTATTAAGTCTTTTCGCCAATAATAATAAGGCATAAACCTGGCTAAATTATTTGTATAATTAGGTAAAAATATGCTAGGTATAAAATCACCACATATAAACATAGCTGTAATAGCTAATAAAAATATAATTGCTAAAGATGTATTGCTAGTACTTAAAATTTGCATAATTAATCTTATAAAAAAAGTTATGGAAAAAACAACAATAACCATAGAAAAAAGATTTATGTTAAAATCTATAAGGTTGGCGTTTAAATTTATTAAATATATAATTCCTGTTAAAATGCTAGCTAAAATACTCATTATTATAGCAAAAGATATGTTTTTATAAATATATATAGTATAATAACTTTTACCATAAGAATGTATTAACCTTTCTATGCTACTAGGCTTATTTTTGAAAAAATATCCATAAGATATAGCAATAAAGGAAACAAATATTAATATAACAGATATTATATAATATTCTATTAATGATATCTTATCTGCTATTTTGACTTCTTCTATTTCAAATATATCTTGCCTATATAAGTTATTTTTTAAATAAAAATAATTTATATAGTTTTCTGTATCTTTTATTTTATCATATAAACCTAAATCTTCACAAATATCTGCACCTGCATATATGCTAGCTTGTGATATAGAGAGCATTTCGTTAAAAACTTCTGTTAGCTCTTTAAAAACCTTAGCCTCTATCCCTCCTATATGCTCATTTAAAATAACTTTAGCAGGCGTATTTTTACCATTTATTATATTTTTAAAAGTATTTTCAGGTATTTTAACTACCGCATAAGTTTCATTATTTTTAAGCTTTTCTTCTGCTGTTTTTTCATCTACAAGCTCTAAGGTTATAAAATCTTTTGTGCTATCCATTTTGTTTACAAAATCTTTTATAAAATCATTTATAAAATCTTCTTCATAAGAAACAACAGAAATATTTATATTAGCAAGCTTACTATCATACATAGCATTAGGGCTAAATATACCAATTAATAAAAAAATACCTCCTATAAAAACACCAGAAAAAATAGTATATGGTATTAGCTTTATATATCTTTTAATTTCCAAAAAAATATAGTTCATATTATTGCACCTTTATATAATTTTCTATTATATCTTTAATGTTCATATTTTTATCTACAATCTCTATTTTTTTATTTTTTATAGCTATTATTTCATCACATATGCTAAGCTCACTTTCATCGTGAGTAACAAGTATAACTATCCCTCCTGTAGATTTAAAATATTTTATAGTGTTTTTAAGCTCTTGTTTAAAAACTAAATCTAGGGCATTGCTAGGCTCATCTAATATCAATATATTAGGCTTTTTTAGCAAAGCTATTACTATGCTTACACGCTTTTTCATACCGCCAGATAAAATAGAAACTTTCTTCTTAAGCATATCTTTTATTTTAAATATTTCATATAAATTTTCTATATAATCATTATCTATGTTTTTCTTATTAAATTTTTTCCAAAGCTCTAAATTATCTTTAACGCTAAGTTCTTCAAAAAGTGGATTATCTTGAGGAACATACCCTATTAAATCATTATTTTCAAATTCTATTTTCCCGCTATCTGCCTTTTGTATCCCAGCTATAATATCTAATAAAGTAGATTTTCCTGTACCGTTAGAGCCTATTAAGCCAATGCATTTACCATAGCTTGTGGTGTAATTTATTTTATCTAAAATAACATTATTCTTAAACTTTTTGCTTATGTTTACAATCTTCATTTTTTCCCTTTCTTAAAACTATAAGGTATGGTTTTTACCATACCTTATAGTTTTAATTTGTATTTTCTATTTGTTCTGTATTTTCTAAAGATGTTTCTTGGTTTGTTTCTATAACATCTGTTGTAGATTGTGTTAAATCTGTACTTATAGTATCTTCTGTAGAATTAGTTGTTTCTATTGTTTCTTCTGTTATTATAGGTTCTGTTTTATTTTCTGTATTTTCTTCAATTATTGTAGAATCATCTATGCTAGTTATAGTTTCACCATCTATGTTAGCAACCTCTTGAGCTTTATCTTTGTTAGTTCCAACTAGCACTTCTTCTGCCCTTGGCTTATAATAACTGTTATTAACTAAAAGCTTTTCTGTAAGCTTTCCATCAACATAAACTAATTTATATAATTTATATTTGTATCCTTTAAGAGGCTTAACTTCTACCTTTTCTTCCCCTTCTTTTAGCTCTTCTGTTTCTTTTACAACTCTAGGCCCAGGCTCAATAACTTCAACTAAAGCATTTTCAAATTTTAAGCTACGATTATCTGGCCTTTCGTCATATCCATAAATAGAGCATACAACTTCATTATCTGTAACATAACTTTCTATATATATAGGATAGTTAGTAGAGTTTTTAAATTTAAAGTCTATATAATCTCCTGCTAATGTGGCATCATAACCATAGTCTAAGTATCCAACTTTTAAGGAGTGGTTTTGTCTTTCTACAACATCTACCTCCGAATATAAAACAGCGTTATATAGAGTACTAGATATTTGACAAACGCCTCCGCCATATTCATCTACAAACTTACCGTTTAATATGGTAGGTGCTGGTTTATATCCGTTAGCCTTTGTTGTTTCACCAAATTTTTCGTTTGTAGAAAAAACTTCTCCAGGATATAAAATAGTACCATCTATCCTGCTAGCAGCTATTTCCATATTGATAATACGGTTGTTATCGCTTCCACCTTTATTTGTATATTTTGTAGAAAATGTTCCTAAGTTATCTTGTACTTTGCTAAGGTCGCTAGCTTTATATTGTGGCTCTGTTTCTTTAGCTATAATCTCTATGTTGGCATCACCTCGTGTTATCAAAGCCTTTTCTAACTGTTGATAAGTAGTTTCAAAATCTACTTTTAAACCGTTATTACCATCTAAAACAACAAAGCTACCATTTTCTCTTTTTAATGTTGCATTTTTAGGTTCTATTTCTATTTCCTTACATATTTCTGTAAGCTTTTCTTTAGCTTTTTCTTCTTCTATAACTTTGCTAATTGGTATGTCTTCTTTGTTTTCCTCTAATGATTTTATAGCTTTTATTCTTTCTTTTTCGCTACCTGTTCTGCCAACATTATAAGCCTCTGTTATAGCTTGCTCCTTGTTTAAGCTTACTCCAAAATCTGATTTATTAAAAACATACTGTTTTTCTTTGTAATTTAAAGTTATTTTTTCATCTAAATTATCACTTTCTAAAGCTATTCTTGCCTCTTCTTTAGACATATTAGAAACATTTATTCCCTGTATAAAAACATTGTTATATATGTTAGGGTTGTTAAGCATCTCTTTATTTTCTGCTTCTACCTTAAGAAACATAACACCTGTTAATATCCCAACTATTAACAATATAGATAAAATAGCTATAGTTATTAATAAGCCTTTATTACCTTTTTCTACATTAGACACTACTCGTTACCTCCGAATAATTTATTTTAAAATTATGGAAGAGTTAGACGTTTTTAAAGATAAATTTAAACTTTTATAAGCTTTATCTGGATTTTCTGTTTTAGCAGAAACTTCGTTTTTATTATTTTTGCTATACTCTAGGTTATTTTTTTCTATCATTATATTTCCGTTAGATGTTTTGGCATCTATGTTGTAATTAATGTTATTGCTATCAAGCTTAAGGGATATTTTGCCATTTTGGTTTTGTATATCCCATTTATACTTATCATAGCTAGATAAACTTTCATTTTTAAATATATTTATACTGCCATTTGTATTTGCACCTTCTATATCTTTAACATCACAGTTATCTATTTCTATGCTACCATTCATATTTTCAACTTTTAAATCTTGTGATATAGAATCTTCAATAGCTATGCTAGCATTTAAGTTTTCCACTTGTATTTTTTCACCTTTAAAAGACTGTATATATATTTTGCCATTCATAGATTTTAAAGATAAATCTTTAGCTTGTAAATTTTCTACTTCTGTTTTAGAATTGATAGCTAATACATTTACATTTTTAAAATGGTTAAAAGGTACTAAAGCATCAATGGAAACTTCTTTAAATTTAGTTTCGTCATAGTTCATAACATAACCTTTTTTATTATCTTTATAAAAATCTAAAGTATGCCCATCTTCTTTTAATATATATTGTGTATTTAATATTATTTCGGTTCCTTCATAACCTTTTATAGCAATATTTCCGTTTAAAGCCTTAATCTCTAGCTTGTTTTTATCATCTGATACGTTAAGTTTAAATTCTTCTTGTATAGTTTCCCCTTTGTTGTAGCTTACTTCCTTTACATAATATTTTTTATAATATTTAATGCTAGTTAAAGCTACAAGGACAGCTATAAAGCACAGTATTAAAACTTTTGTTTTTCTATCTGCTATGTTGCTTTCATTCCTGTTTTCCATCTTAAACTCTCCTAACTTAAAATTATAGTAGAGTTAGCAGTTTCTAGTGTTAAGTTTAAGTTTTTAAACAAGCTATTGAAATTTTCTGTTTTTGCTAAAACTCTGTAATCATTTTTTTCAGAATATACAAGATTGTTTTTTAATATATTAACTTTACCAAGAGTGGTTCTTGCATCTATATTATAATTAACATTATCTGTATTTATTTCTATGTTTATATGGTTATTTTGAGTTTCTAGCTTCCAGTTATAATCATCAAATTGGTTTAAATAATCATTTATAACGCTTATCTCTCCATTAAGAACATCTACTGATATATTTTTTATATCAATATTATTTAATTTAACATAATTATTTATGTTATTTATTTTTAAATCGTTGGCTTTTATATTTCTAACAATTAATTTACCATTAATGTTATTTATATTTATATTTTCTCCTTCACTATTTTCTATTATACCATTACATCTAGATGTTTCGCAAAATATATTTTCAAAATTAACAGAATCTAAAGAAAAATTAGAGTTTAAACCATTTAATGAAATATTTTTAAAGTATTTTTTAGGAACTAAAGCCTCTAATGAAACCTTTTCAAAATCCTGTTCTTTAAAGTTTAATATATATTTTTTATTATCTGTATTATAAAAATCTATAAAGCTATTATCACTTTTAGGTATATATAAAACTTTTAATGTTAATTTATCTCCATTATATCCCTTTAAAACCATTTCCCCATTTAATGATTTTAAATCTAGGTTGTTTGCTCCTTCATTTAATAAAAAATTGTATTCTTTACAAAGATTATTTTTGTTGGAAGATATGTTTGTGTTTTTAATAACATTTTTAATTTCTTTTTCTACCTCTTGATATATTTTAGAAGTTTTTTTAGCCAAAACTTGTGTTGTGCTAGATATTTTACTCATAATTTTAGAAAAATCTATTGATTGGTTGTTATTATAATTATTATTACCTGTGTTTTGGCCTTTACCTTCTATAGCAGATAAAAGCTTGCTAGCTTCCTCTGCTGTAATCTCACCATTTTCAAGCATTTTTAATATTTTTATTCTTTCGTTTTTCATAAAATCACTCCTAAAAAATTTCTTATTATTTAATAATACGAAAATTTTTTAATTAAGTTTAATGATTTTATTTAATTATTTCATCGTAATCTATAACCCATTTATCTTCTATGTAGCTAGCTTTTATTTTATGTGTCATATATACTACTTTTATATTCCCTTTATCTTCTATTTGTATAGCCTCTCTAACAATAGCTTCTAAGTATGTATCCTCTATGTTTTTAGATAAGATGCTTATAGTGCTTTTCTTTTTGCCTTGTTGTAAAGAATTATATTGGTTTTTAAGCATTTCATCATTTAAAACTTCATTTGAAAAACCAGAAGGCTTACCTTCTACCCTAGATACAAAAGCTTTTTCAAGGTTTTCTTCTACTACTTGATGTGAGATAATTTCTCTTTGCATAGAACGGCTTAAACTTATAGGTATGCTAACATCATCTTCTTTAATAAGCATAGATTTAATGTTTATAAATACATTATCTTCAGATGTAGATTTTAGCATACTATATTGTTGTTTATCTAGTTTAAATATAATATCTGTACCATATCTTGCTGATTTTATCTCTGTAGGTGATATTATAAGCTCAATACCATTAGGTAAGTTAGCTATAATTTCAGCATCTAATTTAACTTCTATATGGTTAAAATCATCTGGTCTGTTTTCTATTGATTTATTTATATCTTCTGCGTGAGCAACTAAAACATATGTATCTTCAAAATTAGGCATACCTTCTATAAATAACTCATAGTTATCAAATTTATAAGTTGTATCTCCTGATTTTACACTATTTAATGATACTTTTTCATTTATTGTATATTTTTTATATAAATTTTTAAATTCTAAAACAACAGTTCCATCTTTATTCTCAATATTTTTAAAGTCCATTCTACCTATAATTTTATTATCTATGTTAGAAGCAACAGGCTTGTTAGAAAGAGGTTCTATGTATACTTCATTTTCTTTAAGCTTTATATAATTGCTTTCACCTAAAGCTCCTTGTTGTATCTCATAGCTAATGTTATCCTTAGGCTCTATAGTATAATCTATCCTAGAAAATCTATCAGAAAACTGTGCATAATTAATGTCTATATTGTAATCTCCAAAGTTATTTTTTATATCTCCATTTATATATTTTATATCTTCTTTTATTAAATGTGCTGTAAATTCTAGGTTAAATACAGCTTTTTCCCCTGTTTCAATACTTTCAAAGATTAATTCAAGGTTTTCTATTTCTCCTTCTATAGAGTTAAACCTTAAAATAGTTGCATTTTCATCATTACCATTATTGGTAAAATCTAAATCCATTACATATAAGCTATTATTTTTATCTGTAAGTACAACATTATATTTTTTAACATCTATATTATTTTTGAAATAAAAAGTAGTATTTAATTCATTTATATGTACTTTTTCTAAAATTAATGTTTCCCCATTTATATTTTTAGCCATATCAAAATAAACTGTGTTTTCATCTTCTGGAGTATATTTAGATATAAGGTTGTCTTTTTTTATTTCTTCTTGTATAGCAATATTGTTAGCTCTTTTTATTGCAATTGTAAAAAATATTATTGTTGTTATAATTAAGATTGTTAAAAATATTATTGCACTAAATATTATTACTGTATGCTTGTCTAATTTTCTTTTTGATTTTTCATCAAAGTCTTGAGCTTCTTCATCTGTTATCTCTTCTTCTAAAGCTTCTTCATCTAATGATTGTTCTTCTTCTCCTTCTTCTATATTATTGTTCTCTTCATATTCTTTTATGTTTTCTAACTTTTCTATAACTGCTTTTTCATCTATTTCTTTATTGTCATAAATAGAAATATCGTTTACAACATCTGTTTCTATATCATCTATAGATATTTCTTCGTCTTGTTGCATAAGCATATCAAGCTCTTCTTGTGATAGCCCTTCAAATGTATCTGTGCTTTGGCTTAAATCTATAATTTCTTCTTCTGATTGATTTAATAAATTAATTATATCTTCAAGCTCTTGATTTTCATTTTCATTCTTCTCTTTATCATCTGATAACCCTAGTTGTTTTTCTAATTCTTCAATATCCATAACTTCCTCCTGTTAAGCAAATAAACCTAATAATGGCATAGCCAAGCTAACTAACATAGATAAAACTAATATAATAGCTATTATCTGTACTATTAACCTTTTTTGTTCTTTTTTACTTTTTTTCATTAAATCACCTCTTAAATTTTATAAGCTTTTTTAAAAACCTGCTAGGTATCATATTGTTGTCATATTTTGTTTTTAATATAGATATATATAAAAGCATTCTTGCTCTTGTTAAAGCTACATAAAATAACCTTCTTTCTTCTTCTATTTCTTCTTTTGATTTGCTTTTTTCGTGAGGGATAACCCCATCAATACAGCTTATAACAAAAACCACATCAAATTCTAACCCTTTAGCACTGTGCATAGTAGTTAAAACTACGCCTCTTTGGTTATCTTTATTTTTACTTTTTTTATTTATTTCTTCTTTTAAGGTATCTATATTTTTTAAATATTTTTCTATGCTTTCATATCCTTTTGCCGTTTCTAAAATTTCTCTAGTTATTTCTATTAAGCCTTTCACACCTATCTTTTTAAAATCGGCATAATCTTCTAAATATTCTTCATACCCAACATTGTTTAAAATATATTTTATTGCATCATAAGGTTTTTTTGTTTTAATATTTCCTAAATGAAATAACAAATTATTTATATTTTCTAACTGCCAAGATTTTAAGCTTGTATTACAATATAAATGTTCTAATATAGGTGTTTTGTTTTTACATATATCAAAAGCATCTAATATTAAATTTTTATTTAAAAACCTTTTAGGCTTATTAGCTATTTTAACAAAAGAATCATTGTCATATTTATTTATGGCAAGGCTTAAATAAGCTATAATATCTTTGGCTATAAAATGGTCATAAATGCTTGGCATCTTATCCTTTAATTGATATTCTATGTTGTAGTCCATTAATTTTTCTATAATAGCTCTTGCCTGCATATTAGTTCTGTATATTATTGCTATTTCATCTAATTCATAACTTTTTTGTAAATCTTGTATTTTTTCAGCAATTCGCTTTGCTTCTTCTTCTGTATCATAAGAACGCATTAATATAGGTGTTTTAAATTCTTTTTCAGTTCCTATAATATCTTTCTCGTATCTATTTTTGTTATCTTTTATTATTGAATTGCATAGGCTTATTATTTGGTCTGTAGAACGATAATTAACATTTAAAACTACCTTTTTAGTATCTAAAAAATCTTTAGGAAAAGATAATAAAAATTCTGGTCTTGAACCTCTAAAGCCATATATGCTTTGGTCGTCATCTCCTACTACAAATATGTTATTTTCATTTCCTGATAGCATTTTTATACATTCGTATTGTACTCTGTTTATATCTTGAAATTCATCTATTAAAATATATTTGTATCTATTTTGCCAAAACTTTCTAGCATTTAAATCATCTTTTAAAACTTCATAACATTTTAATAACATATCATCAAAATCTATTTTTCTAATTTGCTTTTTAACCTCTTCATATTCTCTATAAATTATTTTAAAAGTATTGCTGTTGGTAGATTTACTGTTAAATACATTATAGTCTATAAGTTCGTTTTTAACTAAAGATATTTCGCTTATAACATCTTGAACAAACTCATCATAGTTTTCAAAGGAAACTTCATTTTTAGCTATAATCCTCTTTATTATTTCTATTTTTTCATCATCATTTAATATGCTTGATAAATCATATTTAAAATAACCCCTTATTATCCTGTAAAAGCAAGAGTGAAAAGTGCCAAAAGATACATTGTAATTATTTTTACATATGTTATAAAACCTTTCTTTCATTTCTTCAGATGCTGACTTTGTAAAGGTTATAACTAATATATCTTTAGGGTCTATATTAAATTTTTCTATTAAATTTTTTATACGATATGTTATAACTGTTGTTTTACCACTTCCAGGACCAGATAAAACCATCATAGGCCCCTTATTGTGTAATATAGCTTTTTCTTGGTTTTTATTTAACATTAAATTCATTATTAGCTCACCTATTATTTTTTTACCTACTAATTATATATTATAACTTAATAATATTTAATCTTCAAGCTATATTTATAAATTTTTAATATAGTATCAAAATAATACATTATAAAAAGGCTATACAATAATATAGCCTTTTTACTGTATTTACTTAGTTCCTTTTATATAAAATTTACATTTTAAGCCTTCTTTTAAATCTATCATATATTCTTTATGAGGTGTTGCTCCCCAGCTGTTATCTCCTCCAACCCCCATCTGAACAGAAGATACTTTTAAAACTGTATTAAAAGGTGTAGGAAGCTCATATAAATGGTTAGCATTTTCTAATTGATGAGGGGTGTAGTTTAAAGCACTAATATTTAAGCTATCACCGTATATTTTAAGACCGATGTTATCATCGTTGTAAACATTAGCGTATCTAGTTTCTGTATGGTTGCCACATTCTTGAGGTAAAACATATTTAGGCATAGATTTATTTATTTTTTGGTTATAAATACCTATTTTATAACCATTTTTTCTGTCCACATATGTTTCATCTATTCCTCTTCCATACCAAGTTAAATTATTACAATCTAAAGGCATTTTTATAACAAACCCAAACTCTGGAATATTTTCTATATTTTTAACAGGTTTAAGCTCCATATCAACCTCTATTGTGCCATCGCCAAATACAGTATATATAGCAGTTAAGCTATCCTTATCTAATAAAGGCATTTCATAATCTATTTTTATAGAAACGCTGTTTTCATTTTGTTTAGCCTCTTTTATAATACCTTTTATATACATACTGTTAACTTTCCATATAGCAAGCTTTCTCTGTAAACCTGCCCCTATGTCGTTTTGTATAGGAGCTCTCCAAAAGTTAGGCATAACAGGTTCTTCTATAAGCTCTTTATCTCCTATTTTATAAGATATTAAGCCCCCTTTTACTTTAGAAAATAAAATGCTACAATCCTTGCATAAAATTCCTACGTTGTTAAAATCATCTATTAAAACAGGCTTATAGCTTAAATCTTTTTCTATAGTCATTTTTCCTATGCTTCTTTGTTCAAAGGCAACTTCATAGCCTTTTTTAGCCCAAAGTTCATCTTCTTTTAAAACAATAGATATAATAACTGTATATTCTTTTGTTTTATCCATATTAAATAAATTATAAGGTAAGTAATATTCTTTAGTTTGTAACGGTGGTATGTCTATATGTATTAAATCTTTTTGTATTTCTTTCCCATTTTCTAATAATATAGCAAAACAATCATATTTTTTAGTATCTATAAATAAATTTTTGTTAAAGATTGTAAAACTATTTTCTCTAATATTTATAGAAAACTGCTGATAACAGTACTTAACCTGAGACATTTTAGGGCTAGGTGTTCTATCTACAAAAACTATACCATTAGCTGAAAAATCATAGTCTGCTGGCCTATCGTAAAAATCTCCACCATAACCATAAAATCTTTGTCCGTTAGGTGATTTACTTTCTATCACTTGGTCAACAAAATCCCATATAAACCCACCTTGATAAAGAGGCTCTTCTTCTGTTAGCTTTGTATATTTTTCTAGATTACCTGTAGAATTACCCATAGCGTGTGCATATTCACAACAAATAAAAGGCTTATCTTTATGCTCTTTTAAAAATTCTTTTATACTGTTAACCCCTGGATACATTTGAGATTCTATATCTGTTGTATCATTGAATCTTCTATCTAGGCTAACCCCTTCATAATGTACAAGCCTTGTGTCATCTTTTTCTTTAAATAACTTACTCATTTTGTAAATATTTTCCCCACCAAAAGATTCGTTACCACAAGATAATATTAATACACAGCTATGGTTTTTATCCCTTTGCCACATAGAATTTGCCCTATCTAAAACATTTTCTGTCCATTCTTTTCTACCATTAGGTAAGATATAGTCATCTCTACAATCTAACCAAAATACACTACCCCAACTTCCGTGTGTTTCTAGGTTAGTTTCGTCTATTACATATATGCCGTATTCATCGCAAACTTCATAAAAATAAGATTGGTTAGGATAATGTGATGTTCTTATTGCATTTATGTTGTTTCTTTTGCATATTTTAATATCTTCTATTATATCTTCTTTTGTTATAGCCCTACCGTTTTTAGCAGAAAATTCGTGCCTATTAACCCCGTTAAATACAAGCCTTTTACCGTTTAAATATATTATAGAATTTTCTATATATATTTTCCTAAAGCCTATTTTTTGAAGTATAACTTCTTGCAAGGTGTTATCCTCATTATAAACTTCTATCTTTAATGTATATAAATTAGGCTCTTCTCCGCTCCATAATTTAACATTTTCCACATTAAAGCTAATTTCTTTATCATCAAGGCTTTTATATTCTTCATATATTTTTTGCTCTTTTAAAAAAAGCTTAATGTTAGCTTTCGCTCCTTTATTATTCTCTGTAATATGGCTTATGTGTACTCTTGCATTTTTAAAGCTATCATCTAAAACAGGCTTAACAAAAATATCTTTTATATGTACAAAAGGCTTTGTGTATATAAAAACATCTCTAAATATACCAGAAAAACGCCAAAAATCTTGGTCTTCTAGCCAGCTACCACTGCACCATTTAAAAACTTGCACAATTATTTTGTTGTCCCCTTCAGTAACATATTTTGTAATGTCAAATTCGGAAGGTGTAAAGCTATCTTCGCTATAACCTACAAATTTGTTATTTATCCACAAAGCCATAGCACTTTCAACACCTTGAAAAGAAACTATTAAAGGCATATCTTTTTTATAATTAGGTATGCTAAAGTTTCTTACATAAGTTGCTACAGGGTTAAATTCTTTAGGAGCTTCCCCTGTTTTAACTTTTTCTTTTCCTTCCCAAGGATACATTACATTTACATATTGAGGAACATCAAAACCTTGTAGCTGTATATGTCCTGGTACATTTATAGTGTGTTTTTTATAATTTTCAAAATCTAAATTTTCTATCTTTATGCTTTCTTCATAGTTTTTAGCATAATAAAAATCCCATTTACCATTTAAGCTATATATAAAATCTTCTCTACATTCTAAATCTTTAAAAAATTTATGGTCAGAATGTGCCTCTAACCTATTTACATTAAAAATTTCAGGGTTATTTAACCAAGTGTAATCAAAATTCATACATTACACCTCCATTATAATTTTTATTTTAAATTATATATTATTTTATGTGTGTTGTATACTTTATAATGTAACAAATAATATTTTTATTAGTATTTGCCAAATTTGTTATACACTTTTTGTGAAATAATTAGTTTTAACATAAATTTAATAATATTTTTATTACAATTATTTATTTTTTATGATATAATAAAAGAAAAATATAAATTTAAGGAGTTTTTATGATATATTTAATATTATCTAGTATTATAATAGGCTTTCTGTCTAATTTTGTAATTTATATGTATTGTAAAGATGATTTTTCTATAAAAAATTTATTTTCTTTAAATGCATTAAAAAATAAACTTTCCGTTTCTTTAGTAGTTTTATTAAATATAGTAAGTTATGTTCTTGTAAATTATACCTTTGGCTTATCTATATATGCTGTTTTTTATTGTTTAATATTTTCTATTTTAATTTGTCTATCTGTTATAGATGTAAAAATTGGTATAGTACCCGATACTTTAAATATATTAATTTTTATAATAAGCATTTTATTTATTATCATTACCAAGCAAGATATAGTCTATCACATTGTAGGCTTCTTTTTAATTAGTGTGCCATTTTTATTAATAGCTATTTTAACTCAAGGGATAGGCGGTGGAGACATTAAGCTTTTTGCTGTTACAGGGTTGTTTTTAGGCTCAATCCATATATTTTTAGCTATGTTTTTCTGCTGTTTTATAGCATCTATTGTTGGTGTAACTCTAAAATATATAAACAAAATTAAACTAATAAATGATAGACCTTCTATACCTTTGGTACCTTTTATTTCTATTGGTGTAATAATATCTGGGCTATATGGCGATAAAATATTAAACTGGTATTTTTCTAAATTTTTTTATTAATATGTTTTTAAGCTTAATTATGGAGGATATATGAATAATAAATCAAACAAAAGTTTTAATGATACACCCCTTACTGATTTAGATTATGGAGGAGTTATATATGAACCTAGTGAAAATGCAAAAAAATTCCAAAAATCTAAACAAAAGCTAAATGATAAGTCTGTTGTAAAAAAACAAATAAAAAAAGCACCTAACTTTAATTTTGGGTTATTTTTAAGCTTAACAATTAGCATAGGTGTTGTAATTTTTATAATTGTAACATCTTTAACTTATTCTTCAATATCATCTTATATAGGTCTGCCAAAACCTACGGATAACATAGAGCAAGATATAAATAACTTACCTAATGATAATAACTCCCTTGTATTAGATTCTAGTACAAACGAAAACTTAACTGGGATAATAAAAAATATTGATTACGAAAAAAATATTTTTACATTTACAGATATAAAAACTAATAAAATATATACATTAAAAGCTAAACCTTCAACAGTCTTTAAAGATAAATATGACAATATGTTAACCATATCTGAAGTGAAAACAGGCTCTATAGTAGATTTTTCTTTTGATGATAGCAATAAGTTAAACTATGTAAAGGAAAACAGCAATAGTTTTTCATTAGAAAACGTAACTAATGCAAAAATAGATTTAGAGCTAAACCTACTATCTATAAATGATAAATCATACAAAATAGATGATAATGTTAATGTATTAAAAAATGCACAGCCTTATGATATAATAAATATATCTTCTTTAGATATTATAGACATAAAAGGCTATGACAATACAATTTATTTTATAGATGTAAAAAAAGGTAATGGTACATTAAAGCTAACCAATAAACCTAATTTAACTAATGCTTTTGTAGAGATTGACCGTGATATTTTTAAATCTTTATCTGAAATAGATACTGTTAATTTATCTGAAGGTAAGCATAAGGTTGTTATAAGAAGTGATGATAGTATATCTTTTGTAAAAGAAGTAGATATAATATCAGGGGAAGAAACTGTATTAGATTTATCTCAAATTCAAAACAAAACTGCTACGCTACTTATAAAAAGTAACGTTACAGATTACACACTATATATAAATAACACAGTTGAAACATCTAGAGAACCTTTAAAGCTTTCTTACGGAACATATACCATTAGGGCAGAAAAAGAAGGTTACACACCTTTTGAAACTCAAATTTCTATAAACAGCCCACAAGCAACCCTTAATATAAATCTAGAAAAAATAGAAAAAGTAGGTGAAGTAAACATATCATCTAACCCAGATAACGCTGAAGTTTATATAAACAATGCTTTCGTTGGTTATACACCTTTAAATTATAAAGTTCCTCAAGGCGTTCACACTATTACCCTTAAAAAATCTGGTTATAACGATTTTGTTTTATCTAGCGTTACAATAGGAGAAGAGGAAAGTTCTTTTAATATTACTATGCATAAATCACAAACAGAAACTACTACCCAAGATACTACCCCTGAAGAACCTACTATATAATAAAATCCACCTATAATAGGTGGATTTTATTATATATACTTTTAAAGCTAAATGGAAAGTTCTTCCCATTTTTCATATAAATCATTAAGCTCTTTTTCTAAATTTTCTTTTTCCTCATAAATTTCTCTTGATTTATATGCATTTGTATAAACTTCTTCAAGAGCAAGCATATCATCTGCCTCTTTTATTTTAGCTTCTATTTTTTCTATTTCTTCCTCTATTTTCTTTAATGCATTTTGTTTTTTTCTAAGCTCTGCCTGAGCCTCTTTTTGTGCTTTCCAGTCTAGCTTTGTATCAGATACAGGGTTATTTTCTTGTATAGTTTCAACGTTTTGTTGCTTTTCTAAATAATAGTCATAATTCCCCAAATATACATTTGCTTTATCCTTGGTAAGCTCTATAACTTTTGTTGCCGTACTATTTATAAAAAACCTATCGTGAGAAATATATATACAAGTTCCTAAATAACTTTTAATGGCATCTTCTAATATTTCCTTTGATACCATATCAAGGTGGTTTGTAGGTTCATCTAATATTAAAAAATTAGCGTTAGATAGCATTATTTTAGCAAGGGCTACCCTTCCCTTTTCTCCACCACTTAATGAAGATATTTTCTTAAATACATCATCACCTGTAAATACAAAAATAGCCAATGCGTTTCTTATTTCTTCATTTTTAAGGTTGGGATAAGCATCTGATATTTCTTCAAATATAGTTTTATCTAAATTTAAGTTTTGATGCTCTTGGTCATAATAGCCTATAATAACGTTGGAACCTATATTTATACTTCCACTATCTATAGGTATTTTATCCATTATCATTTTTATTAAAGTTGTTTTACCAACACCATTTGCTCCTATAAGTGCTATTTTTTCTCCTTTTTTTATATCAAAAGAGATGTTATTAAAAAGGTTAAAGCTAAAGCTTTTACATAAGTCTTTTATAGTTAAAACATCATTTCCGCTTTCTTTTTTAGGGGTTAAAGTAAGCCTCATTTTATCTGGTAAGCTTTCTGGCTTTTCAACCTTTTCCATTTTTTCAAGCATTTTTTCACGGCTTTCTGCTCGTTTTATAGATTTTTCACGGTTATAAGATCGTAATTTTTTTATAACTTCTTCTTGCCTTTTAATTTCTTTTTGCTGGTTTAAATAATGTTTTAGCTTTATTTCTCTATCTATATGTTTTTTGTTAGAATAATCTGAATAGTTACCATTATATACAGATGCTTTTGTGTTTTCAAGCTCTATAACCTTTGTAACTATTTTATTTAAAAAATATCTATCGTGAGATATAATAAACAAAGCTTTGCTATAAGATTTTAAAAAGGTTTCTAACCATTGTATGGATTTTATATCAAGATGGTTTGTAGGTTCATCTAATAAAAGTATATCTGGTTCTTGCAAAAGTATTTTACCAAGAGCTACCCTTGTCTTTTGTCCGCCTGATAAAGTTTTTATTTTTTTATAAAAATCTTCTTCTAAAAAACCTAAACCTTTTAATACCCCTTTGATGCGACTGTTATAGTCAAATCCATTATTTTCTGCAAGCTCAGTAGATATTTTATCGTATTCTTTTATAACTACATTAAGCTCTTCATCTTTACAAACTCCCATTTTATGCTCAAGCTCTCTTACCTTATTTTCTAAATCTATAGTATAGCTAAAAACTGTTAATAATTCATCAAATAATGTATTATCTTCATCTAAATTAAGGTTTTGAGAAAAATATCCTATTTTAGTGTTTTTAGGCATAGTTACCTCTCCACTGTCTAAAGATAGCTCTCCTATTATAATTTTAAATAATGTAGATTTGCCTGCACCGTTTACCCCAACGAGTGCAACCTTATCTTTTTCATTTATATTAAATGACACATTTGTCAATATATTAGTTATTCCAAAAGATTTATTTACATTATTACAAGAAAGTATCATATCAAACCTCCTAAATTAACAAACTTAAATTAATTATATCAAAAAAAATTAATTTTTAAAAGAGGTAACATTGACAAAAACAAAACAAAGTTGTATAATTTTATTAATATGTTATAAAGGAATGGTGATAATGGAGAAAAAAGTTTCTTTAGCTGTTATTAAAAGATTACCTCGTTATTATCGATTTTTAGGAGATTTATTAGATAATGGCATAACAAGGATATCATCTAAAGATTTAAGCTTAAAAATGAACTTGACTGCCTCACAAATAAGACAAGATTTAAACAACTTTGGCTGTTTTGGTCAACAAGGATACGGCTATAACGTTGAGCTTTTATTAAACGAAATAAAAGAAATATTAGGTCTTAACAAAACATATAACCTAGTTATACTAGGAGCAGGTAAAATAGGTCAAGCTTTATTAAACTATAATAAGTTTGAAAAACGCGGTTTTAACTTTATCGGTATATTTGATATAGATAAAAATATAATAGGCAGTGAGTTAAAAGGAATAAAAGTTCAAGATATAAATAATCTCAAGGCTTTTTCTAAAGAAAACCATATAGATATTGCTGTTATAGCAGTGCCTGTAGCTAACGCAACCGATTTATACGAAAATGTTGTAAGCTACGGTATAAAAGGTATATGGAACTTTTCTAACACAGAGCTTAAAGCAAAAGATGGTGTTATCATAGAAAATGTTCATCTTACTGATAGCCTTATGACGCTAGCTTATAGGCTTAATTCTGGAGAGTTTGTGGAAGAGTAATCTATATTATAAAATATCCATAATCTTTAAATATATAGTTAGGTTGTAGGCTTTTCCTACAACCTTTTAAAATAATATTATTATTTTAATTTTTCTTAAAGTGTAAATCCCTTAAAACCTTGATTTTTATAAAGCAATATATTATGCCCTGTATAACTCTTTATATAAAGCATAAAAATCAATTTTTTGAACACCTTGTGTTTAAAACCAGCTACTTCTAAATAATCATAAAAATAAAACTGTATATTATTTTAATTGTGTTATAAAATAATATACAGTTTTATTTTTTATTTATCGTTTTATAAAAACAAGGATTTTTACTTTTACTTTTATATTTACTTTTATTTTATATTTGCATTTTAACTTTATTATTTTTTCTAAATATGTATTTATAAGACGATAAAATAATTTAATGTAATAACATAAAATTTTTTATTTTGCCTAAAAATAGCATAATTGCATTACATATCAAAGAAATGCTTATACAAAAAGAAAATGTCATTTTATCAAACAATAAGCCTATAAATAATATTATTAATATTATTATTAAATTTCTTATTGTCCTATTTCTGTACACTTTTATTTCTATATCATCTAAAGGTTTGTTTTTATCTTCAACTGGAGCTAACATCAAAATTACTAGGCTACCTGTTATAGCTAATATGCTTATAAGAAAAATATTTACATTTAGCTTTAAAATAAATAATACCACAATCATCATTATAACAGAAAATATATAACACCTTAATTGCGTTTTTGCGTGATACCCTCCTGCATAAATCCTAATAGGTATATAAGTTAAAGTAAACAAAATAGCTTCAAATAGCATATTAAAGATAAGGCCTATAAATATGACGGAAAATAAATTTAATATATATGCAAAGATTTGCTCTAATGCACAAATAAATAGCTCTTTTTCATCTTTTTGAACTAGCCCTTTATCAATAAAAACATTAATTATTTTTTCAGACATATTTTAAATTAAAACTTTCTGTATTTTTTAGCATTTTCTGGTAATTTGTGTTGGTATGTAAAAGCAAAACAAGCAGAATTTACATTTAATACTGCTACTTTTTTTAATGAGTTAACTGTTGTTTGTAATGCGTATTCTTTAATGTTTTTCATAATTTCACCACCTTTATAAATTTATTATACATTAATTATATTTTATAATGTATAATATTTCAATAAGGTAAGGACAAACTGTAATTTTTAAAGGATAAAAAGTATATTTTCTAAATAAATAATAATATTTCAACTTGAAAAACATCTTCTTTATAATGATATATTAATTCTCCATTGTATTTCTGAATAAAATTATAAATATTTTCCATTCCTATGCCGTGGTCAAAAGTGTTATTTTTAGTTGTAATAAGCTTGTTATTTTTAATTTTTAAGTTACCATCAAACCTATTTGATATAGTTATAAAAAGCTTGTTTAATTTATATTTTATTTCTATATTTATAAATCTGTCTTTTTCTACTTTTTCATTAGCCTCTATTGCATTTTGTATAAGATTCCCTAATATAGAAACTATATAAAACTCAGATATATTTATATCATAAGGAACGCTAGCAAAAGCCTCTATTTTTATACCCTTATTAAAGGCTTCATTTAATTTAAAATTAACTATATTATCTATGTTGTAGTTTCCTGTTTCTATAAATTTTTTATTACTATCTTGATGCAATTTAAAAATATCATCTATATAGCATTTAACTTTTTCATATTCTTTGTTATCTGTAAGCTGTTTAACGTGTATTAAATGGTATTTAAAGTCGTGATTAAATTTTCTTGTTATATCAATATATTTTTTAGTATTTTTAAATTGCTCTTCATATAATTTGTTATCTTTTTCCAATATTTTATTTTTCATATCTTTTTCTAAAGATTCAAAAATAAAGTTATATAAAAGATAAATGCTTATGTTCATAACTAATAATATACATATAAAAATTGTATAATATGTTAATTTATAATTAGCCGTATTAATAAATATGTTGTTTAATGTAATACTAGATATTGGTATTAAAACTAAGGAAAACCATATTTTATTACTTAAAAAATCTACCTTATTTACTACTTTTAACAATTTCATAAAATTTAAACCTATAATACAGCATATATTTTCTATTATAAATGGTAATATTGAATTATACTGAATTGTACTTGATGTAGAGATACCTATCTGCCCTATTATTAATGCAACCAAAGCATTTATAACATATAGCACAAAATATAAATTAAATAACAAAAGTATTTTATGCTTTATTGTTATTTCATAATTAAATAAGATTAAGAAAAGCAAGAAAATATTAAATGTTATTATAACACTAGATTTAAAAGATAGTATATATAAAAATGAAATGATAAGATAATAACAAACATAAGAAAATATCTCTAAATACTTATTATTTATTTTATCATATAAAATATTATGTATACTTCTATAGACTAAAAATACGTTTAACCCATTAAATAGCATATAAATTAAATAATAATTATTCATTATAAATACCTTTCATAATTTAAAATCATTTGTTTTACATATTTAATCTTATCTCTGCTAATTGGTATTTCTTGGTTATTAACTAAAATAATTGTGTTTTTTTCTATTTTAGTTATATATTCTATATTAACAATAAAGCTTTTATGCTGTTGTATAAAAGTTTTAGAATTAATGTTATTCATAACTTGTTTTAATGTAGAATAAAACTTATCTTCTTTTCCATCAATAGTAACTATTTTTACAACATTTCTATAGCTTTCAAAATATACTATGTCATTTAATAAAACTTTATTTGTTTTTCCGTTAGAGTTATATATAAAATCTTTTTTAATAAAATTTAATAATTTTAAAACATTACTTATAGATTTTTCTACTTTTTCTATTTTAAATGGCTTAGATATAAAATCTGTAGGCATACTATCATAAGCAGATATTGCATAATGTTGGTGAGAAGATACATATATTATTTTTGTAGAATAATTATTAATATCATCTCTTAACTTTTTACCTATATCTATGCCTAATATCCCATCTAACTCTACATCTAAAAATATAATGTCAAATATTTCGTTTTTCATATTTTTTTCTAATTCTTGCCCACTATTAAAAGTTTTTATATTAAACTGGTATCCATTTGTCTTTCCATAATTTAATATTATATCTTTTAATTGTTTTATAATATCAATATTATCATCACATATTGCTATTCTTATCATATTACATACCTATACCCTTATCTCATACTTAAACGTATATATTATATAACATATTACATTTTTTTACAATATTATAGAAGATTTATAATATATATAACATTTAATATTATTATAAAATCACTATTTATATATAATATTTTTTAAGTTTATTATAAATCTATTATCTTTCCTACCTTAAATATAATTATAATATTTTTTATGAAATAAATCAAATTAAAAATACAATAATGTATGTATAAATTTATAACTATTTTTATCTATGTTATAAAAAAGGCTATAGATATAAATATCTATAGCCTTTATATTAAATTTAATTTTTATAAGCTGAGTTTATAAGATTATAAAGTTCCAAATTATATTTTTTTAAGTTAATAAGTTTAAAATCTTTAGATACAAAAGGATGCTCTGTATATCCTATGTTTATAAGCTCTTCACCTTTAAATATTTTATATTCAAATTCTAGCTTAATAGGTGATACATTTTTTATATATGTATTTATTTTTAGTTTATCTTCATATAAAGCAGGCTTTATATATTTACAACTAAGCTTGCTTAAAGGAAATAATACACCCATTTCCTCCACCTGTGTGTAAGAAATACCTAAGCATTCTTTTATAAAGTTTGTCCTAGCCTCTTCATACCATATAGGATAAACTGAATGATGAGCAACTCCCATCTGGTCTGTTTCTTGATATCTAACAGTTACATAAGTTTCAAACATAAAACCACCCTTTTGTCCAAAAATTGTTATTTATCTAAATTTAATTGATAATATACTTTATTAATAAATTTTAAAAGCACATACATTATAAAGCAATGTATAGGTATTAAGATAAGCTCTTTAGATACTCTAGGTGGTAACAAAACCATAAATGCTTTTCCCACATAAATAGATGTCCATAATGTACCTAAAGATAAGTTTATAAATAAAGAAATAGTTATTTTACAAGCAACAATCCTATAGATTAAAGCCTTAATATTTTCTATTTTATACATTTTTTTGTAAAGGAACATACCATAAAATAAACCACCTAAAAATGCATTTAAGGTATAGCCAGGAAAATATTCTCCTTTAGGGTTTATTACGTGTGTAAGAACATCTGTAAGCCCTCCTAGTATGCTTGCTGGTATAGGTCCAAATAAAAAACCACAAATAGAATTTGCTATAAAAGAAAACGTAATAATGGTAAGATTACCTATTTTTATTGCCTGTGTATTTAATACTAACGATGTAGCTAATAAAAAACCACAAATAACAATAGTCTTTGTTTTCTTAAGCTCCAAAAAAGAATTTTTAAATAAGTTAAACATAAATTACCTCCTAAAATGGTTGATAAAATATGCCACAAACATAGAAACCCTATGTTAGCAGCGGGATGCGGAAAATGTATCGCAAGAAAATCTTTTCGTATAATAAGCAACTCCCCGTCTTACTATCACTTAACGCACAAATTCCTACTCTGCATAAAAATTAAATTTACAATGTATTATAACATAAAAATATATATGCTTACAAGAAAAAATGATATAATTAATTAAAAAATCTAAAACTTTTTACATATCTATATCATCTATAAAGCATAAAGGAGGTTAAAGATATGATAAATACATATAACAAATTAGCTAATCATTTAATAGAAAATCAAGATAAATTTTATAGATTATCTTATACCTATGTTAGAAACAAAGATGACGCATTAGATATTGTACAAAACGCAATGTTAAAAGCATTAGAAAAATATAAAGATATAAGAAATTTAGATGCTATAAACACTTGGTTTTATAAAATATTGGTTAATGAAAATTTATTATACTTAAGAAAAAAGAAAAAAGAAATTTGTAAAGAAGATAATGAGCTAGATGCTGTATATTTAGAAAATTTTAATGAAAATATAGATATTTATGAGAAATTAAAATTTTTACCTACAGAAACACAAACTATAATAATGCTCCATTATTTTGAAGATTTAACATTAGCAGAAATATCTAAAATAACTAATACAAATGTTAATACTATAAAGTCTAGGCTTTATACAGGTTTAAAAAAATTAAAAATAAAATTAGAGGAGGAATAGCTATGAAAAACTTAAAAAATGCCAAAAAAACTTATGAAAATATAGAAATACCAGAAGAATTAAAAAAATTCACTAAGGATATGATTAAAGAAAATAAACCAAAAAATAATTTTAAATATTTTTATGCCTCTGTTGCAAGCCTAGCATTGTTTTTTATAGTAGGTATTAACATAAGTGAAACTTTTGCAACAAGTTTTTCAAAAATACCAGTGATAGGTGAAATAGTTTCTGTAATATCTATACACGGCAAAAAAATAGATGAAGATAAAACTATAACAACTGATAAACCAGTAATATCTTCTGAAAATAAAGATGTAGATGCTATCACAAATAAAGTAAATGAAGAAATAGATGCTATTGTAAATGAATATACAAAAAATGCCGAACAACATATTAAAGAATATAAAGAGGCTTTTATAGCAACAGGCGGAACAGAAGAAGAATTTAACGCAAAAGATATAAAAGTAGATGTAAGCTATGATGTAAAATCTGAAAGCAAAAACCATCTATCTCTTGTTTTAAATGCAAATGAAAGTTGGGCTAATGCTTATAATATATCATATTTTTATAACATAGATTTAAACACAGGAAAAGATATAACATTACAAGATATTTTAGGAGATGATTATATTAACATAGCTAATGCTAGCATAAAATCTCAAATAGAAGAAAGACTTAAAACAGATGAAAATGCAATGTTTTTTGGATATGGAGATAACGAAATTGAAGGGTTTGCAACTATAATTGATGATACAAAATTTTATATAAATGAAAATGATAACCCTGTAATATACTTTGATAAATATGAAATAGCTCCAGGTTCTATGGGAGCAATAGAATTTGAAATAAAAAAATAAGTCAAGACCACCCGTTCAACGGGTGGCTTGCTCTAACCCTATAAGGGTATGTTGCTTGCTATGCCTAAAGGCATATTGAATAGATTTGCCAACCGCATTTTTTTCTCAAGCAACCCCTTAAGGGGTTTATTTTTTATGCTTTGGCATTCTTTTCACCCGTAAACGGGTCAATGTATTCCTTCAATGTCATTTGATCTGATACTATATCTTCTTGTAATTGATTTCTTATATATTCTTCTATTACTTTTTTATTTCTTCCTACTGTATCTACATAATATCCTCTACAACAAAAATTTCTATTTCCATATTTATATTTTAAATTTGCGTGTCTATCAAATATCATAAGACTACTTTTTCCCTTTAAATATCCCATAAAACTTGAAACACTCAATTTCGGTGGTATACTCACTAACATATGTATATGATCTTTGCAAGCTTCTGCTTCTATTATTTCAACACCTTTTTGTTCACATAATTTTCTTAATATTTTTCCTATATCTTCTTTTATTTTTCCATATATTACTTGCCTCCTATATTTTGGTGCGAATACTATGTGATATTTGCAATTCCACTTTGTATGTGCTAAACTATTATTATCCATTTTGGATACCTCCTTTGTTTTTATATGGTCGGCAAACCCATATATATTTTACAATAGGAGGTTATTTTTTTCTACTCATAGGCACAGCCTTTTTGGAACCACCTGTATAACAGGTGGTATTCTGTATACAATAAAAGAGCAACTTAAAGTTGCTCTTTTGAGATTGTCGACAAAGTCGACAATCTTTTTGTAATTTTTAAATTTTTTGTTTTAAGTCAAGGTTTTTTGTAATTATCTAAACCCACCCACCGCCATATGCGGGGATACCCGCCCCCTGTGAGCTATGGCTTAAATTTTTGAAAAATATTTATTTTCTTATTAGTTCTTTAAAAATTCTAGTTAATTGTATTAATAATGTAGGCATTATAGATAAACCTAAAACATATAAAAGATTATTAGTTGTTAATGGTTCTACCTCAAATAAAGTTTGAAGAGGAGGCACTAATAACACAGAAAGTAATAATACAAATCCTATTAATATAGCATATAAAATATATTTGTTGCTAAATAAACCTTGTTTTATAATAGATTTTTTACTTCTAGAATTAAAGCTATGCCATAACCTAGCTAAGCATAATGTAGAAAATGCCATTGTGCTAGCTGTTTGGTTGTTAGTTTTTAACCCTATATAAAAAGCTATCATTGTAAATATAGCGATATTAACACCGTGAATTACAATTTCTGTAAAAAATTCTTTTGTTAAAATGCTTTCATTAGATTTACGTGGCTTTTCTTTAATAATATCTTTTGTAGGGCTATCCATACTAATGGCTATAGCAGGTAAGCTATCTGTTAAAAGGTTAATAAACAATAAATGTACTGCAGTAAAAGGCATAGGCAATGCCATAATAGAAGTATATAAAACTGCTAATATACCAGATGTATTACCTGATAATAAAAACTTAATAGAATTTTTAATATTAGCATATATATTTCTACCATTTGCAACTGCTTTTATGATAGTTGCAAAGTTATCATCTGTAAGTATTACAGAAGCTGCATCTTTAGATACATCAGTTCCTGTTATCCCCATAGCTATACCAATGTTAGCACTTTTTAAAGCTGGTGCATCGTTAACCCCATCACCTGTCATAGCAACAATATTATCTTTTTGTTGCCATAAATTAACTATTCTTATTTTATGCTCAGGAGAAACCCTAGCATAAACAGAAACCTTATCTAATATTTTAGAAAGTTCCTCATCAGACATAGCATCAAGCTCTGTACCTGTTAAAGAAATATCTCCTTCTTTAAATATTCCTATTTGCTTTGCAATAGCAGTAGCAGTTACCTTATGGTCTCCTGTAATCATAACAGGTAATATACCTGCTAAATAGCAATCTTTTACAGCTTGCATAGATTCTTCTCTAGGTGGGTCTATCATTGATATAAGCCCTACAAATGTTAGGTTATGCTCATCTTCTAAGCCTATTTCTATATTAGATACCTGTTTTTGAGCAAAAGCTAAAACCCTTAAGCCATTTTCGCTCATTCTTTGGTTAATATTTTTTATTTCTTCAATATCTTCTTTTGTTATAGGCTCAGCTTTACCATCTTTTAATATGTTATCTAACCTGTTTAAAATAACATCTATAGCACCTTTTGTAAGCATAACATATTCGTCATTAAGTTTATAAACTGTAGACATAAGCTTTCTGTCAGAATCAAAAGGTATTTCTGATAGTCTTTTATTCTCTTCAATTATTTTGTCATAATCTAATCCATTTTTTATGTAGCTATCAACAAGGCTTGTTTCTGTAGGGTCTCCTGTAGCTTTTCCGTTTAAAATGTAAGAATCGTTACATAATACGCTTATTTCTAAAAGCCTTTCTCTGCTTTTTTCTCCTATGAAATATTCTTCTTGAACAGTCATTTTATTTTGTGTTAAAGTACCTGTTTTATCTGAACATATAACAGATACACAGCCAAGACCTTCAACAGCATTTAAGTTTTTGATAATAGCATTTTGCTTTGCCATTTTTGTTGTACCTATAGCTAATGCTATAGTTACTATAGAAGATAAAGCCTCTGGGATTGCAGCAACAGCTAAAGAAACTGCAAACATTAAAGAATCTAACATAGGCATATTTCTATATAAGCTTAAGCCAAATACAACCAAACATATACCTATTATTATCATAGATAATTTTTTACTAAAGTTATCTAAGCTAACTTGAAGTGGTGTTTTTTTGTTTTTAGTAAGGTTCATTAAGGTAGCTATTTTACCTATTTCGGTTTGCATACCTGTGCTAGTTACCAATCCAATACCTCTACCATAAGTTACTAAAGAAGATGAAAACATCATATTTTTTCTATCCCCTAAAGCAATGTTTTCCTCTTCTATCTTATCTATAAATTTATCTACCGCCTCAGATTCACCTGTTAATGCACTTTCATTAACTTGTAAAGAAAAGCTTTCAATAATCCTTGCATCAGCAGGCACAACATCTCCTGCCTCCACAACAATTATATCCCCTACCACTAAATCTTTAGCAAGTATTTCTTCTCTTTTGCCATTTCTTATAACTTTGGCAACAGGTGCATACATACTTTTTAAGCTTTTTAAAGATTGCTCTGCTTTAAAATATTGAACAGTGCCTATTATAGCATTTAATATAATAACACAAAATATAACTACACTACTTTCAATATTACCTGTAATAATAGATATAATACCAGCTATTATTAATATTATAATAAGCAAATCTTCAAATTGAGATAAAAATACTTTTAAAGGCCCTTTTCTCTTCTCCTCTTGCAATACGTTATATCCGTATTTTTCATATCTTTTTTCTAGCTCACTACTAGCTAAACCTTCTTTTTTAGAGCCTAGCTCCAAAAAAGCTTCTTCAATACTTTTGTTGTAAAAATTCATATCATTCTTCCTTTCTGTAAATTATAGATGAGTAACTTTTTGATAAAAAAATAGCAAAACTTCTACCAAAATAAAAATTTTGATAAAAGTCTTGCTATTTAAAGTAAGTGCGAGTTAAAAAACTGTAATGACGCAAATACTACAAGGTAAACCTTGCAAGCTACTCCCTTTTTTCAATACATACATTATACATCAAAAAAAATAATATGTCAATACTTATGCTAAAGCTTTTTCTAATTTATCTATTTCGTTATAAGGAAAAACCTTTAAAAGTTCTTTATATTGGTATTGAGTTAGCCCTTCTGTAGATACATACATTTCCACCTTTTTATCTGTATCTGCGTTTATAAAATCTTCTTTAAATTTTTGAAATTTCATTAGTTCCATTTTTTTGCCCCTTTTCTTTTTTTAATATTTCACATAATCCCATAAATAATAAAAACCAGCCAAAAATTTTTCCAAGTAGTTCCCCTTTTAAGTTAATAGCAATTATAGAGCCTAAAATAGCTCCTATTAAGCCAAATATTATTATTTTAAAAAGCCCTTGTTTTTCTATAGTTTTATTTTTACTGTGTATAAAAATGGCAATAATGGCAGTGGGTATAAAATAAAGCAAGTTTATGTTTTGTGCTACTTTTTGTTCAAAATCAAAAAATATGGTTAAAGCAGGTATTAAAATAACACCTCCGCCTATGCCCATACCGCTTATAATACCTGATATTAAGCCTACTAAAAATAACCCTATCATAATATAAGCCTATAAGCCCCTAAAAGCATAAAAGCACCAAATATTTTATGAAGATATTTAGCTGGAACTTTCTTTAAATATTTAGCACCTAAAAAGCCACCTAATATACCACCTAAAGACACAGCTATAACCTGCTTAAAATCTACATTTATACCGTTAAAATATATAAAAACACTAACTATAGATAAGGGCAAAATAACAGCAATAGTAGTAGAATGAGCTTTATGCTCTTCCATTTTTAAAAACCTTTCCAAGCTAGGCACTAATATACTTCCGCCACCTGAACCAAAAAGCCCGTTAAAAAATCCAGCTATTAAACCTATTAGAGAAACAAAAAATTTTTATTCAAGCCATCACCACCTTATGTATATTGTTGGCTTAAATAAAAATTTTTATGCTATTTTTTTATTCGTTTTTTAATTTTTTCATATTCTTTGCAACAATCTTGAAAAAAGCATATTTCACATTTAGCCCCTCTAGCTTTACATATAGCTCTACCGTGAGCTATAACCTGTGTGTTATATCTTATCCAATGGTCTTTTGGTAATATTTTCATAAGCTCAAACTCTATCTTAACAGGGTCATCACTTTTAATAAGCCCAAGCTTTTTAGATATACGCTTAACGTGAGTGTCTACAACAACACTTGGTAAATTAAAAATATGGCTTCTTACAACATTAGCGGTTTTTCTGCCAACGCCTGCAAGGCTTGTTAAATCTTCTATGCTAGATGGAACCTCTCCATCATAAACCTCTAAAAGCCTTCTTGTTGCTAAAATAATATTTTTAGCTTTGTTATGATAAAATCCTGTAGGTTTTACATCTTGCTCCATTTCTTCTAAGCTAGCCGATGCAAAGCTTTCTAAAGTATTATATTTTTTAAAAAGCTTCTCTGTAACTAAGTTTACCCTATCATCTGTACATTGAGCACTAAGCATAGTAGCTATTAAAAGTTCATAAGGTGTAGAATGGTTTAGATAGCATTTATCCTCTGTTTTATAATGTTCATCTAAAAGCCTTGTAACCTCTTTAACTCTTTCTTTAAGCGTCATTAATATTACCTCTTTCTAAATAATGGTATTTTACCTTATATACTAAATCATTTTTTGTGTAATAATCAAATAGCACATATGTTTCTTTTTTTTCTATGTTTTTAAAATCGCTATTTATCATTTCTTCTATATCAATGTTAAATATTTCAAAATAGCACATTCTGCTAATTTGTTTAGCATCATATTTAATTAAATGGGATAAATATTTTTCTATATTTTCTTTATTGCTATAAAATTTACGTTCTTTTTCTTTAAAATCATTGTTATAGTTAGTATTTATCCATAAAGGCAAACTTTTAATGTTATCATTTAATAAAATATCAAATTTTACAATTTCATTTAAAACTTTATCATCAACGTTATTTTTATTTTTTAAAAAAGTGTATATAATTTCATAAAGTTTAATCTTGCTAGGGCTAATGTTGTTATAATTATTTTCTAGCCAATAAATAGCTAAATTTTCAAAAAAATCAAAAGGTGTATTAAAAAACTTAATGCCATATTTTATAGTATTGATAGCTTTTCCTGAATTATAATAAACTTCAACCATCTCTTCAATATTTTTTAGCATATTCATTTTATCATAGTCTATAAGGCTTGTATAAAGCACCTCATAAGGAGCTTTTTCCTTATAAACTATGCCATATTTATTAGCGTTTATTTTAAGCCCCGAACCTTTTAAAAGCTTTAGAAACCCTAGTTGAAATTGCTCTGGATAAAGGTTAAATACATCGTTAAAAGATTTTTTAAATATTTCATAGTCTTCAAAAGGTAGCCCTGCTATTAAATCTAAATGTTGGTGTATATTTTTTAAAGCTTTTATTTTTCTTACTTTATCAAAAAGCTTTTCAAGGTTTGTTTTTCTTTGGATTTCATCTAATGTGGCATCGTTGGTAGACTGTACCCCTATTTCAAATTGAAAAAGCCCAAGCCTTGCATTTTTTAAAACATCTAGCATTTCATCATCTAATATATCAGCAGATATTTCAAAGTGAAAGTTTGTAATGTTATTATCATTTTCTATCAGATACTGCCATATCATAAGTGCAAATTTTTTGTTACAGTTAAATGTTCTATCTACAAACTTTACTTGTTTTACATTATTTTTAAGAAAAAATGCTAAATCTTTTTTTACTCTTTCTTCACTTAAAAAGCGTAAACCTTTTTCTAAAGAAGATAAGCAATATTGACATCTATAAGGGCAACCTCTTGATGCCTCGTAATATAATATTTTGTGTTCACTGCCTTCTAAATTATCGTATACAAAGGGTATATCATCAAGAGCAAGTAAGCTTCTATCTTTTGTAACAGTAATGTTGTTATCTAGCTTAAAAGCTATCCCATATATATTTTCAAATTGTTTGTTTATACATCTTTCTATGCTAAATTTATCTATAAGCTCTTTTACAGTTTGCTCTCCTTCACCAATACAAACTATATCAACGCCTTTTTCAAATATATAGTCATATTCATAGCTTACTTCAGGCCCTCCTACAAATATTTTTATATTAGGTAAAAGCTTTTTCACTGTAGAGATGATGTCTAAAACCATATTTATGTTCCATATATAGCAAGAAAAACCTAAAAAATCAGGTTTTTCTTTATATATCTCATTTATGATTAAATCTTCATCGTTATTTATTGTAAATTCTTTTATTGTTACATTAGTGTTATTCTTTTTACAATAAGCTTCTATACTTCTTACTGCTAAAGATGTATGTATATATTTAGCGTTTATAGCTACTAATAAAGTTTTTATTTTAATCACTCCTATTTTACATTTGCATTAAAATATTTATTGCCGTTTTTTAATTCTATACCTTTATAATAGAAAAGTTCTTCTACCGTAACAAGCTGGTAACCTTGTTCTATAAGCTTTGGTATAATAACCTCACAAGCATCTGCAGTGCTACCGTATAAATCGTGCATTAAAACAATATCACCATCTTTTACTTTTCCTAAAACTTCTTTTTCTATAGCTTTAGCATCTTTGCTTTTCCAGTCTTTGGTATCTACATTCCACATAATTAAAGGATATTCAACAGAAGCTTTAACATTATCATTTGTCGCACCATAAGGTGCTCTAACTATGCTAGCCTCTTTTCCTATTGCCTTTTTAAGCTTGTCATTAACAATATCAACTTCTGTTTTTATTTGTTCACTAGATATTTTTGTAAGGTCTTTATGGTTAGCTGTATGGTTTCCTATCTGATTGCCTAAGCTATCCATTCGTTTTAATGTTTCGGTATCTTTTTCTATCCTTCTAGATACAACAAAAAATGTGGCAACAGAGTTATTTTCTTCTAATATGTCTAAAATTCTGTTAGTTGTAGCACTGTTAGGCCCATCATCAAATGTTAAAGCTATCATTGGTTTTGTTTTGTCTATTTTTCTATTTGTATTGTTTGTATCTTCTGTTTTTTGTGTTGTAGCTTGTGTGCTTGTTTCTGTAGATAAAGTTGTTGTTTCTGTTGGAGCCTCTGTTGTTAAAGTTGTAGATACAGTTGTTGTTTCTGTTGTTGTAGGCTCGCTTGCATATTCTTCTTTAACATAAGGCATAAAGTTATCAATAGGTATATTTAATATAACCTCTTCTTGCTTTTTATAATCATAAATAAATACCTCTAAATTTTCATTAGATAAATATATCTTTTTATATATTTCTTTATCTGGCTTTATGTCGTTATAATTTTCACTTTGCTTTGTTATGGTAAGCCCATAGTTATTTAAAAAATATTCTTTGGCCTTAATATAGAATAAATCTTCATATCCTTTATTTAAAAATTCACTTATTTCTATCTGTTTGTTATCTTCTATGTCAATAATATAAGTTTCGTAAAATTTAACAGGATTTGGGTATGTATTGTAATTTCTTTCTATGCTAAATTTTATAAATAAAAGCTTTTCTTTAAATATATTAACATCTGTATTTAAATTAAAAATAACTTTATCATCTTCAGACATAGGCTCATATCCTTCAAAATCTTGTTTAAAGCTATTAGATAGGTAACTTATATGCTCGTTTATTTTTTCATTGATATTATCGTTGTTAAATACAGGGTATTTTATTTTATAAACTAAAGCATTTTCATATTTTTCTATAGTTTTAAATTGGTAGTTTAATTTTTCTACTTCTTCTTTTTTTAATAAATTATCTTTTAATTGCTTTTGCTCTATAGTAGTTTTTTTGTTTTCTTTATTTTCTTCATCTTTTAGTTGTGTATTATTTTCTTCTTTTTTATTTATCTCTATGCTTTCATTTTCTATATTTATATTAGCAGATGCTTCTAACACCTCTACGTTGTTGTTATTTACATTACCTGTAGATATAATAGGTATGGCCACTATGCATAGTATTATAATTATAGATATTAATAACCTCGTTTTTCTCATAAGCTTCCCTCCTCAAGGTGTATGTTATAATTATAACACAATATTTTATATATTTCTATTTATTTTTACATATTTAGTCATTTTTTATTAAGCTATTTATTTATAATAGGTATTTTTATAATAAACTCACTTCCAAAACCTTCAGTGCTTTTAACCTTAATTTTTCCGTTATAATATTTAACAATATGCTTAACAATGGATAGCCCAAGGCCAGTGCCTCCCATAGCTTTGCTTCTTCCCTTTTCAACACGATAAAATCTTTCAAAAATTCTATTTCTATCAACAAGAGGTATGCCTATCCCAGAATCTTTAACAATAATATTAATGTTTTTTTCATCTTTAAAGCAGTTTATTTCTACATATCCATTATCTTTATTATATTTTATGGCATTAACTATAAGGTTATTAAACAACTGATGTATTTTTTTATAATCACCAATCATTATAATTTCTTCACATTTGTTTATAATGTTAATATTTTTTTCTATACACATAGGCTTAGTAGTATTTATTATTTCATCGACAACAGTTTTTATATTTATGTCAGATGAATTTATTTCTATTTCTTTATTCTCCAATTTAGATATAGTCAATATATTGTTTAAAAGGCTAGTTATATTGTTGCTTTCTTTTTGTATAATTTGTAAAAACTCTTTTTCTTGCTCCCTATTTTTTGCAAAATCATTATATAAAAGCTCTGCATAACCTTGTATAGAAGTTATAGGTGTTTTTAGCTCGTGGGATACATTAGAAAAAAATTCTTGTTTTAGCTTTTCACTTTCTCTTTTAGCCGTAACATCTATAATAAGCATTATTATCCCTTTTGTTCCGTTTTCAAATATACCTTTTTGTATTTTGCTAATATGTACAGAATGTGTTTTATTATCATCTGTTTTCATATCAAATATTCTTCTTTGTCCATCAAGCAAAGCTTTATCTATGTTTTCTAATAATTTCATATTTTGTGTATAATATAAAATATTGCCACCTAGCTTATTATGGTCATAATTTAATATTTTTTTAGCAATTTTATTTATAGCAAAAACATTTTTGTTCTCATCAAATAAAACAAACCCTTCTGTCATATTATCTAATATATAGTCTATTTTGTTACGCTCTATATTAAGCATATCCCCCATATTTTCTATGTCGTTTTCTATATTTTTTATTTCTTTACATATATCATTTATTTCTTCAATTTTATAATCTTTAATAACAATCCTTTCAGTTTTGTCTTTTAGCTTTGGTATTTCTTTAGAAAGTTCTTTTAAAGGCATTATTATTTTTTTATGTAAATATTTTTTTAATATTAAATAAATTATAGCTGAAATAAATGCTATTATAAAAATACATATTAAGCTATCTCTTATTAAAATTTGGTTAATGTTAAGCTTTTTATATAACACAGCTAAATTGTTTTCATATTCTTTTATATAATAAATATTTTCATCATCATATATGAAGACTTCATCTATATTAGAATCATTTAAAACATTTTCTTTTATATAATCCTTTAATTTATCATCATTAATTTGTTCATAGGCGTCTTTTAATATTATATAACAAGATATATTAAATTCTTTTAACATATCATCTATATGATAATTTTCTTTATCTTCTGATTTTTCTATTATATTTAATATTTTTTTCATATCTTTTTCTTCGTTAGCTCTTAAATTATAAATATTGAAAAAAGCTAAAAATAAAGTAGATAAAAATAATATTAATAAAGTTATAATTAAGTATACTTTTAATATAAATTTTTTCAAAGTTATCACCTATTTTTCACTAATTTTATATCCTATACCTCTTACCGTTTTTATGTAATCTTCTGCTTCTAATAGCTTTCTTCTTATAGTTTTTATATGTATATCAACAGTTCTTGTTTCTCCTAGATAATCATATCCCCAAACATTGTTTAATATATCTTCCCTAGATAAAGGCTTATTTTTATTTTCTAAAAGATATCTTAATAGCTCATATTCTTTAAAGGTAAGCTCTATCAAAGCATCATTAACAAATACCTCTCTTGATATTTTGTCAACTCTTATATCTCCTAATAAAATTTCTTCTTTATCCTGTTTATCCTCAATTTTAAATTGTTCCATCTTTCTAAACTGAGCTCTTATCCTAGCCATAACTTCCATAACGCTAAAAGGTTTTGTTATGTAATCATCTGCTCCGCTATCTAAGCCTTTTATTTTATCAAATTCGCTATCTTTAGCAGTAAGCATTAAAATAGGAACTGTTTTAAAATCATCTATGTTTCTTATAGTTGTTGTAGCTTTTATACCATCTATCCCAGGTAACATAACATCACAAATTATTAAGTTAGGCTTTTTCTTATTGATATTTTTTATAGCCTCTTCTGCATTATCAAATAAACAAACTTTATACCCATAGCTTTTTAATGCAATCTCCAAAAGCTCTGCTATGTTTTTATCATCTTCTATAACGTATATACAATAAGACATATTATACCTCTTTTTTCATTAGTTTTTAAATTTATTTTAACATATAATTATTTAATTTTCTATATAATTTTTATATAAAATAAAAACTGTATAAAACATAAAGTAACTTACTTTAAAAAGTTAAATTTTTAAACAAGCAATTTTTAAATATTTATGCCAAAAAAAGATACTCTTAAAATTTTCTTAATTAAAGTTTAATATAAAAACATATATAAATTGTAAAAATAAAAAGCTTGTAGATTTTGTATAAAAACTAAACTACAAGCTTTTATTATTATAATTTATTTAGTATCTGTTTTATAGAAATTTTTCATATCTTTAAATAAAATTATATTTATTATAATACACGATAATAATGTTATTAACAAAAGTATTAATGTTATTTGCTCAAGCTTTAAAAATTTGCCAAATAAAAATACTATAAAATAAGATATTATTCCACCTATTGATATAAATAAGCTTTTTATAGATAACACTGTAGAACGAAGGCTACCTTTTATATGTGTTTGAAACAGCTCATATTTTATAGGTGCAAACATAGAAAAGCTTACTGAGCTTAAAGCATATAAAATAGGCACTAATATAACATTTTGTTGTACATACATAAGAATTGGAAAAACTATATGTAATACCGAAAAAATATTATAAACTTTTATTTTATTTATATTTTTATAGAAATTATGTATAATATATCCTATTATTGATGCTAAAAAAAGCTTTAAAAATATAAACATACCTATAATTTCTATGCTTACCCCTCTGCTACTTAAAAATACTGAGAAAAAATCTTCTATGCTAATAAAAGATATAGCTATAGTTAAATCTGTAATTAAAAAATATTTTAAAAATTTTTCTTTAAAAATAAGCTTTAAAGAGCTTAATAAATATTTTTCATTATGGATATTATTTATCTTTTCTTCTTTAATTAATAAAGAAACTATAAATACAACAAATATTATTAAAATATCTAATATTATTATAACATTAAAACTAAAAATACCTATTATTATACCGCCTAATATACTAGAAATACCTATGCCTAGGTAGAAAAATATTCTTGATAAGGAATTTATCTTTACCAAAAACTTACTATCTAAAGAATTTACAAAAAGCGCCTCAAAGCTTCCAGATATAAATGTATAACCTAGCCCCTTTAAAAAGAAACTAATATATACTAAATAACCCTTATTTAAAATTAACATAACATAAGATGCAATAATCAATAAATTTCCTATAATTACGCTTAACTTTTTACTATATTTATCTGCAATAACCCCTGTTGGTATCTCAAATATAAACTTTGTAGCTTGATATATCATTAAAGCTATCCCTATTTGTGATATTGTAAAGTAAAAATTTTCTTGTAAATATAAATTAGTATATAACGATATAAAAGATATACTAGAAAATAAAGTGTATATTAAATATAACAAAACATTTTTATTTTTAAACATATATAATTTCCTCCTAGCTAAAGCTATGTAACTTATCAATAACTGATGATAAGATAGGAGATAAATTATAATTATTTAATCAAATCATCAAGTTATTAAACAAGATACTTAATTACTTTTACCTCTTTATTTAAAATATTTAATTCTCTTTTTTCGTTTTTCATATAAAATCACTCCTTTTACAAAAGTTTACCATAACATTTATAAAATATCAACTTATACTTTATAAGTAATTTTTTATGTTATATTGTTTTATTACTTTTTTACCTAATAATGTAATTGCTTTTTGAGGACATTCATTAACACAACGATAGCACATTGTGCATCTATCATTAGATTTAGCTTTTTCTTTATAAATATAAATATTTTTCATAGGACATAATCTAATACATTTTCCACAGTTTATACACTTATTTTTATTTATTTTTAATTTATCTGAATAACTTTTTGTTTTATAACCAAAATATAGCCTTTGTCCAAAAAAACCTATTAATCTACAAATAACACCTATGCCATCTTTTGAAGATTTTTTACATCTTAAGTTATAAGCAGATTTTTTTATTTTTTGTTCTGTATTTAATATTAATTTTTTATTTTTATCAAAATTTCTTTTTAAAAGTGGCTCATCACAAATGCTATCTGGCATTTTTAAATGTAAACCACCTATTATTGTTGAGCCATATTTTTTAAGTTTTCTTGCAAGTACTCCTGCTCCATCTCCACTAAATAACGCCATTGTACAGATGATAAATATTTTTTTATTTTCCCATATATTTTTATTATTGTCAATAAAATCACTTAAAATCTTAGGTATATTACTATACTGTATTGGATAACTAATTATGATTTCTTTTTCATAACATATTTTTTCTAAAATATTATCATCTTCTATAGAAAATATTTTTGCTCCATTGTTATACTCCTCTATAAACTTTTCTAGACAATATTTAGAATTTCCTGTTCCACTAAAATATACCCCTATCATATTTTTATCACTTCCTATTCTAATTTATTATTCTGCCTTTGTTAAGCTAAATATAAATTCGCTACCTTTATTAAGCTCGCTTTTAAGCTCAATATTTTCCCCTTGGGATAAAATAAATTCTTTAACGATGGAAAGCCCAAGCCCGCTACCTTTCTTATCTTTACCTCTGGAAGAATCTACCTTGTAAAATCTATCAAATATCCTTTTTTGCTCATCTAAAGATATGCCTGCTCCTTCATCTTTTACAGATACAAAAACTTTATTGTTTTTAACACTTGTAGTAATAAATATATGTTTATCATTTTCTGTAAATTTTATAGCATTATCTATAAGGTTATATATTACCCTTTGTATTTTTTCTAAATCTGCAAAAACCATAGTTTCTTTTTCTGCAAAAGATATTTTTATATCTAAATTTTTACTAACAACCCTAGCTTCAAAGCTTATTATTATTCTTCTTATAAGCTCATTTATATCAAAGATTATTTTGCTATCTTGGCTATCTATATCTTCTAGCTTATTTATATCTAATATATTATTAGCAAGAAGGGTTAGCCTTTCTGTTTCTTCTAATACTATGTTTATATATTTTTCTTTTTTATCTTCTGGTATTGTACCGTCTATTATTGCCTGTAAAAAACCTTTCATAGATGTAAGCGGAGAACGTATATCGTGAGATATGTTAGATATAAATTCTCTTCTTCTCTTTTCTTGTTCATCTAAGCTTTGTGCCATATTGTTAAGTACATTTGCAAGCTGTCCTATTTCATCTTTACTATCTATATAAATACGTTTTTTAAAGTCACCTTGTGCCATAACTTTTGCAACCTTATTTATCTCTATAAGCGGTAAGCTAATTCTTCTTGAAAATAAATAAACTAAAATAAAAGCACCTGTTATTGCAAAAATAGTAAATAAAATTATTATTTGATAAGCTTTTTCTACAGTATAAAATAAATCTGTAACAGGTGTATTTATAAATATAGTACCTATATATACCTCATTTATAGTCATAGGTCTGCCTATACTAAGCATCGGCTCATCAAAAATACCATTCATTGTTCCTTGTATTTCATAATAAGAATCATTTTTGTTATCTTTTAATATTTTATCCGTATCTATTTTTTTATTATACCAGCTTTCATCTATATCGTTAGACATTAGCTTTATAGTATTTTCATTGTCTATAAATATAAAGCTTGCATCTAAATATTCTTGTAATATTTCAATTTCGTTTTGTAATGCTAGCAAGCCATAACGTCCTTCTAAAAAATAAGCTTGCTTAAAGGTTTTAGATACTTTTTTACTTTGTTCTATTAATAAATCTTTCTTTTGGTCCACAAAAAAACTACCAAAAGCCTTTGTAAGCCCAACACCTAAAAGAACAAAGCTTAATATAAGAACAAAAGATTGCATAATAAATTGTTTTTTAAATAATGTGTTCATAATATCACCCTTTTCTTAAATATTGTTTATATTATACTATAAAAATTTTTTGTTGAAAATGTATTTATAGTATAATTAACATAAATTTAACATATAATCTATTGCTAAAGGAGGTAGATTTTTATGAAAAATAATAAAGCTCCAAAATTAATAAATAACATAAAAAAAAGCTTGATAGAAAACGTAGAGCTTCCCAATGAAATAGTTTTAAACCTTCCTCTTATAACTATTGTTGGCAAAAACAAACTTGTTGTAGAAAATTTTAAAAATATAGTTTTATATTCTACAGATATAATAAAAATAAACACATCTAGCGGAACTTTAAAAATAAATGGTAAAAAACTTTATTTAAAAACTTTAAATAAAAATAAAATCTTTATAAAAGGTATAATAAATAGCGCAGAATTTATATAGGTTGGTGAAATAATGTTTAAATTTTTATGGAATTATTTTAAAGGATATGTTATCATAAAAGTTACAGGGTTTTCTATTGAAAGATTTTTAAATTTATGCTTAAATAAAGATATAAATTTACATAAGATAGAAGAAACTACAGACGGTATTATATGTAAAATAAATATTAAAGATTTTAAAAAGCTAAAAGAAATATCTAAAAAAACAGGCTGTAAGTATAAAATCATTTTAAAATATGGTATGCCTTTTTTTCTTTTTAGAAACAGAAAAAGGAAAATGTTTCTGGTAGGTGCTATATCTTTTGTTATGTTACTTTATTATTTTTCTTCTTTTATATGGAGCATAGAAGTTACAGGAAACAACTATTTAGATAATAACGAAATTTTACATTTTTGTGAAGATAAAGGTATATATCTTGGGGCATATAAAAGAAAAATCAATATAAAGTCTATACAAACAGATTTGAAAAACCATTTTGATACAATATCTTGGGCTAACATAAGTATAGATGGCACAAAAGTAACCATTAGCATTTCTGAAAATATAAAAAAAGAAAATGCTACACAAAATAACGAACCTTGTGATATAATAGCTACAGAAACAGGTGTTATTACAGAAATTGTTACACGTTCTGGCACCCCTTTAGTAACTAGCAAAGATGTTGTAGAAAAAGGAGATATACTTGTATCTGGTGAAGTTTTATTAAAAGAAGGTGAAGAGATAAAAGGCGTATATTACACACCTTCTGATGCTGACATTAGAGCTAAGGTAGAAAAAGAAATAACGGTAAATGTGCCTTATCAATATTACATTAAAGAATATACAGATAATAAAAAAACTACATATAATTTATTAGCATTTAATAAAAATTTTAGCTTAAGTCCTTTTAACAAAATTAGCTATAAAAACTATGATACAGTTTCCTCTAGAACACAGCTAAAATTACCTAAAGATTTTTATTTACCTTTTATAATTAAAAAAACACAACATAAAGAGTATATACCTGTTGAAAAAACATATTCTATTAATGAGGCAAAGCTTTATGCTAACAAGCTTTTAACAGAACAAATAACTAGAGAAATAGATTTTTCTTCTGATATAATAAGCAAAGAAATTATATATAAAGAAACAGATAAAGAGTTAATAGCCACAGCTAAATTAACCTTAATACAAGATATAGGGGAAAAAGCCCCTATAACCATTAGCTATAACGAAGGGAGTAACATAGAAGATGGAGCAAATAAAATTACAAATAGCCAATGACCAAATAATAAATATATTTGGACAATATGATGCTAATATAAAAAAAATAGAACGTAGCTTTGCGGTTAATATTGTAAACCGTGGTGAAGATATTGTAGTATCTGGTAGCAAATATTCTTTAACAAAAGCTGAAAAGGTACTAAAATCTCTTATATCTATTGCAAACCGTGGCGAAGAAATAACAGAGCAAGCTATAAACTACCTTATAGCACAGGTAGAAGATGATAGCTTTAACGAAATAGAAAAAATAAACGATGATTTTATATGCGTTAATATTGCAGGCCGTCCTGTAAAGCCTAAAACTATAGGGCAAAAAAATTATATAGATACAATAAGAAAAAATACTATTGTATTTGGTATAGGCCCTGCAGGTACAGGTAAAACATATTTAGCTATGGCTATGGCTATTACTGCCTTTAAAAATAACGAAGTAAACCGTATTATCTTAACAAGACCTGCTATAGAAGCAGGAGAACATTTAGGCTTTTTACCTGGCGATTTGCAACAAAAGGTAGACCCTTATCTAAGACCTTTATACGATGCTTTATACGATATTATGGGGGTTGAAAACTTTCAAAAAAATATGGAAAAAGGTGCTATAGAGGTTGCCCCTCTTGCTTATATGCGTGGTAGAACCTTAGATAATGCTTTTATCATATTAGATGAAGCTCAAAACACAACTCCTGAGCAAATGAAAATGTTTTTAACTCGTATAGGCTTTGGCTCTAAAGCTATTATAACAGGTGATTTAACACAAATAGACTTACCTACAGGCAAAAACTCAGGGCTTATAGATGCTGTTAAAATATTAGATGGTATAGAAGATATAGGTATATGCAAGCTTAATAACAAAGACGTTGTACGCCACCCTCTTGTTCAAAAAATAATAGGAGCTTATGAAAAGTTAGAAAAACAAAAAGAAAAAATAAAAGAAAAACAGGCTAAAAAGCCTAAAAAATAAAAGGAGCTTTTATGATACTTTTATACGATAACAACACAGATTATGTTATAGACGATGAAACTTTTGATTTAATGAACAAATGTATAATAGAAAGCCTTAATTTAGAAAATTTTACACAAAATGTGGAAATAAGCTTATCTATTGTAAATAACGAAGAAATTAAAGAAATTAATAACCTTCACAGAAATATTGATAAAGAAACAGATGTTTTATCTTTTCCTTTGTTAGATGATTTTGAAAATATAGATTATAACACAAACCACCCTATCCCTCTTGGTGATATAATAATAAGCATTGAAAAGGCTATAGCTCAAGCTAATGAATATAACCATAGCCTAATGCGTGAGCTTTGCTTTTTAACTGTTCATAGTATGTTACATCTTTTAGGTTATGACCATATGGAAAAAGCAGAAGAAGAAATTATGTTTAAAAAACAAGATATTATTTTAAATAAGCTCAATATAAGGAGATAATATGTTTTTAGAAACTAAAAGATTAATTTTGAAAAATATGTGTAGTAAAGATTTTAATGATTTAAAGTCTTTACTACAAGATGAGCTTGTTATGTATGCCTATGAGCACCCTTTTTCTGATGAAGAATGTGAAACTTGGTTTAACAACCAGCTAGAAAGATATAAAAAAGAAGGATATGGACTTTTAGGTGTGTTTTTAAAAGAAGATAACACATTTATAGGACAAGCAGGCATTACAAAACAAAATGTAAATGATAATTTAGTAGACGAAATAGGATATTTATTAAAAAAAGAATATTGGAAAAAGGGTTATGCTATAGAATGTGCTAAAGCTTTAAAAGAATATGGCTTTAACACCTTAAATTTAGACAAGCTTTATTCTATAATTAGAGATAATAACATAGCATCACAAAATGTTGCTAAAAGAAACAATATGCAAAAAACAATAACAATAGTAAAACATTATTACAATATGGATATGCCTCATTATGTTTATTGCATAACAAAAGATGAGTTTTTAAAAGAAAGGAACTAAACTATGAAAAATGATTTTCGCTCAGGCTTTGTATCTTTGATAGGTAGACCAAACGTTGGTAAATCTACCCTTATGAACAGCCTTATAGGAGAAAAAATAGCAATTATATCAAGTAAACCTCAAACAACAAGAAACAAAATTCAATCTATATTAACAGAAGAAGATTTTCAAGCTATATTTATAGATACACCAGGTATACATAAGCCTAAATCTAAACTTGGCAATTATATGGTAAAATCGGCTGAAACTACATTAAATGAAGTTGACATCGTGCTATATCTTATTGAACCTTTTGAAAAAATTAAAGAATCCGATTTAGCTATCATTAAAAGGCTAGAAAAAGTATCTACACCTGTTTTTTTAATAATAAACAAAATAGATACGGTAGCACCTGAAGAAATTTTAGCAGTTATAGATAGCTATAAATCTGTATATAACTTTGCAGAAATTATACCTGTATCAGCATTAAAAGGAAAAAATAAAGAAGATTTATTAAAATGTATTAAAAAATACTTACCACAAGGACCTCAGTTTTTCCCATCAGATATGATAACAGACCAACCAGAAAGACAAATTGTGGCAGAAATTATTAGAGAAAAAGCCTTAAAGCTTTTACAAGATGAAATACCTCACGGTATAGCAGTGGAAATTAGCTCTATGAAACCTAGAAAAGACAAAGATATGGTAGATATACAAGCTACTATCTATTGTGAAAGAGATTCTCATAAAGGCATTATAATAGGCAAACAAGGTTCTATGCTAAAAAAAATAGGTTCTAACGCTCGTTATGAAATAGAAAGGCTTTTAGGCTCTCCTATAAACGTACAAATATGGATAAAAGTTAAAAAAGATTGGCGTGATAGCGACTTTTTACTTAAAAACTTTGGCTACGACCAAAAGCAAATTTAAAGAAGGTGTGAGCAATGAAAAATTTCACATTTAAAAAATATTTTATCTTTTTAATATTTTTTATACTTATTGTAGGTTCTCTTTCTTATACTAAAGAAAAAGAAACCTTAACATTAATCCAAGATATTACATTGGTAGATAAAAGCTTAACGTCAACAACAGGCTCTGAAGTTTTAATTTCTAATGATTCTTTATTAGATTATGATGCAAAATATAGCTTAACTATAACAAATAACAGCTCTGTAAAATACACAGTTGTATTATTTTCAGATGAATTTGAAAAAGATGCTATATATTGTGAGCCTAACTCTATCATAACTATAACAGGCAAAACATCTGAGCTATTAAAAGATAATTACATATCTGTTTCTTCAAAAGATGGCTCGGCTTTAGATGGTTATGCAGTTTTAAAACTTATCAAAAACTAAATGTCAATAGTATTTTGTCTCCTTTTATGGTAAATTTTCAACAGTATATAAATATTTATTTTACTAAAAATATAAATATACTAATTATAAATGGGGGCTTTATTATGGAAGATTTATTTTGGGATATTTTTAAAAAAAGTGGATATATTAATGCATTTTTAGCATATAAAGAATACAGAGATAACAAAAACAAGAAAGAAGAAGATAAAAATAACTATTAAGGAAGGATAAAATGAGTACATTCAAGGCTAGAGGTATTATTATAAAAGAAAATTTGGTAGGAGATAACGATAAATCTCTTATTATATTATTAAAAGATTATGGCAAATTTACCGTTTGGGCTAGAAACTGTAGAAACGGCAAAAGCAAGCTTTTAGCAGGCTCTTCCCTATTTACCTATGCCGATTTTATTATATACGATAACGGCAGAAGCTTAAGCATAAATCAAATTGACATAATAGAAAATTTTTATAACATAACAGAAGATTTAGATACCCTAGCCTATGGTACATATTTTTTAGAATTTGTAGATAAAAACACACAAGAAGCAACACCTATAAACGATATAATGCTTCTTTTATTAAAATCTCTTCTTATCCTTTCAAAAACTACAGTTTTATCCCCTAAACTAATAGCTAAAATTTTTGAAATAAAATTTTTACAAATAAACGGCTATATGCCCATAGTAAATAATTGTTGTTATTGTAACATATCCATATCAAACCAAAATGATATATATTTAGGTGCTAACGGTGTTGTATGTAAAAATTGCAAAAGCAAAGAAGATGGGCTGTTAAAAATATCCTTAAACACTGCTTTAGTTATAAACCATATTTTGTGCTCTAAAATAAATGATTTATATAAATTTAATGTATCTAACAGCGTTTTAGATGAGCTTTCTTTAGCTAGCAAAAAGCTATTAAACACTCATCTTTATACAAACTTAAAAAGTACATCTTTTATAGAACAGTTAGAAAACATTTAGTTTTGTGTAATTTGTATAATTTATACATTAAATTTTATTTTTATTTATATTATTTGTCAATTTAAAAAATTTTATTTTAACTATATAATTAATAGGATAAATATTACATTTGGAGGAAATTTTTATGAATATTTGGCACGATATTAACCCAGATAGAGTTAAACCAGAAGAATTTGTTTGTGTTATAGAAATATCTAAAGGTAGCAAGAAAAAATATGAGCTTGATAAAGAAACAGGGCTTATTATTTTAGATAGAATTTTACATTCTGCTGTACATTACCCTGCAAACTATGGCTTTATCCCTAAAACTTATGGCGATGATAAAGACCCTTTAGATGTTCTTTTATTATGCTCTGAAACTATAGAACCTTTAACACTTGTAGAGGCTTACCCTATCGGCGTTATGCATATGGTTGATGGCGGTGATAACGATGAAAAAATAATAGCTATAGCTAAAAACGACCCTATCTATAATTCTTATAAAGATATATCAGAATTACCTAAACATATATTTGACGAAATGAAACATTTCTTCGTTACTTACAAAGATTTAGAAAACAAAAAAACATCTGTTGAAAAGCTTGAAGGTGCTAAAGAAGCTAAGGAAATAATAAAAGCTTGTATAGAAAATTATAACAAAAATTTCTAATTTGTTTACAAAAAGTATTAAATGTTAATTCTAAAAATAATAACATTTAATACTTTTTGTATATTGTTTTATATTATTTTATAGTTTATAATCTTTATAGAGGTGATTTTTAAACTATGAAATGTAAACAACAAGAATTAATACTTAAAAATATATCTAATATATCTAACATTATAAGAAGGTTAGCTCTTCATTGCAACTTTTTATCAAAATCTAAGTCGCTAGATAAAGAACATATAAAAAAAGAAATCGAAAATATAAAAATATCTATAGAAAGCCTTGAAAAATATTTATAATACAAAAGATTGTCGACAAAGTCGCCAATCTTTTTGCAATTTTAAGAATTTTGGCTTTAAGCCAAGGTTTTTCTAATTATCTAAACCCACCCACCACCCTTCTTCTAGGGCTTCGCCCTAGAAACCTTTAGTTACTTAAATATTTATGGTATAAGGCTTTAATATTATTTTATCTACAGTCTGAAATATTTATAATATTATTATATCTTCTTAAAATCTTAAATTTAAAGTTTACAAAATAACTAAGTTTTTATATAATATATATATTATATAAAGAAAGGAAGATAATATGAAAATAGGTTCTCACGTTTCTATGTCTGGTGGGCTTATAAACTCTGCAAAAGAGGCTTTTAGCTACGGTGCTAACACCTTTATGATTTATACAGGTGCTCCTCAAAATACTAAACGCTCCCCTATAGAAAAATTAAAAATACAAGAAGGCAAAGATTTTATGGAAAAACATAACATAAGTGATATAGTTGTACACGCTCCTTATATTATAAACCTTGCCTCTTATAAAGATGATACATATTCTTTAGCAATAGATTTTTTAAAAATGGAAATAGAAAGAACAACGGCTATAGGTTCAGATTATATAGTTCTCCACCCTGGTTCTTTTACAGATAAAGATTTAGAATACGGCATAGAGCGTATAGCAGATGGGCTTAATGCTGTTTTAACTGAAGATACAAAGCCTTTTATATGCCTTGAAACTATGGCTGGCAAAGGTTCAGAAATTGGCAGAAATTTTAACGAGCTTAAAGCTATCATAGATAAAGTGCATTTTAAAGAAAAAATAGGCATTTGCTTAGATACTTGTCATTTACACGATAGTGGATATGACATAGTTAATAACTTTGATAGCGTAATGAAAGAATTTGATGAAATAATAGGGCTTGATAAAGTTAAAGTTGTTCATATAAATGGCTCGTTAAATAAATGTGGTGCTAAAAAAGATAGACACGCAAACCTAGGTGCAGATGAAACAAATCCTAAAGGAAAAGATTATATAGGCTTTGATGCAATCTATAATATAGTACATTCTAGCTATTTAAAAGATAAAATTTTTATACTAGAAACTCCTTGGCTAGACAGTAAAACAAATTTATACAAAGAAGAAATAGCAAAGCTAAGGGGGTAATTTACTTGTCTAAAGTTGTCTTTGTTACAGGCTCTTCTAGAGGCATAGGCAAAGAAATTGCTAAAATTTTTGCTGAAAATAATTTTAAAGTTGTAATAAACTGTGTTACCAGAAAAGATGAGCTTTATAAAACTTATAACGAGCTAAAAGAAATTAACCCTAATATACTTGCTCTTCAAGGAGATATATCTAACTATGATATAGCCCTTGATATGTTTAAAAAAATAGAAAATACCTTTGGCTGTGTAGATATATTAATAAATAACGCTGGTATATCTCATATAGGCTTATTTAACCAAGCTACGCCTGATATATGGGAAAAACTTATAAACACAAATGTTAAAGGTGTTTTTAATTGTTCTCATATAGCTTGTCAAAATATGATAAATAAAAAAGACGGAATAATAATAAATATATCATCTATATGGGGTAATGTTGGTGCATCTTGCGAAGTTATATATTCTGCTACAAAAGGTGCTATAAACTCCTTTACAAAAGCCCTTGCAAAAGAGCTTGCCCCTTGTAATATACGTGTTAATGCTATATCTTGTGGTGCTATAGATACAGAGATGAACAACTTTCTATCTGAAGAAGAAAAAAATGCCTTGATAGATGAAATACCTTATATGCGTTTTGGTAAACCTTATGAAGTTGGAAACCTTGCTTATTATTTAGCATCTGATAAATCTACTTACCTAACAGGGCAAGTAATAACCCTAGATGGTGGTTTAACATAAAAAAGCTGTAGAATTTATCTACAGCTTTTTTATGTTATCTAATATTTATTTCTTCAAATGATGGAAGGTTATTTTCTTTTGCTATTTCGTTATAAAGTTCTTTAGTTATTGATATATGATAAAAATCATCGTCTTTAGTATTTAATCTTATACCTGCCGGTTTTAATGTATAATCTAAACCTCTTAGCTCTGATAATACATAATCATCTAATACCATTTCTATAGCTTTATCATCTTTTATTTCTATTGGTTCTTCACCATCAGTAAATGTTAATGAGCTAACATCTTCTAGCTTAAAGTTTTCTGGTTCTATATCTTTGCTATATAGATAATCTAATGTATTTGTATATTTATCACTTATATAAAATTTATATGTCTCGTGCATTGTATAACTATCATAGTATCTATTACATCTTAAATCTATAGCAAATAATGTCTCATCTGCAGTAACATAAAGCCCATTTTTTTCTACATCTTTTTTGATAGCTTCTCTCAATGCTAAATTATCAAATTCTTTCATAGTATCTGTATAAATATTTCTTCCAGCATTGTTAATTATATCAAAGTTTATATCTTGATTTTTTAAATCTAAATATAAAACATCTCTTCCTTTTTCTATATATTCTTTGTTGTTATAAATGCCTTTTATTAATTCTTTTGTATCTTCTTCATTATATGCAAGAATTCTTCTTGATACAACTCTACCACTTTTTAATTTATAATCTATATTTATATACCCTATTGAAGAATTTTCATCAAATGAATCATTTTCTATTTTATCTACATATCTTTGGTGTAAAATATTTGCAGATTGTATAACATTTTCATCTGATATAGCTCTTGCCTCAGGAGAATAAGGTTCTACAAGCTCTAAATTTATAGTTTCTATTTTAGAAACATCTGGAATATAAGTTTTAACGCCAAATACGTCAAACTTAAATATAAATACAGTAACAATACATATTGCTATACACCCTATTATGCTATACCAATTTTTAAATATAGCCCTAAAGTCAAAATCATATATAATTTCTACTATACAATGTATAATAACACAACCTAAAACAATACCTAAATATAAAGCAAAATCTCCACCTGCTATCGCAACAAATATTATGCCTATACCTAACCCGCTTATTACAACTCCTAAGTACTTAAAGATAGTTTTTGCATACTTAAATGCTAAGCAAGTGCTAGATTTTTCACTTTTTCTAACTTTAAATAATAACAAACTAAATACTGTTAATAAAATAGCTATAATTATATAAGTTATTAATATATTAACTTTACCAAAATTTATATTTGTTATGCTTGCCTTTGTTACATTATTTGTCATTTCTAAATAACATTGTAAAGGATTGTATTTTGCCGAATAATCTAATATATAATCTAAACTAACTATATGTTCAAAAAATAATTCTCCTAAAACATTAATTAAAAGAAGTATTATAGATATTAAGTTTACTATAAACCCTGTTAATATTACACCTATTACATAATTACCTGCTAAAATATTTGCAAATACAGTAAAAGAATAAAAAACAATAAAAAATACAATATCTACAGCGATAGGTTCTAAAACTTCTTTAAAACTTACAATGGTATCTCCCAACAAAATAGAAAAAATACCATAAAGTAAAAAATGCATTATAACAATAATAGGCACTACAATAACAATACCTGTTAAATATTTTAAGCAAAATAAACTATTTCTTGATATAGGTAAAGAGTGATAAAAATCTACTTTTTTACGGCTATGTAAATAAGAAAACATTACCGTACCTATGAATACACCTAAAACAATTATATTAAATCTGTTAAAATCATAATCTAAAGTCAAATAATTATTTAAGCTATATAATTTATTTAATAAATATTCTTGATTTAATATGTCATTATTTTTTTCTTTTAAATAAGAAGAATAATCTAAAAGTGGCACTATTATTTTAGAAAATAAAAATAGCAAAAACGTTAAAGCAGTTGCCCATATATATTTTTTATATTCTTCTTTAAATAGTTTTAAATTAAAGAATGAGCGATTTGATGTCATAACCTATCCCCTCCGTTTCTACAATGAATATTTCTTCTAAAGAAAGTGGCAACATTTCAAAAAATATAGGTTGTAAACTTTCTAGATATTTAGTTATTTCTTCACCATTGCCTCTTATTGTAAATACATTTAATGAACCTCTAGTCTCTGTTTTCATTATATTAAGCTTTTCGAATACCTCTTTGTTAATGCCGTCTTTAAATACTATTTGTACTTTATGTATATCTAGCTTTAACTCTTCTAAATCTTTTGATAATAACATACCTCCTCTATGAAGTAAGCCAATGTTATCACATATGTCTTCAAGCTCTCTTAAGTTATGAGATGCAATAACAGGTGTTAAGTTTCTTTCCTCTATATCTTGAGCAAAAAGACTTTTTACTGCTTGCCTAACAACAGGGTCTAAACCGTCAAATGTTTCATCACAAAATAGATAATCTGTTTTAGCACATAATCCACATATAACAGAAACTTGCTTTCTCATACCTTTAGAAAAAGTTTTTATCCTTCTTTTTTCATCTAAATTAAAAGAGTTCATAAGTTTTTTATATCTATCTATATCAAAATTTTCATATATAGATTGATAATAGTTTTTCATATCCTCTGGGGTTGCATTGCTAAAGAAAAACTGGTCATCAGATATATAAAAAAACTTCTTTTTAACTTCTATATTATCAAATACCTCTTTATCATCTATTTTTATAGAACCACTATCTGGCTTTAAAATGCCAGATGCCATTCTTAAAAATGTAGATTTACCAGCACCGTTAGTCCCTATAAGCCCAAAAACATTACCATTTTTTATTGTAGCACTAACGTTATCTACTGCTAATATATCATCAAATTTTTTTACTACATTTAATGCTTTAATCATATATACTCTCCTTTCATTTAAGCCAGCTTAAAATAAGCTCATCTGTTGCTCCTATATCCCTAGCCTCTTCTATTAATTTTTTTATTTCTTTTTTTATTGCCTCAAGCCTACCATCTATAGCATCTTTACAGTTAGGAGCTATAAAGCTTCCTCTACCTTTTACAGAATAAGTAATACCTTTGCTTTCTAAAGCAGTATAAGCTCTTTGTATAGTATTAGGGTTTATAGAAAGCTCCATTGCTAGCTGTCTAACGCTTGGCAGTTGTTCGTCTGGTTTTAAGATACCTTTCATAGCTAGCTTTTCTATGCTTTCTGTAAGTTGCTCATATATAGGTTTTGGGTTTCTAAAATCTATATTAAACATATATTCACCTCCTCTGTCAAGCGTATTAACACTATTGATACACTTATTATAATTAATATTCTAATATTTGTCAATATATTTTTATAATCAATTTTTTAAATATTTTATATTCAAAAACAGGCACGACTTAATTGCAATTAATCGATTTTTTGAATGCTTTCCATTCAAAAAAGGTGAAGACAAAGTGAACAAGTCCGTAAAAAATGGACAATAGAAAAAAGAGACCTCCTGTGGTAGAATTAAACTATCATAGGAGGTT
>CALWLD010000005.1 GCA_944381435.1 uncultured Clostridia bacterium
TTACTTAAAATTTAATTTTCTACCTTAGGTAGTCTTTTTTGTGATGTCTGTATAAATTGGTGCAGTTCACTTTGTCTTCACCCTTTTTATAATATAAAATTAAAAATTTAATTTTATATACTGCTAACACAATGCCATATACCAGATGATATAATATCAGCCATATTCATAACTAAAGATAACCTTATGTTTTGTAAGTTAGATAAGCTAAATTTATTATTATTAATAATACCTTTTATATAAATATCACCTACAGGTTGAAGGTTTTTGTTAGCACCAGCACCAGGCTTTAAGCTACCTTGCCCAAGGCTTATATAATTTACATATTCATTGCTACCTAAAGATGCATCTATAGCTATTAATATATAGTTTTTATGGTTTAGGTTTATATTTTTTATAGTTTCGTTTAGGTTTTTTGCGTGTACAGGGTTATCTAGCGTACCATATATAGAAATATTGTTTTTAAATGGTAGCTTAGATAGCTTGTATCCAACAAGAGGTCCCAAGCTATCTCCTGTAATTTTATCTGAGCCAATGCATAAAAAGATTATATTTTTATTGTTATGTTTATGTTCATTTAATATGTTAAAAAAATAAGATTTAAACTCTAAAATTGCAAATTGTGATTTACAATTTACATAATTAGGTAAAAAATTACTATTTTTTAAAGCATTATTCAATTTAACAACTCCTTAAATATATATAATTTTTACAAGTATTTAAAAATTGTATAATATTTTATAAAAATTTAATTAATATTATATATTTTGCAAAAAAAATAATAAAATATACACTAAAATAATTAAAATTAGTATTAAAATAATATATAAAAAATGTAAATATTATGTAAAAAATAGTGAAAATTGTAAACAGTTAATAAAAGTTGTAAAAAAATAATTACAAATGGAAATAAAAAAATCTTGACTAGCGACAAACTTTTCCATAAAATGTAAATAGTATATGCTAATATTTTTATAAATAGACAAAACTTATATTATATGTTTAAGGAGAGTTATTTATGAAAAAAGAAAAAAATAGTATTAGTTTGCCTAAAAACATAAAACAAATGGGAAATATTGATGAAAGCTTTAAAATTTATGTAGAAGACTATGTTTTTACATATTTGCAACAATACTCTAAAAGCTCTAAAGGAGAAGAGCAGATAGCCTTTTTAATAGGAGATGAATATACCATAGATAATAATAAAGTTTTATTTATAAACGGTGCTGTTAAAGGGGAAGATACCATAGTAGAAGATGGTATGGTAAAATTAACTAAAAAATCTTTTGAAAATGCCAAAGAACAAATAAATACATATTTTGAAAATAGCAAGATAGTAGGTTGGTTTTATTCTCAGCCTGGATTTTCAGATTATATAAACGAAGGGTACATAGAGCATCACAAAGAATATTTTAAAGAAGAAAATCAGGTGTTTTTTTTAAGCGACCCTTTAGAGAACATAGGAGGGTTTTATAGATTTTACCAAAACGACTTTAAAAGCGTTAACGGCTTTATTATATACTATGAAAAAAATGAGGCAATGAGCGAATATATGCTAAATAATAAGCCTAATAATATGAGAGAAGAAGAGGAAAAATTTAAGGCTAAAGATGAAAGGCTTATAAACATTAGCAGGCAAAAAAGAGCAAATAACCAAAGCATAAATGCTCTTAAAGAGTATAAAAAAATGTCTAGCATATTTAGCTCATTAAGTGCGGTTTTGTTTCTTATATGTTTTATAATGGGGGCAGGGCTTATACAAAGCGATGATAAAATAGCAGAGCTAGAAAAAAGGCTTGCCAAGCTAGATGAAAGCTACAGATATATATTAGCACAAATAAAAGATGACAATGTACAAAGTGTTTTTGCTCAAAACAGCCAAGCATTAACAGAGGGAACAACAGAAGTTACAACAAAAGAGGAGATAAACCAAACAACACAGGCTAAAACAGAGGAAACAACACAAGCTACAACACAAGCTACAACAAAAGAAGAAACTAAGGAGGAGACTACCTTAAACAATACTATTAGTACACAAATAAACAGTGAAACAACTACGAAGCAAAACATAAATACACAAAATTTAAAAAAATATGAAGTTAAAGAAGGTGATAGCCTAGAGTTAATAAGTAAAAAAATATATGGAAATAGAAGCAAAATAGAAGAAATAATGGCTTTAAACAATCTTGAAGACCCAGATAAAATTTACGTTGGAATGACTTTATTATTACCTAATTAAATATATGGAGGATATAGCTTTGTATTTTTGTAAAGATAATTTATCAAAAGATATAACAATAGCATTAGCTCACGAGGTTAAAAACCCTGTTTCTCTTATAAAGGCTAACATAGAGCTTTTAGAACTTGAAAATGTGTTAGATAACCATCAAAAAAACGTTAAAATGATAAAAAATCAGCTTAATAAAATTACAAAAATAATGTCAGATTTTATGTATTTTTGTGATTATGAGCATAAAGATAACAAAGAAGATATAAATATATATTATTTAATAAAAGAACATATAGAAAACTTAAAAATATATAAAAACATAGATTTTTATATTCAATGCAAAGATGACATAAAAAATTTAAGCATTAAAGCGTCTTATTTTAAAATATGTATTATATTATCAAATATTTATAAAAACTGTATAGAGGCTATAGAAAAGGAAAAAGGCTTTATAAAAACAAAAATATATATAAAAGATAAAAAGCTTTTTATAGATTTTATAGATACAGGCAAAGGCATAGAAGATAATATATTAAATGATATATATAAGCCGTTTTTTACAAACAAGAAAAACGGTACAGGCCTAGGTATACCTATATGTATTAATATAATAAAAAGCCTAGAAGGTGAATTTTATATATTTAACAACAAAGACAAAGGTTGTGTAACAAGGATTGTTTTAAATATTTAGCATATTATCTTAAAATAGGTTATTTGAAAAAAACTATAAAATATTTTATAATTATTTTTAATATTTATTACTACAATTAAGGTATGACTTAATATTTTTAATTGAAATTTATATACGGTTTTTTGCATTAAATTAAAAATATTTTAGAAGTTCCTGTTTTTAAAAGCAAAGCTTTCAAAAAATTGTATTTATTAAGAGGTGATTATATGAAAAATATGGAAATAGAAAGAAAGTTTTTAGTAGAATATATACCTAATTTAGAAAATGTAAAAAAATATTATATAAGACAAGCCTATATATGTACAAACCCTGTTTTAAGAATAAGGCAAAAAGATGATAAATATTTCTTTACCTTTAAAGGAAAGGGTGATATACAAAGAAAAGAGCTAGAAGAAGAAATAACGAAAGAAGAATTTGATAACTTACTAAAAAAGATAGAAGGGCAAGTTATAACAAAAACAAGGTATATAATACCTATAGATAACAATTTAAAGGCAGAGCTAGATATTTACGAAGGCAGTTTAGAAGGCTTTAAAAATGTTGAGGTAGAGTTTGAAAATATAGAAGATGCACATAATTTTATACCGCCTAAATGGTTTGGTAAAGACATTACAAAGGATATAAAATATACCAATGCTTATCTTTCTAAAATATCTAATAATAATGTTTAACTTATGGAGGAAATCGTTTTGAAAAAGGATATAATAAGTGTTTTAATTGCAGATGATAACAAAGATTTTTGTGATATTTTAAAAAATTATTTAGATAAACAATCAGATATAGAGGTAATAGATGTAGTACATAACGGCTTAGAGGCCTATAACAAAATATTAGATATAAAGCCAGATGTTGTGCTATTAGATGAGGTTATGCCACACCTTGATGGACTTGGGGTTTTAGAAAAGCTTGAAAACATAAAAGATTTAAAAACTATGTGTATTATGCTAACAGCAGTAACAGAAGAAAGAGTTACACAAAGAGCGTTTGCTCTAGGGGTAAAATATTATATAGCAAAGCCTTTTGATATGGAGCTTTTAGTGTCTAGGATAAAGCAAGTTAAAGAAAATTTAGACTATAAGAAAAATGATAACAAAACAGGTTTTAACTATAATAATTTAGATTTAGAAACAAGAGTTACAAACATTTTACACGAAATAGGGGTGCCAGCACATATAAGGGGTTATCATTATATGAGAGAGGCAATCATTATGGCTATAGGAGATATTGATGTTTTAAATTATATAACAAAAGAGCTTTATCCATCTATAGCTAAAAAATGTAACACAACGCCTAGCAGGGTGGAAAGAGCTATAAGACACGCCATAGAGGTTGCTTGGAGCAGAGGCAGGATAGATGCTATTGATAACCTTTTTGGTTACACTATAAACAATCATAAAGGCAAACCGACAAACAGTGAGTTTATAGCACTTATAGCAGATAGGTTAAGGTTAGAGCTTAAAGTTAGCTAGAAAATGAGGGTGAAGACAAAGTCTTCACCCTCAAACTATATACAAAATAATTTTTATAAAATCCATAGCATAAATATGAAAAAATGAGCGAAGCTCAAGGGGGTACGGGGTACTCCCCGTAAAGGGGCGGGGGGCTGGTTTAGATAAAAAACGAACCCCTTGTCTTAAAACTAAAACACTTAAAATTATAAATAAATATAAAAAGATTGTCGACTTTGTCGACAATCTCTGGTGAAGACTTTATCTTCACCCTTATTATAATTTTAATATTTTATGGTAAAGGCAATATAATAGAAATTATCTATTCCCACCCACCGCCCTTATTCTAGGGCTTTGCCCTAGAACCCTTTAATTACTTAAATATTTATGGTAGAAGGTTTTAATATTATTTTGTCTACAGTCTTAATGTGAAGACAAAGTCTTCACCCTTCAAGCTTTTAGCAAAAGCTACAATATTATTTATTTTTATTTATTTGTATTTTATAAGCCAATTTCATAATTAAGGTATAAGGCATTAACCTTATAAAAAAGGGAAGCATTTTTGCATAGCTTGGGATAATAATAGTTTTTTTAGAAAACATTTTATCTATTGCATATTTAGATGCAAAGTAAGCATTAAGCCCTTTTATTTTACCATTAAGCCCTGCATTTTTATGAAAATTGGTATTAATAGTTGCAGGGCAAAACGCACCTATATATACATTAGATTTTTTTCTTTTAAGCTCATCTTTTATAGCAAGGCTTAAGCTTAATACATAAGATTTGCTTGCATAATAAGAAGATAACAAAGGGCTAGGGAAAAAGCTACCTATAGAGGCCACGTTTAAAACATAGCCATAATCTTTTTTAACCATATCTTTTAAAAAAAGCTTTGTTAAAAGATGAAGAGATTTTATGTTTAAATCTATCATATTAAGCTCTTTTTCTACATCTGTATCTAAAAAATTGCCAAATATACCATAGCCTGCGTTATTTATTAATATATCTATGTTTTTAGCTTGTTCATAAAGCTTATAGCAGTTTTTGGTTATAGATAAATCCATATCTATTATTGTGCAGTTTTTTATATTTTTAAATGTATCTTCTAGCTTTTTTCTATCTCTAGCAACAACTATTATGTGATAACCTTTTTTAGAAAGTATAAAAGCCATTTCTTTGCCTATACCTTGGCTTGCACCTGTTATTAAAGCTTTTTTCATATATTTTTACCTATATAGCTTAATAAAAATTCTTTGTTGTTTTTATCTGGTTCTTCTATAACTAGGTTTAACAAAGCTTTTAAGCTATCTCCTATCAATTTGCCATCTGTTATGCCTATTTCCTTTAAATCGTTACCTGTTACTGCTAAGGTTTTTAAAGAAAAACAATGATTTTTTCTAATAGTTTCGTCTATTTCATCGTATATATTGTCATATTTTTTACATTGTACTAAATCATTTTCTATAAGGCTTATAGAAAACTTAATTTCTAATATTTTTTTAAATAAATCTACATCAATTAGGCTCATTAGCTTTCTTGTTTCTAGCCTATCATCTATAAAATCATAGTTTAAATATTTTAAAATGGTTTTAGCATCTTTTATAGTTTTGTTATCTAGCTTTAGCCTTTTTAAAAGGTTTTCAGCTTCATTTTCATTTAAGTTGCTAATTAAAAAGAAAAGCCTTAAATCTTTAGAAAGTTTTTTTAATATAAATATATTTTTTTTATAGTTTGTAAAAATATGCTCTATCTCTGGTATAAAATATTTATATAAGCCTGTCTTTTCTAAAAGGTTAAGCTTTTCTATATAATCACTTTTTACAAGCTTTAAAAACTCATCTCTTGTTCTTTCTATGCTAATGTTTTTAATTAAGCTAGCGTTATCTATTATGGCATTAAATGTTTTTTCTTCTATATCAAAGCCAAGCTGGGCAGAAAAACGAACCCCCCTCATCATACGAAGGGCATCTTCTTTAAATCTTTTATCAGCATCGCCTACACCTTTTATAAGCTTATTTTTAATATCTTCTCTACCGTTAAAGGTATCTACAAAGCCTTTGTTTATGCTATATGCAATAGCGTTCATTGTAAAATCACGCCTGCTTAAATCTTCATCTATTTTTTCGCTAAAGATAACGTTTTCAGGGCGTCTGTTATCTTTATATTCTCCATCTATACGGTATGTTGTAACCTCAAAGTTTTGTTTATCTATAACAACAGTAACAGTGCCGTGTTCTATGCCTGTATCTATTGTATGGCTAAATATATTTTTTATATCTTGTGGCAGTGCATTTGTTGTTATATCAAAATCTTTAGGGCTAAAGCCTAATAAATAATCTCTAACACAACCGCCTACTATAAATCCTTCAAAGCCGTTTTTTTCAAGCTCATCTATTATATATACAACAGGTTTAGGTATGTTCACAGTATCCCTCCTTTTAGGTATTTTTTATATAATAACATATTTTAGGCTATGTTATCAATTATAAAATAACATATATAAACATTAGACAAAACTTAAAAAAAGTGTTAAAATATATAAGAAGTTTAAAAGGATAGGAAGGTAAAGATGGATACCCTTACTAGAACAGAAATTTTAATAGGAAAAGATAAAATAGAAAAGTTAAAAAATGCAAAAATTATAATATTTGGCGTAGGAGGTGTTGGCTCTTTTTGTGTGGAGGCTATAGCTCGCTGTGGCGTAGGTAACATACACATTGTAGATGATGACACCATATCTATAACTAATATTAACAGGCAAATCATTGCAACCCATAGCACAATAGGCAAAGATAAAATACAGGTTGCAAAAGAACGTATATTAGATATAAACCCTAGTGCAAATGTAGAGGCATCTAAGCTTTTTTATACAAAGGATACAAAAGATAGTATAGATTTATCTAAATACGATTACATAATAGATGCAATAGATACAATATCTTCTAAAATACTTCTTATAGAAGAGGCAAACAGGCTAAATGTGCCTATCATTTCATCTATGGGTACAGGTAATAAGCTAGACCCTACAAAGTTTGTAATTACAGATATATATAAAACATCTATGTGCCCTTTAGCAAAGGTTATGCGTTATGAGCTTAAAAGGCGAGGCATAAAAAAATTAAAGGTTATATATTCCACAGAAAAGCCTATAAAGCCAGCCCCAATAGTTTTAGATGAAAATGCAAAAAGCACAAGCGATTTTAGAGATACAAATAAAAGAAGAGAAACTCCAGGGAGCATATCTTTTGTACCTTCTGTTGCAGGGCTTATGATAGCTAGCTATGTAATAAACGATATTTTAAAAACAAATAACAAATAAAGAGGTAAAATATGGAAAAAATAAAAGTTCTAAGTATTTTTGGTACAAGGCCAGAGGCTATAAAAATGGCACCTATTATAAAGGAAATGGAAAAATGTGAACATATAAAACAAGAAGTTTGCGTTACAGCGCAACATAGAGAAATGCTAGACCAAGTTTTAAATATATTTAACATAAAGCCAGACTATGACCTTAACATAATGACACAAAACCAAACCCTTACAGGCATTACAATAAATGCATTAAAAGGCCTTGAAGATGTGCTTTCAAAGGCAAGCCCAGATGTTATATTGGTGCACGGAGATACAACAACAACTTTTGTAGGCTCGCTAGCTGCCTTTTATCAAAAAATAAAAATAGGGCACGTAGAGGCAGGGCTTAGAACATATAACAAATATGAGCCTTTCCCTGAAGAAATGAACAGAAAGCTAACAGGAGCGATGGCAGATTTACATTTTGCACCAACAAGCCTTTCAAAAGAAAATTTATTAAAAGAAAATATAGACGAAGAAAATATTTTTGTAACAGGTAATACATCTGTAGATTGTGTAAAAACTACAGTTAATAAAGATTATGTTTTTTCTTGTGATGTACTTAACCATATAGATTATAAAAACAAAAAAATAATTACAATGACTGCTCATAGAAGAGAAAACCTAGGTAAGCCTTTAGAAAATATTTGCTCTGCTATATTAAAGCTTGTAGAGGCTAATGACGATATAGAGGTTGTATATGCAGTGCATTTTAACCCTCTTGTAAGAGAGGTTGCTAACAAAATATTAGGAGGCAATGACCGTATACACCTTATAGACCCTGTAGATATGACAGATATGCATAACTTGATAGACCGCTCTTATATGGTTATGACAGATTCGGGAGGGCTACAAGAAGAAGTGCCTTCTTTAAAAAAGCCTGTTTTAGTTTTAAGAAATGTTACAGAGCGTCCTGAAGGGGTTAGCGCTGGTGTTTTAAAGCTAGCAGGCACAGAAGAAGATACAATAATATCTTTAGCTACAGAGCTTTTAAGCAATAAAGATAGCTACAACGCTATGGTTAATGCTAAAAATCCATTTGGCGATGGCAATGCATCTAAACGTATTGTAGAGGCTATTTTATATCATTTTAATATAATAGATAAAAAGCCAGAAAACTTTAATTAAAAACTAGATTTTTTTAACTAAAAGGTATATAATATATATGTTGTATATTTTAGGAGATGATGCTATGAATAGTATTGCAAAAGCACTATCTAAACTTACACAAGTTGGCATAACTATGGTTGTAACTATTGGGATTTGTATTTTAGCTGGAAAATACCTTGATAAATGGCTTGGTACAAATATGATATTTTTATTTATATTTACAATACTAGGCATAGGGGCAGCCTTTAGAAACCTTTATGTAATGGTTATGCTAGACTATAAAAAAGAAGAAAAAAAAGAACAAGCAAAACGAGAAGAAGACTATAAAAATATTAAAAAATAATACTATTTATTAGGAGAAACATATGAATCTATCTAATACATTAAAACAAATAATAATAACAACTATTGCCTTGTTTTTTATAATAACAGGTATTAGTGTTTTTATTGTAAAAGATATAAAAAGTTTTATTATAGGGCTTTTGTTTGGTACAATATTTTCTATATTAAAGCTTATACTTTTAGAAAAAACTTTAAACAAGGCAATGGGTATGTCTAGCTCAAAGGCTATAAATTACACTAGAATACATTACACCCTTAGGTTTTTCTTAACCTTTGTTGTCCTTTTTGTAGGCTATTTAAGAGGGTTTGATATTATAGGAGTTGTAATAGGTATTTTGCTAACAACCCCAGCTGTTTATATTGTAAATTTTAAAAATAAAGCTTAATATACACAAATTGTTAAAAAAATTCAATACAGATATAAATTTTATTAACATAAAATTTAATAATAAAATCAGTGAAAGATATAAATTTTATTAACATAAAATTTAATCTAGTATAAATTTTACTTTGTAAAATAATAAATCAAGGAAAGATATAAATTTTACTTTGTAAAATTTAATCTATATTGACAATTTTATAACAAAGAGTGTATAATATATATTTGAAAGTTTAATTATTTTAACATTAAAATTTATTAATATTAATTAAATAGTTTATTTAATAAAATATTTATATTTTATAATTTATAAATATTTTATTTTAAATAAATAGGCTTATTAGCCTAGTAGTTTATCTACAAAAAAAATTGAGAAGGGAGGTAAATATATGGACTTTGGTGCTAAAATTATAACCCAAATAGGCGGTGTAAACATTACACAAACAATGATGAACACTTGGATAATAATTATTGCTCTTACAATAGTTGCTTTAATACTTAGAGCCAAGATAAACAAGTTTACAGATGTTCCTACAACTAAGCTTCAAAACATAGTTGAGCTTATTATAGAATCTATGGAAAACTTTGTTATACAAAATATGGGTGAAAAATACAAATATTTTGGTAATTGGTTTTTTGGTGTTTTCTGTTTTGTTTTAACATCTAACTATATAGGGTTATTATCTTTTAGGTCGCCAACAGCAGACCTTGGAACAACTCTTGCTCTTGCCCTTGCTACATTTACACTTATACACTTTATGGGTATAAAGGTAAACAAAGGGGGATATTTTAAAGGGTATATTGAACCAATGCCTGTTTTATTACCGCTTAATATTATAGGTGAAGTTGCTACTCCTGTATCTCTTAGCCTACGTTTATTTGGTAATATCTTAGGTGGTACAATAATTATGGGTCTTGTAAATCACGCTATATCACAAGGTCACGTTATATTACAAGTAATAGGTTTTGGTGCTATAACACCTATCTTACACGCGTATTTTGACGTGTTTGCTGGTTTTTTACAAACCTTCATTTTTGTTATACTTAGTATGACATTTATTAAAGATAAAATTGGCGAATAAAAGCCAAGTTTAAACAAATTATAATTATTAAACAATTTTTTTAAATTTTAGGAGGATTTTAAAATGGAAATTTTTAATCAAGCTTTTATTTTAGGTTGTTCTGCGATTGGTGCAGGTTTAGCAATGATTGCAGGTATTGGTGCAGGTATTGGTCAAGGTTATGCTGCTGGTAAAGCTGCTGAGGCTGTTGGTCGTCAACCAGAAGCTAAAGGTACTATTATGTCTACAATGTTAGTTGGTGCTGCGGTTGCAGAAACAACAGGTATCTACGGTCTTGTTATTGCATTCATCTTATTATTTGCAAACCCATTTAAATAATATTAAAAAATTTTTCTATATTAATTTTTACATAGAGAAATGAAAGGAGGGCAATCTTTCTTGGATAGCTTTATACTTAGCTTAGACATACAGCTTTTATATACAGTTATTATTCAGTTAATATCTACAGGTATTTTATGTACTATCTTATCAAAGCTTTTATATAAACCTGTTACAGAGTTTTTACAAAAACGTAGAGAAAGAATTGAAAATAGCATAAATGAGGCAAATGAAAAACTTGCAGATGCTGACAGTCTTAAAGCAGAATACGAAATCAAACTTAAAGAAATTGAAAAAGAAAAAGCTACTATTTTAGAAGAGGCTCGTGCTAGAGCTAAACAAAACGAGGCTTCTATAATAGAAGAGGCTAAAAAAGAAGCAGAAGCTATTAAAAACAGAGCTATGCTTGACATTCAAAGAGAACAAGAAAAAGCTAAAGAAGAAATTAGATTACAAATTATCGAGGTATCTTCTTTAGTAGCTAGCAAATTTATTAGTGAAAACATAGGCGAAGCTGAACAAAACAAGCTTGTTGACCAAGTTATTGCAGATTTGGGGGAAGTTAAATGGCAAAATTAATTTCTAAAAGATATGCAGTTGCTCTTTTTGAATTAGCAAAAGAAACAGATAAAATGGATTTATTTAACCAGCAAGTAGAATTAATATATGATTCTATAAAAAATGATAAAGACTTTTTAACTGTTTTAAATCACCCTAGAATATCTGGCGGTGAAAAATTTAATCTTTTTCAAAACATATTTAAAGATAATATTTCAGAAGAAATTTTAGGGCTTATTTCTATTATTGTTAAGAAAAATAGAGAAACTGAAATGCTAGAAATATTAGAAACATTTTTAGAGCTTGTAAAAGACTATAAAGGCATTACAACAGCCTATGTATATTCGGCAATAGCTCTTAAAGATGAACAATTAGCAAAAATAAAAGAAAACTTATCTAAAAATTTAAATAAAGAAGTTATTATTAAGGCAGATGTTAAACCAGAGCTTATAGGTGGTTTAGTTATTAATGTAGATGGCAAGGTTATAGATAACTCTATAAAATCTAACCTAGAAAACATTAAAAAACGCCTTATTAATAATTAAGTAAAGGAGTGTAACCCGTAAATGAACTTAAGACCTGAAGAAATTAGTTCTGTTATTAAAGAACAGATTAAAGGTTATGCATCAAAACTAGATGTATCTGATGTTGGTACGGTTATACAGGTTGGGGACGGTATTGCCAGAGTGCACGGCCTTGATAAAGCTATGAGCGGTGAGCTTTTAGAGTTTGAAAGTGGCGTGTTAGGTATGGCTCAAAACCTTGAAGAAGACAACATCGGTGTAGTTTTATTAGGCTCTGACCAAAGCGTAAAAGAAGGCGACAGCGTTAAGCTTACAGGCCGTGTTGCAGAGGTTGGCGTTGGCGAAGCTATGATAGGTAGGGTTGTTAATGCAATCGGTCAACCTATCGATGAAAAAGGCCCTATTAACACTACAAATACTCGTCCTATTGAGAGGGTAGCACCTGGTGTTATCACTCGTAAATCTGTTGATGTACCTTTACAAACTGGTATTAAAGCGATAGACGCTATGGTACCTATCGGTCGTGGACAACGTGAGCTTGTAATCGGTGATAGACAAACAGGTAAAACTGCTATTTGTATAGATACAATTATTAATCAAAAAGGTAAAGATGTTATTTGTATTTATGTTGCAATAGGTCAAAAAGCTTCTACTGTATCTCGTATTGTTAGAAGCCTTGAAGAAGCTGGTGCTATGGATTATACAACAGTAGTTTCTGCTACTGCATCTGACCCTGCTCCTCTTCAATTTATTGCACCATATACAGGTGTTGCTATTGGTGAAGAATTTATGGAAAACGGTAAAGACGTACTTATTGTTTATGATGATTTATCTAAACACGCTGTTGCTTACCGTGCAATGTCTCTTCTTCTTCACAGACCACCAGGCCGTGAGGCTTATCCAGGGGACGTATTCTACCTTCACTCAAGACTTTTAGAAAGAAGTGCAAGACTTGAAGAAAAATACGGCGGCGGTTCTATAACAGCTCTTCCTATTATAGAAACACAAGCAGGTGACGTTTCTGCTTATATCCCTACAAACGTTATTTCTATCACAGATGGACAAATTTTCCTTGAAAGTGAGCTTTTCAACTCTGGTGTACGTCCTGCTATCAATGCTGGTCTTTCAGTATCAAGGGTTGGTGGTTCTGCTCAAATTAAAGCTATGAAAAAAATAGCAGGTCCTATCCGTATAGAGCTTGCTCAATATAGAGAGCTTGAAAGCTTTGCACAGTTTGGTTCTGACCTTGATAAAGATACATTAGAGCGTCTTAACCACGGTCAACGTATCGTTGAAATCTTAAAACAACCTCAATATGCTACATTAGAGGTTGAAAAAGAAGTTGTTATCCTTTATGCTGTTACTAAAAAATATCTTGATGATATTGAGCTTAACAGAATTGCAGACTTTGAAAAAGAGTTCTTTAACTTTGTAGAAACTAAATATAACAACATTTTCACAAGCATTAGAGAAACAAAAGAAATGTCTGAAGACACAGAAAAACAACTTATCGAAGCTTTAGAAACATTTAAAAAAGAATTCAAATAATAAAGAGGTGATATAATGGCATCAATGCGTGATATTAAACGCAGAATTAAAAGTGTCAATAGCACCCAGCAAATAACTAACGCTATGTATCTTGTTGCTAGTAGCAAGCTTAACAAAGCTAAATCTAGGTTAGAAGATACTCGCCCTTTCTTTAAAGAAACAAGAAGCGTTATAGCAAATATTGTTAATGGCTCAGGCAATATAAGCCACCCTTACCTTGATAAAAGAGAGGTAAAAGCTACAGGCGTTATCGTTGTAACAGGCGATAGAGGCCTTTGTGGAGGATATAACACTAACATTAACAAGCTTGCTATGACTGCTATTAAAAATAAAGAAACTGATAAAGTGATAGCTATTGGGAGCAAAAGTAGAGATTATTTCAAAAGCCGTGCTAATGTTGTACAGTCTTTTACAAATATTTCAGAACACCCTACATACGAAGATGCTTTACAAATTGGGCGTTTGGCACTAGATATGTTTACATCTGGCGAAGTAGACGAAGTTTACCTAGCTTACACAGAGTTTGTTTCAACTCTTGTTAGCGAACCTAAGCTTATTAAGCTTTTCCCATTAGATGTAGATGATTTTAAAACAAATGACGAAACAAGCCCTTCTGCTAACGCTCTTACTATATATGAGCCTAGCGAAGAAGCTGTTTTAGAATATGTTATTCCTAAATACGTTAATACCGTTATATTTGGTGCTATGGTAGAATCTGGAGTATGTGAGTTAGGTGCTAGAATGACTGCTATGGATTCTGCTACAGAAAATGCAGAAGAGATGATAGCTTCTTTAAACCTTGTTTATAACAGAGCAAGACAAAGTGCTATCACGCAAGAAATTACCGAAATTGTTAGCGGTAGTGGTATTTATAGTTAGAAAAGGAGTGGAAACTTTTGGCTGAAAAAAATGTAGGTAAGATAATACAAATTATCGGTGCCGTTTTAGATATAAAATTTTCAAGCGAAAATATGCCTGCGTTATATAATGCTATAGAGATTGAGCATAACGGCGAAACAATCGTTGCAGAAGTTGCTCAACACTTAGGCGATGACGTAGTTAAATGTATCGCTATGAGCTCAACTGACGGTCTTGTTAGAGGTATGGACGCAGTAGATACAGGAGCACCTATATCTGTACCTGTTGGGTCTTGTACACTTGGCCGTATGTTTAACGTTGTTGGTGCTCCTATTGACGAAGCAGGCGACGTTGATGTTAAAGAAAAATGGTCTATCCATAGAGAAGCACCTAGCTTTGCAGAGCAAGCAACAGCTACAGAGCTTTTAGAAACAGGTATAAAAGCTATCGACCTTCTTTGCCCTTATTCTAAAGGTGGTAAAATCGGTCTATTTGGTGGTGCTGGTGTTGGTAAAACAGTTCTTATTATGGAGCTTATCCGTAACATAGCAACAGAGCACGGTGGTTTCTCTGTATTTGCTGGTGTTGGTGAGCGTACACGTGAAGGTAACGACCTTTATTATGAAATGCAAGAATCTGGCGTTATCAACAAAACAAGCCTTGTTTTTGGGCAAATGAACGAGCCACCTGGTGCTCGTATGAGAATCGCCCTTACAGGTCTTACAATGGCTGAATATTTTAGGGATAGAGAAAACCAAGACGTGTTATTATTCGTTGATAACATTTTCCGTTTTGTACAAGCGGGTTCTGAGGTTTCTGCCCTTTTAGGTCGTATGCCTAGTGCCGTTGGTTACCAACCAACCCTTGCAACAGAAGTTGGTGCTTTACAAGAGCGTATCACATCTACAAAAACAGGTTCTATCACATCTGTTCAAGCTGTATACGTTCCTGCCGACGACTTAACAGACCCAGCTCCAGCTACAACATTTGCTCACTTAGATGCAACAACAGTTTTATCAAGGGCTATCGTTGAGCTTGGTATTTACCCTGCTATCGACCCGTTAGAGTCTGGTTCTCGTATCTTAGACCCTATGATTGTTGGTCAAGAGCATTATGAGGTAGCAAGAAAGGTACAGTCTATCTTACAAAGATATAAAGAGTTACAAGATATTATCTCTATCCTTGGTATGGACGAACTTTCTGAAGAAGATAAACTTACTGTTAACAGAGCAAGAAAAATACAACGTTTCCTTTCTCAACCTTTCTTCGTTGCAGAGAAATTTACAGGTTACGATGGTAAATACGTTCCTGTTTCTGAAACTGTTCGTGGCTTTAAAGAAATCCTTGAAGGTAAACACGATGATATACCAGAAAGCTATTTCTTAAATGCAGGCCCTATTGAAGAAGTTGTAGCAAGAGCTAAAAACTAATATTAGCGAAAGGACGGATTGCTATGGCAGAAGCAAAAATACGTGTTCGTATAGTTACTCCTACAAAGGAGCTTTACAACGATGAGGCAACTATGGTTATTATGCGTGGGTCAGAAGGTGATTTAGGTGTTTTAAAAGGACATCAACCTTTCATAACAACCCTAGACTATGGTGTTTTAAAAATTAAAAATGGCGAAGAAGAGCTAGTTTCTACTCTTTTTGGAGGCTTTGTAGATGTTACACCAGATTTAGTAACTATCCTTACAGATTCTGCTGAATGGTTAGAAGATATTGACGTTCAAAGGGCAGAAGAAGCTAAAAGAAGAGCAGAAGAAAGGCTTAATAGCAAAGATGCTAACATAGACTTTTTAAGAGCAGAGCTTGCGTTAAAGCGTGCTAACATAAGGCTTAATAGCAAAAAATATTAATTATAAATCTTTTTAAATAAAGATATGGCTTATAAAAACCTAAAAAGTTATATTAATTATAGCTTTTTAGGTTTAATTTGTATTAAGGAGAAATTTATGAAAAAAGGTATTATAGCACAAAAAATTGTAATAACCCATACAATATAGATTATTTTATTGTATGGGAGGAAATAAAAATGAAAGAAAATAAATATGATAATGAACAATTTTTTGAAAAATATAGTAAAATGAATCGTTCTATAAATGGTTTAAAAGGTGCAGGTGAATGGGAAGAGCTTAAAAAGCTTTTACCTTCATTTGAAGATAAAAAAATATTAGATTTAGGCTGTGGATATGGCTGGCACTGTAAATATGCAGTAGATAATGGTGCTAGCTATGTTATAGGAACAGATATATCTAGAAAAATGTTAGATATAGCTAAAGAAAAAAACAACCATAAAAATATAGAATATATACAAGGTGCAATGGAAGATTTAACCTTTAAGGGACAATCTTTTGATGTAATTATAAGCTCCCTTGCTTTTCATTATATAAAGGATTTTGATCCTTTGGTTGAAAATATAAGTAAATGGTTAAAAAAAGATGGAGAATTTATATTTTCTGTAGAGCACCCTGTTTTTACATCTTATGGTACACAAGATTTTATTTATGATGAAGAAGGAAATATAATATGTTTTCCTGTAGATAATTATTATTATGAAGGAAAAAGGGAAACAGCGTTTTTAGGTGAAAAGGTTATAAAATACCATAGGACAATTACAACATATATAAGCATACTTCTTAAAAATAATTTTATAATTAAAAATATAATAGAACCTATGCCATCTAAAGATATGCTAAATATACCAGGTATGTTAGACGAAATGAGAAGACCTATGATGCTTATTATAAAAGCAAAAAGGGCATAATTATACATTAATATACATAAAAATTTTATATTTATTAATAAAACTATTGATTTTTTATTTTTTTGTAGTATAATATAATAAAAACTATTTTTTAGGAGTGAATATATATGAAAAAATTTTTATCTTTAATCGTTGCTGCAGCGTTATCATTTTCTTTAGTAGCTTGTGGTAATGCAGGAAGCGACGCTAGCTCTTCTACAGAGGCTACAAACAGCGAAAGCCAAGCTAGCGAAGGTACACAAGCTGAAGGTGACGATTCTTTAGCTAAAATTCAAGAAAAAGGTGAGCTTGTTATGGCTACATCTCCAGATTATCCACCTTATGAATTTAAAATTATAGAAGATGGAAAAGAAAAAATTGTAGGTTTTGATATTGCTATAGCAGAAGAGATAGCAAAAGATATGGGCGTTAAACTTCGTATTTCTGAAATGGATTTTAACGGGCTTTTACCTGCTTTAAATGCTAATAAAGCAGATATAGTTATGGCTGGTATGACACCAGATGAAGAACGTTCTAAAGCTGTTAATTTCTCTGAGATATATTATCTTGCAGAACAAGGTATTATGGTATCTGCTGAAAATAAAGATAGCCTTAATACTTTAGAAAGTTTTGCTGGTAAAAAAATTGGCGTTCAAAAAGGCTCTGTTCAAGAAAAAATAGCTATGGAGCAAATGCCAGATGCTAAAATTGTATCTTTAGTTAAATTACCTAACATTATTTTAGAGCTTAAATCTGGAAACATTGATGCAGCTATTGTAGAATTACCTGTTGCTAACGGATATGTAAAGCAATATCCAGAGCTTGCTATATCTGATGCTAAAGTTAAAGATGAAACAGGTGGATCTGCTATCGCTATTAAAAAAGGTAATGATGCTCTTACAGAACAAATAAACTCTACTATAAAAAGATTACAAGAAGAAGGTAGCATTGATAAGTTTGTAGTAGAAGCTAATGAACTTGTAGACGGTTTAACTGAATAATAATTATAGTAAAACTAAATACTAACACTAAAGTTTTTTAATATAAAGAGTGAAGGAATTTTCTTCACTCTTTCTTTATGATAACAAGATTGAGGATAATTAGGTTATTATATAAAAATAATTAATAACATAAATATTTTTATATAAATTAGAAATATTGACTAATTCATACAAAAATGCTAGAATAAAAATAACAAAGTGTAAAGGGGTGGTAAAATACTAAAAAATTTATTGCAACAAATATTTTTTATAATACTATAAATACAGAAAAGTATATAGTTTAGCTTATTTTCAGGTAGTTTATTTGTTGTATAAAAATAATATAAAAAGGGGGAAATATATGCTAAAAAATAAAATTTTATCAAGTTTTTTAGCTTGTGTAATATTTTTATCTACTGTGGCTGTACCATCTAACTTGGTTTTAGCAGCACAGCTTGCAAATATTCAAGTTGTAGATAGTGAAGAAGGTAGTGAAACACCAAGCCAAGAAACTAGCTAAAACATAAGCGAAGAGACATCAAGCGAAGAAAATAGTGAAAGCACAAGCGAAGAAATAAGCGAAGAAAGTAGCGAGACATCAAGTGAAGAAATAAGCGAAGAAAGTAGCGAGACATCAAGTGAAGAAATAAGCGAAAGCACAAGCGAAGAAAGCATAGAGACATCAGAAAATATATTAAATGAGGATAAGATAGAAAATGATGATATGTCTCAATATGCAAATACCAGTAACTTAATAATTGAAAATGGTATAATAAAAGGTTATAACTTAAGTTCTTCATCAATAGGTGAGTTGCATATACCAAGGTCTGTAGAAATAGATGGTGTAGAGCAAGATATATTAGGTATAGATAATAGGGCTCTTGCAGGAATGGGTATAACAAAATTAACTTTTGCAGAAGATAGTGCTATAGAATATATAGGAAGCTATGCTTTTGCAGAAAATGACATTACGGAGCTTATTTTACCAAATAGTATTGAGAGTATATATGATAGTGCATTTAGATCTTGTGAACTCTTAACAACTGTAGAATTAAAAGGAGCAACAATTATAGGGTTTTCTGCATTTAGAAACTGTACTCAATTAACTAATATACAGTTACCAGATAGTTTAACAAGTATAGAAGATTATGCATTTAATGGTTGTACTCAATTAACTAACATACAGTTGCCAAATAGTTTAACAAGTATAGGGTCTTATGCATTTAATGGTTGTACTCAATTAACCAATATACAGTTACCAAATAGTTTAACAAGTATAGGGGTTTCTGCATTTGAAAATTGTAGAAAATTAGAGAGTATAGTGCTTCCAAGTAGTGTAACAAAAATAGGAAATGCTGCATTTAAAAATTGTACTCAATTAGGTAATGTAGAGATACTAAGCAATGTAACAAGCATAGGAAATGAGACATTTTATGGTTGTACTCAATTAACTAACATACAGTTACCAAATGGTTTAACAAGTATAGAATATGCTGCATTTAATGGTTGTACTCAATTAACTAGCATACAATTACCAAATAGCTTAACAAATATAGCATGGTCTGCATTTAATGGAGCTGGGTTAGAAAGTATAAAAATACCAAGTAACGTAAAATCTATAGGTTCTTATGCATTTAGTGAATGTGAAAATTTAACAAGCGTAGAGATACCAGAGGGTATAACAACTATAGAAGCGGGTTTATTTAGATTTTGTGAAAGTCTAACCAGTATAAAAATACCAAATAGTGTAACAACTATAAAAGAAGAAGCATTTAGGTCTTGTACAGGATTAACAAGTATAAATATATCAAGCAATGTAACAAGTATAGAAAAAAATGTATTTCAAGATAGTAGAAGTTTAACAAGTATATATATAGATCAATATATAAATGATACCAAAATTACTGAGTTTAATTGGGGTGCAAGCCAAAATACTACTATATACTGGAAAGATACTGTTGATGATGGTGAATTTATTACAGATGGCGGATATAATTTACAAAGGTACAAAGGTACAAAAGCAAATGTTGTTATACCAGATGGCATAACAAAGATAGGAGAATTTGCATTTAAAGGATGTAAAACTATAACCAGTGTAGAAATACCAAATGGTGTAACAGATATAGGTATTGGAGCATTTAGTGAGTGTTATTATCTAGTAAGCATAGAAATGCCAAATAGTGTAACACATATAGGGAATGAAGCATTTAAAAGCTGCTCTAGTTTAAAAAATATAAATTTATCAAACAGTTTAACAGCTATAAGTCTAAGTACATTTGAAGGGTGTAGAGCGTTAACCAGTATAGAAATACCAAGCAGTGTAACAACTATAGAGAATAAAGCATTTATGAACTGTATTGCGTTAGCAAATGTGGAAATGACAGATGGTTTAGTAACCATAAAATCAAATGCATTTTATAGTTGCATAAGCTTAACCAGTATAGAAATACCAAGCACTGTAATAGATATAGGAGATAATATATTTTGGGGTTGTACAAATTTAACAAGTGTAGAAATTAAAGGAAAAGCAGATATTAAAATTCATTCTAGTGCATTTAATAAAAATTCTATTGTATATATGCAAGAATATACAATAGAAGAATTAAAGGCTAAGATTGGTTATCCTTGGAATGCTAAAGCCGTAGTAAGCAAAGGTACTTATGTATCTGAAGATAATGAGTTCTTAGTAGATATAAATGGTGAAATACTTAGTTATCTAGGTAGTAAAAGTAATATTATAATACCAAATAAAATAAACACAATAGATGGCAATGAGATAGAAATAAAAGCTATAGGTATAAAGGTATTTGATGGTTATATTAGCTTAGAAAGCATAGAGATACCAGAAGGCATAACAAGCATAGGAGAATTTGCATTTAGAAACTGCTCTAATTTAAAAAGTATAAAGATACCAGAAGGTGTAACAAGCATATGACAATATGCATTCGTATATTGTTATAATCTAGAAAGTGCAGAAATACCAAGTACTTTAGAAAGTATACCAAATCATACGTTTTCATATTGTAAGAAATTAAAAACTGTAGAAATATCAAAAGGTATAAAAAGCATAGGACAGCAGGCATTTGAAGGCTGTAATTTAGAAACTATTGAAATACCAAATAGTGTAACAGAGATAGGTAACTTTGCATTTTCAAATTGTACAGGTTTAAAAAGTGTGAAATTATCTGAAAATATAACAGTTATAAGCACTGCTTTATTTAGATGGTGTAGTAGCCTAGAAACTATAGAAATACCAGAGGGTGTAAAAACTATAAATAGTGAAGCATTTAAAGGTTGTACAAATTTAAGAATTGTAGAATTACCAAGCACTTTAACCCAAATAGACTATGATGCATTTCAAAATACCTCAAATATAGAAGAGGTATATGTAAAAAAAGAGAAAGGTACAATTGATTTTACTAATACAGGAATAAAAGAAAAAGATGTACTTTACCTAGGACGATTTGTAGAAATAAATTATGAGGTATCTAGAAAAGATGGTAATAATTTTATAATATATGTTTCTTATAATGGACATAAGGAGATATTAACTAAAATAGAGGCTACAGGAAGACAAGACTATATACCAAATAATACAATTTTTTATGATGAAAACTATGAATATAACATAAAAGATTTAAGAACACTTCAAGATAACTCATATGAATTCTATGCTAGTGGTGAATTTAAAAATAACCCACAGCATTTAAGAAGATTTGGAGTTAGCACGAATATAACAGGTTTTGTAAATTATATTGATGAAAATGGAAATCATTTAAACATAAGAGCAGACCTAAAACACTATGAAAAAGGTGAAAAAATAAATTTAACTAAAGAAATACCAAATGGAACTGGGACATTTGTAGGTTGGGCAACATATCCAAATGCATCAATAGATGATGTTGTAACAGATGTATATATGAATGATACAAACATTAATTTATATCCTGTATATCAACCAGTAGTTTCTGCAACAATCAATTTAGATTATAACTATCCACAAGGACAAAGCAAAGTTGTAACAGAAAACACATATATAGGAGCAAAATATAAATTACCAACAGTAGCAGAAGATAACAATCTAACTATTGAAGGATATACATTTAAAGGTTGGAGCTTATAAAAAGGTAGCACAAGCTATATGGATACAATAAATATAGATAAAGATGGTATAACTGTATATGCTAACTGGGAAAAGGTACAAAAACCAACAGAGCCACCAGTAAATCCAACAGACCCAACAACTACGACAGAAACAACAAGTACAACAACAGAAAGTACAACAGAAACAACAAGCATAACAACAGAAAGTACAACAGAATCAACAAGCACAACAACAGAAACAACAAGTACAACAACAGAAAGTACAACAGAAACAACAAGTACAACAACAGAAAGTACAACAGAATCAACAAGCACAGTAACGGAAAGCACAACAGAATCAACAAGCACAGCAACGGAAAGTACAACACAAAATGTAGAAACAACTACAGAACAAACAACAAATGATAACCAAGAAATAATACCTCCTATAGATAATGAAGACAACCAAGGTGGAGGAGAAGAAAATAATATAGGAGATACAGAACAGGTTATAAATGAAGAAACACCAAATAATGTATATACATTTGGTAATCTAGAAGTTGTAACTCCAGAGCACGAAGAGCTAGCAAGAAGAGCTATATCTAATATTACATTAGAAGAGCAAGCCATAAATCAAACTGTAGATAACATAGTGGAAAATATGGCAAACAATGGTACTAACATACAAGAAAGAAGACTTACAGAAAAACCAGCCTTTGGTTTTGGCGTAGAAGGTAATATTAGTTTATTAATAACGTTGCTAATATTATTAATAATTATAATAGTTGCTTATGTTGTTAAAAAACAAATAATTGATAAAGAAAAACAAAAAGATGAAGATGAAGATGAAAAAAATACATTAACTGTATAAAAAATAAGCCTTGTAGATATCTACAAGGCTTATTTTTTATAAGTATCTAAATAGAGTTTATAATGTTATCAATAATACAGTCATTAAATTCTTCGTATGTTAAGACATAATATTTATTATTATCTATATTTTTTAAGTCAATTTTATCTTTTATATAAGGTGATATTAAAACTTTATCGTATCCTTCAGCTATAAGCTCTTTTATATCCTTATAACTTTCATCAGTTTCTGCCATATAGTCAATGTTATTATCTTTAAAATATTTGTTTAATTTATCTTGTAATTTTTCACGTAAAGATTTTTTTAAGAAAATACCGTTATATCCAAAGGGTGCTGGCCTAGCTCCAACTATAGCTTTTGAGATAATAATTATTTTTTTCATATTTTACCCTCCATATATTAATTAAAAATAATTTTAATACATTTTTAAAAAGTTTTATATCTTTACCTTATAATAATGTAAATTTTATAATTTATATTATAGCATATATTTTTTGTAAATCAATACAAAAGATAAATATATAGTAAATATATATAGTATTTTTATAACTGTAATCAATTTTTTGAATACTTTGTATTTAAAAACATATTCTTCTAAATATTTTATTCATAAAAATTAAAATAAAAAACGTTTATAATTTTTCATCTAAAAATATTAAGTCACATCTTGATTGCATAAATAAAATAAAAGATTGTTATTTTTAAATAACAATCTTTTATTAATTACAATTAAGGTACCACTTAATTTATTTAATTAAAATTTATATATGGTTTTTTGTATTAAATTTTAATTAAATAAATTTTAGGAGTGCCTGTTTTTGAATATAAAATATTCAAAAAATTAATTTTATAAGTTTAGTATTGATTTTCATTTGTCATATAACCTGTAACGTTGTTTTTATCCATCCACATTTTTTTAGAAGCCATTAAAAACTCTATTGTATCATTTGTTTTGTTAAATAATCTGTTAAGTAAAACTTTAGTCTGGAACAAATCGTTATAAGTTAAATAAGGATAATCTTCCATCTTGTTTGTGTTTTTTGTATAATATAATGCATAATTTAAGTTACCGTCAGGGAGCACCCATTGGTTTCTTGTATCTTCTATACCAAGGAGCATTTTATCTGCTGTTTCTAGGTATCTTTTTTCACCTGTTATGTTATATATTTCGTATAAAAAGTTCATTTCTGCAAGCTGATGGTTTAAAGAAACGTGAGTTTTTTCGTGAACACCTTTATGATAGCCATAATCTGCAACTAATATGCCACCATTTTGTGTAGGATAGCTATCAGTTTCTGTAAATTTTAGGAAAAACTCAGCATATCTAACAGCATAAGCTAAAAATTCTTTATTGTTATAGTTTTGGTAAGCATATAATAAACTTGTTGCAAAATCTGTGTTAAATCTTGTGTCGTAAAAGCCTGCACCTATTTTAAAATCTGTAAAAAGCCAGTCAGATTGAGGGCCTGTTTCCCAATATCCTAGTTGGTTTTGGTTTTTCATACAAGTTTCAGTCATAACATACCCTAAATTTTTAGAAAGAGGGTTTATTGCATATTTTGCAAAAGAAGCTCCTGTATAGTTAGATGGGTGCTTATATAGCACATCTGTTCCGCCAGGTTTATAGTTAGATGGTGTTTGGAAATAATAACCATCGTAGCTCCAACGTCTGTTTTCGGATAAATCGTGAGGTAAAAGCTCGTTAAAGCTTTTCATAGTGCTCCAATCTACAAGGCGTTTTGTAGATTCCATATACCAATATTCACCTATTAGGTCTTTATCTTGAGGGAAAGACATTTGTAAATCAAAATAACCATCTTTTTTAACAACTTTAACCATTTCTTCTTTATCTCTAGCAATAGTTAAAGTGTTGTTTGTAAATATATTTTTGTATACTCCAGGAACGCTAACTATGTAGCTATGTGTGTCTGTGTCTATAAATAATGTAGTATGTTTTAAGTTAGCAAGGTTAGATGTATTTACCCATTGTTTTGTAGCTGGGTCTACATATCTAAATGTTATAGTGTTACCTTTTATAGGTATAGAAACATTGTATCTTTCAGGCTTTGTTTCTTTAAAGGAGAGCCTGTTCATATAGTAAGTATCGTTGTTTTCAAAAACTGTTTTTGTTGTTTTTGTAAATATATTTAAGCTATCTTGTGTTGTTTCTGTTGTTATAGGCGTAAATTTTGTAGGTGTATATACAGGTACATCTTTTATTATATTGTATATTTTTAAATCTTCACCTGTTAAAGGATTGCCATTTTTATCTTTTGGTATATCATTAACTATTTCGTTAGCTTTATCTATAGCCAAGTTGGTATTAGAATTAGCGTTTACATTGTTATTTGAATTAGTATTAGCATAAACATTAGTTGTTATAACAGATAAAGCCATAGATAAAGCTATTATCTGCTTTATATTTTTTTTCAAATTAAAACACCCCTTAATATTTTTTGTAAGTCTACAAGTTATTATACCATTATTTTTGATATTTTCAATTTATTTTAATTAATTTTAATTTAATTGTAATATTTTACATTATGGTTTTTTATATAACAAAATATATTTTTCTACATAAAATCTTATTTATTGTTATATTTTAATGGATAGGAAAATAACAATATTTTTACTTTAAATATAAATATAAATTTAGGTATATATAAATAAATTTATTTTAAAATAAAGATAAAAAACATATAAAATATTGAAATTAATAAATAAAAAATATACAAAATATAAAAAATATATTATAATACATATATAAATTTACAAAAAATAAACATAAATCCATTATATATACATACTTTTGTTTAAAAATATAGCTAAAATATATTATTATGTTATAATGATAAAAAATCGTTTTTAAGGAGGCTTTAAAATGTAAAATAAATGAGTAAAAGAGAGAACAAAGCATATAAAATGCTTATTACATTATGGGTTGATAAGCTTTGCATAACCTTTGCTATAAATTGTCAAAATTTTAAAATAATTATATAGGAGTAATAGATATGGAAAGAAAAAATATTAAGCATATATGTTTTTTAGTAATTTTAAACATATTAGGTACATTTAGCTATGCAGTTGGCATAAATTGCTTTGCAGCCCCTCATAATATAGCACCTGGTGGAGCTAGCGGTATTGCAATACTTATAAATTATATATTTAAATTTCCTATTGGTACATTTGTATTAGTATTTAATTTTCCCCTTTTAATTTGGATACTTATTAAAAAGTATTTTCCAAAATCTTTTGTATTTAAAACTTTAGCTACAACATCTATGCTTTCTTTTATAACAGATTACATTGTTGTTTACATACCTGTTTATAAGGGCGATGCACTGCTTGCATCTATGTTTGGTGGGGCGCTTATGGGCATTGGACTTGCCCTTGTTCATTTAGGAGCATCTAACACAGGAGGTATATCTCTTCTTGGAGTTATTGTGCAAAAGATAAAGCCTAAATTTCCTGTTGGAGGGCTTATAGCAAGCCTTAACATAGCAGTTGTTATTGCATCTGGTTTTGTTTATAAAAATATAGAAAGCCTTTTATATGCTGTTGTTACGGTTTATATATCAGGTATGTTTATGGATAAAATGCTTGAGCAAGCATCTAGAAAAAACCTTATGTTCATTATGTCTGAATGTACAGATATTGTAAGAAAAGCTTTGGTAGATGCTCATAAGTCTATTACTATTTTAAAAGGCGAAGGTGGATATTCTAGCAAAATGCAAAGGGTTCTAATTTGTGCTACAACAAAAGATGACTGTGTGCAAATAGAAAAAATGATAAAATCATTAGATGATAAAGCTCTCATAATAATAACAGAAACTAAAAAGGTAGAGGGAAAAGGTTTTAAACATATGATATAATAAAAGATTAAATGCTTTAATATGCTACAATAAGCTATTAATATAGCAGATAAGATGTTTTATTTTAAAGGAGATATGGTTTAAACTTTATAAACCCACCCAAAAGGGTGGGTTTATTATTGTAATTAAGGTACAACTTAGTTACAATAAATTTTAGGAGTACCTGTTTTTGACAACAAAGTGTTCAAAAAATTGATTTATTTCAATTAAGCTCCTATTTTTACATTGGAAGGGTCTACATAGCTTATGCTTTCATCTTTTAAGTTTATTTTAAATGTAAACTGTTCAAAATATCCTTCATTTGTTTTTTTATCGTTATAATTTAACAGTACTGCTGTAGAAAAATCATCATTGATGTTATATAGCATATTTAATGAGCTAGCATCTACATTAGCATTAAGGTTGCCTTTATCGGCATATATATTGCTTAAAGAGCTAATATCTGCTGTAGAAAAATTTATATTTATTTTATCATTATTAAATGTTTGGTTAAGAGGTGTTATATCTAATAAATAATAGTAATTATCTGTAGTTATTGCATAAACATCAAAGGAGACACTGCCCTCTATCTTTTTCTCTTCATCAAAAATATCAGAAGACACTGTATAAGAAACAAATTTCTTGCTTTTAAGCTCTTTTTCTATTTCTTCGTTAGTTAAATTAAGGCTAGATAAAGCATCGTCAAGGCTTACAAAGCCATCTTTTAATTTAGAGTTATAAAAGTTTTCTAGGTAATCTTCATTGTTATTATTTACATTTAAAGAGGCAGAAACATTTTTTATATTTTCTTCTTTTTTAAAATAAGAGAAAAACATAAATATAAAAGCTATAACAACAATGATACAAACAGGAATAATAATTTTAATATTTTTCATATAAGACCCTCCTTATAATATAATAATATTTATTATATCATATATAAAAAAATAAACTATTTATTTTTTTACTAAATTTATGTTATAATAATAAAGGTGATTTATTTGATAATAACAAAAATAGAAAAACAAAAAAATAATAATAAACGATATTCTATATTTATAGATAACGAGTTTGCCTTTGGCATAGATGAAATAGATTTGTTATATTATAAGCTTAAAGAAAACGAACCTTTAGATGAAGAAAGGTACAATTATATAGCTAATAAACTTTTGTTAAAACGAGCTAAAGATAAAGCTTTAAAATATTTAGGTTATAAAATGCGTTCTAAAAAGCAGGTTATAAAAAAGCTACAGGAATATGAATTTCCTCCTGAAGTTATAGCTAAAGTAATAAAAGTTTTAGAAAGATATAACTATATAAATGATGATGAATTTGCAAAGGCTTTTATAAAAGATAAAATAAATTTAAAAAAACACGGTGTTTTTAAAATAAAATATGATTTAAAAATGCTAGGCATAGAAGAAGAAATTTTTTCAAAATATCTATATAATGAAAAATTTGTAAAAGAAGAAGAAAAAGCAAAAGAGCTATTAGATAAAAAGCTAAACGGTAGATGCTTGCAAGATTTAGAATATAAAGAAAAGCAAAAGATATATGCTTATCTAGCAAGGCGAGGCTTTTCTTATGATAGCATAAACAAAGCATTTAACCATTACAATTAAGATATGACTTAATATTTTAGAGAAAAAATTATAAACGTGTGTTTGTTTTAATTTTTAAGAATAAAATATTTAGGAATATCTGGTTTTGAATAAAAAGTATTCAAAAAATTGATTATATGTTGGAGGAATATGAATATGAATAAAAACAAAAGAGCTTCTTTGAGAAAAGAGTTTTTAGAATCTTATAAGGCTAAAGATTATTTAGCTTCTATAGATAATTTAGAAAATATATTAAAGCTATATAGTGAAGAAGAAAAAGAAACTATAGAATATTGCACAGATGTATATAACTTAGCATATATACAGCAAATGTTAGGAAAATTTAGCCTATCTATAAATTACTATAAAAAGTTATTGAAAATTTTAGATAAAAAAGAATATGATGTTAATAATAAAGAAGACATAGAAAGAATAGATTTTATAGTTAGCATAGAAAATTGCCTTGGAGTTTGCTATGGTAAAAGCTCTATAAAGCAGACTTTTTCCATAAATTGTTTTGAAAGAGCCTTAAATTTAACAAAAAAATATTTAATGCATAAAGATTTAAAAGATAAAGATTTATATACAGAACGTTTCCTAAGCACGCTACATAACATAGGTTCATCTTATTACGATATAGGGCAATATGAAGATGCTATATATTATTTTTTAGAAGAACTTTCTAACAGGAGCAACCAGGGCAACATAGAACGTGTAGATAACTTAAATTATCTAGGATATTGCTATGAAAAGCTAAAAAAATATGACGATGCTATAGGATATTTTAAACAAGCTTTAGATATTATAAAAGTGTTATTTAGCTTAACATCTGAAGAATATATAGCCAATGTTTATTACATAGCTTCTGTATATTCTAAAATGGGAGATTATGATAAAGCTATAAAAAATTACGAGATAGCTTGTAACCTTTTAGAACAAAAGGTAGATAAAAAGCACCCTTATGTTGCTGAAGCTTTTTCTAAACTATCTGATAACTATTTAAAAGCAGATAGAGCACAAGATGCACTTGATATACAGCTAAAATCTTTAAACATAGTTAAAGAAACTGTAGGAGAAAAGCATATGTTTTATGCATCGGCGTTAAAAAGAACAGGGGATATATATTATATATTAGGAAACTATGAAAAAGCCTTGTTTTATTACGAAACAGAAAACAGCATAAAAGAAGAAATCATAGGCATATATAACGAAGAATTTGTAAATTCTTTATTAAACCTTATAAATGTTTATGTAAAGACTAATAAAAAAGACAAAGAGGAAGAAGCTAAAAACAAGCTTTTAAAAATGGTTGATTTTGATTTACCTAAAAAATCTTATGAAAAAGCACTTCTTGTTTTATGTAAAATATACATAACTAACGATTTAGCAAAAGAGCTTTACGATATATACGAAAACTATAAATACGTAAACGATACAGATAGCTTTGACGATATGATAAAAAAGGCAAAAGATATAGAAGAAGATATAATAGAAAAAAACAAAACATTAGATGATATTTATGAAGAGGAAGAAGAAATTGACGAATTAGAAGATTTTAGAGAAGATATTTTTGATGGCATAAAAAATTTATTTGACGGCATAAAAGAAGAAATTGACAAAATTGAAAGAAAACAGAAAAAAGAAGAAAATAAACAAGATAACGACGAAGAAAAAGAAGATAATATCTAAAAATTGGCTTAATATTTTTTATATATTATAAGCATAATAAAAGCATAGGTTCTCACCTATGCTTTTATTATTTATTATCAATAAGATAGTTTAATAAATAATAAAAACAATTATTTTTTAAACTTAATTTATTAAGGAGGGCTATATTTATGAGAAAAATGACAACAGCAGGTTTAATAACAACAGGTGTAGTAGGTATAGTTGGCTTAGCTTATGCTATGACAGATAAAAGAATGAGAAACAAAATGGCTAACGACGGTAAAAAAATGCTAGATAAAGCAGGGGATATGGTTTCAAAAATGGACATATTTTAAAAATAGTGAAGGCAAAGCCTTCACTATTTTTAAGCTAGAAGTTAAAGTCAGATGAAAGGTTTAAAAAGTTTTCATAGAAAACACCTGTATATTTATCATAATAAATAAATGTTCCATATTCAAAACCATTTTTCATTACTTTGTGGTTTATTTCAAAAATATAATACCTGCCTAAATCTTCTTTTCTTTGTATATTTTCTAATATTTTAAATTCTTCTGATGCTTTTTCTTTTACAATTTTTTCTACCTCTTCTATAGGCTTAGCCTTTAAGCTTATAGATTTATCTTCTAAAGCAATTATATCTATATATTCTCTGTTAGAAGATATGTTAAAATTTAAATATTTTTCAAAAAAATCAGTAGATAAATAAAGATTATTATTTACATTTTTAACTAAAGCTTTATCTTTTAAGTTGTTAGCTAAAATATCACCTGTTTTAACATTAACAGATACATTATCAATAGTAATGGTGTTATCTTTAGGGTTATAAATTAAATCTTTATTTATAAAGTTGCAAACAAGCCTAACAGGTAAATAAGTTACATTATTTTCTGTAATAGGGTTAGCTTTCGTAACGATACCACCGTTTATAAGAAGCACGCTAGGTTTTTCTTCATTTTTATAGATTGTATATAAATCGCTATCATATAGTATAGTGGAGAAACTACCCATATAAAAGGTAGGGTTTGCAACATTATTTTTATACATATTTATAGCAAAATCTAGCCTTTTTTCTTTATTTAAATCATTATTTAAAGCAACAGATAAAAAAGTTAAGCCTTTATTAATATTTAATTTTTCTAAAAATTCACTTTCTGTAACTTTTTTGTTATTATAGAAATATTCTTCTGTAAAATTAACTCCAAAGTTATAATAAAGAGTAGTTTTAAAGCTACCTAATAATGTTGTACTAGCGTTATCATCGCCTTTTTTATAGTTTATTTTATAATATTCTATAGTATTATTTACATCTATATTATTTGATTTAAAATATAACCCATCGTTGTTATTGCTTGTAAAATAGCTTATAGGATTTGATATATATTTAGATGGTGTTTTAACATCAGGTTCTAAAGTTAATATCTTTTTTGTTTTACCGTTTTCTATAGTAAATATTTCATAAATAAACAAATACTTATTATTTACTTCATTATATTTATAGGTAAATAACTCTGGGATATTATCTTTATCTAAATCGTAAACAAAAATTTCTTTTATTTCTTTATCTTGTTTAATATGGTTTAAATATATATTTTTGTAATCTATAGTTTCTGCATTAACAGGTATGGTAAGTAAAAGTGTGAAAATACATAATAAAAGCAGATATTTAACATTTTTCATAGGCATAACCCCCTTAAAGATTATCCTATTTTGTTGATACCACCCATATAAGGTACTAAAACATCTGGGATAATAATGCTACCATCTTCTTGTTGGTAATTTTCTAATATAGCAGATACAGTTCTACCTATGGCAAGCCCGCTACCGTTTAATGTATGCACTAATGTAGCTTTGTCTTTAACGTTATCTTTAAATTTAATGTTAGCACGTCTAGCTTGGAAATCTTCAAAGTTTGAACAGCTAGAAATTTCTACATATCTGTTATAGCTAGGTAACCAAACCTCTATGTCATAAGTCATAGCAGAGCTAAAGCCTAAATCTCCACCGCAAAGCCTTACAACTCTATAAGGAAGATTTAAAAGTTTTAAAATGTTTTCAGCATCGTTTGTAAGCTTTTCTAGCTCTTCATAAGATTTTTCTGGTCTTGTAAATTTAACAAGCTCAACTTTGTTAAACTGATGTTGGCGGATAAGACCTCTTGTATCACGCCCTGCAGAGCCTGCCTCTGCTCTAAAACAAGCAGTAAATGCACAATGGCTAATTGTTAAATTGCTACCATCTAAAATTTCATCTCTGTAAAGATTAGTAACAGGTACTTCGGCAGTAGGAACAAGGTAATAGCCGTTGTTTTCTACCCTAAACATATCTTCGGCAAATTTTGGTAATTGACCTGTGCCGTACATACTGTCTTTGTTTACCATTTGTGGTGGCATAACCTCTACATAGCCGTGCTTATCTATGTGTGTATCTAACATAAAGTTTATTAAAGCACGCTCTAACCTAGCACCAAGCCCTTTATAAACTGTAAACCTAGCACCAGATATTTTTGCAGCACGGCTAAAATCTAAAATATCGTGCATTTCACCTAAATCCCAGTGTGGTTTTGGCTCAAAGTCAAAATTTCTAGGTTCGCCAAATTTTCTCACTTCTTCGTTTTCTGTATCATCAGCCCCAAAAGGTACTTTTTCATTTGGCGTGTTAGGTATGCTATATAAAAGTGTTTTTATCTCTTCATCTACCTCTCTAACCTGATTATCTAAGCCTTTTATTTTTTCAGAAAGCTCTTTCATCTCTGCCATAAGCTCTGTTGTATCTTTACCTTCTTTTTTTAATATAGGCACTTGCTTTGATGTAGTGTTTTGTTTGTTTTTAAGCTCTTCTACTTGTTGTAGAAGGTTTCTTCTTTTCTCATCAAGGGTTAAAAAGCTTTCTAAATCGTACTTTTTGCCTCTTTTTTCTAACGCTTTTTTAACACCTTCAAAATCTTCTCTAATTCTTTTAATGTCTAACATATTAAAAACTCCTTTTTAAAATATTTGTACCTATATACTTTGTATTTTATAAAATTATATGCTAATTTTAAAATAAAAAACGTCCTAAAATAAATTTTACATTAAAATAAAACTTATTTTAGGACGAGAATAACCCGTGTTGCCACCTAAATTGCTATTTATAAATAGCCACTCATTAAAGCTATAAAGGGCTTACCCTATGGCTCTTAACCATAAGCTTTGAAAGTGGAACTCTATAATAAAATGCTAATTTACACCAACCATTAACTCTCTAAAATTTTATTTATAGATTAGCTTTCATTCATATACAAAAGTATAAACGCTGATACATATTGAATTTTATATATTATACCAAAAATTTTTTTATTTTTCAAGTATTTTTATGTATACAATAAAAAAAATAGGTAATAATTATATTGTACCACTCATTTCCCCCTAATTTTTGAGTGAAATTTAAAAATTGCTTAGTTAAACAGGTAATTTGATAAAGCCCTATAGGTTATCTATAGGGCTTTAAGGTTAGCTTTATATATTTTCATTAGAGGTTTCTTGCTCTTTTTCCATTTCTTGCATTTTTCTAATATAAATATCAAAGATATGGTTAAATATATAAGAGTTAAAAAAGGCTAATATACCAGGGACAAAGACTAAAACAGGAGGGACACGCGTTGCAGATAAAATAATAACAACGGCTAATATAACCATAAGAGTAGTCCAACCTAGATGCCTTATAGACATTATAAAAGAAAATTTAAACATATTTTTAGTAGTGTTTTCAAATTTACATATTAAAGGGAAAATATATAAATTTATAACGCTGTATATAAGAAATATTATCCAAAGCACATAGTACATAAATACACCTTTTGTTGTAGGTATAAATTTAAAATAATAAATATCTACAATAAGGACTACGCCTATGATAAATAAAATAAGCCAAACTAAAGTGCTTTGTTTAAAATTTTGTTTAAAAGATTTTATAAAATCTCTTATAAGGTAGCCTTCTTCATCTTTAGCAAGCTTTAAAAACACATAATATAAGGCTGTGTTTGCAGCTCCTATTGTAAAGATAGGTATACAAAATATAAGATATATAACACTTAAAAAACAAGCATCAAAAAATTTGCCAACAAAACGCCAAGCAGGGTTGTCTAAATCAAAAAAACCGTTCATTTTTACCTCCTAATAATAAATATTAAGTATTATAGCATATATTTTTAATTATTGCAATTACAGTATTGACATTGTAATTTTAAAAATGTAATATAAGGATATAATATAAGAAGAGGTGATATTTATGCATAATGAAAACATATATGATGTGGTTATAATAGGCTCTGGGCCTTCTGGCCTTGCTGCTGCTATTTATGCAGAAAGAGCAAAGCTTAAAACAATAACCATAGAAAAGCAATATATGAGCGGTGGCCAAGTTTTAAACACTTACGAGGTAGATAACTATCCAGGCTTACCTGAGATAAACGGCTTTGATATGGGGCAAAAATTTAGACAACACGCAGAAAAGCTAGGCTCACAGTTTATAAAAGATGAAGTGTTAGAGCTTGAAATAATGGATGATATAAAAAAGGTACATTGTAAGAAAAACGAGTTTTTAACAAGAACTGTTATAATAGCAACAGGAGCAAACCATAGAATGCTAGAGGTTAAAGGTGAAAAAGAGCTATATGGCAAGGGGGTATCTTATTGTGCTACTTGTGATGGAGCTTTCTATAAAGAAAAAACTGTAGCAGTTGTTGGTGGAGGCGATGTTGCTTTAGAAGATGCTATCTTTTTATCTAGGCTTTGTAAAAAGGTATATCTTATTCATAGAAGAGACGAATTTCGTGGTGTAAAAATTTTACAAGAAAAAGTTTTTTCTATTAGCAATATAGAAGTTATATGGGATAGCGTTGTAGATGAAATATGTGGAGATAACGAAGTTAAAGCTATTAATATATCTAATGTAAAAACAAATGAGAAAAAAACATTAGATGTAGATGGGGTTTTTGTTGCAATAGGTATTGTGCCTAATAGCCATATATTTGAAAAACATTTAAAGCTAGATGATGGAAATTATATTATCGCTACAGAAGACTGCAAAACATCTGTAGAAGGGGTTTTTGTGGCAGGCGATGTTAGAACAAAAGCTTTAAGGCAAATAGTAACTGCTGTTTCTGATGGAGCTAATGCTATTACATCTGTAGAAAAATATTTAGCTACAAAATTTTAAGATTAGCTTAATTGCAATAAAGATATAAACAAGGGTAAAGATAAAGTCTTTACCCTTGTTTTAGAGTGCAGACAAAATAATATTAAAGCCTTATACCATAAATATTTAAGTAATTAAAGGGTTATAGGGCAAAGCCCTAGAAGAAGGGTGGTTGGCGGGAACAGATAATTTTTATCATTTTGCCTTTACTCTAAAATATTAAAATTACAAAAATGACGAAAACTTTGTATACAACTTGAAATAAGGGTAAAGGAGATTGTCGACAAAGTGGACAATCTTTTTGCAATTTTTAAATTTTTTATTTTAAGGTAAGGTTATCAATACTCTAAACCCACCCACCACCCTATGCGGGGACACCCCGTACCCCGCCCATCTGCGTTCCGCTTTTTGATGTTTATGATATTAATTTTTATAAAAATTATTTTGTCTACAGTCTGAAGGGTAAAGATAAAATCTTTACCCTTGTTTATATAATTTAATATGCTTTTTAGCTTTGCATATTATTTGTTTGTGTTATTTTTATATTTTTTTAGCATATTATCTTTAGAAACTTTTAAAGTTTTTACTTTTTCTACGTTCATAAGGTTATTTTTAATGTTTATATTTTGTAAATTTTTATTTTTTTCTTCTTGTATGCGAATTTTAAAATCTAGCTCTGTTATTTCTTGTATTTTATGTTTAAGTGTTTTTATATCTTCTTTAAAAATATCTTTGTGTTTGTTAAGGTTACCTTTAAAGCTTTCAAAAATGCTTAAGAACATATCATCTATGCTAACAAGCTCATCTATTAGCTTCTGCTTTTCTTCTATGGATATATCAAGAAATGGCAATGTATCTTGGTTTTTGTTATTTTCAAAAACAAGCTTTTGGTTTTTTGTAATGTTTAATATTAAGCTTAATAGCTCAATCTTTCTATCTAAAAGATAGGTTAAATTGTTTATTTTGTTATATATTTCTTCTAAATCTTTCAAAAAAACACCTCTTAAAACGATATTTTAACAATATATTGTTATTTTATCACATAAATTTACTCTTTACAAATTTATTTTAAAAATGTATAATAAAAGAAATATGTAAATGCTTTGATAAGGACAGTAGGTATATATTCTTAGTTTAGCGAGCTAGGGACGGTGGAAGCCTAGCCAAAAGGTTTATACTGAAAATCACCTTTTAGCAGTAAACCGAAAGTAAGTTTATAAAAATTATTAGTAGGCTTTAACGTACCCCTACGTTACAGGGTTTGAGAGGGTAGCTTTAGCTATCAAATCAGGTGGTACCGCGTTTATTACGTCCTGTTATTTTGCAGGGCTTTTTTGCATTTACAAAAATTTAAGGAGGTTTTTATGTACGATAAGGTTTTAACTAATTTAGACTTTGTTGAAAGAGAAAAAGAAATTTTAAGCTTTTGGAAAGAAAATGACATTTTCCAAAAAAGTATAGATAACAGAAAAGACGGGGAGGTTTTCACATTTTTTGATGGACCACCTACGGCAAACGGTAAGCCACACATTGGACACATTTTAACACGTACTATAAAAGATATTATCCCACGTTATAAAACAATGAAAGGCTATAAAGTTTTAAGAAAAGCAGGCTGGGATACACACGGCTTACCTGTTGAGCTTGAGATAGAGAAAAAGCTTGGCATAAGCGGTAAACCACAAATAGAAAAATATGGTGTTGAGCCTTTTATAAAACAATGTAAAGAAAGCGTATTCACTTACGAAAGCTTATGGAGAAAAATGAGTGATAGGGTAGGTTTTTGGGCTGATATGGATAACCCTTATGTAACTTATCATAACACTTATATTGAATCTGTTTGGTGGGCTTTAAAACAAATTTGGGATAAAGGCTTATTATATAAAGGACATAAAATAGTGCCTTATTGCCCACGTTGTGGTACATCTTTATCTAGCCACGAGGTTGCTCAAGGTTATAAAGATGTTAAAGACAAATCTGCCTTTGCAAAATTCTTAGTAAAAGGCACAACAAACGAGTTTTTACTTGCTTGGACAACTACACCTTGGACGCTTCCATCAAACGTAGCTTTAACTGTTAATGCAGATGAAGACTATGCAAAAGTTGAGCTTAACGGAGAAAAATATATTTTAGCAGATGCTTTAGTTTCTAAAGTTTTTGGGGAAGAAGAAAAACCTGTTGTTTTAGAAAAAGTAAAAGGTGCTAGCCTTAAAGGTTTAGAATACGAACCACTTTTTGATTATGCTAAAGATATAGTAAAAGATAAAAAAGCTTATTATGTAGTTTGCGATTCTTACGTTACACTTACAGACGGTACAGGTATAGTACACTGTGCACCTGCATTTGGTGAAGACGATTCTCGCGTTGGTAAAGATAACGATTTACCTTTTGTACAGCTTGTAAACGAAGAAGGTAAATTTTTACCAGAAGTTACAGATTTTGCTGGTGTATTTGTTAAAGATGCCGATATTGATATTATTAAAAAATTAAAACAAGAAAACAAGCTTTTAAAAGCAGAAAATTACGAACATAGCTATCCTTTCTGCTGGAGATGCGACACGCCTTTATTATATTATGCTAGAGACACTTGGTTTATAGCTATGACAAAAGTGCGTGATATGTTAGTAAAAAATAACAATACAGTAAACTGGATGCCAGATAACATTAAACAAGGACGTTTTGGTAATTTCCTTGAAAACGTTATCGATTGGGGCTTATCAAGAGAGCGTTATTGGGGTACACCTCTTCCTATTTGGGAATGTAGCTGTGGACATAAAGAGGCTATCGGTAGCATTGAAGAGCTAAAACAAAAATCTAGCGATTGCCCTGATGAAATAGAGCTTCATAAACCTTATATTGATAATGTACACTTAAATTGTCCTAAATGTAACGGCAAAATGAAACGTGTTACAGAGGTTATTGACTGTTGGTTCGATTCTGGCTGTATGCCTTTTGCACAATGGCATTATCCATTTGAAAATAAAGAAATATTTGCTGAAAACTTCCCAGCAGATTTTATATCAGAGGCAATAGACCAAACAAGAGGTTGGTTCTACACGCTTATGGCTATATCAACTTTATTATTTGATAAAGCACCATATAAAAACGTTATCGTTTTAGGCCACGTGCAAGATAAAGACGGCAAAAAAATGAGCAAACACACAGGAAACGTTGTAGACCCTTGGACTGTTTTAGACAAACAAGGTGCAGATGCAGTTAGATGGTATTTCTATACTAACAGCTCTCCTTGGTTACCTAACAGATTTTACGAAGAGGCTGTAAACGAAGGTCAACGTAAATTTATGGGTACTTTATGGAACACTTACGCTTTCTTTGTTTTATATGCAAACATAGATAACTTTAACCCTAACGATTACAAGCTAGAATATGATAAGCTTGCACCTATGGATAAATGGATTTTATCAAGGCTTAATTCTTTAGTTAAATTTGTAGATGAAGGCCTTGAAAACTATAAACTTACAGAAACATCAAGAGCTATGACAGATTTTGTAGATGAGCTTAGCAACTGGTATGTAAGACGTTCAAGAGAGCGTTTCTGGGGCAAAGATATGCCACAAGATAAGGTTAATGCTTATATGACGTTATATACAGTTTTAACTACAATTACAAAACTCTCTGCTCCTTTTACACCGTTTATTGCAGAAAGCATATATCAAAACCTTGTTTGTAAGGTAGATAAAAATGCTCCTGAAAGTGTTCACCTTTGCGATTATCCTAAATACGATGAAAAACTTATTGATAAAAAGTTAGAAGAAGATATGGATATAGTTTTATCTATTGTTGTTGCAGGGCGTGCAGGTAGAAACACTGCCAACATTAAAAACCGTCAACCTATAGGGAATATGTTTGTTAAAGCTAACAAAAACCTTGATGATATGTTTATAGATATTATTAAAGAAGAGCTTAACATTAAAAACGTAGAATTTAAAGACGATGTTTCTAGCTTTGCAAGCTATAACTTTAAGCCACAGCTTAGAACTCTTGGTAAAAAATACGGTAAACTTGTACCTTCTATAGGCAATTATCTTAAAGAAAATGATGGTATTAAGCTTATGAATGAGCTTAAAGAAACAGGCTTTATTAAGTTTAGCGTAGAGGGCGAAAGCATTGAGCTTGCAGAAGAAGATGTTTTAATAGAAACTGCTCAAATGGAAGGCTATGTATCTGAAAGCGATAAAAACATTACTGTTGTTTTAGATACAAACCTTACAGAAGAACTTTTAGAAGAAGGCTTTGTAAGGGAAATAATTAGTAAAATCCAAACAATGAGAAAAGAAGCAGGCTTTGAAGTTTTAGATAAAATAACTGTTTATTATTCTAACAATGAAAAAATTAAAAACATTATTTCTAAAAATATAGAACAAATAAAAGAAGATGTTTTAGCAACAGATATTTTAAACGATGCTAAAGACGGCTATACTAAAGATTGGAACATTAACGGAGAAGATGTAACATTAACTGTTGTTAAAAACTAATAAATAATAAAAAGCGTAGATAAAATCTACGCTTTTTATTATTTAAATAAAGTTTTAAATCTATCCATAGCTTCGATAGTAGCTTCTCTGCTACCAAAAGATGAAAGCCTGAAATAACCATCACCGTTTTTACCAAAGCCAACGCCAGGTGTACCTACTACAGCTATTTCATTTAACATTTTATCAAAGAAATCCCAAGAGCCCATATTATCAGGACATTCAAACCAGATGTAAGGAGAGTTAATACCGCCGTAATAGTTAATACCGCATTCTTCCATAGTGTTTGCAATTATTTTAGCATTTTCTTTGTAGTAATTGATAGTGTCTTTAGACATTTTCATACCTTCTTCGCTAAATACAGCACAAGCACCTTTTTGGATAATATAAGGTACACCGTTAAATTTTGTAGTTTGGCGTCTGTTCCACATTTGGTTAAGGCTCATATCTGTACCTTTTGAGCTTTTTATAACAATATCTTTAGGAACGATAGTATAACCACATCTAGTGCCTGTAAAGCCTGCTGTTTTAGATAAAGAGCAAAACTCTATAGCACATTTTCTAGCACCTTCTATTTCAAAAATGCTAGTAGGTAAGTTATCATCAGATATAAAGCACTCGTAAGCTGCATCAAATAAAATGATAGCTCCAATCTCTAATGCATAATCTACCCACATTTTAAGCTGTTCTCTGTTATAGCAAGCACCTGTAGGGTTGTTAGGAGAGCAAATATATATTAAATCTGCTTTTTTGCTTTTATCAGGAAGAGGTAAAAAGTCGTTATCTTTGTTAGCATCTATGTAAACAATTTCTCTGCCGTTCATAATGTTTGTATCTACATAAACAGGATAAACAGGGTCTGGTATCATAACTGTGTTATCTACAGAAAAAAGGTCTGTTATGTTACCAGTGTCTGATTTAGCACCGTCAGATACAAAAATTTCACCAGCATCTAAAGAAACACCTTTTCTGTCATAATAATCTTTGATGGCGTTTCTTAAAAAGTCATAGCCTTGCTCTGGGCCATATCCTTTGAAAGTGCTTTCGTTTGCCATTTCATCAACAGCTAAGTGTAAATTTTCTATAACAGCTTTGTTGAGAGGTTTTGTAACATCGCCTATACCAAGACGTATAATTTTTTTATCAGGGTTTTCTTCGCTAAATTTGCTAACTCTTTTAGCTATATCAGAAAAAAGATAGCTTTCTTTTAAGTTTAAATAATTTTCGTTTAACTTTACCATTGTATCCACTCCTTATGATATATATTTTTATAATTATAACATAAATTGAAAAAAAATCAAGTTACTTTATGCTAACATTTTGTCTATTGTAGCAATTTTTACACAAAGACAAAATATATCCATTGCCTTTTTAAGCTCTTCTATGCTAGGAAAAGAAGGGGCAAGCCTTATGTTGCTATCATTTGGGTCTAGCTTTTTAGGATAGGTGCTTCCTGCATCTGTTAATATAACCCCAAGCTCTTTACACATAGATACAACCTTTTTAGCTAGGCCATTTTCTGTATTTACAGATACAAAATAACCTCCTTTAGGCTCTTCCCATTTTAAGATAGGGTTATCTTTAAAATTTTCTTTTAGTGTATTTAAAACTATATCAAATTTAGGCTTTAAAATGTTTGCGTGTTTATCCATAAATTTTAAGGTGTTTTCTTTATCTTTTAAAAACTTAACTGTTCTTAATTGGTTTATTTTATCGTATCCTATAGTTTGTATAGATAGGTGCTTAAGAGTATCTTTTATTGTGTTATCACTGCCTGCTAAAAGGGAAATTCCTCCTCCTGGAAAGTTTATTTTAGATGTGGAAAAGAAATAATAAATTCTATCTTCTGTGTTATATTTTTTACAAGCATCAAAAATGTTATAAAGATTAATTTTTTCATAAACATAGTGTATAGCATAAGCATTGTCATAAAAAATTTTAAAATCTTTTGCCTTTGTTTCCATTTTGGCAAGCCTTTTTATCGTCTCATCGCTATAGCAAGTGCCAGTAGGGTTAGAATACAAAGGAACACATATTATACCTTTTATGCTTTCATCTTCTTTGCAAAGAGCCTCCACCATATCCATATCTATGCCATCTTTTGTAATAGGTATATTTATCATTTCAAAGTTAAATTTTTCTAATATATCAAAATGCCTATCATATCCAGGTACAGGGCATAAAAACTTTACCTTATCAAGCTTATGCCAAGGGGTATAGCCATTGTAGCCAAATATATATAACCTAGATATAGCATCATATATCATATTTAAGGTAGAATTACCTCCTATTATGATGTTTTTGCTAGCAATATCTAAAAGGCTTCCAAAAAAATCTTTAGCTTCTTTTATACCATCTAATATGCCGTAGTTTCTTAAATCTATGTTATCGCTAGATATATAATCTTTTATATTTAACATATCATTAGATAAATCTAGTTGTTCTTTACAAGGCTTACCTCTTGACATATTTAAGTCTAGCTTTAGAGATAAATAGCCATCATATTGTTTTTGTAAATCTTGTTTTAAATTTATAAGTTCTTCTTTAGATAAGGTATTAAAATCTATCATATAATGCTCCTTTCTAGCTAAGCTTAAATAAAAAGCCTAAAAATCCACCAAGTGCTACATAAAAAATAGGGTGTTTTTTATATTTTAAAATAAGAAATAATATTATAAAAAATATAATAATTTTTTTTACATCAAAGCCAAGGGAAAACATAGCCGTGTTAAAAATTGTTATAAAAGATACCCCTATAAGCCCTGTAACAACAGGTCTTATTATGCTAAATGTATTTATTACGTATTTACTATTTTGAAACCTTGTTAAAAAATTAGATATTATTATAATAACTATATAAGAAGGTAGCACAAGAGCAAAGGTTGCAACCAATGCACCTAAAACACTTGCTATGTGAAAGCCTACATAGGTTGCCATATTAACGCCAATAGGCCCAGGGGTAGATTCTGATATGGCAAGCATATTTGTAAGCTCAGATACATTGTACCAGCCTTTTGTATCTATTAGCTTGTTTAAGAAAGGAAGGGTGGCAAGGCCTCCACCTACAGAAAAAAGCCCTATTTTAAAAAACTCTATAAATAGCTCTAAATATATCATTTTAAAGCCTCCTTGTTGTTAAATTTTGTGAAAAATATGCTAAAAATAACACAAGCAAAAATAATATACACAGGGGATATTTTAAGCACAAGGTTTAATATAAAAGCTATAGAACATAGCAAAAATGCAATTTTACTTTTAACGTTTTTCTTTAAAAAGCTAATAAAAGCATCTAAAACAAGGCAGGCAACAGCTATTTTTATGCCAGCAAAAACATACATAACCCATTGTATGTGTAAAAAGTTTTTGATAAAGCTAGCTATCACCATAATTATTATAAGAGAAGGGCAAACCATACCAAAGGTAGAAAACACAGCTCCTATTTTCCCTTTTAGCTTATATCCTACAAAGGTTGCTGTGTTTATAGCTATTATCCCTGGGGTGCATTGCCCTATGGAATAATAGTTCATAAGCTCCTCTTCTGTTGCCCATTGTTTATTTTGCACAAGCTCTCTTTGTAACATAGGAAGCATAGCTATGCCTCCTCCAAAGGTTAAAGAACCTATTTTAAAAAACACTATAAAAAGCTCAATTAATATTTTCATAAAAACTCCTTAAATTAAAAAGTAATATATAGTATTTCAGGCTATAGGCAAAATACTATTCAAAGTAACTTTTTTCCTACAACCTCTAATATTATATAATATTTCAGACTGTAGATAAAATAATATTAAAGTCTTTTACCATAAATATTTAAGTAATTAAATGGTTCTAGGGCAAAGCCCTAGAAGAAGGGTGGTGGGCGGGAATAGATAATTTCTATCATCTTGCCTTTATTCTAAAATATTAAAATTACAAAAATGGCAAAAACTTTGTCTACAACCTCTAATATTATATAATATTTTTATTATTTTTTAAATAGTAGTTTTTAAAATTGTTAATTTGTGGTATAATATATAATATTTTATAAATAAATATGAGGGTGAAAAGATGAAAACTATAGATATTGTTGTGCCTTGTTATAACGAGAGCCAAGTTTTAAATATACTTTATAACGCACTAGAAGAAATTGTACAAACTGTGCCAGACTATAAATTTACATATATATTTGTAGATGACGGTAGCGTGGATAACACGCTTTCTATAATAAAAACCCTAGCTAAAGATGATGATAAAGTTAAATATATATCATTTTCTAGAAACTTTGGCAAAGAATCTGCTATGTATGCAGGGCTTTTACAATCTAGTGGAGATATGGTTTTAATAATGGATTCGGATATGCAAAACCCACCTTCTATGATACCTAAAATGATAAGCTATATAGAAGAAGGATACGACTGTTGCGGAGGTTACCGTGCTGATAGAAAAGGTGATGGAAAGCTTAGAACATTTTTTACTAACAATTTTTATAAGCTAACTAACAAAATATCAGAGGTTAATATGCCAAACGGTGCTGGAGATTTTAGGCTTATGACAAGAAAAATGGTTAATGCGGTGCTTGCTCTTAGCGAGGTGCAACGTTTTTCTAAAGGTATTTTTAGTTGGGTTGGCTTTAACACAAAATGGATAAGCTTTGAAAATGTGGACCGTGCAGCAGGGGTTAGTAAATGGAACTTTTTTAAGCTATTTTCCTATGCAATAGATGGGATAACAGCCTTTTCTACATTCCCTTTAAAAATAGCATCTATTTTAGGGTTTTTTATATCTTGCTTTTCCTTTATATATTTAATATATATTGTTTTAAAAACGTTAATTTTAGGGGTAGATGTGGCAGGTTATGCATCTATAATTACAATTAACTTATTTATAGGTGGTATAATTATATTATCTTGTGGTATTCTTGGAGAATATATAGGTAAAATTTATTTAGAGGTTAAAAAAAGACCTATTTATATAACAGCAGAAACTAACATAGAAGATAAAAAAGAAAAATAATTTTATTAAAACAAAATATGCTTTATTTCGTATTATATATAAAATCTTACAAATGAGGAGAAAATAATATGAAAAGAAAATTATATGCAATTTTATTAACAAGTATTTTAGCTTTTAATGGTTTTACACCTATTGTAGCTAAAGCAGAAGAGGCTAGCATAAACAAAGAGGTAAGCCAAGATGTAGCTAAAGCTCGTAAAGCAGATTTAGATTTTTTATTAAAAACTTTAGAAGAAAAACACCCAGATATGTATAACAAAAATGAAAAGGAAGTTTTTTTAGAAAAAGCTAAAGAAATAGAAGAGAAATTAGACAAAATGAGTGATTTTGATTTTGTATTGGCTTTATCAGAAATAACAGCACTTATAGGTGATTCTCATACAAAGGTTAGCCTTAACACAGTTGCAAATCAGGCTTTACAAATGCCTTTAGGTTTAATGCAGGTAGAAGAAGGTATTATGGTTGTAACTATTGATGAGAAAAACAAAGAGGCTTTAGGTGGTATTGTAATAGGTATAAATGGTATGTCTATTGATGATGCTAAAAAGAAAATGATGCCTGTAATAAGCTATGACAATGAAACTTACCTAGATGCTAACTTTTTAGGTTATTTTAATATATATAATATATTAGAATATACAGGTATATTAAGCTCTCCAAAGGATATTACATTAAATATAAAAATAGGTGAAGAAGAGAAAACTATAAAGCTAGATGCAGTGCCTATAGAAGAAATGGCTAATGTAAAGCTTGAAAGGTTAGAAAATAAAATACCAACTAAAAGAGATAAAAGTAAAATATATTTTAAAAATGAAATAGCTAAAGATACATTATATATCCAATACAATTCTTGTATAGAAGATGAAAATTTACCTATGGAAGATTTTGCAAAGCAAGTACAAGAAGATATAGTAAAAAATGGTTATAAAAAGGTTATAGTAGATTTAAGAAATAACGGCGGTGGCTCTGACGGTGTTATAATGCCTTTAATGTATGCTTTGGAAGAGGGGATAAAACAAGATGGCTTATCTGTTTATGCTTTAACAGGTAGTAATACTTTTTCATCTGCTCTTATTAATGCAGTAGAGTTTAAAGAGATAGGGGCTACTATAGTTGGAGGAAATACAGGAGGTAGCGTAGACCATTTTGGTGAGGTAGGTATGTTTGAACTTCCAAATAGTAAAATACAGGTAAGATATTCTAATAAATATTTTGATTTATCAACATTGTTAAAAGAGGCAGAGCCTTATGATATGGAAGCTTTCAAACCAGATGTTTATAAAGAGCAAACAAGAGAAGATTATTTACAAGGAAAAGATACAGCTATAGAATATATTTTACAAGATACAAGCATAAAAAACACACCTAAAACAAATTTAACACGTGAGCAACTTGCAGTGGAGATAGGAAAAGATGCAGATACACGTAAAGCTGGTAAGCCTTTAAAATCTTTAGATTATACCTTTGAAGATATTAGCAGAATATCCTATAGCACACCTTATATTGCATATGCAAACTTAAACAGTATTATGGTTGGAGAAAACGAAAAACAATTTTTACCAAGCAAAGATGTAACAAAAGGGGAACTTGCTGTAGTTTTATATAGATATACTAACTTACTAAATATGCCTTTAGATAGCTTAACAAAAGAAAATGTGGAAATAAAAAATGCAAAAAGTTATCAACAAGAGGCTATAAAAGCTATTGTAGGGACACAGCTATTACCTGTTGAAAATGGTGTTTTTGATAGCAGTCAGGTTGTAAGCATTAAGGAATTTGAAAATATATTTAGTCAATTTAAAAATAATATTAAATAAATGTTGAGGAAGTGAAAAAAAGTGGATAATAATTTTATAAAAATAAAATTATTATCCACTTTTTTATGTAATATAAATATATTGTTTTTTAACACAAAGTATTTAAAAAATTGATTTTATTTTAAATTTAAGAATATATCTTTAAGGTTGTTTACAAAAGTATCTTTATTGTCTTTAACGTTATATTGTAATGCACCGTCAAAAGAAAAGCTTCTGTTAGTTTCTAAAAGGTTTTTAAGGTTTTCAATATTAACTTTGTTATCCTCATTAAAGCGTATAGAAACAACGTTACCGCATTGAGATATTTTATTAACACCTATGTTGTTTGCATAAGATTTCATAAGAGCAATGTCTAAAAGGTTTTGAACCATTTTTGGTATATTGCCAAATCTATCTTGCAGTTCATCTTGAACATCTAAGAAATCATTTTCTGTTTTTATGTTAGCTATTTTTTTATACATTTCTAACTTTTGTGTTTCATTTTCTATATAGCTAGGAGATATAAAAGCATTTATTGAAATATCTACCAATGTTTCAAACTCTTTAACTTCTTCACCTTTAAGCTCTCTTACGCATTGGTCTAAAAGCTTACAGTACATTTCATAGCCTATAATGTCCATATGCCCGTGTTGTTGAGCACCAAGAAGGTTGCCTGCTCCACGTATTTCTAAATCACGCATAGCTATTTTAAAGCCTGAGCCAAACTCTGTAAATTCTTTTATAGTTTGTAGCCTTTTTTCAGATGTTTCTTGTAAAACTTTATCTTTTTTATACATAAGATAGGCAAAAGATGTTTTGTTAGACCTACCAACACGCCCTCTAAGCTGATAAAGCTGGCTAAGCCCCATTGTATCAGCATTGTTTATTATAATAGTATTTACATTTGATATATCAAGGCCTGTTTCTATTATTGTTGTACAAACAAGAACGTTTATCTCATTTTTCATAAAGCCAATCATAGCTTTTTCAAGCTCACGCTCACTCATTTGCCCGTGGGCAAAAGAAACAACAGCATCTGGCACCAAATTTTGTATTTTTAAGGTTTCTTCTTCTATGTTGTTTACACGGTTATGTAGATAATATACTTGTCCACCTCTTGCAAGCTCACGGTTTATAGCATTTCTTATAGATTCTGTGTCATATTCTAAAACATAAGTTTGAACAGGCATTCTTTCACGAGGAGGCTCCTCTAACAAGCTCATATCCCTAATGCCAGTCATACTCATATGAAGGGTACGAGGGATAGGGGTTGCAGATAGGGTTAAAACGTCCACGTTATCTTTTAAAGCCTTTAGCTTTTCTTTATGCTTAACACCAAAGCGTTGCTCTTCATCTATAATAATAAGCCCCAAATCTTTAAAGTTTATATCTTTAGATAAAACCCTATGTGTACCTATTATAATATCAACATTTCCTTTTTCAAGACCTATAAGAGCTTCTTTTTGTTGCTTTTGCGTTCTAAACCTGCTAAGAACATCAACGTTAATAGGATAGTTTTGCATTCTTTTAGAAAATGTTTGATAATGTTGTTGAGCAAGTATTGTTGTAGGCACTAAAAATACAACTTGCTTTTTATCTTGAACAGCTTTAAAAGCAGCACGGATAGCAACTTCTGTTTTGCCAAAGCCAACATCACCGCATATAAGCCTATCCATTACCTTTGTGCTTTCCATATCTTTTTTTACATCTTCAATAGCGTTTATTTGGTCATCAGTTTCTTCATAAGGGAAGCTATCTTCAAATTCTGTTTGCCATACATTATCTTTAGAAAATACAAAACCTTTAGCATTTTGCCTTTTAGCATAAAGCTCAACCAAATCTTTAGCTAAAAGCTCAATAGCTTTTTTAGCTTTAGCCTTAGCAATGCCCCATTGTTTGCCACCAAGCTTATTAATTTTTGGTGCAGAGCTACCTCCAGCTATATATTTTTGTACCATATCAAGCTGGTTTACAGATACATATAACACGCCGTCATCTTCATAGCCTAGCTTTAGGTAATCTTTGCTAACACCATCTGTAATCATTTTTTCTATGCCACGAAAAACAGCAACGCCGTGGTTATCGTGAACAACATAATCACCAACTTTAAGGTCTGTAAAGCTTTCTATCTTTGTGCCTTTTTTCTTTTTGGTAGGTTTTTTCTTTTTCTTTTCTTCTCCAAAAATTTCTTTGTCTGTAAATACAATAAATTTTTCATCAGGATATTCAAAGCCATTGTTTAAGCTACCACGTATAATATATACGATGCCGTTATGAAGCTCATAGGTGCTATCTTGAAGTTTATCTTCAGTTAAAAAAACTGTGTTTATGTTATTATCGTTAAATTCTTTGGTAAGCCTTTCACAACGGGTGCTACCGCTTGCTAAAAACGCAATTTTATAGCTTAAATCTTTATAGCTTTTTAGCTCTTTATATAAATTTTCTATATTGTTTCTTTCTAAAAAAGAGCTTTTTACGTTAAATGTTATGTATTCTTTAGGTGAAAAATCTTTTATTGTTTGCTCTAGGTTAGTTAATAAAACCTTGTTAAAATCATTTGAAAAAGACAATATTTCATCATATTCAAAAATCATTTTGTTTTGGCAAGGTAAAATTTCACCTTTTAATATACGGCCTTTTAAGCTTTCTAAAAATTCATTTTTTACAACATTTGCTTTTTCTCTTATACGGTTAGGCTCATCAAAATAAATGATTGTGTTTTTATCTAGATAGTCTAATAAAGTTATGTTATCTTCATAAAAAAATTGCATAAATTTATCTATGCCAGAGAAGGTTTTGCTATGCTTTAGCTTTTCGATAGTTTCTTGTATATGGTTTGTTAATGTATCAAGCTCTGTTGTTTTGTTATTTTTTATGAAAGTTTTTTTGCTATCTTCAAATTCTTTTAAAATGTTTTTTATAGCAGTTTGTATGTCATTTTCTTCATAAACAAGCTCACGCATAGGATAAATAGTTATGTTGTTAATATTTTCTATAGACCTTCCAGAGAAAGAATCTAAAAGCCTAATAGAATCTATTTCGTCGCCCCAAAGCTCAATCCTAAAGGCGTTTTCAAAGATAGGGCTAAAAATATCTATTATGCCACCACGGATAGAAAACTGACCAATACCATCTACGCTATCGTGTTTTTCATAGCCCATAAAAACAAGTTTTTTAGCTAAATCTTCAAGGTTTATAGTATCTCCAATTTTAAAATTTAAAATAAAGTTTTTAAAAATATCTTTTTTTACAAGCCTATCAAACAAAGCCTCTACAGATAATACAATTACTATTTTATCCCCAGATAATATATTTTTAATAACGTCAAAACGATATTTTATAATATCACGGCTTTTAACATCAGCGCTATAAAAAACAACGTCTTTGCTAGGATAATAAAAAACTTTATCTTTAAAGAAAAGCTTTAAATCGTCATAAAATCTTCTAGCTTTAAGCTCATTTTCACAGATAATAAGGCTTGAGTTATTAAGGTTATTAAATATGCTATAAACAATATGGCTTTTTTGAGATTCTAAAACATTAGATAAAGACAAAGGCTGTTTTTTTGCTTTTAAACAATTAAATATAGTTTCAAAATTTTTACTTTTTATATTGTTAAATATGTTCATAAAATCACCATCTATTCGTCTTTTTTAAGCTTTTTATTAAATAAATTCATAGCGTTAGAAAGCCCGTTTTCTTTATCTTTTATAAATATTTCTATAGCATCTGTTGCGTTTGTTATGCCTTTTACAATGTCTTCTTCTTCATATTTATTAAATTTTGATAAAACAAAATTAGCAAGGGTAAAATGAGGCGGTTTTTGCCCTATGCCTATCCTAAGACGAGGGAAGCTATCGCTACCTAGCTGGTAAATAATGTTTTTAAGCCCGTTTTGCCCACCATCAGAGCCTTTTTTTCTTATTCTTATAGAGCCTAAAGGAAGGTTTATATCATCGCATATAACTAAAATATCAGAAAGCTCTATGTCTTTATAAAAATTTAAAAAGTCCCTAACACATTCTCCGCTAAGGTTCATATATGTTAAAGGCTTTATAAGCAAAACTTTTTCCCCGTGGATTATCCCTTCACCGTAGATTGCTTTAAATTTATTTTTGTTAACATTAATGTTAAAATCATAAGCTAGCTTATCTATAGCCTCAAAACCAACGTTATGCCTTGTCCATTTATATTCATTACCAGGGTTACCAAGCCCTATTATAAGTTTCAAAATTAAGCCCCCTTTATTTTATATTTCTATTTTCATATATATATGAGGTATGTTAGCCTCTAAAAATTCATCTCCAAAAGCTTTAAAGCCTAGCTTTTCATAAAAATTTTTAGCATAAGATTGAGCGTGTATAAAAACCTCTTTATAGCCCATATTTTTAGCTTCATTTAATAAAAATTTCATTAAATGGCTTGCATACCCTTTGTTTCTATGTTCTTTTAACACAGCAACACGACCTATGTACATTTTATCATCTATCTTTATAAGCCTTCCTGTGCCTACAGGCTTGTTATCTATTTTTAATATCATATTTTTGGCATCTTTATCTGTTCCATCAAATTCTAGCTCTTTTTCTATTTTTTGTTCTTCTATAAAAACTTTTTTTCTTACATCAAAAGCAAGGTTTAGGTTGCTATCATCTAAAAAGAACATTTCCATAAAAATACCTCCTTTTATAAAATTTAATTAGTAGAAACTTTAATTGTTATTTCATAGCCGTTTTCGTTTTTTATAAGGGAATAGTTAGTATCAACTCCCGATTGTTGCATAGTTTCTACAGCGTTTTTAATAGTATTTGTAAATATTCTTATATCTCCTATATAGCCTTTTATGTTTTTTTGGCTTTTAAGGCTTTCTCCGTTTAGCCTTTTTATAGTGTTATCTATTAGTTGTTCTGTTTTTTGTATGTTAAGGTTAAATTTTATAATTTTTTCTAAAACTTCTCTTTGAAGTTTTTCATTTTCAAGCTTTAACAAAGCACGAGCGTGCCTTTCTGTAAGCTTGTTTTGCAAAATAGTATTTTTAATATCTTTTTTTAGCTTTAAAATACGAAGCTTGTTAGATATGGTAGATTGTTTTTTTCCTATCATTTTAGCTATTTCTCCTTGTGTATATCCAAAATCTACCATTAAGGTTTGAAAGCCTTCTGCTTCTTCTATAAAGTTTAGGTTTTCTCTTTGTACGCCTTCTATCAAAGCCATACAAGCACTATCTTTTTTATTTATAGTAGTTATGATAGCAGGTATTTTAGCCATATTTATTTTTTTACAAGCTTTAAGCCTACGTTCACCTGCTATAAGCTCATAACAACCTTTTACCTCTCTAACAAGGATAGGCTCTAGCACACCATATTTTTCTATAGATAAGGCTAAATCTTCTATAGCTTTTTCTTCAAATGATTTTCTTGGTTGGTAAGGGTTTGGATAAATTTTTTCTACATCTAAATAAACTATTTCTTTTTGTGTATTAGTTAAACTTTGCATAATGCACCTCTTAGAATTATATTTTAGGTGCATTATAGCATATATTTCCTGTGTATTTCCAATTATCTGAAAATTCTAAACAAAAAGATAATTACAAAATAATACTTTAAATAGCTATATATTTTGTCATTTAATAGGATTTTTAGATACCTTACCAGCTTTTCTTGGATATTGCTTAGGAGTTTGTCTTATTTTTTTTATAAAAACTAGCTTATGCTCTATGTCTGTAAAAGGTATTTTTATAGTTTCTATTTTTTCTATCTCTCCTCCAAGGGTAGATATAGCTTTTTTAGCATCTATAAGCTCACTATCTAACAAAGGGCCTTTTAAAGCGATGAAATACCCTCCAACCTTTACAAAAGGTAAATCAAATTCGGCTAAAACACTTAAATTTGCAACGGCACGAGATACACAAAAATCATATTTTTCTCTAAAATTTGCATCTTGCCCAGCATCTTCTGCCCTAGAATGTACGTAAGTTATATTTTGTAAATTTAGTTCATCACCTACACATTTTAAAAAGTTTATACGCTTGTTTAAAGAATCTAAAAGGGTAGGGAGGCTATCTTTACAAAATATTTTTATAGGAAGGGCAGGAAAGCCTGCCCCTGTGCCTACATCTATAAAGGTTTTGTTGTTAAAATCTACAAATTTACATACAGTTAAACAATCTATAAAATGCTTTAATATAATTTCCTTATCATCTGTTATGGCAGTAAGGTTTATTTTATTGTTCCAATCAAGCAAAATATCTTTATATTTTAAAAAATTATCTATTTGCAAATCATCTATGTTAAGATTAAGCTCATTACAAGCATTCTTTAATAAATCTTTCATAAAAAGCTCCTTAATAAGTTGTTTCTTTTGTTATTTTATATATCTTCCATTTGCTAATGTTATCAGGCTCATTTATCATATAAAAATTTATAATCCCTTTAAATTTTAAATTTTTATCCATTATCAAAAAGGCATTTATTTTTTCATTTTTGTTTATATAAAAGCTTACTTTATCTAGGCTTTTATATAAATATTCATCGTTAAAAAATTCTTTTAATACGGATAAATTAATATCTTTATAATAAGCTTTGCTTATAAAGTTTTTTGCCTCTATAAGCTTGTTTTTTTTAATAAGCAAAATAAAACTTTTGCTAGTATATTGATGGTTTAATATACTAAAAAAAGGAGCTTTGCTATTATCTAAATGAAAGTAATTTTGTTTTTTATGTTTGTTTTTTATGGGTAAAAAAATCAAGCTATCACTCCTTTACAGTATATTTTATAAAACATACTGTTATATTTTTGAAAACTCAAATTTCTGTTTTAAGGCAAGGTGATTAATATTCTAAACCAGCCCGCCACCCTATGTGGGGAGTTCCCCACACCCCCGCGAGCTATTACTCATATTTTTCAATTAGTCATTAAATTTTATTTTGTCTATAGCTTGGCATTTTATGTTATAAAACATACTGTTATATTATTCTAAAAACACAAAAATGTTAAAGGTTTAAATAAACTAAAAGCATATTTATATCAGCAGGGGATATACCTGATATACGAGAGGCGTGGCCTATGCTTTCTGGGCGTATTTTTTCTAGGTTTTGCTTACCTTCTAGGCTTAAGCTCATAACCTTGTTATAATCTATATCTTTTGGTATACGCTTTTTCTCAAGCTTTTTAAATTGTTCTACCTGTCTTAATTGTTTTTCTATATAGCCTTCATATTTTATTTGTATATTAACTTGTTCTTCTATATCATAAGAAAGCTCTGGTCTATCTTTATCAAGAGGAGCAAGGGCAGTGTAAGAAAGCTCTGTTCTTTTTATAAGGTCTGTAAATTTGATGCCTGTTGATAAAGGCGTGCTGTTATATTTTTCTAAAAGACTGTTTACCTCATCGCTAGGGGCGATAGATATTTTTTTAATACGTTTTATATCTTCTTCTATCTTTTTCTTTTTATCTAAAAATCTGTTATATCTATCTTCTGTTATAAGCCCAACCTTATAGCCTATTTCTGTAAGCCTTAAATCTGCGTTATCTTGTCTTAAAAGCAAGCGATATTCAGCACGAGATGTCATCATACGATAAGGCTCTAGGCTACCTTTTGTAACTATATCATCTATCAAAACACCTATATAAGCCTGAGACCTATCTAGCACTAAAGGCTCTTCATTTTTTATATATTTTGTAGCGTTAATACCAGCTATTATCCCTTGAGCTGCTGCTTCTTCATAGCCTGATGTACCGTTAAACTGTCCCGCACTAAAAAGCCCTTTTATGTTTTTAAACTCTAGGCTAAGTTTTAACTGGGTAGCATCTATACAATCGTATTCTATAGCATAAGCATTACGCATTATTTTACAGTTTTCAAGACCTTCTATGCTCCTATACATTTCTATTTGTATATCTATAGGTAAAGATGTGCTCATACCTTGTACATACATTTCGTTTGTATCTTCACCTTCAGGCTCAATGAAAATTTGATGTCTTTCTTTATCGGCAAAACGTACAATTTTATCTTCAATAGAAGGGCAATAGCGAGGACCTGTCCCTTCTATCATACCACCATACATAGCAGAGCGGTGTAAGTTATCATTTATTATTTGATGTGTTTTGCTGTTAGTGTAGGTAAGATAGCAAGGAAGTTGCTCTCTTTTTATATCTTCAGGTGTGTTTTCAAAAGAGAAAGGAACAATGTTTTCATCTCCATCTTGTATAGACATTTTAGAAAAATCTACCGTTCTTTTATCAATCCTTGCCGGTGTACCTGTTTTAAAACGATACATTTTTATGCCAAGCTCTTCAAGGCATTTGCTTAAATGGGTAGCTTGTCTTAAGCCATTAGGCCCACTTTCTATAGCCATTTCACCGTATAAACATTTTGCCTTTAAATAAGTGCCGGCACATATAATAACTGCTTTACAGTTATAAAGAACACCATCTTCTTTTAAAACCCCAGTAACAACACCATCTTTAACTATTATTTCAGAAATTTCTCCTTGTACTATATCTAAATTAGGTGTATTTTCTAAAACTTTTTTCATTTCTATATGATATTTGTTTTTATCAGCCTGTGCTCTAAGAGAATAAACAGCAGGGCCTTTGCTTGTATTAAGCATACGAGTTTGTATATAGCTTTTATCTATGTTTTTGCCCATTTCTCCACCTAGAGCATCTATCTCTCTAACAAGATGCCCCTTTGAGCTACCACCTATGTTAGGGTTACAAGGCATCATAGCTATGCTATCTAAGTTTATAGAAAATAAAACCGTAGAAAAGCCAATACGAGCAGCAGCAAGGGCAGCCTCACAGCCAGCGTGGCCTGCACCTATAACGGCAACATCGATGTTTTCTTGCGTTAGTATGTTCATTATAAGCTCCTTTCTATTTGCCTAAACAAAATTCAGAAAATATTTTGTCTATAACATCTTCATCTAGGCTTTCGCCTGTTATTTCGCCTAAATATCTATAGGCTTCTATTAAATCCATAGATATAAAATCTTCAGGCATTTTGTTTTCTATTGTTTCTAAAACATTTTTAAGGCTTTCTATGCTGTTATAAAGAGAATGTTTGTTTCTTTCGTTAGATATTAAAATATCTTCATTTACGTTTATTTCTCCATCGAAAAATAGCTTTTCTATTTTATCTCTTAATGTATCAAAGCCTAAATCTTCTTTAGCAGAAAGCATTAATATGTTATCTTCTTTTATATGCTCTTTTAAGCTATCTATGTTTAGGTTAGCCTTTAAATCTGTTTTGTTAATAAGCACTAATGTTTTTTTGTTTTTTATAAAATCTAAAATTTCTAAATCTTCATCATCTAAAGGTTTAGAATTATCTAAAACAAGAAGGACTAAATCGCTATCTTTAGCATATTCTTTAGATTTTTCTACACCTATTTTTTCTATTACATCATCTGTTTTTCTAATACCAGCAGTATCTACAATATTAAGCAAAGCACCGTTTATATTAAGGTTTTCTTTTAAAACATCTCTTGTTGTGCCAGCAATGTTACTTACTATAGCTCTATCTTCGTTTAAAAGTACATTTAATATAGAGCTTTTACCTACGTTTGGCTTACCTAAAATAACTGTTTTTATACCTTCGTTTACAATACGTCCTGTGTCGGCAGTTTTTAAAAGCTTTTCTATTTTTAAAATAAGGTTTCTTGTGCCTTCTTCTATCATATTATAAGTCATTGTTTCGTCGTCGTGCTCTGGATAATCTATAGAGGCTTCTATATGAGCCGTCATTGTTATAATATCGTTTCTATATTCGTCTATTTTAGCTTTTAGCTTACCTTCTAGCCTGTTCATAGCAGATTTATGGCTTATTTCTGTTTTAGCGTTTATTATATCAATAACAGCCTCAGCTTTGCTTAAATCTATCCTACCGTTTAAAAAGGCACGCTTTGTAAATTCTCCATTTTCTGCTATCCTTGCACCATTTTTTAAAACAGTGCTTAAAACAGCCTTTGTAGAGGCTTTGCCACCGTGGCAGTTTATTTCTATAACGTCTTCACAAGTATAAGTTTTAGGGGCTTTCATAACAGATAGCAAAACTTCATCTATTATTTGTCCATTATCTTGTATGGTGCCATAAGTTAGGGTATGGCTTTTATAATCTTGTATTTTAATATTTTTTTTATTGTTATCAAAAGGTATGAATATTTTGTTTGCAATGTTAAAGGCATCTTCACCGCTAACACGAACAATACCAATACCACCTTCACCAAAAGATGTGGCGATGGCTGCTATTGTATCAAATTCTTTAATTTTCATTTTATCAAGTCCTATCTATTTGTAAAATATAATTAACTAACAGTATTTAAAAAATAGCTATTCCCATATAAAATAAAGGGATAGCTAATTTTATAATATAATTTATACCTTTGCTGTTAGCAAAGGTATAAATTTAAAGCTTGATTATTATTTAGGTGATATAACAACATATCTAAAAGGTTCTTTACCCTCACTATAAGTTTTTACATAAGGGTCGTTTTGTAATGCACTGTGAATTATCCTTCTTTCGTAAGGGTTCATAGGTTCAAGGTTTACATTACGTCTTGTTTTTCTAGCTTTTTTGCCAAGGTTTATAGCAAGCTGTTCAAGAGTTTGTTTTCTTTTTTCTCTGTAGTCTTCTGTATCTATAGTAACAGACATATAGGCATATTTACCTTTGTTTACAACAAGGTTTGTAAGATATTGTAAAGAATCTAAAGTTTGCCCACGTTTACCAATAACAACGCCAATATCTTTACCTTTTAGCTCTATAAATAAGTTATTTTTAGCATCTAGCTTAGCATCGATAGATATTTCAACGTTCATTTTTTCAAAAACTTGTTTAAGGAAGCTTACTGCAATGCCAGGAGCACTTTTATTGATTTCTTTTTGTTTAACCTCGGTTTCTTCTTTTTTAAAGCTATCTTCAGAAACCATTTTAGGAATACGCTTTTGGGTAGTTTCTGTAGTTTTAGGTGAAATAACATCTTTTTCTATGTTTTTAGGCTCTTCTTTTAACTTAGTGTTTTCTTTTGTTTCATTATCTTCTTTTATTTTTACCAAAACTTTAGCAGGCTTGCTACCAATACCTAGAAACCCTTTAGATGCATCTTGCAATACAGTGTATTCTATGTTATCGATAGTGGTATTAAGCTCTTTTAAAGCTTCATCTATAGCTAAACTAACTGTTTTAGCTGTTTTTTGTATCTCCATAAAAACTCCTCCTTAAAATAATAACTACAAAAATTACTTAGAAGCTAAGCCTTGCTCAGCAAATTTTTTCTCACAATAGCTGTTTAAGAAGATTTGTTGGATAATTTGAACAATGTTACCTACTATCCAATATACAGCAACACCACAAGGGATTGATATAGTAAAGAATGTCATCATAATAGGCATAACAATGTTCATTATTTTTTGTTGCATTTTTAAAGTTGGGTCATCAGATTTATTTTTTCTAGATATAACCCAGCTAGAAAGAAACGTTGTAAAACCAGATAACACAGCTAGCAATACTTTAGGGAAGCTAAAGCCAACAGTTTCTGCAAGGTTTATGCCAAAGAAATATTCAATGCTAGATTTTTGCTGTAAAAGGCTAGATATATCTAACGAAGGAAGCCCTGCTTGAACAGCCTCCCAGTTTTCAGGTGTAAACTTGTTTATTGCTTTAAGCATATCTGGTAATTGGCTAATGTCTATAGTCATACCACGAGGTACAAGAGGTTGTACGATAGGTACTAAAACATCAGGATAGTTAGGTGTTGCTAAAATTTGGTTAGCAATTTCTGTATATAAATTACCTATGTCTGTAACAAATAGGTAAGCATTTTTCATAATAAAGTATAAAGCGATAAATATAGGCAACTGTATGAAAATAGGTAAACAACCGCTAAGCGGGTTATAGTTATGTTTAGAATAAAGCTTGCTCATCTCTATTTGCATTTTCTTTGCAAGCTCTGGGTCTTTGTTACCTTTATATTTTTCTTGGATTTTTTTCATTTCAGGCTGTATTTTTTGCATTATATACATAGATTTTTGTTGTTTATAGTTAAGAGGTAATAACAATAACCTAACAATGACAGTAAATAAAATGATAGTTAAGCCAAGAGAATGGTCTGTTGTTATCATATAAACAAATTTAAAAACTATGTTTATTATAATACCTAATAACTTTGAAATAGGGCCAACGATAAAGCCAGGGTCTTTTTCTATAATGTTTGTTAAAATAAAAATAGAGTTCAAGATAAAATCCTCCTAATAAATTTATGGTACAGGGTCATAACCACCTTTGCTAAATGGGTTGCATCTTAAAATACGCCATATAGTAAGGTATGTGCCTTTAAAAAAACCGTATTTTTGGTATGCCTCACAGGCATAGTTAGAGCAAGTAGGGTAATAGATACAGCAAGGTTTTTTCATAGGCGAGATAAATTTTTGATAAAATTTTATTATATATATACAACATTTTTTTAACATAAAGTAGCCCCCTTAACCTTTAAATTAAAACTATTTAATTGGTAAATTAAATAAATTATGTTTTGAAAAAAGATGGTTCATAGCTTTGTTTATATCGTGATAAGATAAGCCTTTTGCAGTGTTTCTTGCTATAACGACAATGCTATAGCCTTGTTTAAGCTTATCCTCGTTTAAGCGATAGCTTTCTCTTATAAGCCTTGTAACACGGCTTCTTGTAACGCTATTTCCAACCTTTTTGCTAACTGATATACCAAGGAAATTTTCTAAAGAATTGTTCTTTACAACATACATAACTAAATACTTGTTAGCTATAGATTTTCCTTTGTTATATACAAACCTAAATTGATAAGTTTTTTTAAGAGATTTTGTAAAAAGCATACTTTCATCTCCTATAATAAGATTTTATAATTATATTAATAAAACATAAAGCCCACTAAATAGCGGGCTATTTAACCAATAAAAATATAGCATTGGTGTAATATGTTAAACATTGAAGATTTATATTAAGCAGATAAAACCTTTCTACCTTTTCTACGTCTTCTCATTAAAACTTTTCTGCCGTTAGCAGTACTCATTCTTTTTCTAAAGCCGTGTACTTTACTTCTTTGTCTCTTTTTTGGTTGGTAAGTCATTTTCATTTCAAAAGCACCTCCTTTGTTATCTTATATGCACAAGCACTAGATTTATTATATTAAAAATAAGCTACATCGTCAAGTATTTTTGTACAAAAATTTAATAATTATATATAGGTTTAAATTTTTTATAATAATAAAGACAAACCAAAGCTCCCAAAAGCCTTGCAATAGGTACGGCAAGCCAAGCTCCCGTTACTCCAAAAAACATAGGTAACACAACAATGCCTGTGCTTTCAAAAACAAGAGCTCTTAAAAAAGATATAATAGCAGATACTCTTCCGTTTGAAAAGGCAGTAAACATACCAGAGATAAATATTAATATACCAACAATTAAGAAACTAACAGAATATATTTTTAAGCCGTCCATTGTTAATTTAAAAACATTTGTTCCAGGCTCTGTAAAAAATCTTACCAACAAAGATGAAGAGCTAATAATAATTATATAAGCTATAAAAGATATTAAAAATACAAGCTTTATGCTTATAGAAATTAAGCTTTTTAACATAGGTATATCTTTGTTGCCGTAAAAAAAGCTAATACGAGGAGCAACCCCTATAGAATAGCCTAAAAATACAGCTGTAACTAAATATTGTATGTAAAGGATAATAGTTATAGCAGCAACCCCGTCTTCTCCAACGTATTTAAGCATAACAACGTTAAAAAGGAAAGTTATTATACCGCTTGATAGCTGGGAAACCATTTCTGATGAACCGTTAGAGCAAGATTTTAAGATAACAGCTTTATTTTTGCTAGGTTTTGTAAAGTGTAAAAGGCTAGTTTTTTTAATAAAAAAGGATAAGCCTATAAGAGCAGGCACAGCATAGCCAAGCCCTGTAGCTATGGCAGCACCTTTTATGCCAAAACCAAAAGTTACTATAAACAAATAGTCAAGGACAATGTTTAATATACCCCCAGATACAGAAAGTATTAAAGCAATTTTTGCCTTGTTGATAGCTACCAAAAATTGTTCTACAACGTATTTAAGCATAGTAGGTGTTGCAAAAACTATCATATAAAACAAATAGCTTTTTGTATAATCATATAAGCTATTTTCTGCTTGCAAAAGCTTTAATATATATTCTATAAAGATTATGCTAGCTATAATAATTGCTATGCTAAGGCAAAAAGTAAATAATATTATCAAAGAAAAGTCTCTTTTAGCCTCTATCTCCTTACCTTCTCCAAGCTTTGTCATAACTAAAGCACAGCCACCACTGCCTAGCATAATAGATGTTCCAAGAAGAAAATTAACATAAGGATAGGCAATGTTTACAGCAGAAAGAGCATCTGTACCCACAAACCTAGATACAAAAGCACCATCTACTATGGTATATAAAGACATAAAAGACATCATAAGTATGGTAGGAAAAACCAACCTAAAAACTTGAGATATTTTAAACTTACTTTCCATAAAAAACTCCTTATAAATCAATTTTTACCACTTTATGTTCAAAAACAGGCACTCCTAAAATTTTTTTAATTAAAAAATTAAGAGGTGCCTTAGTTATAATTAATAAATTATCTAAAGGATATGATAAACTATAAAAAATATATAGTCAATATTAATCTTTATATATTTTAAACTGTAGACAAAATAAATATTTATCAAAAATTTAAGCCATAGCCCACGGGGTGCGGGGTGTCCTCGCGTAGGGCGGTGGGTGGGTTTAGATAATTACAAAAAAGGTGTCAACTTTGTCAACAATCTTTAATATTTATATATTTTTTTATATTTTTTATAAAATAAAAAGCAGATAAAAAGGGCAAAACATTCAGCTATAGGAACAGCAAGCCATATACCATTTACGCCTAAAAATATAGGTAAGATTATAATAAATCCACTTTCAAAGATAAGTGTTTTAGAAAAAGATACTATAGCAGATATTTTACCGTTTGAAAATGCAGTAAACATAGCAGACGTAAATATGTTAAAGCCTACAATTAAAAAGCTAAAAGAAAATATTTTTAAGCCATTTATTGTAATATCAAATACATCTGTACCTTTTCTTGCAAAAAAACCTACTAAAACAGGAGAAGCAATCAATATGAAAATAAATATACAGATAGATAAGGTAGCTATAAACTTTAAGCTAAAATTTATAATACCTTTTGTCATATAGCTATCTTTATTTCCGTAAAAATAGCTTATTTTAGGAGATATCCCCATAGAATAGCCTAAAAATACAGCAGTTACTAAAAACTGTATATATAAAACAATAGTTATGGAAGATACACCAGCTTCACCAACATATTTAAGCATTGCTACGTTAAATAAAAAGGTTACAATACCGCTTGATAGCTGGGTTACCATTTCAGATGAACCGTTATAGCAAGATGCTAAAATTACCTTTATATTTTTGCTAGGTTTCATAAAGTGTAATAAATTTGTGTTTTTAATAAAAAATGAAAGTCCTATTATAGCAGGGATAGCATATCCAAGGCCTGTAGCAATGGCAGCACCTTTTATACCAAGGTTAAATGTAACTATAAAAACATAATCTAGTATAATATTTAATATACCACCTAACAAGGTTAAGATAAGAGCTATAGTAGGCTTATTTATAGCTATTAAAAATTGCTCTACAATAGATTTTAAAATAGTAGGTGTTGCAAAAAGTATCATATAAAATAAATAATCTTTAGCATAAGGATATAAAGAGCCTTCTGCTTTTAAAAGCTTTAAAAGGTTTTCTATAAAAACAAGGCTTAATACAGTTATTATAATGCTTATGATAAATGCAAATGTAATTATTAAAGAAAAATCTTTTTTAGCCTCTATCTCTTTATCTTCTCCTAGCTTTTTCATAACTAAAGCACAGCCACCGCTACTTAGCATAATTGATATACCAAGCAAAAAATTAACATAAGGAAAAGCTATGTTAATGCCAGATAGGGCAGTGGTGCTTACAAAGTTAGATACAAAAGCACCATCTACCATAGTATATAAAGATAAAAACATCATCATAAGTATGGTAGGAGTTGTTATTTTAACAATTTGTGATAGCTTAAAGTTTTCACTCATAATAAGCTCCTTTCATTGATTTAGCTTAATAAATATGATAAACTATACAGTAACTGGATAGTCAAGAGGAGATTTATAAAAATGAAAGAAAATTTTGAAAAATATCTTACAACAAACCAATTTGCCAAAATGTATAATATAAATAAAAAAACATTAATATATTATGATGAAATAAACCTTTTTAAGCCTTACTTTGTAAAAGAAAACGGATATAGATATTATTCCATACATCAAGGGAGCTTGTTTGAGGTTATCCTCATATTAAAGCAACTAGGTATGCCCCTTAAAGCTATAAAAGAATACTTAAAAAACAGAAACCCAGAAGAGCTAAACAATATATTACTAGAGCAAAAAGAAAATATAGAAAAACAGGTAGAAGAGCTTAACAGAATAAATAATATTATAAAAAACAGGCTTAATATTCTAGATAGCTATAAAGATATAAAAATAGGAAATATGCAGATAGAAGATTTAGAAGAAGAATATTTAGTTTTATCTAGCAATATGGAAAGCTTAGATGAAATTAACATAGGAAAGAGCCTTTGTGAATATGTATCTAAAATGTATAATAACAAGATATATAATGGTTTTTGTTTAGGTGCTATGATAAAAGATAAAAACATAATAGAAGGAAATTATCTAAATTATTCTTATTTTTATACAAAGCTAGAGAAAAAGCCTAAAAACATAGAATATTTTACAAAGCCAAAGGGGAAATATTTAGTTTTTTATTATAAGGGGCATTGGACTAAATTTTATGAAATATACAGCATAGCAAAAGATTATTTAGCAAAAAATAATTTAAAAATATCAGGATATAGCTATGAAGAATACATCAAAGATGATGCTACAGCTAAAACAGAAGAAGATTATATAACAAAATTTATGATACAAATATCTTGAAAAATAAAAAATATTATGATAAAATGGACTAAAAAAATAGGAAATGATAGGAGGTATTAATAATGTTTCAAAATATAAAAGAAAATGATAAATACAAAAACCTTGTAAACGGAAAATGGATAAATAGCGAAAATAACGAATATATAGAAATAAAATCTGTTTTAGATGGCTCTACCATTGGCTTTGTGCCTGCTATGAGCCAAAAAGAAGTGGATTTTGTCCTTGAAAACGCTAAAGATGCTCAAAAAAAATGGAGAGAAACATCTATAGATGAAAGAGCTAACATTTTATATAAAGCAGCAAGCATTTTAGAAAAAAATGTTGGTGTTTTTGTGGAAAGTATGATACACGAAATAGGAAAAGACAGAAAAAGCTGTAAAAGCGAAGTTTTAAGAACGGCAGATTTTATAAGATATACAGCAGATACAGTTAGAACCCTAGAAAACACTTGCTTAACAGGTGATGGATTTTACGGTGGAAGCGTTAAAAAAACAGGTATTATAAAAAGAGAACCTTTAGGGGTTGTGCTTGCTATATCTCCTTTTAATTACCCTGTAAACTTATCTGCATCTAAAATAGCACCTGCTATTGCTATAGGTAACAGCGTTGTTTTAAAACCTTCAACCCAAGGAAGCATATGTGGCTTACACCTTGTTAGAGTTTTTGAAGAGGCAGGCGTTCCTACAGGTGTTATACAAACTGTAACAGGTAAAGGAAGCGAGATAGGAGATTATATAGTTTCTCATAAAAACATAGATTTTATAAACTTTACAGGTAGCACAGATATAGGCAAAAGAATAACTAGCAAAGCTAATATGATACCAGTTATCCTAGAGCTTGGAGGAAAAGATGCAGGCATCGTTTTAGAAGACGCCGACCTAGACCACACTGCAAGCCAAATTATATCAGGAGCTTTTTCTTATTCTGGGCAACGTTGTACTGCTATAAAAAGAGTTCTTGTTGAAGAAAAAGTACACGATGCTTTAGTGGATAAGCTTTTAGAAAAAATAAAAACGGTAACAGTAGGTAACCCTATTAACGACAACTTTGACGTGGTACCTTTAATAAATGAAAAATCAGCAGATTTTGTAATGCACCTTATAAACGATGCTAAAGATAAAGGAGCAACTGTTTTATATGGTGATAAAAGAGAAGGTAACCTTATATATCCAACCCTTGTAAAAGATGTTACTCTTGATATGGAGCTTGCTTGGGAAGAACCTTTTGGCCCAGTGTTACCTGTTATAAAAGTAAAAGATTACAAAGAGGCTATAGATATAGCTAACCAATCTGAATATGGGCTTCAAAGCTCTGTGTTTACAAAAGATATGGACAAAGCATTTTATATAGCAGATAAGCTAGAAGTAGGTACTGTGCAAATAAACAACAAAACAGAGAGAGGCCCAGATAGTTTCCCATTTTTAGGGGTTAAGGCATCTGGTATAGGGGTGCAAGGTGTTAAATATTCTATAGAGGCTATGAGCAGACCGAAAATAACTGTTATAAATCTTTAAAAATATTGCAATATTACAAAATATAGTTTATAATAAAAAAAGTTTATAACATTTTGGGGGGATTTTTTTGGGGAATGATAAAATAAAGCTGTTTTTTGGCTTTATGGTTATAGCTTTAATAGTAGCATTTGTATTTAGATTGCCTGTGGAGCCTTTTTTAGAATATGATGCTAAAGATGTTGTTTTAGCTCTTTCTGGAGTTGTAATAGGTACACCTCTTTGTTTATTGCTTATTATATTAGTAACAACATTAGAGCTTTTTATGGTTACCTTTACAGGAATTACAGGCTTTGTTATGAACATATCTTCTACATTAATGTTTGTATGTATAGCAGTTTATATACATAACATTAAGCCTAGCAGAAAGTTTATGATATTAGGGGTTACGATAGGTTCTTTAATATCTTGCTTTATTATGATTTTTTATAACTATGTTTTAATTATGAATATGGGTAACACTAGGATAGAGGCTTCTAACTTAATCTTTACCTATGTATTACCTTTTAATGTTATAAAGTGTTTAGTAAATTCTATTATTATTGTTTTAGCATATACACCTATGCTTAACGCTTTAAAACGTTATAACCTAATTAAAGAAGGTATAACAAAAGAAAATAAAAATAAAATTGGTGATATAATAGTTATTATTTCGGTGCTATTTATTATTATAACACCTATAATATTAACTTTTAAAAGTTATTTATAAAATTTAATATTATCCTTGGGGAAAGGTGAAAGTCCATACCGGCGGTTATAGTCCGCGAGCCTTTTGGCAGATTTGGTGTAATTCCAAAACCGACAGTTAAAGTCTGGATGAGAAAGGATATTTACATACATATATGGGTGATATGCCCTTATGTGTTATTATTTCAATTAAGGTATAACTTTATTTTTAATTTAAAATTTATAAATGGGTTTATTTTTTAAATTTTAAATTAAAAATAATAGGAAAACCTGTTTTGAATACAATATTCAAAAAATTGATTTATGTAAATTTATGCCCTTAAGGATATCCTTAAGGGTTTTTTATATTAAATTTTAATTAAATAAATTTTATCACACCTGTTTTTTAACATAAATGTTTAAAAACTTAATTTAAAAATTTAATTTTATGTAAGGAGAAATTTTATGACAACAAAAAAATTAACTTTTATAGCTCTTATAAGCTGTATTTCATATTTAACAATGGTAGTTTTTAAAATACCTGTATATTTTTTATCTTACGAGATAAAAGATGTTATAATAACTATAGGAGCTATTTATTTAGGCATTAAATATGGCATATTAATAAGCTTTATCGTTGCTTTGATAGAGATGATAACTATTAGTGATTCGGGCATAATAGGCTTTTTAATGAACTTTTTATCTACCATATTTTATGTAACACCTATTGTATATTTTTATAACAAAAAAGCCTTATTAAAAGGCATTATAATAGGAACTATATGTATGAGCCTTGTTATGTTTGTATTTAATATATTTATAACTCCATTATATTTAAAGATAGAATTAAAAGAAACTGTAAAATTACTATTTACATTAATAACTCCTTTTAATATAATAAAAGGGAGCTTAAATGGAATTTTAATATTTATAATTAGTAAACCATTATTAAAAGCTATCCAAAAATCAAATATTTAGGAGGAGATTAAATGAACTTTAGCTTTTATCACAACAACATAAACGTATTAGACTTAGACAAAAGTATAAAATTTTATAACGATGCTTTAAATTTAAAAGAAACAAAAAGAATAGAGGCAGAAGACGGTAGTTTTATTATTGTATATCTAGGAGATAACAAAACAAACCACTTTTTAGAGCTAACTTGGCTTAGAGATAGAAAAGAGCCTTATAACCTAGGTGATAACGAATTTCATTTAGCATTACATACAGATGACTATGAAAAAGCTTTAGAAAAACATAAAGAAATGGGCTGTGTTTGCTATATAAATGAAGAAATGGGAATTTATTTTATAAACGACCCTGATGGTTATTGGGTTGAGATTTTGCCTAACAATATGTAATGTTAATTTTAAGGAGGAGTTTTTTATGAAAAAATTTTTATTAATTACCAGTATAATTACATTATTATCTACAACTCCAACATTTGCTAAAAATAACTGTGCATTATCAAATAATTATAAAGTTGGGTGCCAAAATAACAATTACAAAAGAAATGAAAAAAGAAAAAACAATATTTGTACACAAAATAATGATTGCTTAAGAAATAATACTTGTTTAAATATTAAGTAATACCTTAATTATAATAAAATAAAAATGCTATAGGCTCTTTCTATAGCATTTTTATTTATTGTAATTTATTTTTTTAATTTTAATGTAACTTCTGCAGTAAATATTTTTTCTTTATTATTTATTTTAAACTTAAATTTACCTTTGTTTTTGTTAAGGGTTTGTTCAACATATCCAATGCCAAGACCTTCTATTTCTGTATATTTTTTAGAAGATTCTAAATAACCATTGTCTACTTTAGGTTTTTTGCTATATGTATTAGAAATTGTTATTACAAAATCTTTTTCTTTAGCTTCTGTATTAATAGTTATGTTTCTTTTGCTTTCTTCTGTTAGTTTTAATGTGGCTTCTAAAGCATTTTTAAGAAGAGCAGATAACACTTCGTGTAGTTCTTTTTCATCTATGTTAATGTTATCGGTAAAATTATAGTTACCTTCTAATTTAACATTTTTTAATTTACAAATATTATTAAATTCATAAAATAAAGAATTTAATATTACAGAAGAAGACACAGTATTTACATTTTCTACAGAGATAGATTTTAGCTTGTTATCTAAAGTGCTAATTTTTTCTAAAGCATCTATCTTTTTATCGTTGTTTATAAGCTCTTTTAAGTTAGCAGTAGATGTAGAATATAAGTTTATAAAGTCGTTAGTGCTTTCAACTGCATTAAAGTTTGAAACTTGATGTAATATTGTAAAATCTTGATTTTTTTGCCTCATCTCGTTTTGTAACAAGCTAGATATTCTTATACCAAAGCGTAAAACCAAGAAATATATAGCATATAAAACAATACAAGTGTAAACTTGTTCTACAGAAAACCATATAAGGTCAAGGTTAAAGTAGAAGTTATAGCAGTTAAACAATAAATATAACGCTAGCATAATATGTATAATCATAACATAATAAACCTGACCTTTACATAGGAAAAAGGCTGACATTTTTTTGCCAGTAAAGGTTAAATAATATAGGCAGAACAAAGCTGCTAATATACCGTGGGCAATACAAGTTATAAGCTGTGTATATTGCTCCACCTGAAAAAGCTGGAACATATTTTTTTCATATATTAAAGACATTGTACCAGCTGCTAAACTTTTTGAAAAAACGATATGAAACGTTTGGAAAATACTTAAGAAGATTGCCTCTTCTAAACGTATTTTTACAAGTAATATAAGAAGTACCATACTAACTATAAATAACACTACATAAGATGCAGGCTCGTTACCAGTGGTTAAATTCTTTGCAGTAAATATAACAGCTACTGTACAAGCTATAGGATATATTACAGGTAATAATATATTTAAGATTCTCCCTTTCCAACGTTTTAGTACAATTAATGAAAAAAATAAGTTACCTATTAAAAGTAGAAAAAACCCTATAGGGTCTAAAAATGATGAAGCTTCACGCATTTTTTATCACCGTTCCTTATTATTTTTATTTTATACTAAATCAATTTTTTGAATACTTTGTATTCAAAAATAGGCTTTCCTATTATTTTAGTACTAAAAATTTAAAACATAAACCCATTTATAAATTTTTAAGTAATAAAAATAAAGTTGTACCTTAATTGAAATAATAAAGTGTATAACACGTAAATAGATTATACACTATTTTTTTATATTTTTAAAGTAAAATTTAAAAAAATTAAAAAAAGTGAAAAATTATTATTTACAACTAGCTTTTTTATATGATAAAATAAGCTATAAGAAAGGAGTGTTTTTATTGTATACATTAATAAGAAAAATATCATTTAGTTTGATAGCATTTGTAGTAACTGCTAGTTGTGTTCAGTTATTTCCTGTTGTGGCACAGCACCCAACTACTTTTGCTCAAATGGAGCAAGATAAAGAAAAAACATTAGAAAAATATAAAGATGTTTGGAACGATACTACAATAGTGGAGATAGATACGTTATCACCTGAATATAAACTAGGCGAACAAGTTGGCACTCTTACCATACCTAGAATGGAAATTTATGAAATGCCTATTTATTATGGAGCAGATGATATAAATAATAACTGGCAAATAACTGCACCAGGGCGTTTTGGTAACTGGGGTATATTTGGTGAAAAATCTATCACAGCTCTTGGTGGTCATAACTACCAGCTGTTTTATGATTTGCCTAAAATGCAAGTGGGGGATAAATTCATAGTAGAAACACCTTTTGATATTTTTATTTATGAAGTAACAGGCAGTGCTATATATGAATCAGGCGTGCACGACTGGAGCGATATGGCATTTAATAACAAAGAACCTTATTCTGTGGATTTATTAACTTGTTATCCTATAGAAAAGGTTGTTACAAACGATATGTACATAGTATATACAAAAATGGTTAGTGGCACTAAATTTTTACAAGAAAGAGCTCCTCTTTCTGATGATGAGGTAAACGCTCCAAGGCCAATGACTGACCAATGGCAAAAATAATTATAAAAAACTTTAATTAAGCTAAAAGGGTTAAGCTTTGCAAATAGCAAATCTTAACCCTTTTATATATAAAAAGGCACGTTAAATAATATTTTATAATATTTAACGTGCTAAAAATATAATTTTTATATATGAAATACTATATTTATTTTAGCAGTTTTTTAAATGGTTATTTATAGCGTTTAAAAGCTCATCACAGTCTAACCCGTGAACCTCACAAGCTTCTTCTAATGTTTCTAGCTGTGAAGAAGGGCAACCTAAACAGTGCATACCTGCTTCCATCATAATAGGGAATACACCCTCATCTAAATCTAAAACTTCATTTACACGCATATTTTTAGTTGCTTCTTTCATTTTAAAACCTCCGTTATTTATTAATTAATAAGTCAATTTTAGGATAATACCTTAAAACTGCCTTTCCCAAAATTTTATCTTCTTCTACAAAAGGGGTTTGCCAGTACCTGCTATCGATAGAGTTGTTTCTGTTATCACCCATAACAAAATAATATCCATCAGGGATAGCATAAGGACCAAAGCTACCTAGCATATCTTCTTTAAGATAAGGCTCATCTAAAGGCAATTCTTCGTTATTTATATAAACTTTACCATCTATAATATTTATAGTTTCTCCAGGTAAGCCTATTATCCTTTTAAGATATAGCTTATCTTCGTTTTCATTAGGGGAATCTAAAATAACCACATCTTGCCTTTCTGGTTTAGAAAAAAGGTAAGAAAGCCTAAAAGCTATTATTCTATCATTTGTCATAACAGTGTTTTCCATAGAACCGCTAGGGATAACAGCATTTATGATTATAAGCTTAGTTATTAAAAAAGATATTAATATAGCTATTATTATAGTTTTAATAAAATCTATTAATTGGCTTTTATTTGTATTTTTAAAATTTTTTACCATATTTACCTCTTTTCTATAGTCTATTTATTCCATAATGGCTCAATCTTTGGATAATACTTAAATAAAACTTTACCTAATATATTTTCATCTGGTAAAAATGTATGCTCCCAATATCTAGAATCCTGAGAATCGTTTCTGTTATCACCTAACATAAAATAACTATCTTCAGGTACTGTATAAGGACCAAAGCTACCTAGCATATCTTCCATAACATAGCTATCATTTAAAGGTTCTTTGCTATCATTTATATAAACTTTGCCGTCTATAATATTAACAGTTTCACCAGGTAAGCCTATTATTCTTTTTACATATAATGTGCTTTCATCATCTGGTGCTTTAAATACAACTATATCATTTCTTTTTGGTTCAGAAAAAAGATAAGAAAGCCTAAAGGCTATGAGCCTATCGTTAGGCATAATAGTATTTTTCATAGAGCCTGTAGGAACTATAGCGTTTACAATTATAAAGTTTGTAATAATAAAAGCAACTACAATTGCAATTACTATAGTTTTTATAATATCTATTATTTCTGCTTTTATTTTTTGAACCTTTGATTTATTTTCTTTTTTTATATTACTGTCTTGAGATTTATCCATTATATTAAACCTCCTAAAATGTAGTTTAAAGATAAATTTTATAAAAAGTCTTATCTTCAATATATAATTATAACATTATATATATAAAAAGTAAATTAGTATTTATATGATTTTGGTATAAAATTTTAGCTATTATAAATTTAGGGTGTAGATAAAGTCTACACCCTAAATTTATAATATTTATTACCGTTTAATTTGGCTATACTATATAAAAATTTATTAATATTTACCAAAATCTAAACTTTCATTGATAACAATATCTGTTTCATCATCTAATATAATCATATCGTCAGATGATAAATCTATATTTGTTACATTTTTATTATTACTAGGTTTAACAGCAGGTTTAGATACTTTTGATTTTTCTAAAGTATGTTTAACCTTAGTTTCTTTCTTTCTGTTGTCATTTTTTAATTTAAAATCTGCAACAGATGCATAGAATACTTCTGCTTGGCTTGCAAGCTCTTGTGATGCAGCAGCAGATTCTTCGCTTGTAGCAGTGTTATTTTGTGTAACACTAGCTATTTGAGAAACAGCCTCTGTTATTTCAGAAATAGCTTTTTCTTGTTCATTAGAAGATTTTGCACAAGTATCCACAAGGCTAGATATTTCTTCTATTTGTTTAACTATAGATATAAGAGCCTCTGATGTTTGGTTGGCAATTTTAGAGCCTTCACCAACTTTTTCTACAGAGCTTTCTATAAGTTCTGTAGTTTCTCTAGCAGCTTGTTGGCTTCTAGCAGCAAGGCTTCTAACCTCTTCTGCAACAACAGCAAAGCCTTTGCCGTGTTCACCAGCACGAGCAGCCTCTACAGCAGCGTTAAGAGCAAGAATGTTTGTTTGGAAAGCTATATCATCTATAACTTTTATTATGTTAGATATACTGCTAGATGCAGTGTTTATTTCTTCCATAGCAATGAGCATATTGTTCATTTGTTGGCTACCTTTAGATGCATTTTCTTTAGTTTCTAAAGCAAGAGCGTTAGCCTTGTTAGAGCCTTCTGTGTTTTCTCCAGTTTGAGAAGAAATACCTTTTATTATATGGTTAAGTTTTTCAACAGATTCTGCTTGTTGTGTAGCACCTTCTGCTAAAGAGATGCTAGACTCTGATATTTGTTTAGAGCCTGCTGAAACTTGCTCAGCAGAAGAGATAATATCTTTTGTTAAAACATTTAGGTTATCAACTATTAAATTAACAGATTGTTGTATAGCTTTAAAATCACCTAAATATTCTCTATCTATAGATACATCAAAGTTTTTGTTAGCCATTTCATTTAATATATTAGATATTTCAGAAATATAAGAGCCAATAGTTTCTGCTGTATAATTTACAGTTTGCTTAATTTTATCAAATTCACCTTTATATTGGTTTGTTATTCTATGGTTAAAGTTACCATCTGCAAAATGGCTAAGAGCGTTTTGTGTGTCTTTGATAGGTTCTACAACCTTATCAATAAACATATTTAAACCATCCATAGATACTTTCCATTCACCGCTATAGTTGTGGCTATCTATTTTATATTCAAGGTTACCGTTAATAGCAGCTGTGATAAGATCGCTTATTTGAGCAGATATATCTTTAAGGGTTACTTGCATAGTGCTTAAAGCTTCTGTAGCAACAGCTTTATCTCCTGGTAATTCTTTAATATTATGGTCAAATTCACCTAAAGCGATGTATTTTATGTTTTCTGCAAAATATATTGAGTCTTGCACAAGACCATTTGTTGCAGTGTTGATAGCTTCTGTAGCTTCTTTAAAAGCACCTGTATATTTTTCTACATTTATTCTGTAGCTTGTTTCACCTTTATCTAAATGTTCAGATAAATTACCTATATCGTCTATTATACATTGTATAGTGCCACACATATCAGCCATTGTATTAGATAATTGACCTATTTCATCTTTAGCGTTAGTACGTATTTCTACGTCAAAATTACCTTTTAATATTTCGCTAGAAGCATTTTTAAGTCTTCCTACAGATTTAAGTATGTTTCTAGTTAAGTTAGAAGCAAATAAACCTATAATTACTACAGTTATAAAACAAACAACAAGAATGCTTCTAGCTGAAAAAGCCATATTTTTTGTAGATACATCTAAATCTTCTACCATACTATCAAAAGATACTTTAGGTAAAGAATAAACAATGTCAAAAAGGTTGTTTACAATAACTGTTGTTTCTTCATCTTGAGCTAAGGCTTCTTCAACTCTACCTTGTTCTTGGAAATTTACATAGTTAATGTTACCATCGTAGTAATCTTTTAATAAAACTAGAGCCTCATTACACATAGTAATTAATTCTTCTCTATCTTTGCTATTCATATTAGAAAACTCATTTATAGTAGCTATGTATTGATTTAAAGTTTCTTGTGCTACGTTATATGAGTCTGTTAGTTTTTGTCTAGCAACATCATAATTACCATCTGCAAGGTCAAACTCTATTTGAAATGCAGTAAAACGAATGTTTATAACATCTAGCATAGAGTCCATAATATCGTTTATTACTAGCTGATTAGATGATACCTCGCCGTTAATACTCTTTCTAGAGTTATTTAGCTCCCCAGCGCTAAAAAAACCTAAAACGATTATTAAAGCAATAGTAAGAACACTCATAATTAAAAATTTTGTTTTTAAGTTAAGATTATTATACCAGTTCATTTTTCCTCCACCTTTATAATTGTATTTTTTTACATTATAATATAATTTTTATATTTAAACAAGTAAAATTAATGAAAAAATATAAAGTATATACATAATTACTAAAAAAAGGTATATTTTCATTAAACTTTTAACATAAAAGCCATAAAATAATACATATAATATAAAAGATAAAAAAGATTAAGACAAATTGTATATATATTATTGACAAATATATTTTAAAATAGTAAAATATCAACATAATTTTAATTTTAGAAGGAAAGAAGGGAATTTTATGAATAAAGTATTTTTTGAAAATTTTCTAATGATTAGTGAATTAAAAACTATTATTTTTATCATTATTTTATTTGCACTTTTTGCAGGTATGAAAGCTATAGAAAAGAAAAAAGTTTCTTTTTCTACAAGAATGATTATAGCAACGGTTATAGGTTTAATTTTAGGGGTTGTTATCCAAGCTGTATCTGGCTTTGCAAAAAACCCTATGGAGATAACTTTTGTTGCAGAAACTACAAAATGGTATAGCTTATTTGGTAACGGATTTATCGATTTAATAAGAATGCTTGTTATACCTCTTATAATGGTATCTATCATCCACGTTATTGTTAATATGAAAGAAGGTGCAAACATTGGGCTCCTTACTAAAAAAACTTTAATAGTAACTGTTATAATGGTATCTATTTCTGTTATCGTTGGTTTATCAGTTGGTATGCTGTTTCAAGTAGGCGGTAATATGAACGTATCTGAAGGTAGCGCTGAAATTAAAGATGTAAAAAACATTGTTGATACTTTAAGAGGGTTAATACCTTCAAACCCTGTTCAATCTATGGTTGATGTAAACATTATAGCCCTTGTTGTTATATCTGCTTTCTTTGGCGTTGGAGCTAAACGTATGTCTAAAAAATATTTAGATGTTGTTAAGCCTTTTATAGATTTAATCAATGCTTTACAAAAAATAATTATGAGTATAGCAATGACAATTATTAAATGGATGCCTTATGCTGTTATTGCTCTTTTAGCTAACACTATCGCTCAACGTGGTATTGAAAGCATAAAAGAGGTTGGTATATTTATTATTGCTTTATATGTAGCTGTTATAATTATGTTTATTATCCAGCTTGTGGCTATATCTTTATTTGGAATTAGCCCTGTTATATACCTTAAAAAAGCTGTTGCTGTTATGGTATTAGCATTTACATCTCGTTCAAGCGTTGGTTGCTTACCTTTAACTATCGAAACATTAGTAGATAAAATGGGGGTAAATGATGGTACTGCAAGCTTTGTTGCAGGTTTTGGTACAACTGCTGGTATGCAAGGTTGTGCTGGTGTTTTCCCTTCTTTATTGTTAGTTTTTGTTTGTAATATGACAGGCACAACTATGGATATTACATTTATTGTTATGGCGTTAGTTGTTGTAGTTATTGGTTCTTTTGGTATAGCAGGTATCCCTGGTACTGCTACAATGGCAGCATCTGTTGCTTTATCTGGTACAGGTATGGCTAGCTTATTCCCTGCTATAAGCCCTATTTTAGCTATAGACCCTATCATTGATATGGGCAGAACATTACTTAATGTTACAGGTTCTATGACAAATGCACTTATTGTTGATAAATCTTTAGGCCAATTAAATATGGAACATTTTAAAGATATGAGTAAATAACATATGTTATATTTTAATTTAGCACCTTTATAAAATAAAGGTGCTAAAAGATTTATATAAGGAGTTGATTAAATGAAAGTTATTATTATTGGTGGTATAGCATCTGGTATGAGCGCTGCTGCAAAGTTTAGAAGGCTTGATAAAGATGCACAAGTTAAAGTATATGAAAAAGGGCCTATAGTATCTTTTGGTGCTTGTGGCTTACCTTATTTTGTTGGCGGATTTTTTGATAATGAAAAACAAATGATAGCAAGAAGTGTTGAAAAGTTTCAAGAAACAGGCATAGATATAAGCGTAGAGCACGAAGTTATAGCAGTTGATGCAGTTAACAAAAAAATAACTGTTAAAAATTTAAACACTAACGAAACTTTTGAAGATACCTATGACAAGCTGATGATAGCAACAGGGGCTTCTGCTATAATACCTCCTATTAAAAACTTTAACATAGATAATGTTCATACCCTTAAATCTTTAGAAGATGGCAAAATCTTAAAAGAAAAAATGAAAGATGAATCTATCAAAAAAGTTGCTATAATAGGTGCTGGGTTTATAGGCTTAGAGGCTATTGAGGCTTGTCTTGAGCATAAAAAACAGGTAGCTGTATTTCAATTAGAAGATAGAATTTTAAAAGAAGTATTTGATAAAGAAGTTACAGATTTATTAGAAGAAGAGCTAAAATCTAAAAATGTAGATTTATACTTAAATAGCAAAGTTATTGAGCTTAAAGGTGATAACAAAGTACAAAAAGTTGTTACAGAAAATGAAGAGGTAGATGCCGATTTAGTTATCTTAGCAACAGGTGTTAAGCCTAACACAGAGTTTTTAAAAGATACAGGCATAAATATGCTTAAAAACGGTGCAATTGTTGTAGATAAACAAGGCAAAACATCTATTGAGGATATTTATAGTGCAGGGGACTGTGCTAGCGTTACGAACCTTTTAAAACCAGAGCCTACCTATATCCCTCTTGCAACAGTTGCTAACAAATTTGGCCGTGTTGTAGGGGAAAACCTAGGAGATAAAGGTGTAGAATATGAAGGCTCTTTAGCATCTTCTTGTATTAAAGTTTTAGATTTAGAGGCAGGCAGAACAGGGCTTTCTGAAGAAGAAGCTAAAAAGCTTAATATAAACTATAAAGCTGTTTTTGTTACAGATAAAAACCAAACAGACTATTATCCAGGGCAAGAGAGCATATCTATTAAGCTTATATATAACGCAGATACAAAAGTTATTTTAGGTGCACAGGTTGTAGGTAAAAAAGATGCTGTGCAAAGAACAAATGCTCTTGCTGTAGCTATATATGCAAAGCTTACAACAGAGCAACTAGGTATGATGGATTTTTGTTATTCTCCTCCTTTCTCAAGAACTTGGGATATTTTAAACAGAGTAGGGAATGTTGCAAAATAAGGGTGATAATATGGAAAAAACACTATATGATAACTATTTAAAAATATTAAGAGAAGAGCTTGTTGTGGCTATGGGCTGTACAGAGCCTATAGCTATAGCATATGCTGGAGCTAAAGCTAGAGAGGTGCTTGGGAAAAAGCCTACAAAGGTTATTGTTAAATGTAGCGGAAACATCATAAAAAATGCAAAATGCGTTACAGTGCCTAACACAGATGGGCTTATAGGCATAGGAGCTAGTGCTATAACAGGTATATTAGCAGGTGATGCAAAAAAAGAGCTAGAGGCTATCAGTGTTGTTGACCCAAAATATTTAGATGAAATTAAAAGCCTAGTTGATACAGATTATTGCACTGTAGAGCTTTTAGATACACCTACAAGCCTGCATATTGTTATGGAAGTTTATTGTGATGATGATTTTGCCATTGTAGAAATTAAACAAGCTCATACAAACATAACTAAAATACAAAAAAACAATGAAATTTTATTTGAGCAAAAAGAAAGTGAAGATAAATATCTTGGGGTTTTTGTTGATAGAAGCATTTTAAATGTTAAAGATATTTATGAATTTGCAAACACTGTTAATATAGAAGATGTTAAAGAGCTTTTAGAGAGCCAAATTGAAAAAAACTTGGCTATTTCTAAAGAGGGCTTAAAAGGCACTTATGGTGTTGGCATTGGCAAAATGCTCCTATCTTCTTATAGCGATGATATAGCTATAAAAATAAAGGCTCACGCAGCAGCTGCATCTGAGGCTAGAATGAGTGGCAGCCCTATGCCTGTTGTTACTAACTCTGGAAGTGGTAACCAAGGTATGACGGTTTCTATACCTCTTATTATATATGCACAAGAAAAAGGCATTGAACAAGAAAAGCTTTATAGAGGATTGGTTTTATCTAACCTTTTAGCTATACATCAAAAAACACTTATAGGTAGGTTATCTGCTTTTTGTGGTGTTGTATCTGCTAGCTGTGCAAGCGGTGCTGGCATAACATATTTAGCTGGTGGAAGCTTAAGCCAAATAGAAGATACTATAACAAACACTCTTGCTAATGTATCAGGCATTGTTTGTGATGGAGCTAAACCCGCTTGCGGTGCCAAAATTGCATCTAGCCTAGATGGTGCTTTGATGGGGCATTATTTAGCTATGGCAAACAGAGCTTATAAGCCAAACACTGGGATATTAAAAGGCGATGTAGAAAAAACTATAAATGCTGTAGGTCGTCTTGGTAAAGACGGTATGAAACAAACTGATGTTGAAATATTAAATATAATGATAGATAAGTAATTAATTTTTAAATATAAAGCATTTAAGAGTTAATATAAAAAGCCTGTAGATTTTATCTACAGGCTTTTTTAGGTTACATAGCACCTACAAGCTCTTTTAATTCTTCATTCATTTCACTAGATAAATACGGCTTTAATGAGTAATACATTCCATAGTCTTTCGTTTCTGTTATATAATTTTTTGCTATTTTATCTATTGCATCTGTTGATAAGTTTTCTACCTCATTAAATACTTTGCCTATATCTTTTGTTTCTTTAACATAATTTATCATTTCTTCGTCTATTTCTTTATTTGTTGATTCTTTTGGTTCTGCTATATGGCCTAAATTATCTTCTACTATTATGCTTAATTCTTTGCTCATTTCTTGAGATAAATATGGTTTAAAAGAGTAATACATTCCATAGTCTTTTGTTTGTGTTATATAATCTTTTGCTATTTTATCTATTGTATCTGTTGACAAGTTTTCTATGTTGTTAAATACTTTGCCTATGTCTTTTGTCTCTTTAACATAATTTATCATTTCTTGGTCTAGTTCTTTGTTTGTTGCTTCTTTTGGTTCTGCTATAGGTCCTAAATTATCTTCCACTATTATGCTTAATTCTTTGTTCATTTCTTGAGATAAATATGGTTTAAAAGAGTAATACATTCCATAGTCTTTTGTTTGTGTTATATAATCTTTTGCAATGGTATCTATAGCTGATGTTGATAGATTTTCTATGTTGTTAAATACTTTGCCTATGTCTTTTGTTTCTTTAACATAATTTATCATTTCTTCATCTAGCTCTTGTACATTTATGTTTTCTTCGCTAGCCACTATTTCTTGTATATCATTTTCTTTTTCATTAGTATTTTGGGCAACTAAATTGATGTTATCATCTTTATTAACATTTAAAGCATATACTACCCCTAAAGCTAAACAAACTGACAATGCTATGGCTACTTTCTTTTTCATATTATCACTCCTCTAAAAGTTTTTTTTATTATAACATAATGTGTTTTTATTTACAAGCTATTTATGATATGGCTCATTTTTAAGAATTCTCTCTGCTCTATATATTTGTTCAAGAAGGATAACTCGCATAAGCTGATGAGGAAATGTCATTTTAGAAAAGCTAAGCTTAAAATCTGCCCTATCTGTTACATTTTTATGTAGCCCTAAAGAGCCACCTATAACAAAAGATATATGGCTTATACCTTTGTTTCTGTTATTTTGTATAAAATTTGCAAGCTCAACACTATCTAGCTGTTTTCCTTCTATACATAAAGCTATTACATATTCATCTTTTATGTTTTTAAGTATTTTTTCTCCTTCTTTAAGCTTTATGTTTTCTTCATCGGCAATGCTTAAATTTTCAGGGGCTTTTTCATCTGGTAGCTCTATTATGTTAAGCTTTATATATTTTGATAACCTTTTTGTATATTCTTCAATAGCTTGTGTAAAATATTTTTCTTTAATTTTTCCTACGCATATTATGGAAACTTTCATATCTGCTCCTTTATAAATTATTTAAGCTTGAAGCTTTAATTTAAAATCTTTTTCTGCCTCTCTCTTTTGGTCTTTTTTAGCTATATCGTGGCGTTTATCATATAGCTTTTTACCTTTTGCAATAGCCACATCTACCTTTACGTAGCTACCGCTAAAATATATCTTTGTAGGCACTAACGTATGCCCATCTATTGTAGATGCTCCTATTAGCTTATTTATTTGAAATTTATGAAGAAGAAGCTTTTTATCTCTTAAAGGGTCGTGGTTAAAAATATTTCCGTGGTCATAAGGGCTTATGTGCATATTTTTAATAAAAGCCTCGTTGTTTTCTATTTTTATATAGCTATCTTTAAGGTTGCACCTTCCAGCCCTTAAAGATTTTACCTCTGTACCTTTTAAAACTAACCCTGCTTGATATGTTTCTAAAATAAAGTAATCGTGAAAAGCTTTTTTGTTTTGTGCTATTATTTTTATACTATTTTTATCCTTCATTTTTACCTCCTTATAGATTTTAAATCTTCTAATATTTCATAATCTATTTGTTTTCCTAAAAATATATTACCAAGAGCTACATCTGGTCTGTTTTCTCCGTGGAAATCGCTACCTGCTGTTACCTTTAAGTCATATTTTTTAGCTAAAGATAATAAAAAGTTTGTCTGGCTTAAGCTATTAGATGGGTAATAACATTCTATGCCTTTTAAGCCACTATCTTTTAAATCTTTAATGGCAATTTCTAAATCTTTATCAGATAGTTTATAAATCATAGGGTGAGCCAAAACAGGTATCCCTCCTGCATTTAATATATATTTTATAGCATCTTTATAAGATATTAAAACACGGGATACATAAGCAGGTTTGCCTTTTCCTAAATAAAGGTTAAAAGCATCTTTCATAGTTTTAGCATAGCCTTTTTTTACTATAGCCTTACCAAAATGAGCCTTTGTTATTAAGCCACCATTTGATAAAGATTTTACATAATCAAAAGATATATCTAACCCTATATCATTTAGCTTTTTAATAAGCTCTTTGTTTCTTTTATCTCTTGATATTTTTAAATCTTCTAAAAGGCTTAAAAGCTCTTTGTTTTCTATATCTAAAAAATAACCTAAAACGTGTATTTCTATGCCTTTATAATCAGCAGAAAATTCTATACCTTCTACAAGCTCTATGTTAAGCTCTTTAGCTATATCTCTAGCGTATTTTATACCATCTATTGTATCGTGGTCTGTAATAGCTATAGCTTTTAAATTGCTTTTATGACAAAGCTTAATAATTTCTTCTGGGGTATACGTACCATCTGAAAATGTTGTATGTGTATGAAGGTCTATCATAAAAACGCCTCCTTATATAAAATTAACTTATTAATATCATAAAACAAAATCAAAATTAATACAATAGTAATTATAAAATATTTAAAAGGAAGTGATATTATGGCAAATAATAACAAGCCCAATCAGGCTATAGTTTCTTTAACAAAAGGTAGCATATTTTCTTACATAATAACAGGTGTTGTTTTTATTATTTACGGTCTATTACTTACATATACAGATACAACTGAAAAAAATATGCAACTAATAGTTATGATAACTACAGTTGTTTCTGTTTTAATAGGTGGTATCATAGCATCTAAAGGGGTTAATAGCAAAGGTTTAATATTTGGTATGCTAGTTGGGATAGTTTACGCTCTTATTATGGTTATGGTTAGTTTTTGTATTTTACCTACCATAAAAATTACGTCAAAAATGGTTATGATTATTATATTATCTTTATCAAGTGGTGGTATAGGTGGTATCATAGGTATTAATACTAAAAAAAATTAACATAAATATATGTTTTATTGCCTGCTATCCTTATATATGTTATAATTATATAAAGGATTAAAGGAGGGCTTAGATGAACATAAACAAAAACTATAAAGATAGTTTATTTACAAGGCTTTTTTCTAACAAAAAGGAGATTATCAGCTTATATAATGCTATCAAAAATACTAATTATTCTATTGATGATACAGATATAAACATAATAACTTTAGAAGATGTTTTATTTATGGATAGAAACAATGATTTATGCTTTACTATTAACGATAAATTAGTAGTCCTAATTGAGCATCAAAGTTCCATTAACCAAAATATGCCCTTAAGATTTTTGCTTTATATTGCTAGAGAATATGAAAAAATACTTGATAATAAAAATATTTATAAAACTAAGTTAGTTTCTATTCCCAAGCCTGAATTTATTGTTCTTTATAATGGTGAAGCTAAATACCCTAAATTTAATAAGCTTTACTTATCTGATGCCTTTTGTAACAAGGATAATTTAAGCCTAGAATTAGTTGTTGATGTTATAAATATTAATTATGATGAACATAATCATATAATAGAAAAATCTATTACCTTAAATGATTATAGCTATTTTATATATCTTGTTAGAAAATATATAAAAGATTATAAAAATTCTATCCCTAAAAATATGCTTTTAGAGCATTGTATAAAAATAGCTATTAAAGAATGTATAGAAAAAAATGTTTTAAAAAATTTTTTAAAACAAAATGGAAGCGAGGTAATTAATATGCTATATACTGAATTTAATCTTGAAGATGCTAAGCTTATATGGAAACAAGAAGCCTTTGAAGAAGGCATAAAAGAAGGTATAAAAGAAGGTATAAAAGAAGGTATAAAAGAAGGTATGCTGTTAAAGCAAATTGAAATGTTAAAGCGTTTTAACTTTGATGAAGTTAAAATAATAGAAGAAATAAAAAAAGATTATAACTTAACAGAAGAAGAAATAAGAAAATATTTATAGCATTATGCTAGGTTTAATATACAATTTAATAAAATTAATATAAATTTTAAAAAGATATGGAAAAATTTTTAAAATTGTGTTATAATGGTTTGTACACATATTTTATAAGCATTTTAGGAGGGTACCTTTATGAAACATATTAAAACATTAAATACAAGATTACTTAAAAGCACTATGGCTAAAGGTGGCTGCGGTGAATGCCAAACTTCTTGCCAATCTGCTTGCAAAACTTCTTGCACAGTTGCTAATCAAAAATGCGAAATGGTAAAATAATTAGCCTAAAAAACATAGCTTAAACCATTTTAAGCTATGTTTTTTAATATTTATTAAAATACACTTTACTATATGGTAAAGTGTATTTTAAAGTTATAACATACACTTTGAAAGGAGATTTAAAATGATACATAAATATAGAATGAATGACTTAAACATTGTTTTAGATGTAAACAGTGGTTCTGTTCATTGTGTTGATGACATTTCTTATGATATATTAGATTACTATGAAAAGGAAAGCCTTGAAAACATAGTTAATATCTTAAAAGAAAAATATAATGAAGAGGAAGTAAAAGAAGCTTATAACGAGCTTAAAGAGCTTCAAGAAAATGATGTTTTATTTTCTGAAGATGCTTTTATAAACATTATACCAGAAGTTGATAAAAGAGAGCCTATTGTTAAAGCTCTTTGTTTACACATAGCTCACGATTGTAACTTAAAATGTAAATATTGCTTTGCAGAAGAAGGAGAATATCACGGAAAACGTTCTCTTATGAGTGTTGAGGTTGGTAAAAAGGCAATAGACTTTTTAATTAAAAATTCTGGTTCTAGAAAAAACCTAGAAATAGACTTTTTTGGTGGCGAGCCTTTAATGAACTTTGATGTGGTTAAAGAGATAGTGGAATATGGCAGAAGCCTTGAAAAAGAACACGGCAAAAAATTTAGGTTTACAATGACAACAAACGGTATTTTATTAAACGATGAAATCGCAGATTATATAAACAAAAATATGCACAATGCCGTTTTAAGCTTAGATGGTAGAAAAGAAATAAACGATAAGATGCGTGTTAGAGCAGGTGGGCAAGGTAGCTATGATAACATTGTGCCAAAGTTTGTAAAAATGGCTGAAGATAGAAACCAAATGGATTATTACGTAAGAGGCACATTTACAAGAAACAACCTTGACTTTGCAAAAGATGTATTACATCTTGCAGATTTAGGCTTTAAACAAATTAGCGTTGAGCCTGTTGTTACAGATGAAAAAGAAGACTATGCTATAAGACGTGAAGATTTACCTGTTATCTTTGAAGAATATGAAAAGCTAGCTAAAGAAATGATAAAAAGAAAAGAAGAAGGTAAATGGTTTAACTTTTTCCATTTTATGATAGATTTAACAGGAGGACCTTGTGCTCATAAAAGGCTTGTTGGCTGCGGCTCTGGCACAGAATATTTAGCTGTTACCCCTGAAGGAGATTTATACCCTTGTCATCAATTTGTAGGACAAGATGAGTTTAAAATGGGAAGTGTTTTTGAAGGTGTTTTAAGGCAAGATACAAGAAGAAACTTTGAAGGGCTAAACGTTTATACAAAGCCTGCTTGCAAAAACTGCTGGGCTAAGTTTTATTGTAGCGGTGGCTGTGCTGCTAGCTCCAACAATATGCACAACGATTTAATAACACCTTATGACATAGGCTGTGAAATGCAAAAGAAAAGAACAGAATGCTCTATTATGATGAAAGTTTACGAAGCTATAAACAGCAATGATTAAAGGCTTTTTTAAGCTTATTAAATATATTTTGATTTTTATTGTTATAAAATATATGATAGAGCAGGTTGATATTTCTGATAACAATTTTATTGAAAATATTATAGATAAAATAGAGCATACTATAAATACAAATTAATCATTGTTATAAAGCTTATTTATGGTAATACGTAAATAAGCTTTATAACAAGAAAGGAAAATAAGTGCTATGAAAAATAAAAACAAAAATATTTTACGACTTTTTATAATATTTATTGTAACAGGCTTACTTTTTTATACTGCTTATTTTGGCTATGGAAATGGTCATATCTTAAGCTATAGAAACATTGAAAAAGGGTTAGATTTAAGCGGTGGTGTTTACATTGTATATGAGGCTAAAGAAGAAACAGATGCAAGCAATGTAAACCTTAACGAAAGTGCTATAGACGAAACAGTATTAGAAGAAGATGCTGTTTTAGATGAAAGCTTATCTAGCGAAACTAGCTCTACAGAAGATGCATCTAACACAGAAAATAATGAAAACAACGAAAGCCTAGGGGAAGCCTCTTGGCAAGATAAAATGGATTCTGCCGTATCTATGATACAACAAAGGCTTGATAGAAAAGGCTGGACAGAGGCTAACGTTTATCAAGAAGGCGATAAAAGAATAAGGGTAGAAATCCCTGGTATTGATGATGTGGAAACTGCCGTAAATGAGATAGGGCAAACTGCCAAATTATCTTTTGTAGATATAACAGGTAATGTTGTTGTTAAAGGTGAAGATGTTATAAATGCAAAAAAGCAAGCTTATACCGATGAAAATGGACAAAATAAAATTGTTGTAAACCTAGAGTTTAACCAAAAAGGTAAAGAAGACTTTAAAAAGGCTACAGAAGAAAACATAGGTAACCCTATCTTTATTATGCTTGATGAAGAAATCATAAGCGCTCCTACCGTTAATGCTGTTATACCTGATGGTAAAGCAATTATAGAAGGTGGTTTTGACGTAGATAGTGCTGAAGAGCTTGCATCTTTAATACGTGCTGGTTCTCTTCCTTTTGAGCTTGAAATATTAGAGATGAACACAATAGGAGCAACCCTTGGCGCTAACGCTTTAAATACAAGTATATTAGGTGGTGCTGTTGGCATAGCTTTAGTATTAATATTTATGCTTTTATTTTATAGAGCAAAAGGCTTTGCTGCAAGCCTTGCACTTTTTATATATATCCTTTTAGAGCTTATCTTCTTAAATGGTCTTAACATTACTTTAACTTTACACGGTATAGCAGGTATTATTTTATCTGTTGGTATGGCGGTAGATGCTAACGTTATCATTTTTGAAAGAATAAGAGAAGAGCTTGCTCAAGGCAGAACTTTAAAGCTTGCTATAGATAAAGGCTTCTCAAGAGCCTTCCCTGCTATATTAGATAGTAACATTACAACCCTTATAGCTGGTGGTGTTTTATATTGGTTAGGTAGTGGGCCTATAAAAGGCTTTGCTCAAACTTTAATGCTTGGTATTGTTTTATCTATGTTTACAGCTTTAGTTATTACAAAAATTATTGTAAAAGCTATGGTTAGTGCAGGTATAAAATCGCCTAAGCTATATGGTGGTAAATAAGGAGGCTTTAAAATGAACATAATAAAAAATAGATATATATATATAGCTATATCCATTATTATTATAGCTGTTGGTATTGGCTTTATGTTTTATAACAATAGCCAAGGCAAAGGCTTTTTTAATTATGATATACAGTTTACAGGCGGTACATCTATAGAGATAGCATTAAACGGTAAAGAAGTAAACAACGATGATATTAACAGCTTACTTAAAGAAACTATTAATATTGATAATGCTCAAATACAGCTTATAGGTAATAACGAAAGCGTTATTATAAAAACACGTTTATTAACACAAGATGAAAGGATAGCTTTTACAGATGCTTTATCAAATAAATATGGCTTAACAGATAGCGATTATTCTGTTAGAGATATTAGCGCAACCATAAGTGATGAAATGAAAAAAACATCGTTTTTAGCAGTTTTAGTATCTTGTATAGCTATGCTTATATATGTTTCTTTTAGGTTTAAAAACTTAAAAACAGGTGCTAGTGCTATAATAGCTCTTTTACACGATGCATTAGTGTTAATATCTTTTTATGCGATATTTAGAATACCTTTAAACGATGCTTTTATAGCTGCTATTCTTACTGTATTAGGTTATTCTATTAACGCAACTATTGTTATTTTTGATAGAATAAGAGAAAATAAAGGTACATCTGGTAAATTTGATGAAAAGCTTGTAAATGATGGTATAAACCAATCTTTAAGACGTTCTATCTTTACATCTTTAACTACATTTTTTACTGTAATTAGCTTATATATTTTTGGTGTAGAATCTGTTAAAATATTTGCTCTACCTATAGCTATAGGTATTATATGTGGCACTTATTCTTCTATATTTATTGCAGGGCCTATATGGTATATGCTAAATAAAGAAAAATAAAAATTTAAACAAAATAAAAGAATAAAGGGTATAGATTTAATCTATACCCTTTATTCTTTTATCTCTATAACTTGTGATATACCGTAAGGTTTTGCTATGTGCAAATTAACATCTTTTCCTGCTTTTATGCCAAATTCTTCTAAAGTGCTAGCAACTGTTAGATAAGCTAAATCTGGCGTATTGTTATCTTGGCTTAAATGGCCTAAAAATACATTTTTAAGCTTGTTGTTCATAATGCAAGATAAAAGCTTACCGCAAGTTTCGTTTGATATATGTCCAAATTTTCCTAAAATACGTTCTTTTAATTGATAAGGATAATTACTCATTTTTAACATATTAACATCGTGGTTGCTTTCTAAAACAAGGGCAGAAGAATGTCTTATATTTTCGATTACATCTCTAGTTATATGTCCCATATCTGTAGCAACAGATATTTTTATACCGTTGTACAAAACGTTGTAACATACAGGCTCTTTTGCATCGTGAGGTACAGCAAAAGGGCGTATAAACATATCATTTAATACAACAGCCTCATCTTTATATACAAACCTTTTGTTATCTTTTGATATTTTGCCAACCTTATCTGGCATATTAGCCCAAGTACCTTCTGTAGCATATATAGGTATGTTATATTTTCTGGATATAACACCTATGCCGTCTATATGGTCGCTATGTTCGTGAGTTACAAAAACGGCGTCTATATTATCTAAAGATACATTAATATCTTTTAAAGCACTTTCTATCCTAGAGCCACTAAGCCCTGCATCTATTAAGATTTTTGTATCTTTTGTACCTATATATATGCTGTTGCCTTTACTTCCACTACCAATAGGCGTAAATTCTATAGACATATTAATCACGTATCCTTTTTATATCTGCACCTAAAGATTTTAGCTTATATTCAACCTTTTCATAACCTCTATCAATATATTTTGTATTAGATATAACAATTTCGCCTTTAGAGCGAAGCCCTGCTAAAATCATAGCTGCTCCTGCTCTTAAATCTGTTGCTTTTACATTGCCACCTTCAAAATAATCTATACCATTTATAGTAGCAACTCTGCCATCTAAAGATATATCTGCTCCTAGCTTTTTAAGCTCATCTACATATTGGAACCTGTTTTCCCAAACATTTTCTGTAAGGGTGCTTGTCCCTTTAGCAACGGCTAAAAGAGCTGTCATTTGAGGTTGCAAGTCTGTAGGGAAACCTGGGTAAACCATAGTTTTAACATTTGTAGGCTTAAGGTTTCCGTCAGATTTAACTCTAATGTAATCATCGCCTTCTTCTATATCACAGCCCATTTCTATAAGCTTTGCAACTAAAGAATCCATATGCTTTGGTATTATGTTTCTAACGCATACATCTCCACCAGATATGGCAGCAGCTATCATATATGTACCTGCTTCTATCTGGTCTGGTATAATGGTGTATTCACCACCGTGAAGCTTTTCTACCCCTGTTATCCTAATAACATCTGTTCCAGCCCCTGTAACCTTTGCACCTAACATATTTAAAAAGTTTGCAGTGTCTACAACGTGAGGCTCTTTAGCAGCATTCTCTATAACAGTAACCCCTGGGGCTAAAACTGCTGCTAACATAATATTTATAGTAGCACCAACGCTAACCATATCTAAATATATATTAGCTCCTTTTAAATTTGTACCATCTAGCTTTACAATGTTATCTTCTTCTATAACTTCTATGCCAAGAGCTTTAAAACCTCTTATATGTTGGTCTATAGGTCTTGAGCCAAAGTTGCAACCGCCAGGAAGAGCAACCTCAACCTTTTTAAACCTGCCAATTAAAGCACCCATTAAATAATAAGATGCTCTTATTTTTTTTACATCATCATTTATAGCTATAGAGCTTTCTATGTTTGTAGAATCTATTTTTAATGTATTTTCATTTAATAATTCACATTTTATGCCTAAATGCTCCAGTGTTGTTATAAAGCTTGTAACATCTTCTATACAAGGTAAATTTTCTATAACAGAAACGCCTTCTGCTATTATAGCAGCAGGTATTATAGCAACAACGGCATTTTTAGCACCGCTTATAAAAACATCACCAGATAATTTATTTTTACCTGTAACAATAAGTTTTTCCATTATTTTTCACTACACCTCACAAATTAATTAAAAACATTGTTTTATTATACCATTATTATTAAAATTAGAAAAGAGTTTTTTGTTATTTTTATTACAAATTTTCTACTTTATATAATATTAAGCCTATTTTTAACATTTTGTTGTATTTTACAAAATAATTTTAATTGATTTTAATTATTGGGTATTGTAAAATGTGTATAAAATACTTTAAAATACTTTGGCTATAAACTAAGGTTTTTATGTTAATTATTAACATAAACCTTGTAATACCATTTCAAAATAAAATTAGCATATAATTTTAATATATTAAAATTATTTAAGGAGTAACAAAATGGATAGATTGCATTATAAAGTTAAAGATAAGAATATTATTTTTTTATTATTTACCATATGTTTTATTGTATATTTATCTACATATCTTGGTAGATTAAATTATTCTGCAAGCATAGCAGCTATTTTAGCAGAAGGTAAGCTTACAAAAGCACAAACAGGATTTATAGGCACAACCTTTTTCTTTACTTATGGTATAGGGCAATTTATAAGTGGTTTTTTAGGTGATAGGTTTTCTCCTAAAATATTAGTTTTTATAGGTGTTTTTATATCTAGCTTAACTAATTTTTTTATGGCTTTTTCAGATAATTATATAGTTATGGCTATCTTTTGGGCTATAAATGGGCTTTTTCAGTCTTTTATATGGTCGCCTATGATAAGGTTTATTGTAGATTATTTAGATGATAGGATAAAAACTAAAGCTTGTGTATATTTAAACCTATCGGTGCCTATAGGTACTATGCTTACATACCTTATAACAGGAAGTATTATAGCTATAAAAAGCTACAAAGTTGTATTTATAGTATCTAGCATAACTTTATTTGTTATAAGCGTTATGTGGCTTATATCTTATTCTGCAATAGAAAAAAACGCAAAAAACAAAGGCATACCTTATGAAAAAACAATACATATAAATATTAAACAAACAAAAGATATAAGCCTTTTTTATTTAATAATATCCTCAGGTCTTATATTTTTATTATTTTGTCTTATTGTGCAAGGAGCTTTAAAAGACGGAGTTACAAACTGGGTGCCAGTTTATATAAGCGAAACATATAACCTAAGTGGCTTTATATCCATTATAAGTACAATAATTATACCTATATTTAATGTTTTTGGTGTATATTTTGCTTCCTTATTAAATAATAAAATGAAAGATGAAATAAAAACATCTGCTATATTTTTCTTTATATGCACTATATGCCTAGCTATATTGTTTTTATCTTCAGGGAAAAATACTTTTATATCTCTTTTAATACTTGGCTTATCAACAACAACTATGATGGCTGTTAATACTATGCTTATAGGGCTTTTTCCTACAAAATTTGATAAAATTAACAAGGTTTCATCTGTATCTGGTATATTAAATTCATTTGTATACATAGGTGGAGCTATATCTACTTATTCTATAGGTATAATGTCTGAGCATATGGGCTGGGAAAATACAATTTTTGTTTGGGTTTTATTATCTATTACATCGTGTATTATATGTTTAGCTGTATTTAAAAAATGGAAAAATTACAGGCTTAAAAACCTTTAATTTATAATTTTTAATTTTAAAAGGAGTTTTATTATGAGTAAAAAATATTTGTTATCTAAGGAAGGAAATTTTTACAAAGCAAACTTACATAGCCATACAGTTTTTTCAGATGGTATGCTAACACCAGAACAATCTAAAGAAGCATATAAAAAAGAAGGATATTCCATAATAGCTTTTACAGACCATAATATTTATAAAAACCATAAGCACTTAAACGACGATAGCTTTTTAGCAATAGCAGGATATGAAATAGATATAAACGAGAAAGGGAAAGACTGGCAGATAACAAAAACATATCATATAAATTTATATGATACAAACCCTGAAGAAAACATAGATATTAAAGAAAAAACACCTCTTCCTAAACAAGACTATAACAACATAAAAATGCTTAACAATTATATAAAAGATATGAAAAAATTAGGCTTTATAGCCTGTTACAACCACCCTTATTGGTCTTTACAAAATTACGATGATATAAAAACCTAGAAGGTTTTTGGGGTATGGAAATATATAACTACGGCTGTGAACACGACGGGCTATATGGCTATAACCCTCAAACTTACGATGAAATGTTAAGACTTGATAAAAAAATGTACTGTGTAGCTACAGATGATAACCATAACCGTGAGCCTTTTGATAGCCCTCTTTGTGATTCTTTTGGAGGCTTTACAATGATAAAAGCTGATAGCCTTAGCTATGAAAATATAATAAATTCCCTTTTAACAGGTAATTTCTATTCTTCTATGGGGCCTGAAATAAAAGAACTTTATATAGAAGATGATACTTTATATATAAAAACAAGCCCTGTAGAAAAAATATTTGTTATTACACAAGGAAGAGATTGCTATAAAAAGTTAGCTAATAAAGGAGAGGTTATAACAGAAGCAACTTTTAAGCTTAATGGAAATGAAAAATTTATTCGTGTATCTATAAGAGATGAAAAAGGATTATATGCAAGCTCTAATGGATATTTTATAAACTAAAAATTTAAAAATAATTTCTGATTAAATATTAATAAAGGTGAAAAATGTTATTATGTGATATAATATATATTTAAAAGTGATAAAGCTAAAATTTAAAGTATTTCTTTAAATTTATAAATATGCATATTTTTATAAAAATATTAATAAATATTCATATTACTATTGACTTTTATATTTTTTTATGTATAATTATAAACAAATGATTTGATGAGGTGAAAATTTATGAAAAAACTTTTTAAAATTTTAATGTGTTCTTTAATAACAGTTTCTCTTTTTGGTTGTAGCCAAAAAACTAACGCTAGCGAAACAGCATCACAAGCTAACACACAATCTAACGAAACAGTTGATAATTCTTTACAGGATATAAAAGATAGAGGTCATCTTATAATAGGTACATCTGCTGATTTTGCCCCTAGGGAATTTCATATGATAATAGACGGAAAAGATACTATCGTAGGTTATGACATAGACATAGCTAAAGAGATAGCTAACGATATAGGCGTTGAGCTTAAGGTTACTGATATGGCTTTTGACGGGCTTTTACCTGCTTTAAATGCAGGCCACGTAGATATGGTAATAGCAGGTATGGCTTCTACAGAAGAAAGGCTTAAAGCGGTAGATTTTAGCATACCTTATGGCAAATCTACCGATGTATCTGAAGGGCAAAAGATAGTTATAAGAAAAGAAGATAAAGATAAATACACAAGCATAGAAAGCCTTACAGATAAAAAGCTAGGCGTTCAAAAATCTGGCTTACAAGAAGAAATAGCAAAAGAGCAAGTTTCTAACGCTAAAATTACTTATCTTACAAAAATACCTAATATGATAATGGATTTACAAACAAACAAGGTAGATGCTATCATTTTATCTGCTGATGTTGCCAAAAACTATGCTAACAAAAACGATGATTTATATGTAACAGATATACCTTTAGTGCAAAATGCAGGTGGGGTTGGCGTTGTATTTAAAAAAGGTAGCGACGCATTGGTAGAGCAAACAAACAAAACTTTACAAAGACTAATGGATGATGGCACAATGGATGAAATTATAGAAAAAAATGAAAAAATTGTAGAAGAATTAAATAGTAATTAATATATATACAAGAAATATTTATAAAAATTAGTAGAATTTATAAATATTTCTTGCGTTTTTATAAATTTGTTGTTATTATATACCTTGAGAATATTTTTAAGGAGGCCATTAAATGTTTGAAAGCTTTGAATTTTTAAAAACATATTATCCATTATATATATCTGGTACATTAACAACTGTTTTTGTATCTTTATTTACAGTTTTGTCTGGTACGATAATAGGTATATTTGTAGCTCTTATGAAGCTATCTAAAATAAAAATAATAAAAGCTATAGCATCTACTTATGTAGAGATTGTTCGTGGTACACCTGTGTTAGTGCAAGTGTGGATATGGTATTATGGGTTAGACTTAATAGTATCTATACCAGATTTTTACATAGGAGAAAGCTTAAACCTTGCTACAGTAATCCCTGGTGGGTTAGCTCTTGCCTTAAACTCTGGTGCTTATGTTGCAGAGATTATCCGTGCTGGTATATTAGCTGTTGATAAAGGGCAAACAGAAGCTGCCGAGTCTTTAGGTATGAAAAAAGCTATGCTTATGCGTTACATAATAATGCCACAAGCTATAAAAAACATTTTACCTGCAATAGCAAACGAATTTATTGTTTTAATAAAAGAATCTTCTATACTTTATACAATAGGTATACAAGAGCTTATGGCTAAAACATCTACTATCCAGTCTTCTACATTCCAAGCAATAGCTCCTCTTGTTATTGCATCTATTATATACTTTATATTAACATTTAGCCTATCAAGGCTTGTTGGTGCTTTTGAAAGGAGGTTAAACAGAGATGATAGAAATTAAAAACTTAAATAAAAGCTTTGGAAACAACCACGTTTTAAAAGGGATTACAACTAACATAGAAAAAGGTGAAGTTGTTGTTGTTATAGGTCCTTCTGGCTCTGGCAAAAGTACGTTTTTAAGATGCCTTAACAAGCTTGAAGACATTACATCTGGTGATATCATCTTTGAAGGTACAAACATTACAGATAAAAACGTAGATATTAGCGTTCATAGACAAAAAATGGGTATGGTTTTTCAGCATTTTAACCTGTTTCCTCATTTAACAATACTAGAAAACATTACAATCGCACCTATTAAGGTTAAAAATATACCTAAAGAAGAAATAGAAAAAGAGGCAATGCATCTTTTAAGCCTTGTAGGCCTTGAAGATAAGGCAAATGCATATCCTTCTAGCCTATCTGGTGGGCAAAAACAAAGGATAGCCATTGTACGTGCTTTAGCTATGAAACCTGATGTTATGCTTTTTGATGAGCCAACATCTGCTCTTGACCCTGAAATGGTTGGGGAAGTTTTAGAGGTTATGAAAAACCTTGCTAAAGAAGGTATGACAATGGTTGTTGTTACTCACGAAATGGGCTTTGCAAAAGAAGTTGGGACTAGGGTTATCTTTATGGACGGTGGTAACATTTGTGAAGAAAATACACCTGAAAATTTATTTTCTAATCCTACTCACCCTAGAACTAAAGAATTTTTATCTAAAGTTTTATAGTTAGAGATAATAAGTGATTAAATAACGTTGTTATAAAAAGGTTATAGATGAGGGTGTAGACAAAGTCTACACCTTTTTTGTAATTATTAGGTTTTTGCTTTAAGAAAAGGTTTTTGAAATTATCTAAACCCACCCACCACCCTTCTTCTAGGGCTTTGCCCTAGAACCCTTTGATTACTTAAATATTTATGGCACAAGGGTTTAATATTATTTTGTCTATCTCTTTTTATAATTATTAGATTTTGGCTTTAGGAAAAGGTTTTTCAATTTATCTAAACCCACCCACCACCCTTCTTCTAGGGCTTTGCCTAGAACCCTTTAATCACTTAAATATTTATGGCACAAGGGTTTAATATTATTTTGTCTATCTCTTTTTATAATTATTAGATTTTTGACTTTAAAGAAAGGCTTTTAAAATTATCTAAACCAATCTACCACCCTGTAAGCTATCAGCTCAAATTTATTAGTTGTCATTAAGTATTATTTTGTATTAAGTCTAGGATATAGATATATAAAATATTTAATTTAAAAACAAATAAAATTTAAGCTAAAAAGACCAAGCTGTGCCTAGCACTGAACAAGTCCGTAAAAAATGGACAATAGAAAAAAGAGACCTCCTGTGGTAGAATTAAACTATCATAGGAGGTTTTG
>CALWLD010000006.1 GCA_944381435.1 uncultured Clostridia bacterium
TTGTTACTTAAAATTTAATTTTCTACCTTAGGTAGTCTTTTTTGTGATGTCTGTATAAATTGGTGCAGTTCAATTTTACAGCCTTTTATTTTAAGTAAAGTATTTATTGTATTTTTGAAAGCTTTCTCCAATTTATATATCCATAAACAGAGTTAAATAAATAAGCTGTCCACATAACAACAGTTGATATAGCACTCATATCTCCTTTTAATAAAATTATACCCCACATAGATATAGATAATCCATTTACAATAATCCACATTATCCATTGCTCTGAAAACCTAGCTACCATTAAAACTGTAGCTATAGCACTAAATATGGTTGATGCAGCATCTAGCCAAGTCATATTTCCACCCCAATAGGTTAAAACTTGCCTATATATAATAGTTATTATAAAAATAGATATGATTAATATTAACCAACCTTTTAATGAAAGGTTCCTTGCTTTTACCTCTGAATTTTCTTTAGTCATATTTCTTTTCCAAGAAAATACTCCAAATAATATCATAGGTAGCATATATATAGTGTTATACATTAGCTCTCCATATAGTTTTTGAAAAAAGCATAAATAAGCATAAGTTATAGCATTTATAGCACCAAATAGATAGTTAGATATTTTACCTTTAGCACATAAAACAACGCTTATCATACCTGTTAGCCCGCTAATTAAAGCTATAAGGTTATCACCCCATATAAAAGATAGGGTTATCATTATTATGCTTGATATAAATAACCATATTTTTTCAAACATAGTCCAATCTTTAAAAAAATTATTAATTTTATTCATTAAATAAATCCTCCTTGTTAAAAGAACCATTTAAAGTAGGGCCTTTAGTTTCAACTATCATAGAAGATATTTTATTAGCTACAGCAACAGCTTTTTCTAAGCTATAGCCTAATTTTAACATAGCTATTATTGTGCCTATATTAGCGTCTCCAGCACCTATTGTATCTACAACTTTAGCTTTTTTTGTTGGCACCAACATAGGGGTTTTATTGCAAACATATACCCCATCTTCACCTAGCGTTACAAAAACTGTGTTGTTTGTTATTTTATATAAGTCTAAACTAGCATCTACATAGTTAGGCTTATTTGTGAAGGTAATAGCTTCTAGTTTGTTTAAATGAAGTATAGGGTTTAGGCTAAAAAGTCTATTATTTTTTTCTTTGGATATGTAATTTATTCTTGGACCAGGTGCATAATAAATTGTTAAATGTTTATTGTTTTCTAAGAAATCTATTATGCTTTCTCCACCTTCTCCTTCTATCTCATAACCTGCTATATACACACTGTCATAATCTAAAGGGTTAATTTTTTCAAACCATTCTTTTTTAAAATTACATTCTATACCAGGCAAGGTTATAAAGGTTCTCTCTCCGTCATCTTCTACCAAACAAAGGCAGTAACCATTATCCATTTCATCAGTATGAATATAGCTAGAAAGCCCTTTTTCTTTTAAAAGACTATTTATTATATCTGCATATATTCCTTTACCTATAGGAGCAAAAAGAGTATGCTCTATGTTAAATTTACTTATAATATCTGCTACGTTATAACCGCAACCTCCAAGGGTCATCTCCTGTGATTTAGCACATATATCTTCAGATTTTTTAGGTAGAGAATTAATTTTCATAACAATATCTAACATCGTAGCACCTATTATTAAAACCTTTTTCATAAAGCACACCTCCTTTTTGCTAACGCATTGCTATATTTATAAAAATCTGTGTTATTGGCATTTAATATTACATCAATATAATCTTTAGGGATATCTTTAGTACCATTTATACCACCGCATATAGCAGTTGCCATAGCACCAATTGTGTCTGTGTCACCGCCTAAATTAGCACACATTAAAGCACAATCTTTTACGTTAAATGCATAATAAGCTATAGCAATAGCACAAGGGATAGAATCTATAGCATTTACTGTTGCACCAGTCATATTATATAAACTTTCTAAAAACTTTGTTTTGTCGTTTTTATATTTTTTGGCAAGCTCTATACAGTATTTAATTCTTGTGCTTAAAAGACCAGTTATAGTTTCTGCTCCTAAAGACATTGCATAATATTCTATAGATAATACATCTTTTATCATTTCTTCTTTGTTTTTGTTATCCAAAACAGAAGATACAGCCATAGCTATCATACAAGCACTAGCTATTGTAACATCGCTACTATGAGTAACTTTAGATATATTAAAAACATAATCACAAAGCTCTTTTTTTTGGTTAGACGTAAACAATGTTCCTATAGGTGCTATCCTCATAGCAGAACCGTTAGTTACTGCTTTATCTGAAAATTCTTTAGGGTCTTTTCCTTCTTTAATCATAGAAAGGGTAATTTTAGAAGTTGGCCCTAATATGTTATTTTCAAAGGCATTTTCTTTTTCTGCCCAATTTAATATATGTTTTGCAATATTTTTACTATCTGGCTTAAAATCTGTTTCTATTAAGCTATCTAGGATAGTAAGAGCTTGAGCAGTATCATCTGTAAAATTGCCTTTTTTATATTGATATGATACTTCATTTTTAGGGTGTCCATCTAAGAAATATTTTATCTCGCCATATTCTTTTATCAAACGTTTTCTTGTCCATAGCTCTGGAGGCATTCCCATAGCGTCACCTATAGCCATACCATAAAGAACACCTAAGATTTTATCTTCCATCATAAAACCTCCAATTTATATTTTATTGTTATTATGATATAATAAATTAATTACAATATCAAGTATGTTAATGTATAAAATTTATTTATATATTTTCTAAAATTAATATTAAAAGCGTTGAAATCTAATATCATTTATAAAAAATTAAATATTTTATGTATCATTTATATAAAATATAGTGAAAAAAATAATAGATTTTTTGTTTTAAATATGCTATAATATAATGATTTGATAGCAAAAATTAAATTTTTCATATATTTTATATGTAAAATATATATTTACTATTTAAGTTAATAAAAATGGAGGATAAAAATGGCTTTAAATAGACAAGAAAAAATAAGAAACTTTAGCATAATAGCCCATATAGACCACGGTAAATCTACCCTTGCCGATAGGCTTATACAAAAATCTGGGCTTTTAACAGAAAGAGAAATGCAAGCTCAAGTTTTAGATAATATGGAGCTAGAAAGAGAAAGAGGCATCACTATAAAAGCACAGGCAGTTAGGCTTATATATAAGGCGAAAGACGGAGAAGAATACACATTAAACCTTATAGATACACCAGGCCACGTAGACTTTAACTATGAGGTATCAAGAAGCCTTGCAGCTTGCGATGGTGCTATCCTTGTTGTAGATGCAGCACAAGGGGTTGAGGCTCAAACATTAGCTAATGTTTATCTTGCTATTGATAACAACCTAGAGGTAATACCTGTTATAAACAAAATAGATTTACCTAGTGCAAGTCCTGAGCGTGTTATAAAAGAAATAGAAGACATTATAGGGATAGAGGCAGAAGATGCTCCTTTAATATCGGCAAAAGCAGATATTAACATAGACCAAGTTTTTGAAAAAATCATATCTAATGTGCCAGCACCTAAAGGTGATGAAAAAGCTCCTTTAAAAGCTCTTATATTTGATAGTTTTTATGATGCTTACAAAGGTGTTATAGTTTTTATGCGTGTTTTTGATGGCACTGTTAAAAAAGGTACAAAAGTTAGGTTTATGGCAACAGAAAAAGAATTTGAAGTTGTAGAGGTAGGTGTTTTTGGCCCTGGTAGGTTTATACCTACAGAAGAGTTAAAAGCAGGGGAAGTTGGTTATTTAACTGCTAGCATTAAAAACGTTAGAGATACACGCATAGGGGATACAATAACAGATGCAAATAACCCTGTTAAAGAAAGCTTGCCAGGGTATAAAAAGGTAAATCCTATGGTTTATTGTGGAATATTTCCTGCTGATGGCTCTAAATATCAAGACTTACGTGATGCTTTAGAAAAATTGCAACTAAACGATGCATCACTTCAGTTTGAGGCAGAAACATCTGTTGCCTTAGGTTTTGGTTTTAGATGTGGCTTTTTAGGCTTGTTACATTTAGAGATTATACAAGAAAGGCTTGAAAGGGAATATAACTTAGATTTAGTTACAACAGCACCTAGCGTTATATATAAAATATATTTAACTAACGGAGAATGCTTAAATATATCAAACCCTAGCGATTTTCCAGATGTTACTACAATAACAAAAATGGAAGAGCCTGTTGTTAAGGCAGAGATTATGCTACCTAGCGAATATATAGGAGCTATAATGGAGCTTTGCCAACAAAGAAGAGGTGAATATATAGGTATGGAATATATAGAAGAAACAAGAGCAGTTTTAACATACCATATACCTCTTAATGAAATTATTTATGACTTTTTTGATGTTTTAAAATCTCGCTCAAGAGGTTATGCATCTTTTGATTATGAAATAATAGGCTATTTTGAATCTAAGCTTGTTAAGCTAGATATGCTTGTAAACAGAGAAGTAGTTGATGCTTTAAGCTTTATAGTACACGAATCTTCTGCTCAAGAAAGAGGTAGAAAAATGGCAGAAAAGCTTAAAAAAGAAATACCAAGGCATTTATTTGAAATACCTATCCAAGCTGCTATTGGTAACAAAATTATTGCAAGAGAAACTATCAGTGCTATGAGAAAAGATGTATTGGCAAAATGTTACGGTGGGGACATTAGCCGTAAGAGAAAACTTCTTGAAAAACAAAAAGAAGGTAAAAAGAGAATGCGTCAAATTGGCAATGTAGAAGTGCCTCAAGCAGCATTTATGAGCGTTTTAAAGCTAGAAGAAGAATAATAATGAAAGATTTAAGCATATATATACACATACCGTTTTGTACCCAGAAATGTTTTTATTGTGATTTTTTATCTTTTAAAGGTAAAGAAGAATATTTTGAGGCATACAAAATAGCACTTTTAAAAGAAATAGAAGATTTTGCTACCTTAAATAAGGATAAATACATTGTAAAAACTATATTTATTGGTGGTGGTACACCTTCAATACTTCCTATAGGTTATATAGGGGAAATATCTAGCAAGATATATTCTTTATTTAATGTAGATAAAAATATAGAATTTACAATAGAGGCAAACCCAGGTACATTATGCCTTGATAAAATAAAACATTTTAAAGATAGCAACATAAACAGGATAAGCCTTGGCTTACAAGCTTATCAAAACAGGCTTCTTAAAAAAATAGGTAGAATACACACTATAGAAGATTTTTTACAAAACTATGAAAATATCAGAAAAGTAGGCTTTGAAAATGTTAATGTAGATTTAATGTTTTCTTTGCCTACACAAACTAAAGATGATTTTAAAGAAACCCTTGATAACATTGCAAGGTTAAAGCCAGAGCATATATCTACATATAGCCTTATTTTAGAAGAAGGCACAAAATTTTACGATATGTATGAAAAAGGGGAATTTAGCTTATTTAGCGATGAGCTAGACAGAGAGCTTTATTATTTAGCAATAAACATTTTACAAAAAAATGGATATAATCAATATGAAATATCTAATTTTTGTAAGCCTAACAAAGAATGTAAACATAACATTGTTTATTGGAAGAGAAAAGAATATATAGGATTTGGGCTTGGAGCAAGCTCATTAATTAATGAAAAAAGAATAATAAATACAACAAATTTTAAAGATTATATAAATTTTAACAACAATAGAGAAATAGAAATATTAGAAAAAAGGGATATGTATAGCGAATTTATATTTTTAGGTCTTAGAATGACAGAAGGTATTAAAAAATCAGATTTTTATAAAAATTTTAACATTGATATATATGATGTTTATAAAAAAGAAATAGAAAAATTTATAAAAAATGGTTTATTAATAGAAGAAGATGATTATTTAAGGCTTTCTAAAAAGGGTATAGACCTTTCTAATGTTGTTTTTTCTGAATTTATATAAAAAGGGGAAAAAATTTTGATTAGATTACAAAAGTTTTTAGCCGATTGTGGTATATGTTCAAGAAGAAAAGCAGAAGAACATATATTAGCAGGTGATGTAAAGGTAAATAACAAGATAGTTACAGAGCTTGGCGTAAAAATAGATGAGATAAAAGATAAGGTTTGTTTTAAAAATAAACCTATAAAAATAGAGGAAAAAAAAGTTTATATTATGTTAAATAAGCCAGAAGGTTGCGTTACAACTGCTAAAGAGCAGTTTGATAGAAAAACGGTTTTTGACTATATAGATATAAAAGAGCGTGTTGTACCTGTTGGTAGGCTAGACTATGATACGTCAGGGCTTTTGTTGCTTACAAATGATGGAGATTTAACATATAAATTAACTCACCCAAAGCATAATATAAAAAAAGTGTATATTGCTAAAGTTTTGGGAGTGCCAAATGAGGAAAAGCTAGAAAAATTTAAAAAAGGACTTGTTATAGACGGTTATAAAACAGCACCTGCTAATATAGAAATATTAGAAAAAGACAATAAATATGCAACTCTTAAAATAACTATAACAGAAGGCAGAAACAGGCAAGTTAGAAAAATGTGCCAAGTTATAGGACATAAGGTTATTAAATTAAAAAGGGTTGCTATAGATAAAATAAACCTTGGTAATTTAAAAATCGGGGAATACAGATATTTAACAAAAGAAGAAATACTATATCTTAAAAAAATTTGTGAAAAATTTGTTAATTAAACTTGACTTTTTTGGTTGGACATAGTATCATATTTTTATTAATGATAATTTTATAATAAATTTTATAATACTTTAAAGGGAGTGTAAACAAAATGAAGGGACATTTAAAAGTTAAAGATGATATATTTTGGGTTGGAGCTTTAGATTTTGACATTAGAACATTTGATGTTGTTATGTATACAGAATATGGCACAACCTATAATTCTTATGTTGTTAAAGGTAGCGAAAAAACAGCTCTTATTGAAGCTAGCAAAGGTAAATTTTTTGATGAACATTTAGAAAGACTAAACAGCATAACAAGTGTTGATAAAATTGATTATTTAGTAGTAAACCATACAGAACCAGACCATACAGGAGCTATAGAAAAGCTTTTAGATATTAACCCTGATATGACTATAATAGGTTCAGCTTTCGCTATAAGATTTTTAAAAGAAATAACAAACAAAGATTTTAACAGCAAAGTAGTAAAAGACGGGGAAGAAATAAGCCTTGGTAACAAAACTTTAACATTTTTAAGTGTGCCTTTTTTACATTGGCCAGATTCTATGTACACATATATTAAAGAAGACAAAGCCTTATTTACTTGCGACTCTTTTGGCTGTCATTATTGTGATGAAAAAGTATTTAACGATTTAATAGAAGGTGACTTCTTAGATGCTTATAAATATTACTTTGATTGCATAATGGGACCTTTTAAAGAATATATACAAAAGGCTCTTGACAAAATTAAAGACTTAGACATAGAAACTATCTGTCCAGGGCACGGACCTGTGCTTAGAACAGATTTAGACAAATATATACAATACTACAGAGAATGGTCTAAAAATGATAAAGTAGATGAAATAGTTGTAGGCTATGTATCTGCTTATGGTTATACAGAAACTTTAGCTAAAGAGGTTGTAAAAGGTATAGAAGAAACAGGTTTAAAAGCTAAGCTTTACAACTTAGAAACAGCAGATAAAAATGAAGTTTTAGCAAATATAGCTGTTGCTAAAGGTTTATTAATTGGTACACCTACTATTGCAGATGACACATTACCTCCTGTTTGGGATATCTTAGTATCTTTAAATGCTAATGTGCATAAAGGTTTAAAAGCAGGTGTTTTTGGTTCTTATGGTTGGAACGGTGCTGGTATAACAAACGTTGAAGGACGTTTTGCACAGTTAAAATTTAAAATGCCTGTTGAAGCTTTAAAAATACCATTTAACCCATCTACAGAGCAAAAAGAATTAGCATATAATTTTGGTAAAGAATTCGCTAATAATATATAAAATCTATTATAAATAAAAGGTTGTAGGTTTCTACAACCTTTTATTTATAATAATACAATGTATGTGATTAATTATAAAGGTGAAAACTGTATGAAAAATAAAAAAATATACATAGGGTTTATAATAATAATTTTGTCTCTTATAATATCTTATTTTAAAATAGATTATTATGTACAAAAAAATAATGAAAATAATAAAAATATTATACGATATGGGAAAAATATTAAAGTTGGAGATATAATAAATATAAATGGTAACAAAGAAAAAGTAATAAAAATACTAGAAGATGGTTATTATATAACAAAAATAATAGAATAATTAATTTTATTGTAATAAAAAAAACTTGACTTAAATGTATATGCAATGTATAATTATGAAATATTAATTTTTTTTGAGAGAAAGGAGAAAAAATATGGAACATAACAAAAAATATGGCTTATTTACAGCTATAACAATGATTATAGGGATAGTGGTAGGTTCTGGTATATTTTTTAAGGCAGATGATGTTTTAACTTATACTAACGGCAACGTACTTTTAGGTATATTTATATTTTGTATAGCAGCTATAGCCATAATATTTGGGAGTCTTTCTATATCTCAACTGGCAACACGAACTGATAATCCTGGTGGTATTATATCTTATGCAGAAGAATTTGTAAACAAAAAGACAGCAGCAGCTTTTGGTTGGTTTCAAGTATTTTTATATTTACCATCTATAGCAGCAGTTGTATCTTGGGTATCAGGTATATACATTTGTCAGTTATTTAATATACAAAATACATATCTAAATCCATACACAATAGGATTTATAGTTATAGTTATATGCTACTTAATAAATATATTATCTGCTAAATTTGGTGGATATTTTCAAAATGGATCTATGATAATAAAGCTTATACCATTAGTTTTATTTGCTATATTTGGGCTTGTAAAAGGTGACCCTGTAAACAATTTAATGCTTGATATTGAAAATGTGAAAACAACAGGAATAAGTCTAGGAATATTAGCAGCTTTTGGTCCTATTGCTTTTTCATTTGATGGTTGGATAATATCTACATCTATATGCCACGAGATAAAAAATAGTAAAAGAAATTTACCTTTAGCTTTAATAATATCACCTATAGTTATATTATTAGCTTATGTGTTATATTTTGTTGGCGTTAGTATATTTGTAGGACCTGAGAATGTATTACAGCTTGGAGATAATAGTGTAAATCAAATGGCTAATAATTTGTTTGGACCAATTGGTGCAAAAGTAATGTTAGTTTTTGTTGTTATATCTGTATTAGGTACTGTAAATGGTGTTATCCTTGGTATGATAAGAATGCCTTATTCTTTAGCAATTAGAAATATGGTGCCTTTTAGCAAAAGTTTATCAAAACAAAATAAAAAACTTCAAAATATGCCTTTAAATTCTGCTATATTTGCTTTTATTGTAACTTTAGCTTGGTATATATTACATTATATAACACAAGAAGGTATAAATGGTAGTGAAGGTATTTTATATCAAAAAGGTGATGTTTCTGAAATATCTATATGTATAGGATACTTAAATTATTGCGTTTTATATATAGTTATCTTAAAATTAGCTAAAAAAGGTGAAATTAAAAATAAATTTATGGGATACTTTGTACCTATAATGGCTATAATAGGCTCATTTATAATATTATCTGGTGGATTTGCAAATCCTTTATTTATATATTATCTTATTATATGTTTAGCTGTTATGTTTATAGGATACTTATATTATAAAAAATAAATTTAATAGCTTTTAAAAATAACCTAACTATATATTTATATAGTTAGGTTATTTTTAATTACAATTAAGGTAAGACTTGATTTATTTAGATAAAATTTATATACGATTTTTGTATTAAATTTTATCTAAATAAATTTTAGGAGTGCCTGTTTTTGAATACAAAGTATTCAAAAAATTGTTTATAAAATTTACATATATTACCTTGTATTAGTTTTATATATTTTCACATAATAAAGTTACAAGGTTAATAATTAATATATCTTAAAAGATGTATATATTAATAATCTTGTTGACAATAGAGTAAAATGACAAAATTATGAGGTGATTTATTATGGCAAGTAATAGAAAAGCAGTTCCAGAAGCAAGAGCAGCCCTTGATGCATTTAAATATGAGGTTGCAAATGAAATAGGAGTGCCTTTAAAAAAAGGCTATAATGGAGATTTAACTTCATATCAAAATGGTTCTGTTGGTGGCTATATGGTTAAAAAAATGATAGAAGCACAAGAAAGACATATGGCTGGAAACCAAAATAGTTAATATATTATTTATATAAAATAGTATATTAAAAAATAAAAGCTTATAGTATATAATATACTATAAGCTTTTTATAATTAAGCTATATTTAACTATATTTTATAAAATTAGTTGTTTAATACTTTTAAATATTATTTATTATTACATTATATGTTATTTTTACATATAAAAATAGGTAAGATTATTTATTATAATATAAATAGTTTAATTTTCCTAATAAATTTGACAATATAAGCTTTTTGTAATAAAATTAAATATAAATACTTAAGGAGAAATTTTATAATATGTCAGATTATTTTGTTATTGGTAAAATAGTTAATGCACAAGGGATAAAAGGTGAGGTTAGAGCTATACCTACTACAGACGATATAAATAGATTTAAAAATCTAAAAGAAGTTTATATATCTAGAAAAAATGATATGAGCTTGCATAAGATAGAAACAGTTAGATTTCATAAACAATTTGTACTTTTAAAATTTGAAGATATAAATACAAGAAACGATGCAGAACTTCTTAAAAATACAGAGATAAAAATAGATAAAGAAAATGCTATTCCTTGTGATGAAAATGAATACTATATTAGCGATTTATACAATATGAAAGTTGTTACAGATGAAGGGGAAGATATAGGAATAATAGAAGATATTATCTTTACAGGAGCAAACGATGTATATATTGTAAAAAAAGATGATAGCCAGATTTTAATACCTGCTATAAAACAATGCATTTTAAATGTAGATATTAATGAAAAAATAATGACAGTACATCTTTTAGAGGGCTTAAGATAATGAATTTTTACGTTTTAACACTATTTCCTGAAATGATTGAAAATGGGCTAAACCATAGCATTATAAAAAGAGCTTTAGAAAATAAAATAATAAATATAAATTGTATTAATATACGAGATTTTGCCAATAATAAGCATAACCAAGTAGATGATTATGCTTATGGTGGGGGTGCTGGTATGGTTATAAAGCCTACACCTGTTTATGATAGCTATTTAAGCATAAAAGATAAGGTTAAAGAAGGTACCAGAGTTTTATATATGACACCCCAAGGCAAAACATTTAATCAAAAAATGGCACAAGATTTTTCAAAAGAAGAAGACTTGATTATTTTATGTGGTCATTACGAAGGTATAGATGAGAGAGTTATTGAAGAAATTGTTACAGATGAAATATCTATAGGTGATTTTATATTAACAGGTGGAGAGCTACCTGCTATGATGCTTATAGATAGTATATCAAGGTTAGTGCCAAAAGTTTTAGGAAAAGAGGAAAGCTTTTTAAACGAAAGTTTTAACAACAATTTATTAGAACATCCAAACTATACAAGACCCTTTATTTTTAACGATAAAAAGGTACCAGATATATTATTATCTGGTAACCATAAAAAAATAGAACAATGGAAAAAACAACAATCTTTAATAAGAACTTACAAAAAAAGACCAGATTTACTAAAAAATTATGATTTAACTAAAGAAGAAAAAGAATTTTTACAAAATTATTTTGAAAATTAGGTGATATTATGCTAGATGTTTGTTTATTAGGCGTAGGTGGTATGATGCCTTTGCCAGATAGGTTTTTAACCTCAATGTTATTTAGGTTAAACGGTAAAATGCTTCTTATAGATTGTGGCGAAGGTACACAGGTTACAGCTAAAATGCTTGGTTGGGGCTTTAAGAACATAGATATAATTTGTTTTACACACCTACACGCAGACCATATATCAGGGTTGCCCGGCTTGTTGCTTACAATAGGTAACTCTAACAGAGAAGAACCTCTTACAATAATAGGTCCTGTTGGTATTAAAAATGTTTATAACGGGCTAGCTACTATTTTTCCTGAATTACCATTTGATGTAGATATAATAGAGCTAGATATAAACGAAGAAAACAACACAAGTAAAGAGCTAGAAATATCAGGTTTTAGCATACAAGCTATGTTTGTAGAGCATAAGATACCTTGCTTTGCTTATAGCATACAAATTAAAAGAAAAGGTAAGTTTTTACCAGAAAAAGCTTTAGAGCTTAATATACCAAAGAATTTATGGGGGATGTTACAAAAAGGGCAAGAGGTAGAGCATAACGGTGAAATTTTTAAGCCGAATATGGTTTTAGGTGATGATAGACAAGGAATAAAAGTATGCTATTGCACAGATAGCAGACCTTTAGAAAGGTTACATAGCTTTATACAAAATGCAGATTTATTTGTTTGTGAAGGTATGTATGGTGAAGAAGAAAAAAAAGAAGGAGCAATAACTAAAAAACATATGATTTTTAGCGAAGCTGCTACTATGGCTAAAGAAGGTAACGTAGATGAACTTTGGCTTACACATTTTAGCCCAGCTTTAACAGAACCTAGCCAGTTTTTACAAAATGCAACTAATATATTTGAAAATACAGTTATAGGCTATGACAGAATAAATAAAACAATTTATTTTAAAGAATAAAATACTATCTACAGATTTAGGTTTAAAAATATAAATATAAAATATTAAGTAAATTTATACAGTTTTATTAATTAAAAAATAAAAAACTATAAACTTTTAAAAAATTTTATCGTATAATTAATTATACATAGGATAGATGAAATTTTGACATATGGAGTGATGAAAATGAATGTAAAGGAAATGACAGATTTTGAGCTTGTACAGAAATGCTTAAATGGCGAAAAAGAGTATTTTTCTGAAATAATAGCAAGGCATAAAAACTTAGTATATTCTGTTGTTTTAAAAATGATAAATAACCAAGAAGATGCTAATGATTTATCACAAGAAGTTTTTATAAAAATATATAAAAATTTAGATAAATATTTCCCAGATTTTAAATTTTCTACTTGGGTTGTAAGGATAACTACAAACCACGTTATAGATTATAGAAGAAAGAAAAAATATGAAACAGTTTCTGCAGAGGAAGTAGAATATAAGCTTGTTTCCGAAAGCACACCAGAGCAAGATTATTTACAAAAAGAAGAAAAACTTATATTAAATAAGCTTTTAGAAAGCCTACCAGATATTTATAAAGTTCCTATTGTTTTATATCATCAACAAGGGCTTAGCTATCAAGAAATAGCTGAAGCTATAAATGAACCTTTATCAAAAGTTAAAAATCGTATTTTTAGAGGACGAAAAATGTTAAAAGAAGAGCTTTTAAAAATGAAAGAGGGTGATGATATTGGATTGCAACAAAGCTAATAAGCTTATGATGGATTATATGGATTTTAACATATCAGAAGAAGATAATTTTTTACTTGAAAAACATTTAGAAAGCTGTGAAGAATGTAGAGAAAGTTTTAAGCTTTACACACAAATATTAGATGAATTTTCTTTAGATGCAGATAATATCATAGAAGCACCAGAAGATTTTGAAATGCAAATTATGGAAAAGATAGAGCATATAGAGCCTAGATATATTAAAGAAAAAATAAATAAAAATATAATAACTTATGTGTTTTTAGGTATGACATCTTTAATGTTTTCTTTATTTTTAATAGTTTCTTTAAATAAAGATGTATTTTTATCAAATCCTGAAAAATCACCTGTTTTAAGCACATATTACAATTTCTTTGATAAGATATTTAACATATCTTTAGATACTATTAATTTATCATCTATATATAATGCAATATCTAGTACTTTACCTTATGTTATGGAAGGTTTAAAATATACATCTTTAATAACTATAGGTTGTTTGCTTATAGCACAGCTTTTATTAAGAAGAAGGGAAAGCTTAAAAGTTTAAAAATTAATCAGTTTTATATACTAAAAAGTATGTAAAAATTTTTATACTTTGACTATTTATATAAATTTTTAATAAAGTAATATTATTTAAGATAATTTAGTTTTTAATATATATTAACAAAGTTATTAAATATACTTATGATTTTACATAAAGTATGTTTTAAGCTATAATCTTTTTAAACAATATTTATTACAATAAAAGGTTGCAGATTTAATTATCTACAACCTTTTTTATTGTAATAAATATATTAAAATTATTTAGCTTCTGCTAAAACATCATATAGTTTAGACATAATAGTAGCCATTTCTGCTCTAGTAACAGGAGCTGTTGGATTTAATTTACCATTGTTACCAGAAATGATACCAGAATTAATTAAGATAGCAACGCTTTCGTTAGCATAAGGAGCAACTTTGCTTGCATCGCTAAATTGGTTTAATACAGTAGAATCTGTATTAACATTTAAATCTAAAGATTTTAAGATTTGTGCTATCATAACCATAGTATCTTGTCTTGAGATGATACCTTCTGGATTAAACATACCGTTAGAACCATTTACGATACCATAAGTAGATGCAGTACCTACATAAGGAGCATAATAAGCACTAGGGTTTACATCAGCAAATTTGTTGTTAGCCTCTGGGCTTAAGCCTAAAAGATTAACAAGCATAATTGTTGCATCAGCACGTTTAGTTTGACCGTTAGGGTTAAACATACCGTTAGCACCGTTTATAACACCTGCAGTAGATAATTTATCAATATGAGCTTTTGCCCAATGGTTAGCATTTACATCGCCAAACACTTTAGCTTCACCTTCTACGCTAGGTAAACTGATAACATCTAAAGTAAGGTCTTTATCTTCAGATATGTTGCTATTGTTACCTGATGTAGTAGATTCTGTAGTTTCATCGTTAGGTTTAGCATTTATAACAGCACCACCACCAGAGTAATTACCACCACTTGAAGAGCTAGAACTACTTGGTCTAACATTTTCAGTTTTATTACCAGTTACTAATGAGATATCATTAGAGCTAGAGTTTTCAAGAGATGCTTTGACAGAATCTTTGCTTGCATTATTAGTTTTTACTGTGTTAAGAGTTTTAACGTTAGAGAATGCACTATTGTCAATACTTACAGTTTTATTAGTATTTTCTGCTAAAGAAAGGTTTGATATAGTAGAGTTAGCAAAAGCGTTAGCACCAATTTTTTCTACTGCAGGTAAAGTTAATGTAGTAATTTTAGAATCTTTTAAAGCGTTAGGAGCAATTTCTTTTATGTTAGCAACATTGCCATTTAAAGCTGCATCTGTAATGCTAGATAAAGCATCTGTACCATTGCCAAGTTTTGTTAATTTATATTGTACATCATCAACAGTTAATATACCATTTTCAAAACTACTTGCACTTCTTTGAACAGAAGCTTCAGCTTTATAATCTACTAAAGCAACTTCTTTTTCTGTATCTAAAGCTTGGAATGTATAAGTACCTTGTTGATTTTTAACTGTAGTTTGAGCTACAACATTAGCATTTACAAATTTTTCAGAAAATGCTTTTAAATCTTCTTGGCTAGTACCTACAGGTAAAGATACAGTTACATTTGAACCTGTACCAAAAGCATTAGCATCAATATTTTCAAGATTTTCTTTTTTATAGTTTGGTAAAGATATAGTAACTTTTTCTGTGTTAGCTACAGCAAATGCATTAGCACCTATAGTTGTAGCATTAGGTAATTCTACATAAGAAGGGATATTAGCACCTTTAAATATATTTGCAGGGATAGTTTCTTTTTCTGTTACATTGCCTAAATTATTGATAGTAGCACCTGTAAATATACCTTCTTCACCAAATGTAACATTATCATTTGAAACTTCAAGGTTTTCTATAGTAGCACCTTTAAAAGCATCTGTTTCTGCTTTGAAGTTAGCACTTTCTTTAGCACCTAAATTTAAAGTGTAAATATTAGAATTTGCAAAAGATTCTTCTTTAACAGTAAAATCACCAGTATTATTAGGAGTTAAAGATACTTTACCATTAACAGTAGCACCATATAAATGTCCTTTGTTAAAAGGATTTCTAAGTGTTTTTAATAATTCAGTTTCTTTAGTTTCTTCATTACCTATAGTAGCACCTTTGAAAGTATAATCTTCAGCTGAAATAGATGCAATTTTTAATTCTTTTACAGAAATGTTTTCAAATTCATTAGCTTTAAATTGATGAGTTTTAACGCTTGATTCATCTTCATAAACTTTAAATATACCATCTACAGTAATACCTTTAATATCGTCTTTACCTCTAAATGGTTGGTTAGATAAATCTAACTTTTGAGGAGATAATTTAGTAAAATCTAAATCACCTTTAATATGTGTATTTTGGAAAGCTTTTGCACCAATTTTGCCATTACCACTAAGATCTACAGCAGGGAATGTTACTGTACCATCGATAGTAACGTTAGCAAATGCACTAGCACCTATTTTAGAAAGGTCTGTAGTTAATACTTTAGTTAAAGAAGATGCAGATATAGTTTGTCCATCAGCTATACTTTTATCATCGCCTATTTGAGTGATTTTAAATAAAGCTTTTTGACCACCTGTTATACTAACATTTATTACATTAGCTTCAGTTAATGTACCTGTATGGTTTGTAGCTTCAGAAGCAGAAACAGCACTTTCGTTTATGCTAACAAGAGTAACTTCACCATCTGCTGTTTCATCAGAGTTAGTGTCATCAGATTTAGTAACTTTAAATGTATAAGTAACGTTACCTTCACTAACAGTAATTGTATCATCAATATTAGGTTTAGCTTGAGATTCTGAAGCACTTGATGAGCTATATGAAGATGAAGAAACAACAACAGGCTCTTCTAAAGTTGAAGCCTCATCTAAATGTGAAACTTCTTCTAGAGTAGCTACAGCATTATCATCAGCATAAGTTGTTAAAGCAGTAGTACTAGCCATAGTAACTGCTACCCCAACAGCAACTGCTTTTAAAGAATTGTTATAAAATTTTCTTTTCATTAAAAATTCCTCCTAAAATTAGTAAAGTGTAATAAATATAAAAATTACATCTATTATAATATTATTATAGCACAATGATTATAAATGTCAACATATATAAAAAAGCATAATATATAGTTAAAGAAACTTATTGTTAACAATAAAAGATAACTATAAAGATAATGAGTATATACAAAACACACTTAAAAAGAATATTTATACAATAAAATTAATAAATATACAAAAATGTATTGATTTTTAATTTTGTTTATGATATTATATATTTCATAATAGCTAAATAAATTTTTAGGAGTGGTAAAATGGATATTAATACGTTAAAAAAAATGTGTATAGATGAAATCGACAAAAATAAAGATGAAATAATTAAAATAGGTAGAGACATATATAATAACCCTGAACTTTCTTACAGAGAATTTAAAGCTACAAAAATTACTATAGATACATTAAAATCTCTAGGGCTTGATGTAGAAGAGAATATAGCAGTTACAGGTTGTAAGGCATCTATTAATGAAGATAAAGAAGGGGTTAAGGTGGCAGTGCTAGGTGAGCTAGATGCCCTTGCTTGCCCTGAACATAAAGATGCTAAAGAAGAAGGAGCTATCCATTGTTGTGGGCATAATGCCCAAATAGCAGGTATGCTTGGGTGTGCTATAGGCTTAATAAAATCAGGTGTTTTTAAACATTTAGACGGTAAAATAGATTTTATAGCAGTACCTGCTGAAGAGGGTATAGAGCTTGAATATAGAAAATATTTACAAGATAATAAAATGATTACTTATGTAGGTGGAAAACAAGAGCTTATACATAAAGGTTATTTTGATGATGTAGATATGGCTATGATGTTTCACCTTGGGAGCATAAAAGATAATAAAAAATGCATTATAAAAGGCAAATCTAACGGTTTTATTGAAAAGGGGATTACATTTATAGGTAAATCTGCTCATTCTGGTGGAGGACCTCATTTAGGTATAAACGCAGGTACTATGGCTAATTTAGCTATAAACAACATAAATGCCCTTAGAGATACATTTAAAGATGAAGACAAGGTAAGAGTACATTATATAATAAACCACGGTGGAGATGCAGTTAATGTTGTACCTAACAAGGTTACTATGGAGGCTATGGTTAGGTCTAGCAATGCAGAGGCTATGTTAGATGCTAACAAAAAATTTAACAGAAGCTTACAAGCTGCTGCTCTTGCTATTGGTGGTAAGGTTATCATAGAAGATTTTATAGGTTATTTATCTTTAGAAACAGATGATATGATGAACAGCTTATTTAAAGACAACCTTATAAACTTTTTAGGTATTAAAGAAGATGAAATTGTAGACCTAAACATAGGTGGAGGTTCAACAGATATGGGAGACATATCTCAAATTATGCCTTGTATACACCCTTATATAATGGGAGCTACAGGAGATTTCCATACAAAAGATTACAAAATGGTAGATGAAGAAATGGGCTATGTAAACTCGGCTAAAGCTATGGCTTTAACTTTAATAGATTTATTATATGATAATTCTAAAAAAGGAAAACAGGTTATAGAAGGCTATAAACCTACATATACAATTAAGGAATATTTAAAATTTTTAGAAGAAAATAATGTTGTCCATACTCACGATTACACAGAAAAATAAATATTTATACATTAAATAACCATTATAAAACAATTACATAGTATCTTATTAAAGTTAAAATGCACAAAATATAAAATGTAAAATCATTAAAAATGTATAAAATTTAAAAATGTTATTGACAATAAAAATTTTTTATTGTAATATTATGACATAGTATTTGGATTGTTACTGGTTATGCAGGCTATACCAATTTCTATTATAGATATGCTTTATTTGGGTATATTTTATTTAGAAGTAGGTATAGCCTTTTTTATACCTACAAAATTAAATGAGGTGGAATCTATATGAAAATCAAAAAAGTTATTAATAACAACCTTGTAAAGTCGATTAATGAAAATAATGAAGAAGTTTTAGTTATGGGCTGTGGCCTTGGCTTTAAAAAGCAAATAGGCGATGATATTGATGAGGATAAAATAGAAAAAATATATATATCTAAAGATAAGGAAACATCTAATAAGCTTATTAAATTGCTTGAAAAGATGCCTATAGAATATATACAAACTACAAATGAGATAGTAAGCTATGCAAAGGTATCTTTAGGTAAAAAGCTTAATGATAATATTTATATTACCCTTACAGACCATATAAGCTTTGCTGTTGAAAGATTTAAACAAGGTATACTTGTAAAAAATGCACTTTTATGGGAAATAAAAAGATTTTATAACCACGAATTTTTAATAGGTAAAGAGGCTTTATCTATAATAAAAAAGCACATAGGTATAGATTTACCAGAAGATGAGGCAGGATTTATTACACTTCATATAGTTAGTGCCTTAATGTCTAGCTCTAACGTTTTTGAAACAACAGAAATGACAAAAGTTATACAAAATATACTAAATATAGTTAAATATCATTTTAATGTAGAGCTTGATGAACATTCATTACATTATGAAAGATTTATAACACATCTTAAATTTTTTGTGCAACGTGTATTTAGCGGTGTAGAAATTGATGATGATGATAAAAGTTTTTTACTTATTTTAAAAGAGCAATATAAAAAAGAATATCAATGTGCATTAAAAATAAGAAAATATATAAAAAATGAGTATGGATACGACCTTACAGAAGATGAATTGGTTTATATTACAGTTCATATTAGAAGAGTTATAACAAAATGATAAAGGAGGAGTTTATATGGATTATAAAAAACTAGCAGAAATAATCCTTGAAAACATAGGTGGAGAGCAAAATGTAGCATCTCTTGTACATTGTGCTACAAGGCTTAGATTTAACTTAAAAGATGAAAGTAAGGCAAATACAGATTTGCTTAAGAAAACAAAAGGCGTTATGGGCGTTGTAAAAAGTGGAGGGCAATATCAAATAATTATTGGTAGCGATGTTGCTAATGTTTATAAAATTTTAATTGAAATGTGTAATATTACTGAAGGAAGTGGAAATGTTGAAAAGAAAAAGCAAAGCTTATTAGCTAGATTTGTAGACACTTTAACAGGGATATTTACTCCAATATTACCAGCTATTACCGCTGCAGGTATGGTAAAGGTTGTAATAACTTTATTGGTAACTTTTAAAGTTTTAGATAATACATCGGAAAGTTATAAAATATTAGAATTTATAGCTGATTCAGGATTTTACTTTTTACCAGTTTTTCTTGCTAATTCAGCAGCTAAGAAATTTAAATGTAATGCATACCTTGCTATGTTTTTAGGAGGGGTATTGTTACACCCTACATTTATAAATATGGTTAATGCTGCTAAAGAAACAGGAGGAGGTATGCATTTATTTGGTATACCTATTTATACAGCAACTTATTCTTCATCAGTTATACCTATTATATTAACAGTTTGGGTTATGTCTTATATTGAACCTTTTGCAGATAAAATTTCTCATAAGACAGTTAAGTTTTTTACTAAACCGCTTATAACAATATTTATAACAAGTATATTAAGCCTTGCTATTTTAGCACCAATAGGATACATAATAAGTGATGTAATAGCAACAGTAATATTAACTTTAGAAAAATATGTTAGCTGGCTTGTACCAACAATCCTTGGCGGTATATTCCCTCTTCTTGTAATGACAGGTACACACTATGCTATTATCCCTATGGCTATAAATAACAGAATGACTTTAGGATATGATACAATATTAAATCCATCTAACAACCCATCTAATATAGGACAAGGTGCTGCTTCTCTTGCTGTATTTTTTAAAAGTAAAAAAGCAGATATTAAATCTATTGCTTTATCATCTGGGATAACAGGTGTATGCGGTATAACAGAACCAGCATTATATGGTGTAAACTTAAGATTTAAAACTCCTTTATATGCAGCTATGATAGGTGGTGCAGCTGGTGGCTTTTTCAATGGTATTAATGGCGTAAGAAATTATGTTGGTGGTTCACCAGGGCTTTTAACTTTACCAGGTTACATAGGAGGAGACAGCTTAAGAGATTTTTATTTAGCTTGTATAGGAGCTGCTATAGGTTTTGTAGTTTCATTTGTAATATCTTATATATTATATAAAGACCCTGTTGAAGAAACAGAAAGTGTTAAAGAAAATATAAACTTAGGTAATTGTGAAAATAATATAAACATTACAGAAAATATAGATATTTTATCTCCTGCTAAAGGTAAGGCTATTCCTTTAAGCCAAGTAAAAGACCCTGCTTTTTCTCAAGAAGTTATGGGTAAAGGTGGAGCTATAATATTAGAAGATGGTAAAATCTGTTCACCAGTAGAAGGAACTATTGAAGCTTTGTTTGATACATTGCACGCAATAGGGATAAAAACAAAAGATGGCATTGAAGTTTTAATACATATAGGCATAGACACTGTTAAATTAGGTGGAAAACATTTTAAAGCACACATAAAAGTTGGAGATGTTGTAAAACCAGGAGATTTACTTGTTGAGGCAGATATTGATAAAATAAAAGAAGCAGGATATGATATAACAACCCCTGTTATAGTTACAAATTCTTATGACTTTGGAGATATTTTATTTACAGCAAATGAAAATATTAACATAGGTGATAATTTTATAAGAACAATAAAATAAGGAGGAACTGAATATGAGTAAATTATATGATGGTTTTTTATGGGGAGGTGCAACTGCTGCTAACCAATGCGAAGGTGGATTTGATAAAGGTGGCAGAGGGATAGCTAACGTTGATGTTATACCTTGGGGAGAAAACAGAAGAAAGGTTATGACAGGAGAGCTAAATTATAAAGATTTACCAGCAGATAGCTATTTCCCAGGTAGAAAAGCTATAAATATGTATGAAACATATAAAGATGATATTGCTTTAATGGCGGAAATGGGCTTTAAATGTTACAGATTTTCATTTGCTTGGAGCAGGATATTTCCTAATGGAGAAGGAGAAGTTAATGAAGAAGGTCTTAAATTTTATGAAAATTTAATAGACGAACTTTTAAAGCATAATATAGAGCCTGTTGTAACTATATGCCATTTTGACATACCAATTAATTTAGTTGAAAAATATGGTGGTTGGAGAAATAGAAAAACAATAGATTACTTTGTTAAATATTGTGAAACTATTTTTAAAAGATTTAAAGATAAGGTTAAATATTGGATAACTTTTAATGAAATAAATATGATTTTACATTTGCCTTTTATGGGAGCAGGCATTACATTTAACGAAGGTGATAATGAAGAAGAAGTAAAATTTCAAGCAACACATAACGAACTTGTAGCATCTGCTATGGCAGTTAAGATAGGCCACGAAATAAACCCAGATTTTAAAATAGGTTGTATGATTGCAGCAGGACAATTTTATCCTTATTCTTGTAACCCTAAAGATATATGGGCTTCTATCGAAAAAGACAGAGAAAATTATTTCTTTATAGATGTACAAGCTAGAGGAGAATATCCTAGCTATGCTAAGAAAATATTTAAAAGAAAAAATATAAATCTAGATATTCATCCAGATGACGAAAAAATACTTAAAGAAAATACAGTGGACTTTATAAGCTTTAGTTATTATTCATCAAGGCTTGTAAGCGCAGACCCTAATATATGTGAAAAAACAGAAGGTAATGTGTTTAAATCTTTAAGAAATCCATATTTAAAAGCTAGTGAATGGGGTTGGCAAATAGACCCTCTAGGCTTTAGGATAACTATGAACTTATTATATGATAGATATCAAAAACCTTTATTTGTTGTAGAAAATGGTCTTGGTGCTGTTGATACAATTGATGAAGATGGAAACATAAATGATGATTACAGAATAGAATACTTAAGAGAACATATAAAAGCTATGAAAGATGCTGTAAATGAAGATGGAGTGGACCTTATAGGATATACTACTTGGGGTTGGATAGATCTTGTTAGTGCTTCTACAGGAGAAATGAAAAAAAGATATGGCTTTGTATATGTAGATAAAGATAATGAAGGCAATGGTACTCTTGAAAGAAGAAAGAAAAAATCATTTGATTGGTATAAAAAAGTAATTGCATCAAATGGAGAAGATTTATAGAGAATATTAAATAAACATAAATACAATATATTATAAAAAACGCATAAATTAATCACTTTAATTTATGCGTTTTTTGTATAAAATTGTAGTTATTGATAAAAATATTTAATTTATTAACACAAAATTAACAATAAATATTATATTTTAACTAAATATTAATTATATATTCATATTATGTTCATATTTATGGTATATTATAACATACATAGAAAGTTACTAATAATTGATTACAAACAAGGAGTTGTTTAAATATGGACTTAATTTTAAATAGTATAATGTTATTTTCTTTAATATCTACGCCTATAGATAAATTTGAACTAAAAGCATATAAATTGTACGCTAATAACCCTAAAATACAAAGAAAACAAAATAATAAAATTGAATCTGAAGATATAAATGAAATAATGAAAGAGATAGACGATAATTTTAATGTTATTTCTAATTTATTAACAGAAAAGAAAGAAATATCTAATGCTATAAAGTTAAAATTTAATAATAAAATAAAAAACAAAGAAAAGCTATCTAAAGAGCAAATGGACTGCTTTAAAGAATATAATGATATTATATTAAAAGAAGAAGAAAATATATCTACATATACAACAAAAATAAATGATAAAAAAGATATGATAATGCTAGAAAATGAGCTTTTATCAAGTGAAAATAATTTTTGTATAATATATAAAAAGCTAACTAATATATTAAATAATCAGATAAAAGTTATAGCTAGCCTATATAGAGCTATATTTCATTTAAAGCTATCATTAGAGGTAATATAAATTATCTAAACCCACCCAACCACCCTTCTTCTAGGGCTTTGCCCTAGAACCCTTTAGTTACTTAAATATTTATGGTATAAGGCTTTAATATTATTTTGCCTACAATATAAAAAATACGCTATAATTTAGCGTATTTTTATATTGTGATATTTAGTAATATATGTTTTGTATATAAAAAATTCAAAAAATTACATTATTTTAAAAATATTAAACATATACCTATGATAAATAGCCCAAAGGCTAAAACATAGCAAAGCCAATAGGGGATAACAAGCACTAAAAGCATACCAAAGCCTATACAGGTTAAAATTATACCTAAAAGTCTTGTCAAAGGTATTATACATCTATTGCATTTGTTCATTTTATCAGCTCCTATAATAGTTTTATATAATATATTCTTATAAATATATTTGTTTACTAATCTATTATTACAGGGACTTCATCTTTTAATATGATTTCATCATAGCTAACAAAACAATCATAAGCTAATATATGTACATTGTTATTTTTGGCATCTTTTAAAGCTTTATGAAAGTCATCGTTATTAGGTTCAAAATGTTTTACATTTTTTAGCTGTACAACAAATAATATATAGGCTTCATAGCCTTCTTTTTTTGCATCTATTAGTTCATTTATATGCTTTATAGCTCTTATAGAAGGAGCATCTGGAAATTTCACTATGCCATCTTTTTCTAAGGTAACACCTTTTACCTCTATAAAGCCTTTTTCTCCTGTATTTCTTTCAAAATATATATCAAATCTAGAGTTTTTATATTTAGATTCTAGCTTTAAAAAACTTACATTTTTAAATAACTCTATAGCTTTTTTTTCTATAGCTTCTTTTACGACATAATTAGGCACTTGGCTATCCATATTTATTAATAAATCACCTTTTTTTACACATATGAGAGAATATTTTGTTTTTCTATTTTCTTTATTGTTTTCTTGCACAAATATATCAGTGCCTTTTATGAGAAGTTCTTTGCACCTTCCTGTATTTTTTACGTGGCAAAGCTCTATCTTATTATTTATTTCTATTTCTGCAATAAATCTATTTATTCTATTAATAAATTTAGCAGATTTTATATTATCATATTTCATAATTTTATCTCCTTATACATTAAAAGTTAAGACTATTTTTTAGCCTTAACTTTTAATGGAAAATATTATCTAGTGGTAGAAGATTGGTTATTTCCAAGCTTACCATATAAAGTTACACAGTATAAACCGGCAAGACCAACTAAAGCGTAAACAATCCTACTTACAAGGGAATCCATACCACCAAATAATGTTGCAACTAAGTCAAACTTGAAAAACCCAATAAGCCCCCAGTTTATAGCTCCTATTATTACTAATGTAAGAGCAGTAAAATCTAAAGGTCTGGTTTGCATAAAAATACCTCCTTAAAAAATAAGAATGTTTATAATAGCAACTGCTATTACTTTTAGTTTAACCAAAAATATTAAATTTATGTTAAAAAAATATTATATATTTATATCATCAGTTTTTCCTACTAAAGATATGCTCATTTTATCAAAATCAAACACAGTATCTATTAAATAGTCAACATCAGATTTTTGTATTAAATCAACTTCTTTAATAATTTCATCAGGAGTTTTTATTTTGTTAAGCAAAATTTTTGACCTTCCAATGCTAGACATTCTGTTTGAGGTGCTTTCAAGCCCCATAATATAGTTGCTTTTTAGCTGTTCTTTAGTTTTTTCTATTTGTTCTTTATTTATTTTTTCTTTTTTTATGTTATTTATTTCTCTTTTTATTATATCGATAGTTTTTTGCAGATGAGCCTTATTAAGACCTACATATATATTAAAAAGCCCGTTATTTATATAATTAGAGTTATAAGAATATATAGAATATGCAATACCTTGCTCTTCTCTCACTTTTTGAAATAAAATAGAGCTCATACCACCACCTATGATAGTATTTAACAAGCTCATACTATAATTATATTTACTATTTAAAGGTATACCGTTAAAGCCTATTGCTAAATGTAGCTGTTCTATATCTTTAAATAGTTTAACTTTGCTAGGTGTATATATATAACTTTTTTCAGCCTCTAAATTAGGACTACCTTTAGGCATAGATGAAAATTTATCTTTTATAGCATTAACTATTTTTTCTTTATCAAAGTTACCTGCAATAGCTATAACTGTGTTTTCTCCTGTATATTTATTTTTCATATAGTCTATAAAATCTTCCCTTTTAAAGCTAGATACGTTTTCTTTGCTACCTAAAACGCTATATCCTAAAGGAGAATTTTTCCATACGTTTTTTTGTAAATTAGTAAATACTAAATCATCTGGGCTATCTTCATACATACTTATTTCTTCTAATATAACTTTGGCTTCTTTTTCTATTTCTATACTATCAAATTTAGAGCAAAAAAACATATCTGTTAAAACATCTATGGCAGTATCTATATGGCTATCTAAAACTCTTGCATAATAACAGGTATATTCTTTAGATGTAAAAGCATTTAGCTGTCCACCTATATTATCCATTTCTTCAGCTATATCTTTAGAAGTTCTTTTGTTTGTTCCTTTAAATAAAAGATGTTCTATAAAATGAGAAATACCGTTTGTTTTATCATTTTCATTTACAGAACCATTTTTTATAAATATACCTATGGAAACAGAGCGTACATAGTCCATTTTTTCTGTAACTATAGATACACCATTTTCTAATTGTATTGTATCAAACATAAAATACTCCTTTACTAATATAATATATTATTTTACCCCAAATTTTATATGTTATAAATATTTTTAATATAAATTAATCTAAGCCTTACATATATGCAAGACTTAGATTACTATTTTAAAAATTGCTTATTCTTGAGATAAAGCATCTTTTATAGATAGATTTATTCTACCTTGTTCATCTATCTCTATAACTTTAACTAAAACATCATCACCAACATTTACAACATCTTCTACTTTAGCAACTTTTTCTTTAGAAAGCTTAGAAATATGCACTAAACCTTCTTTTTCAGGAGCAAACTCTACAAAAGCACCAAAGTTTAATATCCTTACAACTTTACCTGTAAAGATTTGGCCAACTTCTGGGTCTTTAACGATAGCGTTAATGATAGATATAGCTTTATCTATTTTTTCTTGGTCGTTAGAAGATACAAAGATTTTGCCACCTTCTTCTGTATCTATTTTATCAACGCCTGTTTGCTCTAAAATTTTATTGATTGTTTTACCACGAGGGCCGATAACCTCTGCCATTTTTTCAGGGTCTATTAACAAGAAACCTATTTTAGGAGCATATTTAGAAAGCTCTTGGCGAGGCTTATCAATAGCTTTTAACATAACTTCGTTTAAGATATATTGTCTAGCTTCGTTAGTTTTTTGTAAAGACTGTTTTATAATTTCTGGTGTTAAGCCATCTATTTTAATGTCCATTTGTATAGCAGTTATACCTTTTTCGCTACCTGCCACCTTAAAATCCATATCTCCAAAGAAATCTTCTAAACCTTGAATATCTGTAAGAAGCACAAAGTCATCATCAGTTTCACCTGTAACAAGCCCAACAGATATACCAGCTACTGGTCTTTTTATAGGAACACCAGCTGCCATAAGAGAAAGGGTAGAGCCACAAACGCTAGCTTGAGATGTAGAACCATTTGAGCTTAAAACTTCAGATACAAGCCTTATAGCATAAGGAAACTCCTCTTCAGATGGGATAACAGGCACTAAGGCTCTTTCTGCTAAAGCACCGTGACCTATCTCTCTTCTACCAGGACCTCTTGATGGTCTTGTTTCTCCAACGGAATAGCTTGGGAAATTATAATGATGGATATATCTTTTAGTAACTTCTAGCTCATCTAAGCCATCTAGCTTTTGAGCTTCGCTTATAGAACCTAGCGTTGTAACTGTTAAAACTTGAGTTTGCCCTCTGCTAAAGATAGCAGAACCGTGAGTTCTAGGTAAAATATCTACCTCAGCAGTAAGCTTTCTTATTTCTTCAAGGCCACGACCATCTGGTCTTTTATGGTCTTTTAAAATCATTCTTCTAACAGTTTCTTTTTCGTATTTATATATAGCTTCGTTTATTTGTAGTATATAATCATCAGGGTTATCACCTTCATAGGTTGCCATTAGCTTTTCTATAACCTCTTCTTTAAGAGCAGATACTTGTTCATCTCTAACTTGCTTTAAATCTGTAAAAACAGCATCTTCCATTCGCTTATCTGTAATTATATCTACTATATTTTTATATAAATCTTTATCTACGTTATGCTCTTCATAGCTGTGCTTTTCTTTGCCCACTTCTTTTGCTATGTTTTCTATAAATTCGGCAATTTTAATGTTTTCTTGGTGTGCAAGCATAATAGCGTTATACATTGTTTCATCATCTATTTCGTTTGCACCAGCTTCTATCATCATAACTTTTTGCTTTGTAGAGGATACAATTAGAGAAAGGTCGCTTTTTTCTCTTTCTTCAGATGTAGGGTTTATTATAAATTTATTATCTATAAGACCTACCATAACAGAGCCTGTAGGACCGTTAAAAGGAATATCTGATATAGATAAAACGATAGAAGAACCTATCATAGCAACGATTTCTGGGCTACAATCTTGATCTACAGATAAAACGGTAGCAACAAGCCCTACATCGTTTCTATAATCTTTAGGGAATAATGGTCTAATAGGTCTATCTATAAGGCGTGATGTTAAAACCGCTTTTTCTGTAGGCTTACCTTCTCTTTTCATAAAACCGCCTGGTATTTTACCAACAGAATATAATTTTTCTTCATAATCTATGCTAAGAGGGAAAAAATCTATACCATCTCTTGGCTTTTCAGAGGCAGTAACAGCTACCAATACTACAGTTTCACCATATCTAACGATAGCTGCACCGTTTGCAAGCTCAGCTACTCTTCCTATCTCAACAGAAAGCTCTCTGCCTGCTAGTGTTGTAGAATACGTTTTATACATAAGTTTCTCCTTTCGTATTCAATTATATTTCATAATTGTACATTAAGTATAATTATACCATAGGTTGTAAATTTTAACAATATTTTTTAAATATTTTTATCAAATATTAATTTAAGGCTATAGGCAATGGATATAATGTTTTAAATATCTAATTTTATATATAAAGTATAAACATAAAAATAAACTATATTCCATATTTGATACTTTTATATAAAAAAGTATATAAGCATAAATTGTTATTGAAAAAAAATAAAATTTATTATATTATAAGTATAGAAATTAATTTTGAGGTGATGTTTATGGATAACTTTGTAACAGATTATGTATATTTTGACGAAGACACAAATGAATTTAAAAATGTGCATATAAAAATTAATATAGTAAAAAATGACTTTATTATTACCATATCTTCTGAAGAAGAGCTAAAAGATAGTTCAGTTTTAGAAATATTAAAACAACTTAACAATAACCTTACTAAAAAGCTTAGAATATCTTTAGTAGAAGAATGCCAAATATTTGTAGAAAGCAAAGAAAGCAAAAGAAGAATAGAGCTAGAATATGGCGACTTTTTTATTAAAAGAAGTATTAAAGAAAGATAACTTTAAGGAGAAATTTTATGTACTCTGTAAAAATAGAAGAATTAGTTAAAGAATATGAGCTTAAAAACTTAACACCAGATGTGGATTTTTCAGAAAAAACTTTATCTCACCCAGAGGTTAACAGGCCAGCTTTACAGCTTGCAGGTTTTTTTGAATATTTTTCATCAGAAAGGATACAAATAATAGGATTAGTAGAACACTCTTATATTGAAACATTAAGCAAAGAGCAAAAGGAACAAATATTTGAAAAGATATGTTCTTACAAAGTACCTTGTATAGTTTTTTGTAGAGAGCTAAATCCCCCTAAAGAGCTTGTTGACATAGCTATAAAATATAATGTACCTATATTTCAAACAAAAGATTCCACATCAGAATTTGAAAGCGAAGTTATAAGATGGCTTAGAGTTCAGCTTGCACCAAGAGTTACTATGCACGGTGTTTTAGTAGATATTTATGGTGAGGGTGTGCTTATAATAGGGGAAAGTGGCGTTGGTAAAAGCGAAACAGCATTAGAGCTTATAAAAAGAGGCCACAGGCTTGTAGCAGACGATGCAGTTGAGATTAAAAAGGTATCACATAACACTCTTGTTGGAAGTTGTCCTAAAGTTATAAGATATTTTATAGAGCTTAGAGGTATTGGCATAATAAATGTAAAACAAATGTTTGGTGTACAATCTGTTAAGGATACACAGGCAATAGACCTTATAATAAAGCTAGAGGCTTGGGAAAAGGGTAAGGTATATGATAGGCTAGGTCTTAACGAAGAATATATGGACATATTAGGTAATGAAGTTGTTTGCCAAACTTTACCTGTAAGGCCAGGGCGTAACCTTGCTATGATATGTGAATCGGCAGCGGTTAATAGAAGACAGAAGAAAATGGGATATAATGCGGCTCAAGCTTTAAATGATAGGATAATGAAAAATATGGAAGAAAACACTTAAGGAGTGATTTTATGTACTATATAGGTATAGATTTAGGAGGAACAACCATAAAAGCAGGTATTGTTACAGAAGATGGCAAAATAATAAGAGCAAAATCAGCCCCAACTTTACCAGATAGAGAAGGGGAAGAAATAGTTAAAGATATGGCTTTTATTGCTTTAGATTTAATAAAAGAAGAAGGCTTAAAAATAGAAGATATACATTCTATAGGGATAGGTTCTCCTGGGCTTATTGATAGTAAAAACAAAGTTATAGAATCCTCTAGTAACATAAATTTTAAACAGATTAACGTAGAAAAAGAAATGAAAAAGCACATAGATTTACCTATATATCTAGAAAATGATGCAAAATGTGCTACAATAGCAGAATTTGTATGTGGAAGTATGAAAGGCTATGATAATGCTATAATGATTACTATTGGCACAGGCATTGGCGGAGGCGTTATATTAAATGGAAAGATAGCTAAAGGAAGTTACCTTGGTGAAGGTGAGCTTGGCCATACCATCGTAGATTATACAGGCGGAGAGTACTGTGGATGTGGACAAAAAGGTTGCATAGAAACGTTTTGCTCTGCAAATTCTATGATAAAATATGCAAAAAAATTATTACAAGAAAACAAAGATAGTAAAATCTTAGAGCTTGCAAAAAATTTTGAAGAGATAAATGCTAAAAATATTTTTGATGCCTATGATTTAGGTGATGAAATAGCTACAAAAGTTATTGATAGATTTAATACATATTTAGCTATTGGCATAGTAAACTTTATTAATATATTTAGACCAGACATAATATGCATTGGTGGAGGTGCTTCTGCTAGAGGTGAAAAGCTTACAAAACCTATAGAAGATATTGCACAAAAAATGATTTATGGACAAGGGTTTAAAACAAAAATTGTACCTGCCACTTTAGGTAACGACGCAGGCATAATAGGAGCTGCTATGATTAGCAAAGCATAGCTTTAAGTATAATAATTTTAGCCATATTACATATACTATAATTATACTTATGCTGGAGGTTTTGGATTGAACATATTTGAAAAAGTTTTAAATAAAAATCAAATTTTTATAGATGAACCTATGAAAAAACATACAACTTTTAAAATAGGAGGTAATGCAGATTATTTATTATTACCAGATTCTATAGAACAAATATTAGATTGTATAAAAATTTGTAAAGAAAATAACATAGATTATTATGTTATAGGTAATGGTAGCAACCTTTTAGTTACAGATAAAGGTTTTAGAGGTGCTATTATAAAAATACTTAAAAACTTTAATGATATAACAATAAAGGACAATATAATAACTGCTAAATCTGGAGCAACATTAAGCGCCATAGCAAAAAAAGCTTACGATAATTCTTTAACAGGGTTAGAATTTGCATCTGGTATACCAGGAACTATAGGTGGTGGCGTTTCTATGAACGCAGGAGCTTATGGAGGAGAGCTTAAAGATGTTGTAAAAACCGTAACTGTTTTAAAAGATAATGAAATAGTTACTTTAGATAACAAAGAATGTAATTTTGAATATAGAAACAGCAGAATATTAAAAGAAAGGCTAGTTGTTTTAGAAGTTTCATTAGAGCTTAAAGCAAGTGATAAAGAAGAGATTCTTTCTAAAATGAAACAAAATACTAAATCAAGAAATGAAAAACAACCTGTAGAATATGCAAGCGCAGGGAGTACATTTAAAAGACCACCTAATAATTTTGCAGGTAAGCTTATTATGGAGGCAGGGCTTTCAGGAAAAACTATTGGCGGAGCCTCTATATCACAAAAACATTGTGGCTTTATAATAAATAAAGGTGATGCAACTTGTGAAGATGTTTTAAAACTAGCCGATTTTGCCTGTAAAGAGGTAAAAGAAAAATTTGATATTGAGCTTGAAAAAGAAATACGCATAATAGGCGAAAGCTAGGTGATAAATATGAAATATGTTATATTAACAGGTATGTCTGGTGCAGGTAAAAGTAGTGTTTTAAAGTTTTTTGAAGACATTGGATATTTTTGCGTAGATAACTTACCTCCATCTTTACTGCCAAAGTTTATAGAGCTTTGTGATAAGCCAAATTCCGAAATAGAAAAGGTAGCTATTGGCATAGATATTAGAGGTGGAAAGCTGTTTGATGATTTCTTTACTTATCTATCTGAAATTAAAAATGAAAACCATTCTTTTGAAATATTATTTTTAGATTGTTCAGATGAAGTTTTACTAAAAAGATATAAAGAAACAAGAAGAAGGCACCCTCTTGCTAAAGGTGAAAGGTTAATAACTGGTATAATTAGAGAAAGAGAGCTTTTAAGCGATATAAGAAGAAAATCAGACTATATTATAGATACAAGCCATATTTTAGCAAGGCAGTTAAAGCAAAAGATAAATGATATATTTATAGAAAATAAGGAATTTGATAGCCTTATGATAAATGTTTTATCCTTTGGCTTTAAATATGGCATACCAAGTGATGCAGACCTAGTTTTTGATGTTAGATTTTTGCCTAACCCTTTTTATATAGATGAGCTTAAGCCCTTAACAGGAAATGATGTTTCTGTTCACGATTATGTTATGAAATATGAAGAAAGTAATGTTTTTTTACAAAAACTTTTAGATATGATAATATTTTTGATACCTAATTATATAAAAGAGGGGAAAAACCAACTTGTAATAGCTATAGGCTGTACAGGCGGTAAACACCGCTCTGTAACTTTAGCTAACGAGCTTTATAACGAGCTTAATAAATTACAATATAGCACAATTATTACTCACAGAGATATTGACAAAGATAGCAAGAAGTAGTATATTACAATAAGGTGATTTAATATGTCTTTTTCATTAGATGTAAAAAAAGAAATATACAATATAATTAATAACAGACATTGTGCCATTGCAGAGCTTTCTGCTATTGTAGATTTCTGTGCAGACATTAGCTATAACCCTTTATTTATTAACATATCATCAGAAAATAAGCTTTTATTAGAAAAATTTAAAAATATAATAGATTTTATCTTTGATGAAAAAGTTAATATATTGACAGATAATGGTAAAACATATAAAATATTTATAGATGATAAAGAGCTTATACATAAAGTATTTAATATAATAAATAAAAATTTATATGAAGAAGAACTTTTTAGCTCTTTAATAGTAAACAAAGTGTGCTGTAAAAGAGCTTATATAAGAGGAGCATTTTTAGGTATTGGCTATATATGTGCTCCAGAAAAAAACTATCATCTAGAATTTATATGCAACACTTATAAACAAGCACAAAATTTACAAAACTTAATTAATTTTTTTGAAATAGATGCTAAAACTATTGAAAAAAAAGAACATTTTATTGTTTATATAAAAGAGGCAGAGCAGATAGTTGAGCTATTAAACATTATAGAAGCACATAAGGCTTTGTTAGAGCTTGAAAATATAAGAATATTTAAAGATGTTAGAAATAATGTTAATAGAATAGTAAACTGTGAAACTGCTAACCTTAACAAAATTGTATCAACAGGTATTAAGCAGAAAGAAAATATAGAATTTATAAAAAATACAGTAGGGCTTGATTATTTACCAAAGCAATTAAAAGAAATTGCTATTTTAAGGCTTGAAAACCCAGATGTAAGCCTTAAAGAGCTTAGCCAAATGATAAGCCCTCCTATAAGCAAGTCTGGTGTTAATCACAGGCTTAAAAAAATAAGTATTATTGCAGAAAACCTAAGGGGGAAATAATAAGATGAAAGAACAAAATTTAAAAATAACAGCATCTATAGAGGCAAGAGAAGTTGCATTAATTGTACAAACAGCTAGCAAGTTTGCAAGTAGCATTAAAATTATGCTTGATGATAAAAAGGTAAATGCAAAAAGCATAATGGGTCTTATTGCCCTTGGTGGTTTAGATGGCAAAGATATAACTATATCAGCAGAAGGGCACGATGAAGAAGAAGCTGTAAAAGAATTGGCAGATTTTTTAACACAATGTTAATAAAAAGGTTGTAGACAAAGTCTACAACCTTTTTGTAATTATTAGATTTTTTGCTTTAAGGAAAGGTTTTTGTAATCATTTAAACCCACACACTGTCATTATGCGGGGATACCCCGCACCCCGTGAGCTATGGCTTAAATTTTTGATAGGTATTAATTTTATATATAAAATTAAAATATTTATGAATATGTGTTTTTGAACACAAAGGGTTTAAAAAATTGACGAATATAAATTATTTTTATAAAAAATCAAAAGATTAATATAACAAAATGGAAATTATAATTAAAATAAAATTATATTAACTTTTATTTAACATAGGCTTACAAAATGAGATAATATCACCTGCTATTTGGGATATATTGCTACTAGAACCTGAGTTTTCTAATATTATAGAAACAACAAGGTTAGGGTTTTCTGTTGGGGCTATGCCTAAAAACCAAGTATGGTCTTTTTCTCCTTCTATTTGAGCAGTACCAGTTTTTGCAGAAATTGATACCCCGTCAACTTGAGCCTTTTTACCTGTACCTTCTGTAACCACTTTTTGTAGCATATTTTTCATAGTTTGTGCAGTTTCTAAAGAAAAAGCATTTGTAAGTTTTTTAGGTAAAGTTTTATCTATTACATTTCCTTTATAGTCTATTGTGCTATCAACTATATAAGGTGTCATCATAATACCATTGTTAGCTAACGAGCAACCTATAAGAGCAATATGAAGAGGCGTAACTAAGGTTTTGCCTTGTCCTATATATGTTTGCATTATTTCATCTATAGGAGAATCATTATTTAATACAAAGCTACTTTTATTATAAGCTAAATCAAAGTTTAAATCTTGATTAAACAATGCATCATTTGCAATTTTTGAAACCTTATCAGGCTCTATAACGTTAGATAAATGAACAAAAAAGCTATTACAAGATACAGATAAAGCATCTTCTAGGTTTAGGGTGCCGTGTGCTTTTTTATCAAAACAATCTATTTTTATATCGTTATGTGTTTCATATCCTTTACAAGTGTAAGTATAGTTTTCCCAGCCTTCATAGTTTTCTATAAATGCTATAGCAGTTATTATTTTGAAAACAGATGCAGGAGGATATAAGCCTTGTGTGGCTCTGTTTACAAGAGGGTTGTTTTTTGTATCGTTTAAAAGATTATCCCAATTTTCAGATACATCATTAGGATTAAAGCTAGGAGAGGATACCATAGCTAAAATTTTACCTGTAGTGCTATCCATAACTATGATAGAACCTTTTTTATCTTTTAACTTATCATAGCAATATTTTTGTAAATCTTTATCTAAAGTTAAGACAAGGCTGTTGGCTTGTAAATCTTTATCTTCATTTATTTGATGTTTAAAGCGTTGCCATAAGTCGTTATTTAAGGTTTGTAAGGAAAAGTTATATTTAGCCTCTATACCATCTCCACCATTATTTATAAAACCTATAGTATGGGCAAAAGCTTCATCATATAAATAATACCTAGTGTTATCTTTAGTTTCTGCTAAAACATTAAGGTTTCTATCTAATATAGAGCCTCTTATTATATTTGTGTTTTGGCTTGCTTTTACTCTAGGGTTATAAGAATTTCCTACAACATTTTTACTTTTAAAAATAGTAAAAAATAAAAGATAAATGATAAGTATTAAAAATAACAAAAAGTAAAACCAAAAAACTTTTTTTATATTAGAACGCATAATATCACCTACTATATTTCTATTTGTGTATAGCTTATATCTGAATTATCATCCGTATTATATTTAGCATTTCTTATAGAAACCCATTGTAAAATACCTATCATAACAAAGTTTATAACTATAGAGCTACCACCATAGCTTATAAAAGGAAGGGTAACACCTGTTAAAGGTATTAGCTTTGTAGCTCCTCCAAGAATTAAAAATGTTTGAAAGCAAAGGAGGCTTGTCATACCAGAGGATAATAACCCTAGAAACTTGTTTTGGCTATTTAAGGATATTTTAACACTTCTATAAAAAATCATAATAAATATAAATATCAAACCTATGCCAAATAATACCCCAAACTCTTCACATATAGCAGAAAATATTAAATCTTTTTCTACAACAGGTATGGTTGTTGGCATACCCATATTAAATCCACTACCTAATAGACCATAAGTACCTATTGCAAAAAGAGATTGAGCTATTTGATAGCCTTTGTTTGATATATCACTCCAAGGGTTTAGCCAAATTTCTACCCTTACTCTTACGTGGCTAAAAAGTTTATAACCTATAACAGAGCCTAAACAGGCTAAAAATGAACCTAACAACACAAGATATGCTTTAGATGTAGATATATATATCATAACAAGGTATGTCATAAAAAATATTAATGCACTTCCTAAATCTGTTTGGAAAACTAGACATACAATAAAAACAAAAGACATTAGGCTAGGAAAAATCAAGTCTTTAATTTTTAAATTATGGCTACTAAAGCAGGAAGATAGATAAAAAATAAATAGTATTTTTACAAGCTCTGATGGTTGAAATGTAAAATTATTTATAGTTATCCAGTTTTTAGCTCCACCATTTTCATTTCCTAATAATAACGTTGCTAACAATAAAGATAGCCCTAAAAATAAATATATATACTTAAATAAATTTAGCCTTGGTAATAAATTTAATATTATAGGGATTATAAGGCATATACAAAAGCCTAATATAAACCAAACAAACTGTCTTTTAGCAAGGCTAGGGTTTAACCTATATAACATAGATATACCTATAGACATTAGAAAAAATATACCATTAAATATTAAATGGCAACTATTTTTATATATAACACAAGCTATAAAGTTTCCTATAATGATAAAAGCTAATGTTAATAAAAAAAACAAAATAGCATCTAGGTTTAAAGAGTTATCTTCTTTATTTAAAATAAGTATTGTAAAAGCAGATGTGTGAAAAAAGAAAATAACAAGACGTTGTAACAACAAATGCACTTTATTATTTATACAAACAACAGCCTTTTCTGAAAGACATACTAAAAAGCTTGATATCAAAAACATACCTATGTAAATAAGAAAAGCATATCTAGAAATATTTGTTATAATTTCATACATAAAAATCTCCTATAAAACACCTCTAAAAAAGTGGCCGTTAGTATAACTTAAGTTTTTAAAAGGACTATTTTTCATACTAAACTGCTCATTTTTTATTAATACCTTATAATAATGATTTATAATATTTTTTATATCTTCTTCATTTTCATCTGTAAAACTAATACGTAAATATTCATTAGAAAGTTTATTAAATGCTTCGTGTTTATTTAAAATAAATACAGGTTTATCATTTAATATAGTTGTTACACAGTTAAAACAATCATTTTTTATAGGAAAACAGGTGTTTGTTCTATCTTTTAAATAAAAATTATCACAGTTATTTTTCATTTTACAAAATCTATTATTACCTTTATTGCCTACATATAAACCAACAGGACATTGATGAGTTGTCATTAATGGCAATTTACCATATACAAAAACCTCTGTATTTTTAGAAGATAAGTTAGTTATTTCGCTAAGATTTAGCTCTGGCGATAAGGTTACATCGTTAAATAAAGATAATAATTTATCTATAGAAGCATTGTTAAAAACATTAAATGTGTAATCTGCAACTATTTTTTTATTGGTATCTAAATTTATGTAATTACGAATTAAATATCCATCTATGTTGGATTTTTCTAAAATATTAAACATATCATAAAAATCTTTTGCCATAGCTTCTCTAAATATCCAAAGAAGAGCAAAAAATACCTGAACATTGTTTTTATGTGCATTTTCTATAAAATAATCTAAATTATTTAAGTTATTTTCTGTAAGCTCTATGTAAATACGTTTTAGTTTGTTTGTTGCTATGCAAGCATCAAACTGTTCTTTGTTTTGTACTAAAGCGGTTAAGCTTTTATTAGCTGATATATTTATAGAAGGTTTATAATTTACTTGTATAGTTTCTCTTTTAAAGCTATTTACAAGCTTATCTTCTAGCATATTAGTAGCATTTCTTCTTATGTTATTAAGTTCACTTAAAGGTACATAAATATCATCATCTACATCTAAACTATCGAATATAAAGTAAAAAGGGGTATCCCCTGTTTTAGATAGCTTTTCTATAAGTGTATCTTTTGTAACAGAAGCTTTTTGAGCCTTTTCTATAACATAGCCTTTTGCCTCTATTTCTATGTTATTAACAGAAAGCTTTAAGGTAAGAGGTTTATTTAACCTAGCAATAACTTTAACATTTACATCTTGTTTTCTTGTATCTTTGTTATATAATTTTTTTAGCTTATTATCAAGAGCTTTATCAAAAGAACGAAATACCAAATCACCTTTATTTATATTTCCCGAGATAGTTATGTTTAACAAATCTCCAACACCAGTATTTTTTGAAATGTTAGTACCACAATGAGGCTTTGTTTTTGTCCATATTTCAATTCCATCGCCTCCGATAACTGCCTCTTTAAGACTTATTGTACATTTTTTAGTTTTTTTGTTATAGCTTTCTACTGTACCTATCTGTATACCACTGCTTTTAGGTGATGGGCTAATCATAGATTTATTAGACCAGTTTTCATAATATCCTGTTATAGAGCTTCCCCCACGGTTAAATATTTGTGTAAGCTCTTTTAAGTCGTTATCTTCTATGTTTTCAAATGTATTGTTATTAACTTTGTCTATATATTTTCTATAGTTAGATGTTACGCTTGCAACGTATTCTGGGTTTTTCATTCTACCTTCTATTTTAAAGGTGTGTATTCCTGATTTTACAAGCTTATCTATGATAGGAAGGGTAGATGTATCTTTTGGTGATAATAGATAGTTATTAGCATAAACCTTATCATCTTTTATAAGCTTATATTCCATACGACAAGGCTGGGCACATCTACCACGGTTACCGCTACGCTCACCAATAAGGCTACTCATAAGACAACGCCCAGAATAAGATACACATATAGCACCGTGTACAAAAGCCTCTATTTCTATGTTTGTATTTTTAGTTATATTTTCTATTTCTTTAAGGCTAAGCTCACGGCTTAACACAACACGGTTAAAACCTAAGCCTTGTAAAAACTTAACACCTTCTATATTATGTATTGTCATTTGTGTGCTAGCGTGAAGGGCAACATTTTTAAAGTTTTCTTTTATAAGGCTAAATATACCTATATCTTGTACAATTATAGCATCTATGCCATAAGCATAAACCTGTGATACAAAGTTAAGAACATTTTGTATTTCTTCTTCTTTATAAAGAATGTTTAATGTTAAATTAACTTTAACACCTCTTTTATGACAATAATCTATAATGTAATTTAGTTCTTCGTTAGTAAAATTATTAGCACTTTGTCTTGCATTAAAGTCTTTTCCTCCTAGATATATAGCATCACAGCCGTTATTAACAGCTGATACCATACTATCCATTGAGCCTACAGGTGCTAAAAGCTCCACTCGTTTATTTTCCAAAATATTCACCTAATTTCTAAAATAAAATTTATTTAAGTTATGGACAAGTTGTACAAAATTTGTTAAAATATATATAAATATTGAAAATAAAAATTTAAAAATATTATATATTTTATATTATTTACACATAACATATTTTACTATTTTATACAAAAATAATATATTGGTATTATAATTAAAATATTATTTATTTTCTAATTCAGATTTTAGTTTTTCTATTTCTTCTTCAAGCTCTAGGATTTTTATATCTTTTTCAAGCTGAAGCTCTTCTATATCTGGTATGTTTGATAATTTCATAGTAGTCTCGTTGAGGTTATCTTTTAAATTATCTATTATTAAATCTTTTTCTTCTAAAGATTTTTCTAACATAGCTATAGCTTCATCTTTTTCCTCTAAAGAGCTTGTAATATCATAATCTGGTTTAGAGTTAAGCTCATTTTCTAACTTTAAGATGATGCTATCTTTATCATTTATGATGGTGTTTTTATCATCTATGATGCGATTAAGCTCTTCTAACTTAGATAAAGCATTATCTTTTTGTTTAGTAATATCTTTAACTTTATCTTCTAGATATTTAATAGAATTTTCTTTGCTATTACATAGAGCTTTTAAATCTTTTAATTTGTTTTCAAGCTCTTCAATAAGCTTGTTATTTTTATTAAAAAGCTGGCGTTGCTTAAAAAGGTCATCTGCAATGTTAAGAGCTGAAACCAATAAAAATAATGTAGAATTTTTATTTAATGTGCTATATATAGAAGATAGCTCGTCCATTTTAGAGTTAATATATTTAGCAATACCTTTTATATAATCATCACTTTCATTTGTTGAAAGGTTATAACTTACATTTCCGATTTTTACAGGAATAATGTGTTTATTTGTTTGGTTATTATCATTATTTTCTATATTCATATAAATCACCTCAAAAAATAATATAATAATTATAACACATATATAAAATATATCAATTGTTTTAACAAAGTTTAACAATAAAATTTATAAAATGTATATATATTTATCACTTTTTTATTTTAAAAAAATATTTTTTTACATTTTATATAAAATAGTCTTTTATTTTTTTAGTTTTTGGTATAAAATATATAGAGATATTAAGTGAAATTAAAAAATTAACATAAAATAATTTAAAAGGAGTGGCTTTAATATGATATCAAATCAAATATTGCAAAGTACAATAGATGGATTAAAAAATATTACAAGAAGAGATTTTAGCGTAGTTGATAGAGAAGGCAAAGTTGTTGTTACTACTGAGCAAGAGCTTGTTAACACAACTGTAGAGGGTATAGAGTTTTTCATAAACAGTTTAGCAGAAAATCAGCTTGTAAAAGGATATCAATATTTTAAAGTTTTAGATAATGGAAGCACAGAATACATAGTTTTAGCAAAAGGCGAAGACGAAGAAATATATCAAATAGGAAAAATTGCAACCTTTCAAATACAAAGCCTTTTAATAGCATATAAAGAAAGATATGACAGAGATAACTTTATAAAAAATTTATTATTAGATAATTTATTGCTTATAGATATATATTCAAGAGCTAAAAAACTACATATTGAAAATGATGCTAAAAGAATAATATACCTTATAGAAACAGACATAGACAAAGACTTTAATTACGTAGAAATGGTTAGAAACATTTTCCATAACAACGGTAAAGACTTTGTAACAGCTATAGATGAAAAAACGATTATTCTTGTTAAAGAACTTAAAAAAACAGATGATAAAGAAAAGGAAAAAGAAGAAATAGAAGGCTTTGCAAAAGAAGTACAAACTAGGCTTTCAGAAGAGCTTAAAAAGAAAGTTTTAGTATCTATAGGCTCTGTTGTTTATGATTTAAAAAATGTATCTTCATCTTTTAAAGAGGCTAAAATGGCTTTAGAGGTTGGTAAAATATTTGAAGAAGATAAATACATTATAAAATATGAACAGCTAGGCATAGGTAGGCTTATTTATCAATTGCCAAATAATTTATGTAAAATGTTTGTAGGTGAAGTTTTAAAAGATAAAACTATGGCAGCTTTTGACGAAGAAATTTTAACTACGGTTGCTAGGTTTTTTGAAAACAACTTAAACGTTTCTGAAACATCAAGACAGCTATATATTCATAGAAATACTTTAGTTTATAGATTAGATAAGCTTCAAAAATTAACTGGGCTTGATATTAGAAACTTTGATGATGCTATTATTTTTAAAATAATGTTAATGGTTACAAAATATATGCAATACAGAGAAAACTTTAAGTACTAACAAGATTTAAGGGGCGATAAAATTGATTAAAGTAGATAAAGTTACCAAAATTTATGATAACGGAGCCGTTGCAATTAACAATGTATCCCTTGATATAAAAAAAGGGGAGTTTGTTTTTGTAATAGGTTCATCAGGTTCTGGGAAATCTACATTTATGAAAATGCTTTTAAAGGAAGTAGAACCAACAGAAGGAAAAATCATAATAGATGGTATTAATATAAATAATATAAAAAGAAAAGAAATACCTTATTTAAGACGAAAAATGGGCGTTGTTTTTCAAGATTTTAGGTTGTTACCTAGCAAAACTGTATTTGAAAACGTTGCCTTTGCACTTCAAGTTACAGAGGCACCTCCTAAAGCTATAAGAAGAAATGTGCCAGCTATTTTAGCTATGGTTGGGCTTACCCATAAAGCTAAAGTTTATCCTAATGAGCTTTCAGGGGGAGAGCAACAAAGAGTTGCTCTTGCTAGAGCTATAATAAATAAGCCACCTATACTTTTAGCAGATGAGCCAACAGGTAACCTAGACCCAGAAACTGCTTGGGAAATAATGGAGCTTTTAAAAGAAATAAATGCAAGAGGTACAACAGTTGTTATAGCAACCCACGCAAGAGATATTGTTGACGAAATGAAAAAACGTGTTATAACTCTTCAAAAAGGCGTAATTTTAAGCGATAAAGAAGGAGGTTATAACTATGAAGATTAGAAGCGCTAAATATCATATAAAGCAAGGAGCTAAAAGCATTACCAAAAATGGCTTAATGTCTGCGGCTTCTATTGCATCTGTTGCCGCTTGTGCTTTTATACTTATTATATCTTTATGTATTGCTATAAATTTAGACAGAGCTTTAGAAAGAGTTGAAGAAAGCATAGGTATATCATTATATTTAGGTGATGAGGTTACAGATGAAGAAATTAAAGGTTTATTTGAGCAATTATCTAGCATACCAAATGTAACCCACGTAGAATATATGTCAAAAGATGATGCTCTTAGCTGGGCTAAAAAAGAATGGGAAGATGAACAAGATATATTATCAGGTCTTGAAGATGATAACCCATTTCCTAGGTCCTTTGAGCTTTCTATAAATGGAGCAAAAAACCAAAATCAAGTTATAAAAGATGTAACTAAGCTTCAACAAGATTTTGAAGTTAAATTATTAGAAGATAGAAAAAAAGAAGAAGAAGAGATAAAGGAAATTATAGAAAACCCTTTATCTGAAGAAACTAGCAAAGATACACAACAAACTACACAACAAACTACACAACAAACTACGCAACAAACTACACAGGCAACAGAACAAACTACATCTTCAGATAGCCAAACTGAAACTACAACAGAAGGTGCTAGCATAGGTGATAAAGACTATGAATATATTGGTATAGAGAAAATTAGGCATTCTCAAAAAGAATCAAATATATTGTTAGCAATTAATAATACTGTTAGGGTAGCTAGTATTATAATTATATTAATACTTGCTATAGTGTCGGTTGCTATTATTGTTAATACTATTAAGCTTACAGTTTATGTTAGAAAAACAGAAATTAACATTATGAAATACGTAGGTGCAACAGACTGGTTTATTAGATGGCCTTTTGTTATAGAAGGTGTTATAATAGGCATTGTAGGTTCTATCATACCTATTGTTATTTGTATATTTAGCTATGGTAATATTGTAAATTTAATATATGAAAAAATGCCTTTTGTTAGAAACTATTTAGAATTTAAAGATACTTTATCTATGTTTTTAGCTATTGCACCTGTTACTATTATATTAGGTGTATTACTTGGAGTTATAGGCTCTGTAAACTCAATTAAAAAACATTTGAATGTATAACAGGGGGTATAGATAAATGAAAAAATTTTTAACCACAGCATTAATAGCTAGCATATTTGTTTTTTCTATGAGCAGTAGCGTATACCCTAAAAGCGTTAGCGAGCTTAACAAGGAAAAGCAGGAAATAAAAGATAAAATGGACGATTCTAAACAAGATTTGGAAGATACTAAAGAAGAAAAAAGTGCTATATTAAAAGAAGTTGAACAGCTAGATACTAATTTAAGCAAAATAGAAAATGAACTAGAAAAACTCCAAAAAGACCTAGAAGATACCAAACAAAGCCTTGCAAAGTCAGAAGAAGAGCTTAAAGAAGCTACAATAAAAAGAGAAAAACAATATGAAAGCCTTAAAGAGCGTATAAGAGTTATGTATGAATATGGAGATAGCGGATATTTAGAAATACTTTTAGATGCTAAAGGTTTTACAGATTTCTTTAAAAGAATAGAATATATAAATTATATTATGGATTATGACAATGAACTTTTTGAAAGATATAAAGAAACAGAAGAGTTTATTGAATTAAAAGTTGAGCAAATAAAAGTTGAAAAAGAAAATTTAGAAGTTTTAACAAAACAAACTCAAGCTAAAAAGCAAGAGGTAGAAAAAAATATAGCTGCTAAACAACAAATGGTAGCTAATTTAAACAAAGAACAAGCTAAACTTGAACAACAAATAAAAGATTTAGAAAATGAAGATAAAAAAATAACAAACCTTATAAATCAAGCTAATGTTAAAGCAACAGGCACTAGCAATAACAAAGTTTATCCTGGCACAGGAGGACAGCTTGCACACCCTGTACCTGCTTATGCAGGACGCCCTTATAACGATGTTTATGGATATAGAACAAGCCCTATAAGCGGTAAAAAAGAGCTACATTCAGGCTTAGACTTAAAAGCTACATATGGCACAGATATTGTTGCAGCAGAAGCAGGCACTGTTATATATTCAGGCTATAACAATGGAGGATATGGCTATATGGTTATTATAGACCACGGCGGTGGTATGACTACATTATATGCTCATAACTCTAAACTTGTTGTAAGCAAAGGACAACAGGTAAAAAGAGGGCAAGTTATTGCAAAGGCAGGCTCCACAGGTTATTCTACAGGCGTACACGCACATTTTGAAGTTAGGATAAATGGAAAAACCACAGACCCAGCACCATATTTAAGATAATTTAAAAGGAGGGGGTAACAATATGGATAAAGTAGATGGTCAACATAATTTAAAAAGAGGTAACGAAAAAAAGAGTTCTATAATAACTATATCAATTTTAATAAGTATTGCTTTAATAGCATTTATAGGGATAACATATCAAGTTGCTTTAAATAATGCTAAAACAGGTTATGTTTCTTTAAAGCCAGTAGATGTTACCCTCTCTTCAGAGGGAAAAGAGCATAACCTTTCTGTAAAAATTACTTTAAGTGGAAAAAGCAAAAACTTAAACAAACTAAATATGGAAAGTGTTCAGTTAGCTACCAAAGAAACTATAAAACAGCTAGACTATGATACTGTTATAGCAGAAAACGGTAACGAATACATAAAAAATACAGTTTTAACTTCTTTAAGGCAAGAATTTGGAGAAGATATAGAACAAGTAAACATTGAAAGCATTTTAACAGATGTATCTGTTCCAAGCTCTGAAGAAGAAGATAAAAATGAAGATATACATAGCGTTGAAGAATATTTAAAAGGATTTAGTTGGAGCAAGAAAAATTAATTTTGGAGATTTTTATGACGGAAAAAATATTAGATATACTTAAAAATAGTAATGATTTTATATCAGGTGAAGTTATTGCTAAAGAATTAAAAGTTAGTAGGGTATCCATATCTAAAAATATAAAAAAATTAAAAGATATGGGATATGATATAAAATCTGTTACCAACAAAGGTTATATCCTTATAAAAGATAATAAATTATTTAATAAATTTGAAATAGAAAAACAGATAAATACAAAAGTTTTAGGTAATAAAGTATATTTTTTTGATGAAATATCTTCAACTAATGAGTATGCTAAAAGCCTTGCTAATTCCAATGAAGAAGAAGGTGCTATAGTTATAGCAGATTGTCAAACTAACGGAAAGGGTAGGCTTGATAAAAAATGGGAAAGTAATAAAGGTGAAGGCTTATTTATGTCTATATTATTAAGGCCTAATGTACACATTAATAATATAGTTCAAATAACATTACTTTCAGGAATATGTATATGTAATGGTATAAAAAAAGCTACAGGGCTTGATGCCAGCATAAAATGGCCTAACGATATTGTTGTAAATGGAAAAAAAGTTTGTGGTATTTTAACAGAATTGTCGGCTCAAATAGAAAATGTATCTTATGTTATACTAGGTATAGGTATAAATGTTAATAATAAAAATTTTAATGATGAGCTGAAAGATAAGGCAACATCTATATTTTTAGAAACTAACAAAGAGATAGAAAGAGCTAAGCTTTTATCTTATATCTTAAATGAGCTTGAAGAAAAATATTTAAAGTTTAAAGAAATAAAAGATTTTACTTTGTTTTTACCACAATATAAAGCTTTGTGTGTAAACTTGAATAAAGAGGTAAAAGCAATATATAAAAATGAAGAAATAATAGGCACTGTGGTAGATATTTCTCCTTTGGGCGAGATTATTTTAAAGACAGATAAAGGTATGTTAAATATATCTTCAGGTTTTGTTTCTTTAAGAAATGTTGATGGTAAATATGTTTAGGAGTGATTTTTTGGATAAAAAAGTTATATTCGGGGCATCTAGCTATAATCAAAAATTTTATTTTGATGAAATAACAAACAGCTTGCCTTTAGACATAAAAAATACTATAAAAGAAATAGGCATTTATTTTGTAAATAAAGTAGGTGGGATATTTACTTTAGGGTTTTATGATGATGATAGTTTGTTTATAGATTATAGCTTTGCAGAAGATGATTTTCTTTGTGATGAAATAGGGGCAAAGCTAGAAATTGAAAAAATAAAAAGAGAAAATAAAGAGCTTATATCTTCTTTAGTTTTATGGTATAAGGTGTTTAATAAAGAAAATAAAAATAGTTAAGCTAAGGAATTAGCTTAACTATTTTTATTTCTAAAAAAATGATAAACAGCTTCTGCCGATTTTATATTTATGCTATCTACTTCCATTAAATCTTCTATGCTTGCGTTTTTTATGTTATCTATTGAGCCGAAATGCTTTAATAAATCTTTTTTTCTTTTTTCTCCTATACCTTTTATATCATCTAGCACAGAGCGTATAACGGCTTTTTCTCTGGATTTTCTATGAAATTCTATAGAAAATCTATGAACTTCATCTTGTATTCTTGTAATTAGCTTAAAACCTTCAGATGATTTTTTTAGCTCTATTTCTTGGTTGTTAAAAAGCAGGCCTCTTGTTCTATGTTTATCATCTTTTACCATACCACATAACAATACATTTATGTTAAGCTCTTTTAAAACTTGAGCCACTGCACTAATTTGTCCTTTTCCACCATCTAAAAATATAATATCAGGCATTTTGTTAAACTTTCCTTTAATATCATTTTCTTTGGTTTCCTTAATATACCTTAAAAATCTACGCCTTATAATTTCTTGCATACTAGCATAATCGTTAGGCCCTATTACATATTTTATTTTAAATTTTCTATAGTCTGTTCTAAGAGGTTTACCATCTTCAAAAACAACCATTGAGCCAACAGATTCTATCCCTTGGGTATTAGATATATCGTAAGCTTCTATACGTTTTAAATATTTATCTATTTTAAGAGCGTTAGAAATTTCTTGCAATGCACCTATAGTTTTTTCTTGCTCTTTTTTTATCCTTTCACCAAAACGCTCAAGGCTTATTAAGGCGTTTTGATAAGCCATTTCAATTAGCTTATGTTTTTCCCCTTTTTTAGGGGTTATGATAGAAACTTTTTGTTCCTTTATAGAAGATAGCCAGTTTTCTATAATCTCTTTATCTTCAATTTCTTCTTGTATAACAATCTCTTTAGGTACAAAAGGTGTACCGCTATAAAATTGCTTTATAAAATCTTCCATAAGCTCACTTCTTGTAAGATGCTCTATATTATTTAATAGAAAATGTTCTCTACCAACTATTTTACCACCCCTAATAAAAAATACTTGAAACATAGCTTCATAAGTTGCTCTTGCAAAAGATATAACATCTTTATCATCTATGTTAGTGTTTTCTACTAATTGGTTTTCTTCTAGTTTTTTTATAGCAAATATTTTATCTCTTATTTCTTTTGCTTTTTCAAATTCTAGATTTTCAGAAAAGTCATACATTTGTTTTTCTAAATCTTTGATAATATCTTTATGGTTTCCGTTAAAAAAGTTTATGATTTTATCTATCATTTTGTTGTATTCTTCTTCTGATATGTGATAGTTACAAGGAGCTTTACATTTTCCTATATGATAGTTTAAGCAAGGTCGGTTTCTGCCTAAATCTTTAGGAAATCTTAAATGACAACTTCTTATAGGAAAAATACTATGTATAAGCTCTACACTTTCTTTTAGCATAAGGCTATTTGTAAATGGGCCAAAATATTTTGCTTTATCATTAAGATGTTTCCTTGTTATAAAAACTCTAGGAAACATTTCGTTAGTTGTTATTTTAACATAAGGGTAGGTTTTATCATCTTTTAGGCGTATGTTATATTTAGGGTCGTATTTTTTTATAAGGTTATTTTCTAAAATAAGAGCCTCTACTTCTGTGTTTGTAACTATGTATTCAAACCTATATATTTTTTTTACCATACTTAAGACTTTAACAGAATTTTGGTTATTATTTCTAAAATACTGCCTTAACCTATTTTTTAAAACTTTAGCCTTGCCTACATATATAACAATATCATCTTTATCAAACATTAGATATACCCCAGGGTTTGTAGGTACTTTTTTTAGTTCTTCTTCTATATCAAACAATTTTATCCTCCTTATGTAAACATTATTTTATTAAATTATATTGCTTTAAAAATATATTGTCAATAAAAACTATAGGTTATCATAAATATATATACTAGATATTAACATATAGCCTCATTGTTACATTTTTATGTCAAATTAAATTATTTGTTGGCATTATTATTATTTTTTTGTTATAATATAAAAATCAAAAGAAAAATAACGGAGGCTACTTATGTTTAAATCGAAAAATATATTATTATTTAGTTTTATCACTATTTTGGTTTTTATGTTAAATGTTTGTGTGTTTGCAGCACCTTATGTTAATTTTAAAATAACCTATAATTACAACACTTATACATATAATAAAGAGCGTGTATATTTATATATTAACTCTAAACCTGTGGAAAATTTACCTTTAGAGCCTATTATATTAAATGATTATACCCTTGTTCCTGCCAGAGAAACCTTTGAAAACATAGGGGCAGAGGTTACTTGGATAAAAGAAAGTGAGCAAGTACAAATTGTATATAAAGATATGGTTGTGCTTATGAAAATAAACGATAATAACGCAACAGTTAATGGACAACTATTTAAAATGGACGTGCCACCTAGAATTATAAATAATAAAACTATGATACCTGTTCGTTTTGCAAGTGAGGCTATGGGGCTTACTGTTGATTGGAACAACGATACTAGAATAATAAACATTAGCGAAAAGCCAGCACAAGATACAACTACAGAAACTACAACAATACAAGATACAACTACAGAAACTACAACATCTTCTGCAGATATTGTAATAGAAAAAATAAATATGCCAGATTCTGATGAAAGAACATTTTCTATACAAACAAATAAAAAAATAGAAAAATTTGAAAAGGTTATATTAGATGATGGTTCTGTGGCTATTGATATATATAACTCTAAAAATAACATACAAGAAACAAGTTTTGATAGTGTTACAGAGTTTGTTTCTAAAGTTATTATTGAAAACCACGAAAATAATATAACAAGATTTGTTTTTGTAACAAAATCATCTGTTTTAAATAATAATTTCTTATCTGAAGATGGCAAAACATTATATGCTAATTTTGGCGGTAACCCTATAGATAAAATAGAAGCTTATAATGATGGAGATAACGACGTATTAAAAATACACGGTGAATTTGCACCAGATGTGAACATAACTAAGCAAGAAACTAGCAATATACTTAATATAGAAATAAAAAATTCTGCTATTGTTAATTTAACAGAAGACATTAAACAAACTAAATATATAGATGGCTTAGATTATAGCAAAAGTACTAATGCAAATGTTAACATAGAAGTTAAATTAAAAGAAGATGTTAAATATAGCATTAAAAACCAAGATAATTATTCTATAATAACAATAGGAAAAGATGTAAATAATAACACAAACAATAACGGAACAAATACAGATGTTACATCTAGCAATCAGTTTAAAATAGAGAAGAAGGCTAGTGTTCCTGTTAATATAAACAATATTAAGCATACAGACAATTATTTTGATAAAGAATATATATTAACATTTGATAAAGACATAACATCGTTAATTAGCCTAGGAGAGCATCAAGTTAATAACGATTTAGTAAACAGTATATTAGTAGAAAATGTATCTGGCGTTACAAGGTTAGTTCTTAAATGTAAAAAAATAACAGCAGTTAACGTAACAGAAGATAGCAATTATATATACATTAATATGCTGTTACCTAAAGAAAAATATAAAAACATAGTTGTTATAGACCCAGGACACGGAGCACAAGACCCAGGAACATCTGGAAATGGAGCTATAGAAAAGGAAATAAATTTATCTATAGCACTTAAATTAAATGAATTGTTTGAGGCTAACAATGAAGTTAAAGCTTATTTTACAAGGCTTGATGATTCATATCCTACCTATGATGATAGAACAAATATGTCTAATGAAGTAGGGGATATGTTTGTATCTATACATCAAAATGCAGCTGCTACTGGTTCAGGCGCTAACGGTACAGAAACTTATTATTTAAACCCTAATACAAGTGATAGAGGGCTTACAAGTAAAGATATGGCAGAAATATTCCAAAAAAATCTTTTAGAAGATTTAGGACTATTAGATAGAAAAGTAAAAACTAATAACTATATTGTTCTTAGAAATAACAAAATGCCTGCTATTTTATGTGAAATAGGATTTTTAAGCAACCCTTCTGATGCAAGCAAGCTTTCAAACCCAGATTTTCAACAAAAAGTTGCTCAGTCTCTTTATGATAGCACATTAGAAGTGTTTGAAAAATATCCAAGTAAAAGATAAAAATTATATAAATAATAAAAATATGAGGGTGAAGATTTTGTCTTCACCCTCATATTTTTATTATTAATTACAATTAAGGTACGACTTAATTAAATAAATTTTAGGAGTACCTGTTTTTAATACAAAGTATTCAAAAAATTAATATCGTTTTTATATTTTATGCCCCTTTTTATTAAATTGCGTTATGAGTGAATGCTGCAATAGAGTTTGTAGGAATTACTGCTATAGCACCAAGTGGGTTAGAGTTATAGCAATTATTATAGTAATTGTTGCTATAACCAGAACAGCTAGAACCTATAGCACAAGCAGGAGCTTGACCTGCACTTACAAGAAGCCTTATGCTACACTCACTAACAGATACTAAAACCCCTGTAAAACCACTACCAGAACAACCACCACTTGTTGTAAAAATAGTAACAGTTTGACCTATATACCTACAAAGGTCATCTTTTAAAGAACCAAACCAGTTATCCATATTTTTTACCTCCTTTTCTTTATATACATATATTATGTAGATTATAACGAAAGGTTACAAACATAAAAATAGATTTATTTATAAAATCTGTAACCAAAAATAATAAAAAACATAATATACATTAAGACGTTTGAAAGGAGGCATTTATTATGAACGATAGTTATTTATGCGATAGTTTATCACGTTATATAGGGCAAACAGTAACCATATTTACAACAAGCGGTGGTTGCTCTGGTAGCGGTTTTACTGGTGTTTTAGCTAGTGTAAGCGAAAACTATGTAAAATTAATAACTAATATAGGGCAAGCACCTAGCTGTCCTTTAGGTTCTAGCTGTTCTGGTTACGGACATAGATGTAACCAAGGATGTGGCTGTGGGTATAACTATGGATATAACTGGCTTGGCTCTGTTACAGAAATACCTATATGTAAAATAGCAAGCTTTACTCATAACGCTATTTAGTTATTTATAATAGAAAAAGCTCCTTAGGTTGTAGCATTGCTACAACCTTTTTTATATTTATAATTAATATATTTTTATTAAGTACAATTAAGGTACAACTTAATTTTTTAATTAGAATTTATATACGGGTTGTAATTAAAAAATTTTAGGAGTGCCTGTTTTTGAACACTTTGTGTTTAAAAAATTGACTATTAAATAAAATACTGTAATTATTTTATTTTTTTAGCATATTTTTATATAAAAATATAGGAGGTTTAAATATGGAAGAAAATAAAAATATAGATTTTAACAATTTAAGCTTAATATTAAATATGCTTAAAAATAATGAACAACATATAGATGAAAATAGCATATTTAAAATAAAGTCTAACAACAATATAAAAACTATCTTACCTTTTATTGCCAAAGATGATGAAAATATATATAAAATGTTAAATTGTATAGAAATAAATAATGTTATAAGCACATATAGAGAAACTAACAAAAATATAGATAATACAAAAGCTTTACAATTAAAAAAAGAGGCTATACTTCATATTAAAAAAAATGTAGAAGATAAAAACCAATATATAGCAGATATATTTATAAAAGCTATGGAAATTAAAGAAATTTTAAATAACAGAGGTGTTAATAATGGATTATAACAAACTTTTTGCTCAAGATGCATTTAAAAATATTAATAAAGATGTTTTAGAAAACTTTAAAGTGCTTGCAAATAATATAAAAGGTAAAAGCACAAATGAAGCTATTTTACATATAATGAATTTTTATAACTCTATGCCAAAAAATGTACAAATAACAAAAGAAGAAAGAGAAGCTCTTATGAAAGCTATAGTTTTAAACTTAGATGAGAAAGAAAGAAAAAACTTTTTAAATATGTTAGATTTAATAAGTAATTTAACAAATAATTAACTAAAAAAAACTAAAAAATAATTAAATGTAAATTAAATACAAATTAAATAATTAAAAACTATTAAAAAATATTAAAAATATATATATCTTTCAAAGGTAAATTTATACAAAAAAATAATATAGAATATATGCATATTTTGTTAAATTCTTTTATATATAATGCTTTACAAATAAACCTAATTGGTATATCATAATAGCTATAGATAAGTAAATAAATTAGTTTATATTATCTTTTATAAATTTTAATTTTAGTATAAGAGAGGTGCATATAAATGTACAATGTTAAAAATTTAGATGCTAAATTAACAGAACCACTTAAAATTTTAGCTAATACCTATAATTTTAAGCTAGATGATAATGGAAGAACTATAAACGCTATTAAAACAGATGAAAATGTTTTAAAAATAACTGCATCTGATAATAATATAGAAATAACTTATAAAGATATGCCAGCATTTTTTAGAGCTATGATGATTGTTGATAAAAACGAGAAAAAAGGTAAAAAAGTATTTGATTTATCAACAGATGTTTGGTTTGACTTTAACGGATTAATGATAGATTGCTCAAGAAACGGTGTTTTAAATGTTTCTTATGCTAAAAAAATGATAGAACAATTAGCTATTAGCGGGCAAAATGTTTTTATGCTTTATATGGAAGATACATATAAACTAGCTAGCGAAGAATACTTTGGATATTTAAGAGGAGCTTATACTACAGAAGAGCTTAAAGAAATAGATGATTATGCTTATATGTTTGGTGTTGAGCTTATACCTTGTATACAAACTCTTGCTCATTTAAACCAGTTTTTTATGTGGGAGCATATTGCAAGCAAATATCTTGATATAGATGATATTTTAAATGTAGGAAGCGACGATGTTAAAGATTTACTTGACAGAATGATAAAATATTTATCTGATACATTTAGAAGCAGAAGAATACATATAGGTATGGACGAGGCTTATAACCTTGGTAGAGGTACTTATGCTGATAAAAACGGCTTAAAGCCTAAAACTGAAATAATGAGAGAACATTTAGAAAATATGGTTAAAATTTGTGAAAAATACAATGTAAAACCTATTATTTGGGACGATATGTTCTTTAGTAATTATTCTAAAACAGAAAGTGACAATTATAAAATACCAGATGGTATAGATTTAATGTATTGGGATTACTATAACAACACTGTAGAACATTATGAAAATAACTTTGAGAAAAGAGGAAAAATAACTAACAAGCCTATAATGCTTGCAGCAGGCTCTTGGCGTTGGATAGGATATGCATCTCATCACGGCAAAACATTAGCTGCTACTAACGCTTCTGCTACTGCTTGCAAAAATAAAAATGTTAGACAAGTTATGACAACTGCTTGGGGTGATGATGGTTGTGAATCTCCTGTTACAACAGTAATGTTTGGCTCTATATTACTTGGTGAACATCAATATAATAAAGACCTAGATTTAGAAGAATTTAAAGAAAATTTACTATACATAACAGGTATGGATTATGAAAATGCTCTAAAACCTCAAGAATTTGACATTTTCCCTAGCATAGAGGATAAATCGGCTATAGTTACACCTTCTAAATATACATTATATGAAGACCCATTATGCAGTAAATTTATAAACCATACAGAAGTTGTAAAAGATGATTTAACTTCTATTTACAAAGAGTTATCTGATTATTTCTACAACAAAGCTAAAAACGATACACAAGAAGATTTAAAAGCTATGAATGAGTTTTATGGTGTATTTGGTGAGGTGGCAAGCCTTAAATGGAATTTAGGTTTAAACATATATAACGCTTATAAAAATGGAGATAAAGAGGCTTTAAAAAATATAATAACTAACCAAATTGAACCTTTAATACCTCTTGTAGAAAAGCTTAAATATGCAAGGCTTAAAGAATGGTTAATAACTAACAAAAGCTATGGCTTTGAGGTTTTAGACCACAGATTTGGCGGAGTTATAAGCCGTCTTCATACAACAAAATTTATTTTACAAAATTATTTAGATGGCAAAATAGACAAAATAGAAGAGCTAGAAGAAGGAAGATTGCCTGCTACTCATTTTAGAGAAGAAGGTATGGGCGAGATTATCCATTACAACAGAGCTCAAAGATGTATGACTGCTAGCAAAATGATTTGGTAATAAAAAGTTTTTAAGTTTATTTAAAATAGCCACTTTTCTATAGGTTAAGTGGCTAATATATTAAAATTATAGGAGATTTTTATTTTATGAAAACAGTAATAGGATACGTAGGAACAAAAGATTTTAATTTATTAAAAGAAGAAGATGTTAAGGCTCTTAGCATTATAAACATTGCCTTTGGACACGTTAAAAACGGAGATGTTGTTTGGGAGGCTCAAGATGCACCTAAATATATGAAATGGGCTAAAGAGATTAACCCAGAGCTTAAAATATGTTTATCTGTTGGTGGTTGGAGCGCAGGTGGCTTTTCAACTGCTGCATCTACTAAAGAAGGTAGAGAAAGATTTGCAAAAACTGCTGTAGATATTTTAAGAACTTATGATTTAGACGGTATTGACATAGACTGGGAATACCCTTGCATAAGCATAGCAGGCATTGATGCATCACCTGATGACAAATATAACTTTACACTTCTTTTAGAGGCTTTAAGAACAGAGCTTGACAAGGTGGAAAATAAAAAATGCTTACTTATGGTAGCTACAGGTGGAGATGAATATTTCTTAAGATGTACAGAAATGGACAAAGCATCTAAATATTTAGATATAGTGCAAATTATGACTTATGACTTAAGAGGTGGTTTCTCTATCCAAACAGGACACCATACAAACCTTTATACAAGCCCTACAGATTTAAACTCTGTTAGCGCTCATAACACTATTACAAAATTTATAGAAGCAGGTGTTCCTAAAGAAAAAATTGTTATGGGGGTTGCTTTCTACTCTAGAATGTGGACAGGTGTACCTAATGTAGATAATGGACATATGCAAATGGCTGGTTCAACAGGTGGATATGGTCCTGGTTATGGTGAGCTTGTAAAAGAATATATTAACAAAAATGGATATACTAGATATTGGGACGATGATGCAAAAGCACCTTATTTATTTAACGGGGATACATTTATAAGCTATGATGATGAAGAATCTATCAAAGCAAAAGCAGATTATGTTAAAGAAAATGGTCTTTGTGGTCTTATGTACTGGGAATATTGCTTAGATGATACATTCACATTAACTACTTATTTAAGAAAAGTTTTAAGCTAACCTATAAGGAGGATAACTATGAATTTTTATTTACAAAGTTTTGATAAACCAGAAGTTATAGTATCTACTTATTATGAAAAAGAAAAAGAAATAAAAGATATATTTGAAGGTAAAGAAGGTGAGCTTGTTTTTATACCTTCTTTAGAAGATAACAAACCTCATATATTATATTTTGGGCTTGGAGAAAAAGAAAAACTTACAAATAATTCATTAAGAAATAACTGTGCAAAATTATTAAAAAAAATAGACGAGCTTAAATTTGAAAATATTCTTATTGAAAAAATAGATTTTGCAAGCTTAAAAGAAGATATGTTTTTAAAGGCTATGGTAGAAGGGCTACTTCTTACAGATTATGAATTTAAAAAATATAAATCTGATAAAAAAGAAGAGAAAAAAGAAAAAAATGTATACATAGATGGCTTTAACATATCAAATAAAAATGATATTTTAAACGAGGTAGCAAACATTGCAAATGCTATTAACAACGCTAGAGATATGATAGCAGAGCCTACTAACAATTTATACCCAGAAGAATTAGCTAAAAGAGCAGTAGAAATAGCTAATGAAAGTGGTTTTAAAATTGAAGTTTTAGAAGAAAAACAAATTAAAGAGCTTGGAATGAATGCCTTTTTAATGGTTGGACAAGGCACTAACCATAAACCACGCCTTATAGTTATGGAATATAACAACGGTGGTGACAGTGATTTCATAGGTCTTGTTGGTAAAGGGCTTACTTGTGATACAGGGGGCTATTCTATAAAAAGCCACGAAGGTCTTAAATATATGAAAGCAGATATGAGCGGTGCTGCTTATGTAATTGCTATAATGAGTAGTTTGGCTAAAAATAAATGTAAAGTTAATGTTAAAGCCGTAGTTGCTACTTGTGAAAATGTTGTAGATGGTAATAGCTACAAACCAGGTGATGTTGTTACATCTATGAAAGGTAAAACTATTGAAGTTTTAAACACTGATGCTGAAGGCAGACTTACTTTAGCAGATGCTCTTCATTATATAATTGATAAGCAAAAAGTATCTAAAGTTATAGATATGGCAACATTAACAGGGCTTGCAGGCTCAACATTTGGTAGTTTATTTACACCTATTTTTTCTAACAACGAAGAATTTTATGAAAAATTTATGGAAACTGCTAAAGAAACAGGGGAAGATTTTTGGAGAATGCCTTTAGATGAAAGATATCGTTCTTACATAGATAGTGATATAGCAGATATGAAAAATACAGCATCTGCAGGTACTATAACTGCTAGTATGTTTTTAAAAGAATTTGTTGATGATACACCTTGGATTCATTTAGATATTGCGGCAACTGCTAGCCAATGGCCAGTTGTTTATGAATATTCTTCAAGAGGTGCATCAGGCGTTACTGTTAGAACAATTTATGAATTAATTAATAAAGGAGTGTAGGTTTATGACACAGGTGCCAGAATGGTTTACAAATGCAAAACTTGGTATATTTATTCACTTTGGGATTTATGCTGTAGGAGATGTTTCTGAAAGTTGGTCTTTCTATCATAATACTATATCTTATGAAGATTATATGAAACAAATAGAAGGTTTTACTTGTGATAAATTTGATGCAGACAAATGGGCAGATTTAATTAAAAAATCTGGAGCTAGATATTCTGTATTTACTACAAAACATCACGATGGTGTTGCTCTTTTTGATACAAAATATAGTGATTTAAGCACCGTAAAAAAATCTCCTTATAAAAATGACATTGTTAAAGAATTTACAGATGCTATAAGAAAAAAAGATATAAAAGTAGGTATGTATTATTCTTTAATAGATTGGTCTCATCCTGATTATGCTAGCGTTTATGAAAACGGCATAGTGCCAGAAGATTTATCAGCCGTTAATAAATATACAAGCCCAACAGACGGTAAGCAAGACGAAGAAGCTTGGGCAAGATTTATGGAATTTAACAAAAACCAAATGGGTGAAGTTTTAGGAAATTATGGCAAGGTAGATTTACTATGGTTTGATGGCGACTGGGAAAGAAGCGCTAAACAATGGGGGTTACCTGAACTTAAAGACTATTTAAAATCTTTTAATAAAGATTTAATAATAAACTCTAGATTTAAAGAATATGGAGATTATAAAACACCTGAACAAGGTATACCTATCACAAGACCTGAAGGTGCTTGGGAATTTTGTACTACTATAAATCGCTCTTGGGGTTACAGACCTTCTGACAATCATTACAAAACACTTAACCAAATTATAAGAATGTTTTGTGATTGTATACATATGGGCGGTAATATGCTTTTAGATATAGGCCCAAAACCTGATGGTACTATAGATGAAAGACAAGAGGCTATCCTTCTTGGTTTAGGTGAATGGATAGAACCTCACAAAGAAGCTATATTTGATACAGACGAAGGTGTTATGCATAGATACTTCTTAGGTGGTAGCACAATATCTAAAGATAGAAAAACACTTTATTTATTTGTTTATGATAAGCCTGAAGAATGTGTTTGTTTAAAAGGTTTATGTAACAAAATTAAAGATATAACAGTTATGCACTCTGGTAAAAAAGTAGGCCACGTTATCCACGGTGGTGTGCCTTGGTTTAATATTCCTGGTACTACTTGGATAGAGCTAACACCAGAAGATTGCCACGAACACGTTACTGTTTTAAAAGTTGAGCTTGAAGGCGAAGTTGAAATGTATGGTGGCAGTGGTATTGTTGTATCACACAATTAATAGTTAATAAAGACAAAAATATTACAAAGATAAGCTCACCTTATGTGTTCTTTAAAATATATAGGTGAGCTTAAAATAAGAAATCATATTTATTAAATTGAAAACCAAATGTTAGAAAAATTTTAACCTAATATATAGCGTTAAATAGTAAATTGATAGGAGGAAATAAAATGGCAAACTTTAGAATACCTACACCAGATATAGATTTTAACCCACCTGTATATTACTGTAAAAGAGCGACTAAAAAGTTTGAGCTTGATGGCAACCTTGACAAGCCTTTTTGGGAAGATGCAGATTTTACAGATTATTTTGTAGATATAGAAGGGGATAAAAGAGAAAAGCCTCGCTTTAAAACTAGAGCAAAAATGCTTTGGGACGATGAAAACTTATACTTTGGAGCTGTTTTAGAAGGGGACGAAATTTGGGGTACTTTAGAAGAAAGAGATTGCGTAATATTCCAAGATAACGATTTTGAAATATTTATAGACCCAGATTCTGATACACATCAATATTATGAATTTGAAATGAACGCTAAAAACACTGTTTGGGACTTACTTTTAACAAAACCTTACAGAGATTTTGGTGGTAAGCCTGTTAATGGATACGATATCCACGGTATGCAAACAGCTGTTTATATAGATGGAGAGCTTAATAACCCAAATGCAGATAACAAAAAATGGTCTGTTGAGGTTGTTATGCCTTTTAAAGCTTTAAAAGAAACTGCTAAAGAATGTAGAAATCCAAAAGTTGGGGAATATTACAGAGTAAACTTTTCAAGGGTGCATTGGAGAGTGGATAAAGATAATGGGGAATATAAAAAACAAATAAACCCTGAAACAAACTCTCCTTATCCTGAAGATAACTGGGTTTGGGCTCCTACAGGGCTTATTAATATACACTATCCTGAACTTTGGGGCTTCTTATTCTTTACTGAAAATGGCGAAAAATACGATATACCAGATGATGAGCTTTTAAAATGGGAGCTTAGAAAGCTTTACTACAAACAACACGCTTTATACGATACAAAAGGTTACTTTACAACAGACTTAAATGAGCTATTAAACGGTGAAAAAATTGATATTGAGCCTGTTATTGAAGTAACAAAACATACTTTTGAAATGAGAGTATTAAGTAAAGATAAAAAGAGAGAGATATCTATACAAGCAGACGGTAGAACAGAAATCTATGATTTATAATTAGGAGGGTTATATGCTTACTTCATTAGAACAAGAAAAAATTGAGCTGAAATTTGAAAAAGCTTGCCAATATAGCGAAACAATAAAAAATGAAATATTAGATGTTTTAAAAGAGTGTAATGAAGAAGAAAGCTTTTGCTTAAAATATCTTTATGCTTATATGCCTCTTACAGATATGGCAGATTATTCACCTAAATTGTTTTTAAAGTTTGTAAGACATTCTTTAAAAGTGCGTAATTTAATGCCTTGGGGAAAATCTATTAGCGATATAGATTTTTTAAATTATGTTTTACAATATAGAATAAACAACGAAAATATAGAATATTTTTGTGAAACTTTCTTTGATGAACTTTATCCTAAAATTAAAGATTTATCAATGTATGAGGCTATCATAGAAGTAAACTACTGGGCTTTTTCTAAAGCTACATACAAGGCTACTGATAACAGAACAGCATCTCCTTTAACGGTAGTTAGAAATGCTTATGGTAGATGTGGAGAAGAATCTACATTTTTGGTTGCTGCTTTAAGAAGCGTTTGCCTACCTTCAAGACAATGCTATGCTCCACGATGGGCTCACTGTGATGATAACCACGCTTGGGTTGAGGTTTTAGCAGATGGCAAATGGTATTTCTTAGGGGCTTGTGAACCAGAAATTAGGCTTAACACAGGTTGGTTTAGGCTACCTGCATCTAAAGCTCCTCTTATCCATAACAGAGTTTTCTGTGATATGGTAGGCGATGAAATTATAACTAAACAAACAGATACTGTTACAGAAATAAATGTTTTACATCATTATGCCAAAACTAAAGAAATAAAAGTTAAAGTTGTAGATACAAACAATAAGCCAATGAAAGATATTAATGTGGCTTTTGAAGTTGTTAATTATTGTGAGTTTTTCCCTATAGCAACTCTTGTAACAGATGACAAGGGAGAGGTTAGCTTTGTAACAGGCCTTGGAGATTTATTTGTTTTTGCATACAATGACAATGGTTATGTATACAAAAAGATAGATGTAAATGAAATAGAAACTTTAACCTTAACATTTGATGCTATAAAAGAAGAAACAGAAAGCTTTGAGCTTGAAATGGCACCAGCTAAAGGTGGTATTGATGAAGAAGAAAAGCTTACTAAAGAACAAGAAGAAGAACAAAGCAAAAGAAACGAAAGTGCATTAAATACAAGAAGAGCCTTTGAGGCAACTTTCTATAACGAAGAAACTGCTAAAGAATATGCAGAAAAATTTGATGCTATGAAAGAGGATATAGCTAAAATTATGACTTTAGCAAGGGGTAACTACAAAGAGATAGAAAAGTTTTTACAAGATGAGGCTACAAAAGATATTTTAGAATATAAAGTGTTACTTTTAAAAGCTTTAAGAGAAAAAGATTTATCAGATATAACATACGATATATTAATGGAAAATATAGAACAAAGTATGCAATATAAAGATAAATACGAAAAAGATATATTTGTAGAAAATCTTTTAAACCCTCGTGTTTGGAACGAAAACATTACTTTATATAAAAAAGAAATACCTAATATTTTAGATGAAGATACAAAAAATAGCATAATAAATAACCCATTGGAAGTTGGTAATTTTGTAAATGAAAATATCACTCAATATGGCATTAGCGAATATACAAACCTTACAACATCACCTGTTGGTGCTTTAAAATCTAAGCTTGTAAACAAAGTATCTAAAGCTATTGTTACTGTTGCTATATTAAGAAGCTTAGGTATTGCTAGTAAGATGGATAAGGCAGACGGAAAGGTTGTATACTATAACAACGGACAATGGGCATATATTTACAAAGAAGAGCCAAAGGTAGAAGTTAAAAAAGGTACTTTAGTGCTTAAAAAAGGTGATGACACTGTTTATGAGTATTACAAAAACTATACAGTTGGTAAACTAGAAAAAGGACATTACCAAACTTTAGATTTAGATAATATAAATTGGGAAAATGATAAGGTAGAATACAATGTAGAAGTTGGAAACTATCGTATAGTTTTAGCTAACAGACGTCCTGATGAGGCTAATATGGTTAAAGTTTTATTTGTTAAAGTGGAAGAAAACAAAACATCTGAAATAGAACTTTATTTACCACAAATTAAGCATACAGGTAAAGAAATAGACATAGAAGATAGAACTATATTTGATACTAACGACAAAGAAACTACTCTTTTACAAACTCTTAATAACAAAAAAGGTATTGTTGCTTGGTTACACGTTGGTATGGAGCCTACAGAGCATCTTTTAAATGAGATAAGAGAATCGGCAGATAAATACAACAATAAAGACGTAAACACTATTTTAATATTAAGAGATATTAAAGACTTAAACGACCCAACTTTAAACAGAACTTTAAAAGTTGTTCCAAACCTTAATATATTTATAGAAAAAGATGGCTATAATATAGACAAGATATATAACGATTTAGATATTACAGATAAAAAGTTACCGCTCGCTATTGTATTTAACGACAATTTAAAAGTTGTTTATGGTTGTGCAGGTTATAACGTAGGTATTGGAGAAATGCTTTTAAAAACATTAAATAATTAAGGAGGATATACAAATGACAAAAATAATAGGAAAAGAATTAAAAAATATACCTTGGCAAGATAAGCCAGAAGGTTACACAATGCCTGTATGGAGATACACAAATAACCCTATAATAGGAAGAAGAGCAATACCAAGCTCTAACAGCATATTTAACAGTGCTGTTGTGCCTTTTGGTGATGGCTTTGCAGGGGTATTTAGATGTGATAGCAAATCTATTAGTATGGATATATTTGCAGGCTTTAGTAAAGACGGTATTAACTGGGAAATAAACCACGAGCCTATTAAATTTGTAGGTGAAGATGAAGAAATTTTAAAAAGAGAATATAGATACGACCCACGTGTTTGCTATGTAGAAGAAGACGGCAGATATTACATTACTTGGTGTAACGGTTACCACGGACCAACAATCGGCGTTGCTTACACTACAGATTTTAAAACTTTCCATCAATTAGAAAATGCATTTTTACCATATAACAGAAATGGTGTTTTATTCCCACGTAAAATAAACGGTAACTATGCAATGGTAAGCAGACCAAGCGATACAGGGCATACTCCTTTTGGTGATATATTCTTTAGCCAAAGCCCAGATTTAACATACTGGGGTAAACACAGATTTGTTATGGGCACTGTTCCTGGAGATACAAGTGCTTGGCAAATAACAAAAATAGGCCCAGGCCCAACACCTATCGAAACAGATGAAGGTTGGTTAATGATTTACCACGGTGTTATTAACACTTGTAACGGTTTTGTTTATCGTATGGGATGTGTTTTATTAGATATAGATGAGCCTTGGAAAGTTATTATGCGTTCTAAAGATTATATTTTAGGCCCTGAAGAGCTTTACGAATGTGTAGGTGATGTACCTAACGTTACTTTCCCTTGTGCTACATTAACAGATGCAGAAACAGGTAGAATTTGCATTTATTATGGTTGTGCAGATTCTGTAACAGGCATTGCATTTACAACTGTAGATGAACTTATTAACCATATGAAAAATAATCCACTATAATTAAAATAAAAAATATAAAGGGTGAAGACTTTGTCTTCACCCTTTCAGACTGTAGGCTAAATAGTATTAAAGCCTTCTACCATAAATATTTAAGTAATTAAAGGGTTCTAGGATAAAGCCCTAGAAAAAGGGTGGTGGTCGGGAATAGATAGTTTCTATAATCTCGCCTTTATTCTAAAATATTAAAATTACAAAAATGGTGAAAACTTTGTCTTCACCATTTTTGATGTATACAAACAAAAGCCTGTAGCTTACCTACAGGCTTTTAAACTAAATATTATTGAACGAAAGTTTCTTTAGGGATAAACAAAGCATCATCACCTATGTTGATAACAAAACCTTTCGCCTCTGTATCAATGCTAGTTAGCATATAATGAAAATCTTTAAGCGTTGCATCGATAGGTGTGAAAGGATTTTCTTTTTTAAATTTATTAAATTTTTCAAAATCTGTAAAAGCTAAAAAGAATTTATTGTTATCTGCATCTGTAATATTAACAAAAGATACATCAGAATTTTTTAATTCTTTATCTGCATTTTTGTTGATGATAACTACAGGAGAAAGAAACTTTGTATTTACTATTTCTTTTTCAAAGTTAGCATAGTTTTCTTCACTGTTATTTTGTAATAGATTTTGCATAGCTTGTAAAAAGCTATCGCTAGAAACATTAGACATAATTTTTACCTCACTATTTTTTATTTTCTACAGGTGCTACATATTCTTGCAATAAAGATTGCCAGTTAGACACACCTGAGTTTATTAAGTAATTTTTATAATTGTTATATGCACCAACAGGTACAATAATTTTTTGCAACTTGTTAGAGCCTATAAACATATTATAACCAAAAGAATTTAATTGTAAAGCATTAAATTGTACAGTTTTTAAGTTGCTACAATATGAAAGTGCCTCATCATCTATATTTTGTAGGCTAGAAGGAAGAACAAGGTTTTCTACGTTACTACCTGTGAAAGCTTGTGATTTGATAGTTTTAACGCCTTCCTTAACATTTATCCTATTAATGTTAGCATTTAAAAAGGCTTGCTCTTCGATAGTTTCTACGTTAACTCCTAGATTTAAGATAGCTATGTTAGCTTGCTCAAAGGCACGAGGGCTTATAGTTTTTGTTTGGTCTAGCATAGTAAAGCTATCTAGCTTTTTATCAGCAGGATATTTTATTAAGGTTGTTTTATCTTTGTTATATAAAACATTGTTGTATGTAGAAAAGTATTGGTTCATATAAGAAACATTAAATCCACCAAGGTTAGGTATATTGTCGAAAGCACTGTCACCTATTTTTTCCACATTATCTTGTATAGTTATAAAGCCATAAAATTTGCTTGCATCTTTAAATGCATAAGGTAAAATTTCTTTTACAGACATAGGGACATTAAAATTAGTTAAAGATTTTTTTGGTGGATATTTAATAAGCTTATTTTTATCTTTATCGTATAATATTCCGTCTTGAGAAGATAGATATTGGTTTTTATCGTCTACATTAAATGCATCTATGGATAATGCATTAACAAGTGCATCTTCTTTGATAGAGCTTGTTTGTTCTGGAATATTTATATAAGATACCTCTCTTTTAGGCGGTACATATACAAGGCTAGCTCTACCATTTGTATATAAAACATTGTTATCCACTTCAAAATATTTACTACCTTTTGTAGATACTGTTGATATGTTATCACAATTTAAAAATACATTGTTACCTATATTTTTTAAATCTCTTTTAATAGTTAAGCTAGGTATTTTATTGCAATTTAAGAAAGCTTCATCTTTTATTGTTTGTAAATTATCGTTAAGCTCTATATTTTTAAGGTTTTCACAGTTTGCAAAAGCTTGATAATCTATAGATAAAAGGCTACTTGGAGCTACAAAGCTTTCTATGCCACTATCATAGAATGCAAATTTTTCTATGTTAGCAAGCCCATCTTTAAATGATACACTTTTAAGATTTTTACAACCATAGAAAGAATATTCTGGTAAAGATTTTATCCTATAAGGAATTTCTATGCTTCTTATATTGCTGTTATAGAAGGTAGCTTTTCCCATATTTTCAAGGTATGTAGATAAATAAACACTTTGTACAGAAGAATTTGCAAAAGCATAATCTCCTAATGTTTTAAGTTTAATTATACCTGATACCTCTATTAGCTTTTTAGAATTTGCAAAAGCATAAGAGCTTATTTCCTCTAGGCTAGAATTTGCTATTAAGCGTTCTAGCTTGTTGTTGTTATAGAAAGCTCCTTGCTCTATTTTTTTTACGCTAAAAGGTAATGTATAATTAGTGTTTGTTTTACCTGCAGGATATGTAATAAGTGTATCTTTAGATACGTTAAATAGAACACCGTCTATAGATGCATATCTGTTGGCACCAGGGGTTACGTTTATACTTTTTAAGCTTTGACAATCTGTAAAAGCTTGGTTACCTATGCTTTTAACGCTATCAGGGATATTTACTGTTTCTATTATATTGTTTTGGAAGAACGCATAAGGAGCTATGCTATCTACTGTGTAAGTTTTGCCTTGATACACAACTGTTTTTGGTATGTTAAGAGATTTTACCTTAACATCTTTACCGCTAGATATAGAAACAAAGCCTTGAAGGGTTTCTTTTGCATCTTGAGTTATTGTATATGTTATACCGTTTTGTGTAAAGCTTTTTTCTTTATCTATTGATACGTTTTGAACAGGGAAATTTACATTTAGGCTGTTAGCAAAGATAGGCATTACAGAAGATACGCTAATTGCTAATGATAATAAAAGGGCTAAATGCTTTTTCATAAATAACACCTCTTTCATATATTAATTTATATATTTATATATCTATTTATATATATTATACCATAACACCATATATAAAACAATAAATAATATACATTATTATACATTTTATATTTAAAAATAATAAATATATTGTATAATATAAAAAGGCTAACACAAGGGCCAAGGTTATGTATAAAAAGATAAATACAAAATAATCTCTGTTAGATGATAAAGTTTTTAAAATTTTTATGAAAGACAAATTATAGAAATATTATTAGATAAATAAAAGAAATATTATATGTAGATACAGAAAAGGAAATAACAGGCCTTGGTATGGAAAGGGGTATACGATATGATGTATAGCTACAGGTGGCAAGATAAGAATACTTATCAGAAATATTTATAGTATGTCAATCTATACTTAATAAATACGCTATAAGAAAAGGCGAAAATAAATACATAAAAGTAACAGAAACTTACATAATATTCATATGTGATTTTGGCTTTTTTGGTGATAACCTTGTAGAAGATAACATTGTAAATTATTGTACGGAAAGGAACAAAATATGCTATTATAAAACAAATAAAAAGATAATTAACTTAAAAGGCAAAAACATTGGAAACTATAAAATAAATAAATTAATTAATAAAGTTATTTAAGAAAAATGAATATTATATGACATAGGAAGAGATAGAAAGATATTTATAATGATATAAAATAAATAAAAAAGTGAAATAGCAGAGGGTGAAGACAAAGTCTTAAACCTCTGCTATTTTAATTAAGGGGGATAGGGCATAACCATTTATATTACAGCTATAAAAAGATACATAACATTAAAAAGATTAAATACATTTTTGTTACTAAAATATTTCTTTATTTAAAATATGTTTTCCTATATAAAATATATTAAAATTAATATATAAACATTACTATATTGTAACTAATATTACAGCTATATTACAAATGGACAAAAGCTATTGCAAAAAGGAAAAAGAGGTGTTATATTATATACAAGCAAGGCAAACAAAACAAAGCAAGCTACAAAAAGAAAAAGAAAAACATAAACTATTAGGAAAAACAACCTTCATTTTATAGGGGTTAGGCATAGTTTATTGTATATTACAACAAATGTTACAATAATGTTACATTTTATAAAACCTATTGACGACATAAGTTTGCAATGCTATAATGTTATTAAAGTTGTTTAACTAATGCAAGTTAGTTATTAGCTTAAATTTTTAGGAGGAATTATATAATGAAAAGAAAAATTGCGATATTATTATCAGCTATGATGGTTACAAGCGCAGTGCCATTTAGCGTAAACGCTGCTCAATTAAAATCTGACAGCATCTTAAACACTGCTTCTGCTAAAGCAGGTGAAACTATCGACCCTGCAGCTAGCAAATATAGCGAATCTGGTGAATTTAATACTGCTGACAAATTAAGAGGTAGACAAAGCGTATTAAAAATTAACCTTAACGATGACAACACAGATATGATACCAGCTGGTACTAGCTTCTATGTTGATTTAGAAAATGGTACTTTCCCAGAAAATAGCACTGATTTCCAAAATATGTTTAGATACAGAAACATTGACGGTACAGGTAAAAAAGTTGATGAAACTGCAGTAAGCGGTGCTAAAACTTTAACACAAGTTTGGGAAATTTTATCTAACAAAACATCTACTGCTATCCAAGATGCTGAAAGCGTTTTAACAGCTAAAGCTGTTGAAGTAAAAGGTAGTAATACAGATAATTATTCTGGTTTTATTTCAGCTATGCAAAGCACAGTTGATGAAGAACTTGAAAAATTAGTTGGTACAACTCCAGAATTACTTCACATTCCTTACACAGTTAATTATGTAAGCCCAACAAGAATTGAAGTTAAAACTATGGTTGATATGACAAACAGCGATAAAAAAATAACTTCTATTGGTAGTGCTAAAACAGTTGCAGATTTAAAAGTTACTTATTATGCAGGTAGTGTTGCAATAACTGAAGGTAACTATGATGATAATGATGAAAACATTGATAAAGTTGTTATTTCACTAGTAGGTGATAATGCAACTTTAGAAAACCCATACATTGCATTACCTTTAGGTGGTGTTATAGCTGATGGTAACGGTGCTGTTAAAGCTAAAGTTGACGCTGGTTATACTAACAAAGTTGTAGGTGGCGAATATACTATCACTCAAGGTTTAGAAGGTGGTAGCACTACATTAGTATACGATGAGAAAAACGTTAAATCTTTCGAAGATTATGTTACTTTAGAAACAGTAACTATTAGAGAAAACGTAAGAGATACACTTGGTAAATCTAACAAAAAAGATGAAGCTGAAATCACTTTAAGAGTTGGTGGCGGTTTCAAATTTAAAAATAACGTTACAGTAAATAATGATGGTACTAGCAATACTGCTAAAGTAGTATTAGAAGGTTCTAGTAGCAAAATTACAATTAGCGATATTAGCAATCCTAACGAAAGTACAATCAAATTTAAAGTATCTGGTTTAGGTACTGGCCGTACTAGCCGTATTGGTTTAGCTATCCAAGGTTTACAAATTGAAGCTAGCAACGATAAAAACTATGGTGACGTAGAACTTTCTGTATCTGGTGATGGTATCAGCGGTCAAACTGTAAAAGTTGCTAAAAGAGAACAATTAGGTTTCAAATTAGAAACTACTAAAGACGCTCAAGATATTATATCAGGTAGACATTATGCAAACACTAACAATGCATCTATGGTAGAAGCAGATAACACTACTGTAGAAGTTAAATTCTCAGAAGCTGTACCTAATACATTAGTTACAACAAGAGCTTTAGATTTTAACGTTCCTGATGGTGTTAAAATTGTAGATGCTACAATCGAAAACAAAAAGAATATAAATGCAGAAGATAATGATTTTGAAATCATCAACAATGGTAAAACTTTAAGATTAAAAAGAAATTCTAAAGTAACTAGTGGCACTGGTGATGTATATGATGTAACTGGTGATAGAAGCAAAGTTTTAGCTAGCTTCACAATGAAACTTAACTTATCTGTAGACCCATCTTTCACAGGTGATGTTAAATTAAGCGTTGTTGGTGGCGGTCAAGCTGAAGGTACTACTCCTGATGTAGTTGTTGCTAAAGCTAAAGCTCCTTTTGAAATCAAAACTCAAACTACTAAAGTAGATTTAGGTTACCAAGATTACAACACTGCAGACATATCTATCGTTGAAACTAAACCTGGTATGTTCTTAGAAGGTGAAACTGCTACATTAAACTTAGTTGCTCCTTATGGTGTTGGTGAAGTTGGTTTCTCTGCTGCTACTTTCGAAGTGACTGGTGGCGAATTAAACATTAAAGAAAAAGATTTCAAAGTTAGCAATGGTCAAATTAGCTTTAAAGTAGATAGAGCTTCTTACAAAAACCCATCTACTATGACAATCAAAAACGTTAAAATCGGTTCTACTCGTTCTGTACCATTTGGTAGCTATAGCTTAGCTATTGGTGGTAAAGCTGTTATCAACAACTATGCAGAAGAAAACGATAAAAACGTAACAGTTGCATACGATAAAACAGTTTCATTAGATACTGCTTTAACTGATACTGCAGCTGCTACTGGTTTACACTACCAAAACAATGAAGAGTACTATGAAGTTAAAGACTATGTAAACGTAGTTACTGCTACTGGTACTTTCAACGAAACTGTTAAAGTAACAGTTGGTGAAAAAACTGTTCTTGTTGGCGACCAAGCTATCGATATGGACGTAGCTCCTTATATCCAAGCTTCTAGCAACAGCACAATGGTTCCTTTAAGATTTGTTTCTGTAGCTTTAGGTGTAGATAGCGAAAACGTAACTAACCCTGATGCTTCTAACAAAATCGCTTGGGACGCAAACACTAAAACTACTACAATCTACTACGGTGCAGGTACTGGCCAAAAAATTATTCAATTCCAAGCTGGTAGCAACATTATGACTGTAGATGGTACTAGAATTCCTATGGAATATGGCGTTAAAGCTGAAATCAAAGACGGCAGAATGTTCGTTCCTTTCAGAGCTTTAGGTCAAGCTTTAGGTGTAACTGTAACTTGGGATGCTGATACTAGAACTGCTATCTACAACGAAAGCAATGCTAGAAACACAAACAGCACTACAACTACAGCTACTACTACAGCTACAACTACTGAAACTACAACTGTAAGTGGTTCAACTACAGAATCTACAACTGAAAGCACTACTGCTTCTACAGATTCTACAACTGAAACTACTACAGCTAAACAATAATTAATATTTAATTATTATATAAAAAGCCTCCTTTTTAGGAGGCTTTTTTGTTTATTACAATTAAGATATGACTTAATTTTTGAAATAAAATTAAAATTTATAAAGGGGTTTATATTTTTAATTTTAGGCTGTATACTGTTTTTAGTGGCGGTTCAAAAAATAACCAAAGCTAAACAGTATACAGTCTTTTTTTGTTGTGCAATTTTACAATGCTTATAAAGGGGTGGTTTTAATAGATAAATTGAAACAAATAAAAATATATAACAAAATATTTATAGAAGGTGATTTAGTTGAAGTATTCACAGAAGAAGATATTATTAAGTGTCATATAAAAGAAATAAGAAATGATTTTATTTTAATAAAAAAGATAGTTGATAAATCTGTAATAGATATAAGGTTAGAGGATATAAAAGATATATTCTGATTATTAATGTAAATCTAATGTTATGACTATAATAAAATTTAAAATAAAAAGGAGGTGTGTTTATGAAACATATTAAAGTATTAGAAGAAACAAAAGATGCGATTTTTTTAAAAGTTGAAAATGACAGTTGTCCTTATTGTAAAAGTAAAAATTTAAGGAACAAAGGTAACAGCAATATAAAGCTATCCAAGAAGTGTATTGCAGACTTTATGAATAAAGATGTAAATATTAAGAAGATAAAGTATACTTGCAAAGATTGCAACAAGACATTTACAGAAAAAACATTTTTTAAAAATATTGAAGATGCAAGATTTAAAGATTATTTAAAAATTTTATTAGATAGAAATATAATAAATACTTTTAAAATAAATGAAATCTATAAAAAAGAGCTAAAACTAGATGATGATTGGGTTTTACTTAAAGAAAATAAGATTCTAACACTTTTAAATATAAAAACATTAGAAATTAAGGAGTTTATTAAATTTCAAAAAAACAAAAAAGAAAAAACAATAATATTTAATGAATTTAAAAGGAAAGGACGATAAGCATAAATTAAAAATATGAATTTTAACACAAATTTCTATCAATTTAGAAAATTATATTTTATTTTATATGTGTAGTAGAAATATTCTTATTTTGATTGTTTATTATGAGATATTTAAGGAGTAATTAATTATGAATAATAGAAGAGATGAAAAAAGATTGAACAAGCTTTTAGAAGAAGATTTAAGTTTTAAAGAAGAATGTTTAAGATATATTTTAGGTGATGAAATATTAAATCAATTAATATCTGAAAATAAAGATTTTATTAAAGATGTAAATATTAAAGGAGGATACAATTAATATGAATACAGTAAACTTAATCGGAAGATTAACAAAAGACCCCGATATATCATTTATAAACATAAATGGGGAACAAAAAAAGATGGCAAAATATACTTTAGCAGTAGATAGCATAGGTAAAAAACAAGTTAATTTTATACTATGTTCTGTAATAGATAAAGGAGCAGAATGGGCTGAAAATCATATAAAGAAAGGCTCAAGAGTAGCTGTTGTAGGTTCTATAGAAACTAGCAATTATAAAAAGAATGGCATAGATATAATAAAAGCAGAAATAAACGTTAAAGAGCAATATTTTGCATAATATTTAAAAAGGAGATAAATAAATGATGGGTATAGAAAAAGATTTAATAATTCTTATAATAGCAACAGTTATTATGCTGATAATTCTTATAGGAGGCATAAAAGCAGGTTGTATGGGATTATTTATAAGTTTAATTATTTATATTTTTATTATTTTTCTAGTAAAGGATAACTTTAAAAATGTAATTAATTATTTACAACAAGAAAAATCAAAAAGTATAGAAAAGGTAGTAGAAGAAAAGGTGCAACAAGAACTTCAAAAAATACAATGATTAAGATAAGAAATATAAAGGAAAGTAGTAAATAAGATATGTTAACAGAAATGATAATTTTATTAATTTTTATAGGAGTATATTCAGGAGCAACTATGGCTATATTAGGATTTTGGTATGGAGAAAAATTTATAGGAATTATAGGGACAATACTTTTAATATTATGTATACTTATATTTTTTTGTATAGTATATATAGATATTAAAAGAATTGATAATTTGTTGTATAGATTAGAAAATTTATCAATTTTTTTAAAATACCTTGTTTAATTTGAAAGGATATTTAGATATGATATTGATTAGTATAGCTTTAATTGAAGTATTGGCAATCATTATAAAAATGTTATTTACATTAACTTATATAAAGCTTTCATGTAATATGTTTGAATATATTATTAGTAGAGAAAAAAATAAAAATAAAATTTTAATTTTAAGTTTAATTAGAAATATACATATGTTTTTTATATTTATATTTTTACTATTTTTTTATTAAAATACGAAGGAGGATAAAAATTATGGAACAAGTAGTAATAAAAAAAGATTTAATAAGAATAACAAGCGATTTTACGTTAGGTGTAATTTTAAATGAGATGATAGAGATAGCACAAAAATTTAGAAAGGAGTTTATAGATAATAACTGGCATTGTCCTGAATTTTTTGAGCTTAACATTGAAAAAATATCAGAAGATAATATGCTTAACTTATCTAAATCTAGCATAAGAAGATACATAAAAAAATTAACTAATTTAGGCTTTATAAACGTTGATACAACGGAAAAGAAACATAGATATAAAGTTAATTTTGAAGAGATAAATATAGCTTTAAAGAAAATAGGTGGAGAGCTTATAGAAAAAGTTAAACCTGTTTATAAAAAAGCAAAAAAAGAAAATAAAAAGACAGAAAATTCTAAAAATACTATTACTAATACTGTAGATGAATTTGAGGGATTTACACAAACAAATATGTTTGAATACAAAAAAATAGCTCCTGATAAGAACCAAGAGCTAAATGAGACCATTATACAAATTCAAAATAATATTAATTATAACATTATTGAAGAGATGCGTCAAGATAGAAAAAATGAACATTTTGTAAATATGTTTGATAGCATCTACAGGGTTATAGTTGATGTTATGACAACAAAAGGCGAATATATAAGGATTAATAAACAAGACAAACCTATATCTATTGTTAGAGATATATTTAATAAAATAGGTTTTAGTGATATAGAAGATATTATATATAGATTAAAAAGAGCAAGTAATAAGATTAAAAATTTCAAAGCTTATATTTTAACATCTATATATAACCAATACATAGAAAAAGACTTTAACTTAAACAATATGTTGTACACCAATGAAGGCGTTTTATTAAAATAAAAACATTATTGTAAGGTATTGTTTCAAAATGAAACAGTTATTTATTTTTTTGCTTTTATAGGTTCAAAATGACAAAATTAGTTTCATAATGCTATAAACAATGCTATTTATATATAAATATTATTATATATTTAATAATTATTATATACAAATATATATATTATATTTAAAAATATTTATATATATAAAAAATCTTGTCGGTGTCAAGTCAAAGCTAGTTTTAGTTCTGCTAAACATAGTTAGTTTTAGTTCAATATATTTAAACACAAGCTTTAAAAACAGGATAAATTTTAAGAATAAACTAGCTCAAGTTTTTATAAGGCAAAAAAAGAAAAAGGAGGCGAAGTTATGATTAAAAAACTAGATTTTATCATATTGAAAGATTTAGAAGTTAATAACAAGACAAATACATTAAAAAGCTATACTGTAAAAGAGTTTTCTGTAACAAAAAATAATGTTATAAAAACAAATACTCTTTATAAAAGGCTTGAAAATTTATATAAATTAGGTTTTGTAGACTATGGTATAGCTGATAAAAATGCCAAAACATACTTTATAACAAACAAAGGAATAGAAATATTAAATACAATTAAATAAATTTAAAGGAGAGATTACAATGAGAGAAAAAATAGGATTTATAGCAGTAGGACAAGCAGGTGGAAATATAGGAAAGTTATTAAAAGATAAAAATTTTGATGTAGTTTTTATCAATTCCAGTATAGGAGATTTAGGGACTTTAGGAGTTAATGATGAGTTAAAGTACCATATAACAAATGGACTTGGTTGTGCTAAAGATAGAGATAGTGCAAAACAAGTAGCTAAAGAAGATTTTAAAAATATAAATAAATTTATAGATGATAAGTTAGGAAATAAGGAATTGTATTACATAATATTTTCTAGTGGTGGTGGTACAGGCAGTGGTATAAGCCCTGCACTTGCAAGGATATTAACTAAAGTTTTTAATAAAAACATAGGATTAATAACTATTTTACCAAGTGATAAAGATACACTACAAGCAAAAATTAATAGTTATGAGTGTACAAAAGAAATTACAGAAATAGAAGAATTATGTGGCATATTCTTTTTAGATAATAAAACTAGAAATGACATAGAACATATTAATAAAAGGTTTGTAAATTTATTTGATAAAATATTTGATTACAAAAAATATGAAACAATAAAAGGTAATATTGACGAGGCAGAAATATTAAAGTTATTACAAACAAAAGGAATGATTAGTCTTTCAAGTTGTGAAAAAGGAGAAAATACAGAGAAACTTATAAAAAATATAGAAGACGGGGTTTTTGCACCTTTTGAAAATGATAGAATTATAAAATATTTAGGATTATCTAGAGGTATAAAGTTTGAAGATGAAATATTTAAAGAAAAAATAGGGAAATATTTAGATAAATTTGAAAATATAAATCAAGAGTACACATTAGCTATATTAAGTGGTTTAAGTTTTCCATTGAAAAGAATTAATGATATAAAAGAAGAAGTTACAAATGAAAAAGAAACTATAATAACACTTAACACAGAAAAGGAAATAAAGCTGGAAGATTTAGATTTTATTAAGCCAAAAAAGGAAAAGAAACAAGAAGTTAAAGATGAAACAGAAGTTACTGTGGAAGATTTAATAAATGAGCTTTTTTAAGATATTTAAAGAATTAATTAGTAATATAGCTATTATGTTAGTTTTAAATATTTTAGCTATATTAATACACTTTATAGCATTAAAAATTACAATTTTTTTAATATATTAAGAGGTGAAATATGAAGAAAGAAAACAAAAAATTTGCAGAAGAAAAGATAAAAGAATATTTCAATATAGAAGAGAAAATAGAGCTTACTAAAAACTTAATAATAGATTTAGAAGAAAAAAAGGAAATACTAGAAGATAAAAATAAAGACTTACAACTAGACTTTGACATAAACATTAAAAGTAGTGTCATTGATAGTATGCCTAAAGGTAGTAGTGATGGTTCTTCATATTTTGAAAGAAATATAATAAAACAAATTGAATATAATGAAAAAATGATTGAAAAAATAGAAGAAGATATAAAAAGTCAAGAAAATGAAATATTTAGGTTAGAAATTAAAAACACAAAAATGAAAAACATAATAAATGTTTTAAGTGAAGATTTTAGGAGAATGCTTGAATATAGGTACATAAAATCTATGAGTGAAGTAGAAATAGCATTAAAGCTTAATATATCAACTTCTCAATATCATAGAAATAAACAGAAAATAATAAGAAGTATTTACAATATGTTAGTAATGTACAAAGAAATTTAGGGGGGTTAGTTATGAAATTAGTAATAGCAGAAAAGCCAAGTGTGGCTATGGAGATAGGAAAAGTTTTAGGGGCTATATATAAAGAAAATAGTTATTTAAAAGGCAATGGATATATAGTAAGTTGGTGTTATGGACACTTGATAGGGCTTGCAGAGCCTGAAGAATATAATGAAAGTTATAAAAAATGGAAATTAGAAGATTTGCCTATTATACCTAGTCGTTATAAATTAACTATAAACGATGAAACAAAAGAGCATTTTTATTTTCTAAAAAACTTAATGAACAGAGATGATATTGAAGAAATAATATGTGCAACAGATAGTGGACGTGAGGGAGAGCTTATATTTAGGTTTGTATATGAAAAAGCAGATTGTAATAAGCCTGTTAAAAGATTGTGGGTGTCTAGCTTAACAGAAGAATCTATAAAAAATGGATTTAAAAATTTAAAAGATATGAAAAATTATGACAATCTATACTATGCAGGGTTAAATAGAGCAATAGCTGACTGGTTAATAGGGCTTAATGCAACAAGATTTTTTAGTGTTAATTATGGCAACAAAATAACAGTAGGTAGAGTGCAAACAGCAACACTTAACATACTTGTTGATAGAGAGTTGAAAATTAAAGGGTTTAAAAAAGACAAAAACTATAAAATATTGTTAGTTAAAGATAATTTTATAGCAGAAAGCAAAGTATATGATAATGAAGATGAAGCAAGAAAGGTTTTAGAAAAAATAAAAGATAAAGAGATTTTATGTACTCAAAATACAAAAAATAAAATACATAAAAAAACACCCAAACTATATGATTTAACATTATTACAAAGAGATTGTAATAGTTATTTAGGATTAAGTGCTAAACAAACATTAGATATAGCACAATCATTGTATGAGAAAAAACTCATCACATACCCAAGAACAGATAGCAACTATATATCTGATGATATGATGGGAGATACACTATATATTGTAGATAAGATATATAGCACATTTAATATAAAAACTGAAAAAATAACAGAGATAGAAAAAGTTGTAAATAATGATAAGATAACAGACCATCACGCAATTATACCTACCAAAAACATTAGCCAAGATAACTTTAACACACTTAATGAAACTGAAGCTAAAGTTTTAAAGATGATATATACAAGATTATTGGAAGCAATACATAATAATGTTGGTGGTTATGAAAATAATATTAAATTTAAAGTAGATAACATAGAACTTACATCTAAATATCAATATATAGATTATTATGGATATTTACAAATAGGACAAGAGCTTTTAGGCAAAAAAATAGAAACTAATAAAGAGAATAAAGACTATAACTTTATTAAAGGAGAAATTGTAAAAGATTTAAAAATAGAATTATATGATTATTTTACAAGTCCTCCTAAAAGATACACAGAAGATACCTTATTATCTGCAATGGAAAGCATAACAAAAAAAGATTATGAAGAAATAGAAATTTCAAAAGATTATGATAAAAAAGGACTTGGAACTCCTGCAACAAGAGCATCTATTATAGAAAAACTTATAAATGTTGGTTATGTTGAAAGAAAAAACAAAAATTTAATGCCAACAGAAAAAGGTATAAATGCTATAAACATAGTAGATGAAAAGATAAAAAGTCCATTAATGACTGCAGAATGGGAAGTAAAGTTACAAGACATAGAAAAAGGTAAATATGATAAAGATAAGTTTTTAAGTGAAATAGTAGATTTTACAAAAAGTATAGTATCTAATAAAAATATAAACCAGGTAATAAAAAATGAAATGACTACATTAAATGATAAAGCCAAAAAAGAAAAAGAATTAATAGGCTTATGCCCTTGTTGTAAAAGCAAGGTTTATGAAGCTGATAAAAATTTTTATTGTAGTAATAAAGATTGTAGTTTTACTATGTTTAAGGAAGATAAATTTTTTACAAGTAAGAAAACTAAACTTACTAAAACAAAGGCAAAAGAGCTTCTAAAAAATAAGGTTGTAGCATTTGATAAGCTATACTCTGAAAAAACAAATAAGTTTTATAAGGCTAAAGTTACTTTTGAATTAAATGGGAAATATGTAAACTACAAATTAATATTTTAAGGAGAAAATATGAAGATAGCAAACACCATATTAATATTTATGTCTATACTTATTATTAATACAACTACAATAAATGCTAATACATTAAATGAATATGATGCTAAAAAAATATATGAAAGTAGCATAAAAGTCATAGTTGAAGATAACACTGAAGTACCTGAAAATAGTAATATATTATTATTTGATAAAGAGAATAAAAAGATAATAAGCATAGATAAACAATTAACAGATTATTATAGTGATTATAAAATGATAGGTTATGAAGAGTATAATATACCATTTATTTATCAAAGTGGAGATATTTTATTAGAAGAAAATTTATTTCCTATTAAACATAAAGTTTATAATTATTTAGAAGATATTTTCAAAAGTGGATTCTCTATACCAGATAAAAGTCCAATTGAAAGAACAGAAATAGAAGATATAAAATCTAAAAAAGAAATAAATATATTATTTGCTTTGTTAGGAACCATTTCTCTTTTATGTATAATCTCTTGGGTTATTTGTTTAGAAAATAAAACAATAAAAAAATAAAAGATTGAATATTTGGTTTAAAAGTTTTAGTTTAATTTAAAATACAGATAATAAAGATGAACAAGAGGAGAAATAAATGGAAGAAATAAAAGAATACATAGATAATAGATTTTTAGAATTAAGAAATTATATAGAAAATTGTTTTGAAGAACAATCAAAGAATAATAGTATATTTTTTGATAACATATTAGAACTTATAAAAGCAAGTATAAGTAAAGAAACTGAATTAAATAACAAAAAGATGTTAGATATTATAGAAGAGTTAAACAAGGCTAGTGAAATTAATAAAGCAATATCTAATAAGGTTATTGATAATTTAAAAGAAATAGATAACATCTATGAAATGATAATACCAAAAAAAGAAAAAGAAAATATATTTATTTACAGTGATATTAAAAAGGGTGTAAAACAGTTTGGTATCCAACTTGTTATAGTTGTAGGTATTTTACTAATTGTGGTAGGTGCAAATCAATTAATAAGTTTAATATTTTAAAATAAAGGAAAGGAAAATTTTATCTACTATATATAAAAATATATTTACAAAGTATAAATTATCTTTTAAAATCTTATTAAGAAATAAAGGGAGAATTTATATGAGTAAAAAATACAGTAAAAAGTACAATAGGTATAAAAAATATTATAATGATAAAAATAATGAAATATCAAAAACAAATAAGTTATTAACATATATAACAATCATATTAGCTATTTCACAGATTTTTAGTATTATATATGAGATAACATCTAAACTTTACACATCAGTAGATAAAATAGTAAGACAATTTATTATGTATGTTTTATTAGAATTGCCATTGGCTTTAATTTCTATATATTTAACTGCTATAAGTATTTGTTGTATAATAAAAATTATGTACTTGAAATTTGACTATAACAGAGAACAAATAACAGAAAAGGCAAGAATTAAAGTAGAAGAAAAGCAAAAAAGAAAAAAATTAAAAAAACATAAAATAAAAACTAAAGAAGAAGAAATGATTATTAAGTTTAAAAAAGAAACAATAGGACGTTTTATACTTACAATAAGGTTAAATATTGTTGAAATATTAACTATTTTAATTTTACCAATAACTTCATATATGACTATTGCAGCAGTAGTATTTCAGTTTAATTTTAAGGAAATGCAATATTCAATGTATTTTATAATTTTAATTTTTTGTTTTATAAATTTGATGGTCATATTATTTGGTATTTCTAATACTAAAAGAAATGAAAGAATATTTTTTAATGAAAATTCTTTTATAAGAGCCATTAACTATGTACATAAAGTTATTACGTACAAGGATATAATAGTGCTTAGGATATCATATTTAATACCCATACTATTAAATATAATTCTAGTGTTTGAAATAAATAGAATAGATAATTTTTTTATAAATCTTGAAAATAAAATGTATATTGATAATGAAATAAGATATGATAAAGAAATAAAGTATGATATTATAGTAGACAAGCTATTTAATAAGGTTGGTATCTATGTTACAGATGAAGATATAGAAGAATATAAAAAAGAAATTAAAGAAAAGTACAAATTGGAGGATTAAAAAATGGAAAGATATAAATATGATGAGAACAATGGTTTATGGTATGAGCTAGGAGAACACGGTATGTATTATCCTATGGTAGAAGAAATTAAATTAGAAAGTGGAAGATATGTAAATTTAGCAATGGAGCATATGAGAGCTATTAGCCCTATAGAGTATGAAACATTAGGACTACTTGGAAAGTTTCCTGAAATATTTAACGGTTTAAATGATAAAGTTTACGCTTTGATAGATGAGATAATGAAAAAGAAACTAATAGAAGAGCCTATTCAGGAAAATTGGAATGTTTTAGAAATGGAAAAGCACAAAAAAATGCTTTATAGAGAAGCAGAAGAAGTAGCTTTACAAGAAATAGTATATAAAAACCATTTTGAAAATATTGATATAGAAGCTATGATGGATAAAGTATAAAATAGGGGGATAGTATTAGCTATCCCTTTTTTTGCTTGTTTATTGACAAGCAAAAAAGATGCGAGTTTTTTGCGAGTTTTTTGCGAGTTTTTTGCGAGTTTTTTGCGAGTTTTTTGCG
>CALWLD010000007.1 GCA_944381435.1 uncultured Clostridia bacterium
CTATGATAGTTTAATTCTACCACAGGAGGTCTCTTTTTTCTATTGTCCATTTTTTACGGACTTGTTCAAAAGTCTTCCCCCTTTATTTATTAATTACAATTAAGTATTACCTGTTTTTGAACACAAAGTGTTAAAAAAATTGATTACTTATTATTCTGTAACAGCACTTTCTTTCATAGATTCATCTTCTAAAAGAGCTTGTTCATATTTTGCTAAAACAGCATTTTGTAAAGCTTCCCTAGAAGCAGAATTAATAGGGTGTGCTATATCTCTATATTCTCCACTATTAGTTTTTCTGCTAGGCATAGCTATAAATAAGCCGTTTTCACCTTCTATTACTTTTATATCGTGTACAACAAATGCATTGTCAATAGTAATAGAAACAATAGCTTTCATTTTTCCCTCTTGGTTAACTTTTCTAACTCTAACGTCTGTAATATTCATAGATAAATCTCCTCCTATAAAGTAGAATTCTAAATCATATAGGCTTCCACTTTATACCTAAAAATTATGTAATTATTTGGGTATTAAAAAAATTAAGCAAAACCTATAAGTTGATAACTACATTATATAACTTTTTTATATAAAAATCAATATTTTTTTTATTTTTTTATACTTTTTTATGCTATATTTAATATTTTTTATTTATAGGTTGTTTATTTCTTATAAATATTTACTTATAATATAGATTTATAATATTATTTTATACAATACATTTTTTTTAATACAATTTGATAAAAATCATATTTTTAGATAATATTATATTTTAAATAATTATTTAAAACAATATTGATAAAATATATTTATATATATATAATATAATTATATTTTGTTTGTAGTTAGGAGATTTTATTATGCACATTAAAAATATTTTTCCTTATAAAAAATTATATTTTATAGGTATAGGTGGAGTTAGTATGTCTGGGCTTTGCGAAATACTCCTTGCAGAAGGTGGATATACCTTGCTAGGCTCTGATAACAATAAATCTAACCTTGTGGATAACCTTATAAAAAAAGGCGTTACTGTTTATATAGGACAAAAAAAGGAAAATATAACCGAAGATATAGATTTAGTTATATACACTGCTGCTATTAAAGAAGATAACGAAGAATTTATAAGAGCTAAAGAGCTTGGCCTTAAAATGCTTGAGCGTTCTAGCTTTTTAGGTGAACTTATGAAAGCCTATAAATATCCTCTTTGTATAGCAGGTACTCACGGAAAAACAACAACTTCTTCTATGGTATCTGAAGTTTTCTTACAAGCTAAAAAAGAGCCTACCATATCTATAGGTGGTATTTTATCCTCTATTAATAGCAACTTTATGGTTGGTAAAAAAGATTACCTTGTTTTAGAAACTTGCGAATATTGCGATACATTTTTAAAATTTAACCCTCATTCTGCAATTATCTTAAACATAGATGAAGACCATTTAGATTATTTTAAAGATTTAAACCAAATTTATGATAGCTTTAGAAACTTTGCAAAGCTTGTAAAAGAAGATGCTTGCCTTGTTATAAACAGGGATATTAAAGACTATGAAAAAATAACAAAAGATTTAAAAACAACTGTTATTACCTATGGTAGTAATGAAAAAAGTATGTGGCAAGCTAAAAATATTACATTTAATGACCTTGGCTATGCAAGCTACGATGCTTATTATAACAATGATTTTATGTATAGCATAAACCTAAATGTTGTAGGGCTTCATAACGTTTATAACTCTTTATCTGTATGTGCTTTAGCTCATTTTTATAACATAAATAAAGAAGATATAGAAAAAGGGCTTAATAATTTTAAAGGCACTCACAGACGTTTTCAATACAAAGGTTCATTTAACAATGTTAAAGTTATAGACGATTATGCCCATCACCCAACAGAAATTTTAGCAACCATACAATCGGCAAAAGCACAAAATATAAATAACCTTTGGTGCGTTTTCCAACCTCATACTTACACAAGAACAAAAGCTCTTTTAGATGATTTTGCAAAAGCTCTTGTTAATGCAGATAAAATATTAATAACTGATATATATTCTGCAAGAGAAAAAGATACAGGGGAAATACACGCTAAAGACTTGGTTAATAAAATAAAAGAGCTGGGAAAAGATGCTATCTATATAGAAAGCTTTGAATGTGGAAAAGATTATCTTGAAAAAAATTGTCAACAAAACGATATGTTGATAACTATGGGTGCTGGAAACATTAATTTACTAGGAGAAATGTTATTAACTTAAAAGTTTTGCACATTATTAACATTTTTATCCACAATTTTTATTAACATTATCTTTTTAAAACGAACGTTTGTTTGTTTAATTTTATATAAAAAAACAAGCTAAAACCCTTGAAAATCAAGGGTTTTTTGCTTGCTTTATTTTATGTTTTTAACCTTTGTTTAAAAAATTATATCTTTATTAAAAGTTTTCAACATATATGTGTATTATTTGTTGATAAGTGCTTCTTTTAAAGCTTGTGCTAGCTGGTCTGGACAAGATGTTTCTTTGCTATGGCAAGTTAGCCCTTCTAATTTTTTTATAACATCTTCTGCTTTTAAACCTTCTACAAGGCTTGCTATGCCTTTTAAATTGCCATTGCAACCACCGTTAAATTTTACATTTTTTACAATGTCTCCATCTAGCTCAAATTCTATATTTTTTGCACAAACGCCTTTTGTATTAAAATTATTCATAAATATCTCCTTTTAATTAATTACAGTTAAGGTATGGCTTAATTTATTTAATTAAAATTTATATACGGTTTTTTGTATTAAATTTTAATTAAATAAATTTTAGGAATACCTGTTTTTGAACACAAAGTGTTCAAAAAATTGACTTTGTATTTTAAGGTGTATCAAACACAGGCTCTCCTATGGTTTCTTCTTGTGTAGGAGGCTGTGTGGTTTGCTCTGCTGTTGTAGCTTGGCTTGTTTGCTCCTCTGGAACAGAAGGAACTACATTGCCTATTTCCTCTGGGAATGTTGTTGTTTGTGTTGTATTATCTGTTGGTTTGTTATTTTGTGTTGGACTTTCTGGAACTATTACAACAGTTTCATCTTCTATTATGTCTGTTATATCTCCTTCGTTTGTTTCTTCTGTAGATAAATCTTCTTCTAATATATCACCTTCTAAATGGAAATCACAAATTTCTGTAGGAACAGGATTTTCTTCGTTAAAATCAAATAAAGATTTTATCTCAATACTTTCTTCTGGGCAAAAATCTCCTGCTAGCTTACCGCTATCTTTACATATGGATACCACCTGATGTTTTTCACAAGCCTCTTTAGGCTCTGTACCTTTTAAAAACATATCTACAATAACTCTGTTACCTCTTGGGTCTTTTTTACAATCATCTGTAGCTATAAGCCCACTGTCTAAACAGATAGAAACATCAACGATATTATTTGGTCTTGGTCCAAAATCTGCCTTTGGTAAGTCTTGGTGTATTTTTTCCATAACATCTCGCCATATGTTAAGGTGGAACCTATCGTTAGGTATAACGCGTTTTCCGCCTACACTTGCCATCATATTAGGCACAGTATCATCGTATCTATCGTATCCAAACCATATACCTGCTACATAATAAGGTGTATAACCTACAAAAGTTAAATCTTTTGTTTCTTGTGTTGTACCTGTTTTACCTGCTATAGGCATAGATATGTTTTTAAACTTAGCAGCTGTACCTGTACCTTTTGTAACAACACCTTCCATCATATCTGTTAGCATATAGGCTGTTGTTTCTTTAATAACTTGTTTTGCTTCTCTTGTTGTAGCATCTAATATAACGTTGCCATCGTGGTCTAAAACTTTTGTGTAAAGCTTAGGCTCTATATATTTACCACCGTTTGCAATAGCTGCATATGCTGCTGTAACCTCCATTTGTGTTACACCATAAGTTATACCGCCTAAAGCTGTTGATAAATGGTTATCGTTTTCAAGGGTTGTAAATCCAAAGTTTAATAAATATTGGTAAGCAACATCTACACCTACCATATCCATAGCCTTAACTGCTAAGATGTTCATAGATTGCTCTATACCTTCACGTACTGTAGAAGGTCCTCTATAACTTTCTCCATACCAGTTTTTAGGGCTATATTTACCTATTGTTATAGGCTCATCTACTAAAACGCTACCTGGCATTAAAACATCTGTATCTATAGCTGGGGCATATGCTGCTAACACTTTAAATACAGAACCTGGTTGCCTTTTAGAATCTGTAGCTCTGTTAAAGCCTCTGTTAACTGTTTTTTCGCCTCTTCCACCTGTTAAAGCAGTTACATTACCTGTTTTATAATCCATTATAACCATAGATGCTTGAGGCTGTGTAGAAAAGCTTGCTCTATCTGCTACTATTTTTTGGTTGGCACCTAGGCTTTGCTCTATCTCTGCCTTTTTGTTGGCAACAAAGGCCTCTCCATCTTCTTTTGTTTTTACAAACTGTCTGTAATCTTTATGCTCTTGCTTACCTGTTGTTGTATCTTCTATAGAAACTGTGTATGTTACATCATATTTATAAACAACGTTTGGGAAAAGCTCATCGTTTGCAAAAGAGCTATCCAATATATTTTGCATATTTGTATCTTTTGTGGAATATATTTGAAGCCCTCCGTTATATATAAGGTTATCTGCTTGTACTTTGCTTATGTTATGCTCTTTTTGCAAGTCTTCTGATACCTGCTCAAATAAGGAATCTTCAAAATAACCGTGTATAACGTTACCTTCCACCTTTTTCTGTGCATTACCATCTGATACCTTTGAATAAATATCTTCTGCTAAAGCCTCATCATATTGAGCTTTTGTAATCATACCTTGCTCTAACATATGATTTAATATTTTTTCTACCCTTTTTCTGTTATTTTCTGGTTGCGTACGAGGAGAATATAAAGAAGGGTTATTTGTTATAGCTGCTATACAAGCACTTTCTGCTAAGGTTAAATCTTTAGCATCTTTGTTAAAATATCCAAGAGCTGCCGCTTGCACCCCGTTATATCCGTGGCCTAATGCTATTGTGTTAAGATATAGCTCTAGTATATATTGTTTTGCTTGTCTTTTGCTTCCAAATTTTTCTTCTAAATTTTTTTCATACATAACAGCTAAATACTGTTCTTGTATTTTTGTTTCTATTGTGTTTCTAGTTACCTTCGTTACGTTATTTTTAATAAGCTGTTGGGTGATGGTGCTAGCACCTTGTAAACCAGATGAACCTGTTAGCTTATTTTTAATGGTTGTATATCCTGCTCTTAATATACCTTTTATGTCTATCCCAAAATGGTCATAAAATCTTTCATCTTCTACAGATACTATAGCATTTTGCAAATCTATAGATATTTCATCTAGGGTTACATATTCCCTGTTTTCCTTACCGTGAAAACGGTCTATCTCTTTGCCGTCTTTATCATATACTATAGATGTATATACATTAGGCTCTACAGATATTAAATCTAAGTTAGGAGAGTTTTGTATTATCCTAACAAAAATACCAGCACCTATACCACCTATTGTAGCTATAACTATTATCATAGTTAATATAAAGCCTAGGCAAGTTCTTCTAAACCTTTTCTTTTTATTTTTCTTCTTTTTATTATTTGTTTTTTTATTAGGTGTAGATGAGTTATTAGATTTTATGTTTTTATCTTGCTTTGTATTGCCTTTTGGTGAATTAGCTGTGTTTTTAGGGTTAGCTCTGCTAGGCATACTATCTCTGTTTGTAGAGCTAGCTCTGTTATTTCTTAATCTATCATCATCTAATCTAACTGGCCTGCTGTTAGTTGCTCGCGGGCCTTTAACGTTTTGTTGCTGTTTTCTTTGATTATCTTTTTGTTCACTCATTAAATCTACTCCTTTTCAGCATATATTATAACAAATTTTAATAAATTAATAAAGTAAAAAATAAATTTTTAAAAATATTGTAACAAATTAGTTATAATATTTTTACATAACGTAAAGGTGGTATAAAATGTTTCATAAAAGGAAAAAAAAGAAGTCTTTAAGGCTACCCTTTATAAGTATTATTGTTTTAGGTGTTTTTATTTTGTTTTTATATTTATTTATCGTACAATTTGAAAATGAAGTTTTGCCAACTGCTATAAAAATTAGCCAAAAATATGCAACAAATATAGTTAGCGATGAAATAAACAAAAGTGTTAATAAGGTTATTAGCGATTTAAACCTACAGTCTAGCGATTTTTTCACAAAAACGTTAGATAAAGAAAGTAATAAGTCTTATTTAGATGTAGATACTATATTAATAAATAACGTTTGTACCAGTGTATCTTATGAGCTTTCTAAAAACTTAAGAAATATTAAAGATACAAAAATAGAGCTACCTATAGGTATATTTTCTGGCTTTAGTGCCTTATCAGAGCTTGGTCCATCTTTTAACGTATATTTAAGCTCTATAGGCGATGCTACGGTAGATTATGAAACTAGCTTTCAATCTGTAGGTATAAACCAGATAAACTTTCAGATATACTTAAATATTAACTGTAGCGTTAGCATAATAAACCCAATGTATAAAAAAGATATTAATATATCCAGAAAGCTAATGCTTGTAAACACTGTATTTGATGGGGAAGTACCTAATACATATTTAAACACAAGTATTGACTAAATTTTTATATTATTATATAATTATCCTGTTGTAAAATTTTAATTTATAGGAGATGTTAATATGAACATATCATTATTAAACACTGTTATACAAGGTGGTTCTCAAGCTGCTACTCAATCTGGCACAGAAATTAGTAGCTCTGCTCAAGCATCTAGCAGTTTAGGCTTTTTTGCTACATTACCTGGTATAATAATTTACATTTTATTTATCGTTTTAATATTCTATTTTATAGGTATTAGACCACAGAAAAAAAGAGAAAAGAAAATGGTAGAGCTTCAATCTGAAATAAAAATAGGCGATTGGGTTTTATTAGATAGCGGTATATATGGTAAAGTTACAGACATTGCAGACCAAGTTTTCATAATAGAATTTGGAACAAACAAAGGTGTTTTGATACCTGTTTTAAAACAAAGGGTTGTTTCTAAAGGTGAACCTAACCTTACTAGCACTTCAAAATAGAATATTGTATAGTTTTTTTATAGGAATTGTACAAAAACTCTATAAAAAAAGTAAGATTTATTAGTTATTAATAATAAATCTTACTTTTTTTATATTTTTTTATTGAAAATTTTTAAAATATATTGTATTATTTATTTATTATCATTAATTTATTTTATAAATTTAGATAATAAACCTTTATTAAAGACTTAACGTCAAGTTTACCCCTAGTAACAAAGCCTAGCTATCTTTAGCTAGGCTTAAGAACTATGTTATTTAATTTTTATGTCTTTTTTATAACATTTTGTGTTTGAAAATAGGTATTCTAAATATGTTTCTTAATTTATACCTATGCTCCAAGTATTTTCATATTCTTTTTTAGCATCTAAAGCTACAAGGTTATCTTGCTTTTCTATATCTTCTATAATGCCATCTCTAGATGATAAAGATGTCCAAGGTTCAATACATACAAAATCTACCTCTGTTTTAGGGGTATGCCATATACCTAAATATGTCATATTATCATATTTTACATAAACACTTTTGCTATCTTTATCAGTTTTTAATGTAACACCTTTTGCCATATTTTCAAATATTAAAGCATCGTCATCAAAAAGGCTATGTTTAAGGTTTAATATTTTGTTATCTTTTAAGCTAAATTCTTCTTTACCCCTTATAAGCCCCTTTTCTGTTACCCTTATATTATTTACTATGCAATCGTTATCAAATTGTAAATAATAATCATCAAAGCTTAAGCCTTTATCAATAGGTGTTATAAACCCTGGGTGGCCTCCTAGCCCAAAATACATTGTTTTTTCATCTTTGTTTACAACTTTAGATGTAATAAAAATTGTGTTTTCTTTAAGCTCATAAGTTATAAAATAATCAAATAAAAAAGGATAATTTTTAAGGGTATCTTCATTAGATGACATTTTAAAAGTTATTTTTTCATCTTCCTTTTCTTCTACGCTAAAATCTATATGTCTAGCTAACCCGTGGCTACCCATTTCATAAGTTTGCCCTTTATATATATATTTACCTTCTGTCATTTTACCTACATAAGGAAATATATTTGTAGCTTTGTTTTTCCAGCTTTTTTCATCACCTTGCCAAAGGTATTCTATGTTATCTTTTTTTATAGATTGTAGCTCTGCACCTAACGTGCTTATTTTTACCGTTAAGTCATTATTTTTAATAATATAATCCATATTAACCCCCCTTATAATATTTGTAAGCCTATTTTTTCTGCTTCTTCAATCATACTATGAGGCCATAAAGATGATTGTACCTCGCATATATGTGCTTTTCTTAAAAAGAACATACAAAGCCTAGATTGACCTATGCCACCACCTATTGTATAAGGTAACTTTTTATTTAATATAGCTTCTTGAAAAGGCATTTTTTTTCTATCATTACAGTTAGATATATCAAGCTGTTTTTCTAAAGATATTTCATCTACCCTTATCCCCATAGAAGATAGCTCTAAAGCTATGTCTAATACAGGATAATAAACTAAAATGTCACCATTTAAAGCCCAATCATCATAATCTGGTGCTCTTCCATCGTGGCTTTCTCCGTTAGATAAAACCCCTCCTATTTGCATAAGAAAAACAGCTCCCTTTTCTTTACAAATGAGATATTCTCTTTCTTTTGGTGTTTTATCTGGATACATATCTAAAAGCTCTTGTGATGTAATAAAAAATATTTCTTTAGGCAAAATTTCTTCTATATAATCGTATTGTATTGCCATATATTTTTCTGTGTTTTTTAAAGCTTTATATATAGATTTTACTGTTGTTTTTAAAGTTTCTAAGTTTCTTTCTTCTTTATCTATTATTTTTTCCCAATCCCATTGGTCTACATAAATAGAATGGGTGTTATCTGTATCTTCATCTCTTCTAATAGCGTTCATATCTGTATATAAACCTTCGCCTTTTGAAAAGCCATATTTTTTTAGAGCATATCTTTTCCATTTTGCAAGAGAATGTACTATTTCTGCCTCTTCATCGTTATGCTCTTTTATGCCAAAAGAAACAGGACGCTCAAAACCGTTTAGGTTGTCATTAAGCCCCGATTCTGGCTTAACAAAAAGCGGTGCTGTAACACGTAATAAATTTAAGTTTTTAGCTAAAGAGTTTTGGAAAAAATCTTTAACTGTTTTTATGCCTATTTGTGTATCATAAAGATTTAAAACAGATTTATAACCTTCTGGAACTATATTTTGCATATTATCCCTCCTTATTATCATAATATATAATAATACCTTAAAAATAAATTATTTACAACTGTTTTGATGTAATATTTAAAAATTTTTTAGATATATAATAAGCTAAAAATAAGGATATTAAATCTTTAATAAGATAAGGCATAGAAACTATTAAAAAGCTGTTTAAAAAAGGTGTTTTTGTTAAAAAGCTAAATTGTAACACACCTAATAAATGACATATAAAAAGCCCTATTATGCTAAAAAATATATTTTTAAAGCCTGAAAAAAAGGCTAAAAATATAAACCCAAATAAAAAGCCACCTGTAACAGATACAAAGCTTGCAAGCCCACCTTTTAACCCTGCAAAAACAGGAAGCCCTATAGCTCCTAACAAAAGATATATTAACACAGAAAATGTGCCATACTTTTTACCAAGGCTAAAGCCTGCAAAGGCTATTGCAAAGGTTTGAAGGGTAAAAGGCACACCCCAAGGGGTTGGGATAGCTATGATAGATAGTATAGAAATAAGAGCAGAAAATATAGCTATATAAGTGATATTTTTTGATTTTGTTTTCATAATTTCCTCCTAAAGTTTAATTGTAAACCAATTATAATTTATAAGTTTACAATTGTCAACATCATAATTAAAAATTATGTAATATTGACATATTTACCAAAAAATTATAAAATTGTTATAAATTATATATTAAACTTTAGAGAGAATTTTTATTTTAAGGAGGATATTTTATGAGTAAAAATAAAAAAGAGAAAAAAGAAATAAATTTTTTACTTATAATAATAGTAATTTTAATGGTTATGGTTGTATTAGCTTTTAGTGGATTTATGATTTTGTTTTTAAAATACATAGATAATACATCTAATAACACCCAAAGCTCATATGTTTCATCTACACAAAGCACCGTTAAAGAAATACCTAATAATACTACTTCTGAAATGGAAATAACAGAAACAAAACCAGATATTTTAAATGCAGATGTTGAAGACCTTGTGGGAGAGCATAGTATGTACAAAACAGAAGGAAATGCTGTACTTAATGATGGAAGTATAGCAAATAGTTCACCTCAATATAATAGTGATGTACAGCCTTTTTCCCCATCAAAAATTAATTTATCTAATGATGATAAATTAAAATATGTAGAAAAAGCTATCTCTATTTTAGAAGATAACTTAAAATTTCCTGATAGTTTACATATAAATAATGTAGATTTATTAAAAATTTATGAAGGTGGAGAATTTGATGCACTTTCTGTAGTTATACAGTTTGAGGCATATAATGATTATGAAATAAAACCTTTAGGATATTTTTTCGTTAACTTTTCATTATTAAGAAATAATAATATTGAAAAATCTTTACAAGCTTATATATATTCTTCTATAGATTATTTAACTTGGTCAGATTATACTAACCCTTTTAGTAATCCATTTTATGAAGAATTTGATATTAATTTATTAGACAGTAAATATTTTAAATAATTAAGTTTATATAAAAATGCTAGGATATACCTCCTAGCATTTTTGCTTTAAGGAAAGGTTTTTGTAATTATCTAAACCCACCCACCACCCTTATTCTAGGGCTTTGCCCTAGAACCCTTTAATTACTTAAATATTTATATTAGACGGCTTGAATATTATTTTTTGTCTACAGTGTGAAAAATGCTAGGATACACCTCCTAGCATTTTTAATTTTATTAATTACAATTAAGTTGTGCCTATTTTGAAAAGTGAAGCTTTCAAAAAATTGGTTATTTTTTCATAGCCTTTTCTAAAGCCTCTATCTCTTCGTTAGCAAGCTTATGTTTAGGGCATTTACCGTCTATTATTTCTTTAGCATAGCTATAGCAAGCTTCACGAGAATATATGCTGTTTATAACCAAACCGTTATTATTTTCATCTAATAAGGCTATAGCATAGCATAAATCTCCCCCTACTTCTTCAAATGGGTTATACCTTACAATAGCAACTTTTTGCACTGCATTTTTTAGCTTTTCATTTGTAAGGTATATAAGCTTGTTAGTGTTTTCTATATCGTTAGCTAGGTTTTCTCTGTTAGCCTCTATTTTATCTAATATTTCATCTTGTAAAGCTAATACTTGTTTTACATTTTTATTGTATTCTATAAGCATATTTTCCATATCTATTTTCTTGTCTTCTGGTAAAAATGTTTTTAAGCGTTTTTTCATTTTAGAAAGCTTTACAGATAATGTAATTATCCAAACTAAAAATATTAAAAGTATTATAGCGTATACAATAAAACCAAAAAACATAACACTAGGTGTTAAAAACTCTAAGTTTATATTCATTTTAAACCTCCGTTTATAGTTTTTTAAATAGACAATAAAGCCTATCTAGCTCTTCTTCAGAATAATACTCTATTTCTATTTTACCTTTGTTTTTATTATTTTTTATATTAACTTTTGTGCCTAAAATTTCATTTAACTGTTTTGATATATCAAGATAAAGCTGTTTTTTAACTGGGTCTTCTTCTATTATTTTTTCTTCTTTTTTTTGTTGTTCTAGCATTTTTTTTACTAGCTCTTCAGTTTGCCTAACGCTTAGCTGTTCTTCTATTATCTTTTCTGCTATTTCAAACTGTAAATCTAAATCTTCTATAGGTATTAAAGCTCTTGCGTGTCCTTGGGAAAGCCTAAGCTCTATTACAAAATTTTGCACACGGCTATCTAGCTTTAAAAGCCTTATGGCATTTGCAATGGTTGCTCTGTTTTTACCAACCTTTTCTGCTATTTCCTCTTGGTTAAGGTTAAATTTTTCTTGAAAAACTTTATAAGTTAAGGCTTCTTCTATAGGGTTTAGGTTTTCCCTTTGTATATTTTCTATAAGAGAAACCTCTAAAGATGTTAAATCGTCATATTCTTTTATTATTATAGGCACTTTTTTAAGCTTAAGCTTTTTAGCAGCTCTAAAGCGTCTTTCCCCGCTAATTATTTCATAAAAATTGCCCTTCTTTTTTACTATTATAGGGCTTATTATGCCCACATTTTTTATAGATAATGCAAGTTCTTCTAGGGTATCATCATTAAATACTTTTCTAGGTTGAGTTTTATCTGGTTGTATTTTATTTATATCAACTTCTAAAATTTTGTCATTAAAATCTATGTTATTGTTTTCATTGTTATTTACAGCTTGTAAATTTTCATCTTTTATTAAAGCACCAAGCCCTTTGCCTAACCCTTTTTTTATCATATTATCCCTCCTCGTTATATATAACTTCTTCTGCTAAAAACATATAAGCCTCTGCTCCTTTAGATTTAGGGTCGTAAAGGTTAATTGGCTTACCGTGGCTAGGAGCTTCGCTTAACCTAACATTACGAGGTATAATACTTCTGTATACATTTTTTCCTAAATGTTGCTTTACCTCTTCTACAACTTGTAAAGAAAGGTTTGTTCTAGCGTCATACATAGTAAAAACAACACCTTCTATTTTTAAAGAAGGGTTTAACTTTTGTTGCACAAGATTTATTGTATATAAAAGCTGAGATAAACCTTCTAGGGCATAATATTCACATTGCAACGGCACTAATATAGTATCTGCTGCTGTTAAGGCATTTACAGTTAGCATATTTAAAGATGGAGGACAATCTATTAAGATATAATCATAACCTTCTTTTACATTATCTAATATATTTTTTAATAAATATTCTCTGTTTTCTTTGCTAACAAGCTCAATTTCTGCCCCTGATAGCTCTATATTGCTAGGTAAAATATGTAATTTTTCAAAAAAATCTAATTCTATTTTAACTTGTTCAAATGTTGCATTTTCTAATAACAAGTCATAAAATGTATATTCTAGCTCATCTTTATCTACGCCAAGCCCGCTAGATGTATTCCCCTGTGGGTCAGAATCTATAATTAAAACTCTTTTTCCAAGCTCTGCAAGGCAAGATGCTAGGTTGATAGATGTTGTTGTTTTACCAACACCACCTTTTTGGTTTGCAATAGCTATAATTTTACTCATTTTTTCACCACCTATTTATTTTTAAAAGCTTAGTTACATTATATCACAAAAATGTTCCACGTGAAACATTTTTATGAAAAAATGATTATCAATTTTTTTATGTTTTATACAAAATTAGACATTTTTTTATTTTTGTGAAACACTTATTGTTTCACGTGAAACATTTTTCATTTTTTATAAGGTAAAAGGGTGTAGACTTTGTCTACACCCTCAATACCTTTTATTGTTTTTCATCTTCTGGTTTTTTTGCGTTGTCTTTTTTACCTTTAATTAAATTAAATATAATTAAAATTAATAAAATAACTCCGCCTAATTTTAATATATCTTCTATATCATATCTACCTATGTTAAGAATTCTAAGCCCGTGATGTGCTGTATGTGCAAACATTTCAAATATATCTTCAAATATATCTTCAAAAAATTCTACAAACATAGGTATAATAATAATAACACCTAAAACTGCTATAAAAAATTTATTTTCTTTTGCAAATTTTTTAACATCAGATACATTATCTTCTTGATATATGCCACGTTCCATATTCCCTTTTATCCTAAATGCATCAAACAAACCAAATATATAGCATAATAAAATTAAAGGTGAAAAAGCTTCTATATACATACCTAATAAAAGAAAAGATAATATAATTAACCCGCGTTTTGTATAGCCTAAATATATCTGAGCCATACCTGGTATAAAAGAACATATAAAAGTTATAAAGCTACTTTTACGATTTTTATAGCTATATGTTGTATAATGCATCTCTGGTGCATATCCTCTAGCCTCTGTATTATTTTGGTTTTTTAATTTATTTTTTAAGCAATCTTTACAATATATCCTTCCATCTATTTCTAAAACACAGTTTTCACATAACCATTCTCCACAAACACTGCAAGTGTTGGTTGCTTTTAAATCTTTGTGATATTTACAGTTCATAACATTTACCTCCTATTGTAATCTTTTATCTATTATTTTTTCTTCTATATATTTTTTACCTTTTTTATTTTTTAAAGTTTTTTCTGCTAGCTTATCTATTATATCATCTACATATACATCATTTTCTATAAACCTTCTTGTAATGTTAGCATCAAAAAAGCTATATACATAATTAACAAGAGCATAAACAGGTGCTAAAATAGAAATTCCTATTGCTATAATATTAAAAGGAAAGAAAGTATAAAAAATATCTTGCATTATCATAGCTCCAAAAAATACAAAAAAACTTAATATAAAGCTACCTAATAAAAATATCCCCTTTTTCTTTTTACCTAAAAATATTTGCCCAAGCCCTGGCACCAAGCTACACATAAAAGTACCTATAGGGCTAAAGGTTTGCTTTTGCTCTAGCTTTTTTTCTACGCAAGTTCTGCATATCTCTTCACCTTTAATGTTAAATATATTGTTATTATCAACAAGGCTTCCGCATATACTGCATACTTTATAGTCTGTATTATTGTCCATAAAATCCACCTCTTTTTATCTTTGTTATAAATATAAACGTAGGCTTTAAAAAAAAGTCTTATAAATATAAAAAAATATTAAATATTTGAAATTAATATATATATGTGGTATTATATAATAAAGAAAGTTTATTTATTTTAGGAAGGAGTTTTATATGAAAAAACTAAAGCTAATATATAACCCTTATTCTGGAGACAAAACTTTTAAATTTGATTTAGATATATATGTTACTAACCTTCAAAAAGCAGGTTATGAGGTTCATCTTTTTAGAAGTATAGAGCAAGGTGATATTGAGGCTCATTTAAAAGATATAGATAAAAACTATTACGATGCTTTTATTGTTTCTGGAGGAGATGGCACAATAAACATAGTTGTAAATTGTCTTATGAAATATAGCTTAAACCATATCCCTTTAGCTATTATACCTTCAGGCACTGCCAACGACTTTGCTAGGTTTTTAAAGCTACCTAAAGAACCTGACGATGCTTGCGATATAATTGCAAACAACAAAATTATATCTGTAGATGTTGGGCTTTGTAACGATAAATACTTTATAAATGTTTGTGCTGGTGGGCTTTTTGCAAATGTAAGCGAAAAGATAGACAAAAATTTTAAAGAAGCTTTAGGTAAATTTGCTTACTATATAAAAGCATTACAAGAAATGCACACATATAAACCAATAAACTTAAGAATAATAAACAGCAAAGAAATAATAGAAGATAAATTTGATTTATTTTTAGTTTTAAATAGTTCTGGCACAGGAAGCATAAAAAACCTTTCCCCTACCGCCTCTATTAGCGATGGATATTTTGACTTTGTAGGCTTTAGAAATGTAGGTATTACTAATTTACCAAGCATCGTTATAAAGTTTTTAAAAGGAGAATATTTAGAACACGATAAAGTTTTATTTTTCCAAGATAAAAAAATAACTATAGAAAGCCTAGAGGATATAAGCTGTGATTTAGACGGGGAAAAAGGCGAAAAACTGCCTATAACTATAGAAAATATACCAAATGCTATAAAGATTTTTGTAAAATAGGAGGATAAAATGGACTTTAAAGAACAAATTGCAATTTTAATACAAAATGTTACAGATTTAGAAAAGGAAGATATATTAAACCTTATAGAAATACCAAGCTCAGAAATGGGAGATTTTGCTTTCCCTTGCTTTAAGCTTGCAAAAACAATGAGAAAAGCTCCTAACATAATTGCTAGCGAGCTTGCAGAAAAAATAGAAAAAAAAGACTTTATATCTAACATACAAGTTGTTAATGCTTATATAAACTTTTATGTAAACAAAGCAACTTATGTAGAAAAAATATTATCTAACGTTTTAAGCTTAAAAGATAACTTTGGCAACAACGATATGGGAAAAGATAAAACCATAGTTATAGATTACTCTTCACCTAACATAGCTAAACCTTTTCATATAGGTCACTTACGCTCTACAGTTATAGGTAATTCTTTATATAAAATATATAAAAAGCTAGGCTATAACGTTGTAGGTATTAACCATTTAGGAGACTGGGGTACACAGTTTGGAAAGCTAATTGTAGCTTATAAAAAATGGGGCAACAAAGAGCTTGTAGAAAAAGATGATATAAAAGAGCTTAGCAAAATATATGTAAAATTCCACGAAGAAAGCGAAAAAAATCCTGCTTTAGAAGATGAGGCTAGGCTTTGGCTTGTTAAAATGCAAGAAGGCGATAAAGAGGCAATCGATCTTTGGAAATGGTTTTGTGACATTAGTATGAAAGAGTTTGAGCGTGTTTATAAAATGCTTAACATATCTTTTGATAGCTATGCTGGAGAAAGTTTTTATAACGATAAAATGCAAGCTGTTGTTGATGAACTTTTTGAAAAAGATATTTTGGTAGAAAGTAACGGTGCTAAAATTGTAGATTTAGAACAATTTAATATGCCTCCTTGCTTAATTTTAAGAAGCGACGGCGGTACATTATATCCTACAAGGGATATTGCAGCAGCTTTTTATAGAAAAAAAGAATACAACTTTGAAAAATGCTTATATATAACAGCTTTAGACCAAAACTTACATTTTGCACAATGGTTTAAAGTAATTGAGCTTATGGGCTATGACTGGGCAAAAGATTTAGTGCATATACCTTTTGGTTTAGTTAGCTTAAACGACGGTAAGCTTTCTACAAGAAAAGGTCACGTTGTTTTAATGGAAGATATTTTAAACCACGCTATAGAAAAAACTAAAAATATTATAGAAGAAAAAAACCCTAACCTTGAAAACAAAGAGCAAGTTGCAAAAGATGTAGGTATAGGTGCTGTTATATTTAATGATTTATTTAACTCTCGTGTTAAAAACGTTGTTTTTGACCTAGAAAGAATGCTTAATTTCCAAGGGGAAACAGGACCTTATGTACAATATACTCACGCAAGAGCTTGTAGCATATTAGAAAAAGAAAGCTTTAACGAAAGTATATTAAATAACATAGATTATAGCTTAATATCTGATGAATATTCTTTTGAGCTTGTTAAGCTTTTAAGCCAATATCCAGATAAAATAGTAGATGCATCTAACAAATATGAACCTTTTATAATAACAAGACATTTGGTAAATATATGCCAAGCTTTTAATAAATTTTACGATGAAAACAACATTAAAAATAGCGAAACTAACCTTAAAAATGCAAGGCTTGCTATCGTTTATGCAACAAAAATGGTTATAGCAAATGGGCTTTATCTTTTAGGTATAAATGCTCCTGAAAAAATGTAAATGATAAAAGCTAAAAGATTAAAAGATCAAGATATAGAAAATATTTATAACATTTGTAAAAACAACAAAACCTATTATAAATATTATAAACAAGAACCAACCTTTGAAAATATAAAACAAATTTTTACTGCCCTACCCCCTAAGGTTACTATGAAAGATAAATATTTTTTAGGTATTTATGAAAATAATAAACTAATAGGTATTTTAGATTTAATAAGAAATTTTCCAGCTAAAAACAGTGTATATATAGGCTTATTTATGCTAGATATTAACTTACAAAATAAAGGTATAGGCAGTGTTATAATAAATAAACTTTGTATATTTTTAAAGAAAAGAAAATTTAATAATATAGAGCTTGCATATATAGAAGATAATGTACAAGCTAGGAATTTTTGGCTAAAAAATAATTTCTTGTTTAAAGGAAATGTAACTAAATTAGAAAATTTTAATGTTGTATCTATGTATAAAATGTTATAGAGTTTATAGCATTTGAGAGTGAAGACAACCTCTTCACTCTTTTTTTGATAATAAAATTATAACAGCAAATTTAAGCTAACAAAAAGTTTATTTTGATGCAACAGCTAATCTTTATAAATATATCTTATTATAAAATCTTAAGTGAATCTTTACATTGTTATACTTTAATATATTTATATAATAAATTTATAATTTACATCTTGACATAAAATAAAATTTATTATAATATTTATTATAATAAAAGCGTTTAAAAAGGGAATAGTATGTATATAAGCTTTTTTTAGAGAGAAGATGGTTGGTGCAAATCTTTATTAGCCTATACAGAACCTACCCTTATAGCTTCTATATGAAAATATAGCGTTTTATCTAGCGTTAATAGGTTAAAGAGTGAATGCTTTGCATTAAGAAGGGTGGTACCGCCGTTTATGGTCCCTTATTTTTGCTAAGCTTTTTTTATTTATCAAACGTAAAGGAGAGATATTATGTCAAAGGAAAAGTTAGTAAAAGAAATAACATCTATGGAAGATGATTTTGCACAATGGTATACAGATATTGTGAAAAAAGCCGACCTTATAGATTATTCATCTGTTAGAGGCTGTATGATTTTAAGACCTTATGGCTTTGCTATATGGGAGCTTATACAAAAAGAGCTTGATAAAAAATTTAAAGAAACAGGTCACGAAAATGTTTGTATGCCTATGTTTATACCTGAAAGTCTTTTACAAAAAGAAAAAGACCATATAGAAGGCTTTGCTCCAGAGGTTGCTTGGGTTACCCACGGTGGAGCAGAAAAGCTTACAGAGCGTCTTTGCGTTAGACCTACATCTGAAACTTTATTTTGCGAACATTATGCAAATATAGTAGAATCTTATAGAGATTTACCTATGCTTTATAACCAATGGTGCTCTGTTGTTAGATGGGAAAAAACAACAAGACCATTTTTAAGAAGCGTTGAGTTTTTATGGCAAGAAGGACACACTGTACACGCTACAGAAGAAGAGGCTCAAGAAGAAACTTTAAAAATGCTAAATATATACGCCGATTTTTGTAAAGACTTTTTAGCTATGCCTGTTATAAAAGGACAAAAAACAGATAAAGAAAAATTTGCTGGTGCTAAAGCAACCTATACTATAGAGGCTCTTATGCACGATGGTAAAGCTTTACAATCAGGCACATCTCATAACTTTGGCGATGGCTTTGCAAAAGCTTTTGGCATACAATATACAGATAAAGAAAACAAGCTTCAATATGCTCATCAAACATCTTGGGGTATGTCTACAAGGCTTATAGGTGGGCTTATAATGGTTCATAGCGATAACAATGGGCTTTTATTACCTCCTAAAATTGCTCCTATACAAATTGTTATATTACCTATAAATATGAAAAAAGAAGGCGTTGTAGAAAAAGCTAATGAGCTTAAAGAGCTTTTATCTAAAAAATATAGAGTAAAAATAGATTTAAGCGATAAATCTGCTGGTTGGAAATATAGCGAATATGAAATGAAAGGTGTGCCTTTAAGGCTAGAGATAGGCCCACGTGATATAGAAAACAACCAATGTGTTTTAGTACGCCGTGATAACAGAGAAAAAGTTTTTGTAAATTTAGATGATTTAGAAAGCACAGTTGATGAAATGCTTAAAACTATGCAAGAAGATTTATACAACAAAGCTTTAAAACATAGAGAAGAAAATACATTCACTGCCAAAACATTAGATGAGTTTGAAGCTCAATTAAATGAAAAACAAGGCTTTATAAAAGCTATGTGGTGTGGAGATAGAGCTTGCGAAGATAAAATAAAAGACTTAACAGGTGCCACAACTCGTTGTATGCCTTTTGAGCAAGAGCATATATCTGATACTTGTATATGCTGTGGTAAAAAAGCCGATAAAATGGTTTATTTTGCAAAAGCTTATTAATTATCTATTCCCACCCTCCACCTTCTTCTAGGGCTTTGCCCTAGAACCCTTTAATTACTCAAATATTTATGATAAAAGGTTTTAGTATTATTTTGTATACAAACTGAAAGTTGAAGTCAAAACAAAATTTAAGCACTAATTGAAAATATGAGCCAAGCTCACTGTGTGCGGGGTATCCCCGCATAGGGCGGTGGGTTAGAATAGATAATTTATATCATCTTGCCTTTATTCTAAAATATTAAAATTACAAAAAGATTGTCGACAAAGTCGACACCCTTTTTATAATTATTAGATTTTGGCTTTAAGGGAAATTTTTTGAAATTATCTAAACCCGCCCTCCACACCTTTACGGGGAGTACCACGTACCACCTTGAGCTTCGCTCATTTTTTCATATTTATGCTATTAATTTTATAAAAATTATTTTGTCTACAGTCTAATAAGGTGAAGAATTTATCTTCACCTTAATTTTTAATCTTCTTGTTTTGTTTTAGCAATAACAATTTCTCTTACGCATACATCTTGAGGCATATAATAAGCAAATTTTACACAATCTACTATTTTTTTAGCATCTAAGCCACCTTCTATAGTTTCTTTCCATTTGTTATAATCTTCTTTTATTTTATCATCTGTTGTATGGCTTAAAAGAGGAGTTTCTACAACACCTGGTGCTATAGTTATTATCCTTACATTAGTGCTTGCTACCTCTTTTCTCATAGCCTCTGTTATAGAATGTACTGCAAATTTTGTGCCACAATATACAGAATGGTTATCAAAGGTTTTTCTACCAGCAATAGAGCTAATATTTATTATTGTGCCGTCATTTTCTTTTACCATATTAGGTAAAACTACATTTGTGCCAGTTAAAATCCCTTTTATATTAACATCTATCATATTATCCCATTCTTCATAGCTTTGCACATCTGCCTTACCTAAAAGCATTATACCTGCACAGTTTATTAAAAGGTTTGTCTTGCCATATTTAGCCTCTGCCTCTAATATAGCTTTTTCTACCTCATCTTTTTTTATTACATCTACGCTTTTACATATGCAGTTTTCTAGGTTTAGCTCTTCCATTAAATGCTTTCTTCTTGCTAACAACAAAACAGGGTGACCTTCTTTTAAAAATGCTTTTGCAAGCTCTTTACCTATACCAGAGCTAGCACCTGTTATTACTACTAATTTTTTCATAGTTATTCCCCTTTATAAAAAATTATTTATTTATCTATAATAATATGTTAAAATATAATTATCAAGTAGGCACTTTTTTTATACATAGTGTAATTTAGATAACTAATGAGGTTTTTATGGAAAAAATTAAAGTATGTTGTGAAATTGAAATAACTCTAAAAGTTATAGGTGGTAAATATAAGCCTCTTATATTATATTATTTAATAGAAAATCATACAAAAAGGTTTGGTGAGATTTTATCTTTTATAAATAATATATCCCAAAAAACATTAACAAACCAACTAAGAGAGCTAGAAGATGATGGGCTTGTTAAAAGAACTGTTTATCCAGAAGTACCTCCTAAGGTGGAATATTCTATAACAGAAAAAGGTGAAACTTTACTTCCTATATTAGAGCTTATGTGCCAATGGGGCGAAAAAAATATTAACGATAAATTTGAGCTAACAACTCCTCAATGTAAATAGAAGTTGTTAGCTCTATTTATAACTATTGAAAAATTAATAGACTAATAGCCATAACTATCATACCTAATATTAAACCATATATAGATAAATGATGCTCCCCATATTCCCTAGCACTTGGTAAAAGCTCATCAAGAGATATAAACACCATAATCCCAGCAACCATAGCAAAAATAATGCCAAATACAACATCGTTCATTATAGGCATTAAAATTAAAAAGCCAACTATTGCACCTAAAGGTTCAGAAAGCCCAGATAATAAAGAATAGAAAAATGCTTTCTTTTTAGATGCTGTAGAATAATATATAGGTACAGCAACCGCTATCCCCTCTGGTATGTTATGTATTGCTATAGCTACAACAATAGGTATAGCAAGGCTTGGCTCTTGAAGAGCAGATACAAAGGTTGCAAGCCCTTCTGGAAAGTTATGTATTGCTATTGCAAGAGCAGTAAATATGCCCATTCGTGCAAGCCTTTTGTTCTCTTTATCTAAACTTTTTATTTCGTGAGGATTTTCTGTAGATGGTATTAATTTATCAATGATAGCTATGAGTAACATTCCTAAAAAAAATCCAACTGTTGTTATTATATATCCCCTTTTTTCCCCTAGCTCTAAAACTAGGCTTTCTTTTGCTTTAAAAAATATCTCTATCATAGATACATATATCATAACCCCTGCAGAAAAACCTAGGCTAACCGATAAAAACTTTTTGTTAGTTGTTTTAGTAAGTAAAGATATTAAGCTACCTATGCCTGTGCTTAGACCTGCTATTAAAGTTAATAAAAAAGCATATAAATAATTTTCCATATAAACCTCCTTTGTTAGCTTAAGCTAACTTTTTTATAAGTATATCATTTTATTTATTTTTTGTCAAACCATTTATCAACATATATAATTTCACTTTTTATATAGTTATTAACATTTTTAAGTTTTCAACAATAATTACTTCTTTATCTATATATTAATTATAATGTTAATATTTATAATTGTCTATAACTTTTCCCCATATATAATATATTATTTTTCCACATTTATATATTTTAAATTTTTATTTTCATAAATTATATTTTAAGTCTTTAAATAACAATATATAAAAAATAAAAAATGGACTTTATAAATTACAAAGTCCATTTTTTATTTTTTATATATTTATAATATTTAATTTATATTAGTTAGCTCTACCTAAGTATTCGCCTGTACGTGTATCAATTTTAATTTTTTCGCCTTGCTCTAAGAATAAAGGCACGTTTACAGAAACACCTGTTTCTACAACAGCAGGTTTTGTAGCCCCTGTAGCTGTATCACCTTTAAAGCCTGGTTCTGTTTCTATAATTTCAAGCTCTACAAATAATGGTGGTTCTATACCAAAAACATTACCATTGTAAGATAAAACTTTTACTATTTCGTTTTCTTTAACAAACTTTAATGTATCCCCTACTTCTGATGCATTAACTGCTATTTGCTCATAGCTTTCGTTATCCATAAAGTGATAAAGCTCACCATCGTTATATAAATAGCTCATATCTTTTCTATCTATATGTGCTCTACCCATTTTTTCTGAAGGTCTAAAAGTTTTTTCTACAACAGCACCTGTTACAAGGTTTTTGATTTTTGTTCTAACAAAGGCAGCACCTTTACCAGGTTTTACGTGTTGGAATTCTAATATAACAAATATATCCCCTTCGTATTCTATAGTAACACCATTTCTAAAATCACCAGCTGAAATCATTGAAATTTCCTCCTTAAAGTTTTGTTATGTTTATTATTTCAAAATTTAAAAAAATTATTTATTAAAGTAATATTTAAAAGCATCTAAAGCTAATATATAACTATTTTCTAAAAAACCACTAATCTGCCCTATACAAACAGGAGCTATTACAGATTTATGTCTAAAATCTTCCCTTTTATATATGTTAGATATATGTACCTCTATGGTTGGTATATTTATAGATGATATAGCATCTCTTATAGCATAGCTATAATGGGTAAATGCACCAGCATTAATTATTACGCCATCTATTTTATCAAAATAACATTTTTGTAAAAAATCTATTATTTCACCTTCTATATTAGATGTAAAAAATGTTACATTAAAAGATAAGTCATTAGCCTTTTTTAATATACATTCTTTTATATCTTCTAAAGTTTTTATACCATAAATGCCTTTTTCTCTAATCCCTAAAAAATTAAGGTTAGGGCCGTTTATAACAACTAAATTTTTCATATAATCACCTAGTTAAAATAGTATTTTTTATGTTTTTTGCTAATATAAAGGGCGAACTGTCATTTATATCAAAAACTATATCTGCATATTTATTATATAATTCTTCTCTCTCTTTTAATAGTGTACATATAGCTTTAAATTTATCTTTGTTTTTTAATAAAGGTCTTTTATCATCATATTTTAAATTTTGGTATATCTTTTCTGGGGTAGCCTTAAGGTATATTATTATACCATTCTTTTTAAGGTTATTAATGTTTTCTATGTTTTTTATAACTCCACCACCTGTAGATATAACGCAATTTTTCATATTAGAAACTTGAGCACAAACCTTTTTTTCTAACTCTCTAAAGTAACTTTCGCCAAAAATATTAAATATTTCTTCTATAGATTTATTTTCTTCTTCTTGTATAACACAGTCTGTATCTATAAAATTAAAATTAAAATTTTTAGCAAGCTCTTTACCTATGGTAGATTTACCACAACCCATAAACCCAATTAAAACTATGTTTTTAATCATTATCTGTATGTCTTGGGTGTTTTTCTACTATTTTTATAGCATTAGTTATGGCAGCAACAATATCTATAAAACATTGGTTTTCATAAGAGCTAAGCTTTGCATAGCAAACGCCTTTTTCTGTAGCAACATATTTAGTAGGTAAATTATTAAGTGCTATAGCAGTTATATCTGCTTTGCATCTTTCACAAAAACAGCTACAGTTATTTTTTTCCATAACATCTTCTAGCTGATTAGCAACTAAATTTTCCATATAATTTCTAACTTCCATTTGGTTTTTCATAAAAAAACCTCCTTTATAAATAACATTTGCTACATTATAACATATTTGTTTATTTTTTTCAATATTTATATGTATTTATATTTATATAAATTGTAATATTGTATAAAAATCTATAATATTATTTATAATTTTTATATATTTTATATTAATCTAATAATAAAGCTAGCTTTTAAAAGCTAGCTTTATTATTAATAGTTAAATAACTTATTAATCTTGTGTATATGCAAGTAAAGCAACGTGTCTAGCTCTTTTAATAGCTAAAGTTAAAACTCTTTGATGTTTAGCACAGTTGCCTGTAATTCTTCTAGGTAATATTTTTCCTCTTTCAGAAACATATTTTTTAAGCTTAGCAGTATCTTTGTAATCAACAAAATCTACTTTTTCAGCACAAAAAGCACAAACACGTTTTTTTCTTTTACCACGTTTTTTGTTAACCATTGGTTTTACCTCCTTTAAACTTAATACGAAATTTTAAAATGGTAGATTATCATCATCTACTGTTTCTTCTATGCTATAAAATTCGTCAGATTGATTGCTTTGTATGTTATTTGTAGAGCCGTTATCGCTAGGCATATTAGGCATAGACTGTTGGTAGCTTTCAGATGAAGCTTTGCTTTCTAAAAACTCCGCCTCTTCTACAAAAACCTCTGTAGATATACGTTTTTGCCCGTTATTATCTGTCCAAGAATTATTTCTTATAGAACCAACAACACCTATCATTTTACCTTTTGTAAAATATTTGCTTATAAATTCGCCAATTTTTCCAAAAGCAACACAGTTAAAAAAATCTGCATCTGGCTCACCATCTCTTTTAAAGCGACGGTTAACTGCTATAGAAAAACGAGCAACAGCAACAGGCTCTGCACTTTGAGAATATCTAAGCTCTGGGTCTCTTGTAAGCCTTCCAGCTAATATAACCTTATTCATAAGACACCTCTTTATTAAGCTTCTTGACGAACTACTAAATAACGAAGAACGTTTTCTTTAATACGCATACGACGCTCTATTTCATTAGGCGTTTCGCTGTTAGCTGTAAAAGTTATAAAGCTATAGAAACCTTCGTTAAACTTTTTAATTTCGTAAGCAAGTTTACGTTTACCCCAATCATCAACTTTCTCGATAGTACCACCAAATTTAGTGATAATCTCTTGAACACTTTCAAGCTCTGCTTTAAGAGCTTCTTCTTCTAATGTTGGTTTAATAACAACTGCTAATTCATATTTGTTCATATTCGCACCTCCTTTTGGTCTTTGGCTCTCTTTATAAAGAGAACAAGGATTGTCTCCAATTTGAAATTATACCATATGTTAATATATATTGCAAGCTTTTTATTAAATATTTTATATATAATTCCTTATGTTATACACTTTATAATTTGTACAATTAATATAAATTATATCTTTATTTAAATTAAAAGCATAATTTATAGTAGAATATGTTCCACTTTTTTTAGATATACCATCATAAACACATAATAAAGTTGTACATTTATCTACTAAAAATTTATTTCTTATTAAATAACAATTATCTGTATGCTCCTTTTGTAATATAATCTTATCATTACAATTTTCAACTAAATTATTATATCTTTTTTTATACTCATAACTCCATTTTTCTGATTGATTTTCAAATGGTATTATACAATATAGCTTAATATCTTTATACTGTCTTTTTAAATCTAATACTATTTCACCACACCAGATATCTGTACCTATTGCACCACCCGTAAGAAAAATTTTTGTTCCTTCTAAATATAAATATTTAATTTGTTCCATAATTAAATATTTTAATGTTATACAATTTATATCATTCTCATTAATAAATTTAAATTTATTTAGTCTATGCCCTGTAAATGAACATATCTTCTTCATATTACTCCTTTCTTATACCTGTATATATATAATATTATAATGTAAATACAGTTATATTATATATAGATATATATGTATAATTTATTTATAATAACTTTGGAGGTGTACTATGGATAATTATGGTACAATTAAAATAAATATTGAAAATTTATTAAAACAAAAAAATATTTCAAAAAATAAAATTTGTGAACAACTTAATATACAAAGAACTCAATTTAATAAATATTGTAAAGGTTCTATGCAAAGGTTGGATGTAAACATACTATGTAAAATATGTAATTTTTTAAACTGTGAAATACAAGATATTTTAGAATATATACCACCTAAATAATAATACACCTGTATATATATACCTATATTATAACTCATTATTATTTATGTGTAAAGTAAATCAATTTTAATTAAATCAATTTTTTGAGTATTTCATACTCAAAAACAGGTATTCCTATTATTTTTTGAATTAAAATTTAAAACAAAAACCCGTTTATAAATTTTAACTAAAAAATAACCTAACTGAAGAAAAATTCTTCAGTTAGGTTATTTTATGCCTTAAACCCTTTATTATGCTTTATATCTATAAATTCATTAAGCTTACCATCTTTGCCATAAGTAAGCCCTGCATATATAGAATCTGTATTTTCCATAATAGAGCTTTTATCTTCTTCTTTATGTTCTATTTCTTCAAAGGCCGACATTATAGTTTTTAAAACTTTTATAGCTGGGTCTAAATCGTTAATATTTTTGCTAAATAAAAATTTTGCAATCTGCTTATCTGCATAGTTATACATAGTTAAGAGATAAGATGATATTTCATATTGCATATCAAGGCTTGCTCTAAGCTCTGATAAAAACTGCCTTGCCTTTAAGATGTTAAAATCGAATTCTTTTTCGTTATCTATTGTATTTTTACTTTCTTTTAAATAATCTAAAATTATTTCAAAATTTATAACAACCAGCTTTAAAGGGCTAGCATTTGCTATTTTAGCAACATAATCTTGCTTATTTATTCCCATAATAATTACCTATTGTAATAAAGATAAAAGCTGGTTAGGTCTTTGGTTAGCTTGTGAAAGCATAGATATGCCTGCTTGTACTAAAACATTATTTTTTGTATATTCTGCCATTTCAAAAGCCATATCTGTGTCCATAACCCTAGATAAAGCAGCATTAGTGTTTTCTTCAGATATAACTAAAGAATTGCTTATTTTATCAAGCCTATTTTGGGTAGCACCTAAATTAGACCTATAAATATTTATTCTTTCTATAGCATCATCACATCTAGTTATAGCATCTTGAGCCCCTTGTACAGTTGTAAAATCAAGAGCTGGCATATCTTCTTCTGGGATAATTAAATTTCCCTGGTCATCATATTTTTTACCAAGAGTAACGTTTAAACCTAAAACTTCTGCATCTATTCTTTTTAAGCTTAAATCTAAATTATCGTTATGGTTTCCACCAACGTGGAAAGTAAGCTCATCATAATTACCATTTAATAGATATCTTTTATTAAATTCTGCCCTTTGTGATATACCATCTAGCTCTTCAGAAAGTGCAACTATTTCTTGTTGTATAAGCTCTCTATCACTTTCTGTTAATGTATCGTTAGATGCTTGAACTGCAAGCTCTCTCATTCTTTGAGCAATATTTTGCATTTCACCTATGCTACCTTCAGCAGTTTGTATTAAAGAAACAGCATCATTTACGTTTTTATCTGCCATTTCTAAACCTTTTATTTGCATTTTCATTTTGTTAGAAACAGCCATACCTGTAGGGTCATCACCTGTTTTATTTATCTTTGTACCTGTAGATAAATTTGTAGAAGCTTTTTGTAAAGCATTGTTTCTATGCCATAAAGCATTGTTAGCTAATAATGCTTGTGTGTTTGTATTTAAAATCATAATTTCACCTTCCAAATAAGTCTTTTATAATATTTCGGTAAAAATATTGTATTACTTAACATATAATACATTTAAATTTTAAAACATAAAAGCTATAGTGTAAACTATAGCTTCAGATTGTGGACAAAATCAACAATCTTTTTACAATTTTAATATTTTAGAACAAAGGCAATATGATAGAAACTATCTTTTCCCACCCACCACCCTTTTTCTAGGGCTTCGCCCTAGAACCCTTTAATTACTTAAATATTTAAGCACTAATTGAAAAATATGAGCGAAGCTCACGGGGTGCGGGGTGTCCCCGTATAGGGCGGTGGGTGGGTTTGAGTATCGATAACCTTGCCTTAAAACAAAAAATCTAATAATTACAAAAAGGTTGTCGACTTTGTCGACAACCTCAAGCTATAAACTATAGCTTTTTATGTTAATTTTCTTCTATTTGCTCTGTATCTTCTTCTATATCTTCTTCGTTATTAATGTAATCTTCTGATATTTTAGCAACGCTTGTAACCTTAACATCATCGTTTACGTTAATAAGCTTAACACCTTGTGTAACACGGCTTGTTGTAGATATATCTTTAGCTCTTATCCTAATGATAACGCCTTCTGTTGTAACCATTATAAGCTCTTCATTATCATCTATCATTTTAACATCTATAACATTGCCTGTTCTTTCAGTAATTTTATATGTTTTAAGACCTTTACCACCACGAGATTGTACTCTATATTCATCGCTTAATGTACATTTACCAAAGCCTTTTTCAGAAACAATAAGTATTTTCTTATCTTCTTCTATAACTTCAGATGCAACAACCTCATCATCTGTGTTTAAGGTAATAGCTTTAACACCTGTTGCATTTCTGCTAAGCTCTCTAAAATCTGCCTCGTTAAACCTAATAGACATACCAAGCTTTGTAGCTAAGAACATATCTTGTCCATCTGTTATTTTTTGAACAGATATAAGCTCATCATCTTCTCTAAGGTTTACTGCTATAAGACCCATTTTTCTAATGTTATTAAACATAGAAATTTTTGTCTTTTTAATAATACCTTTTTTAGTTGTCATAACAAGGTATTCATCTTTAGCTATTTCTTCGCTATCTTTGTTTTGCTTAACAGGTATAACAGCAGTTATTTTTTCACCGCTATCTATTTGTATAAGGTTAATGATAGGTGTACCTTTAGCAGTACGTCCTGCCTCTGGTATTTCAAAAGTTTTTATACGATAAACTTTACCTTTGTTTGTAAAGAAATATATAAAGCTATGGTTGCTACTTAAGAATAAGTTTTTAACAAAATCTTCATCTCTTGTTTGCATACCTATTATACCTTTACCGCCTCTGTTTTGGCTTTTGTAAGTAGATAAAGGAAGCCTTTTTATATAGTCAAGATGTGTCATTGTTATAACGCTCATTTCATCTTCTATTAAATCTTCTATGTATAAGTCCCCTTCATCTTGAACAATAGCTGTTCTTCTTTCATCACCAAATTTAGCTCTAACTTGTAAAAGCTCTTCTTTTATAACTTGTAAAAGCCTGCTTTCGCTACCTAAAATAGCTTGTAATTCTTCTATAAGCATTGTAAGCTTGTTAAATTCATCATCAAGCTTTTCTCTTTCAAGACCAGATAAGCTTCTAAGACGCATTTCACAAATAGCATCAACTTGCTCTTGTGTAAAATCAAACCTTTCCATAAGGATAGCCTTAGAATCTCTAATGTCTTTGTTAGAACGTATTATGTTAATGATTTCGTCTATAAAATCTAACGCTTTTAAAAGACCTTCAACAATGTGTGCTCTTTTTAAAGCCTTATCTAAATCAAACTGTGTTCTTCTTGTAATAACGTTTTCTTGGTGTTTTAGATAACATTCTAAAATTTGTTTTAAATTAAGTGTTTTAGGCTCACCATCAACTATACATAAAAAGTTTATGCTATAGTTTTCTTGTAATTGAGAATATTTGTAAAGTTGGTTAAGTATAACATTAGCATTAGCATCTTTTTTACATTCTATAACAACTTTTATACCGTTTCTGTCAGATTCGTCGTTTATATCTGTTATACCTTCTACCCTTTTATCTTTAACAAGCTCGGCAATTTTTTCAATCATACGAGATTTATTAACTTGATAAGGTATTTCTGTTACAACTATTCTTTCTTTACCAGAGCTAGTTGTTTCTATTTCGGCAGTAGAGCGAACGCGTATTCTGCCTCTACCTGTAGTATAAGCCATTCTTATACCAGCTTTACCAAGAATTGTAGCACCTGTTGGAAAATCTGGGCCTTTTATAATGTCTAAAAGTTCTTCTATATCTGTTTCTCTGTTTTCATCTATTTTGTTATCTATTATTTTTAATAAACCATCTATAACTTCTGTAAGGTTATGAGGAGGTATGTTTGTAGCCATACCAACAGCTATACCAGATGAACCGTTTACAAGAAGGTTTGGAAATTTAGAAGGTAAAACTGTAGGCTCTACTTCGTTGTTATCATAGTTATCTACAAAATCTACTGTGTTTTTTTCTATATCAGCAAGCATTTCTACTGCAATTTTGCTAAGCCTTGCCTCTGTATATCTATGAGCGGCAGCAGGATAGCCATCTATAGAACCAAAGTTACCGTGGCCATCTACAAGCATATAACGCATAGAAAAGTCTTGTGCCATTCTAACAAGAGCATCATATATAGCAGCATCACCGTGAGGGTGATATTTAGCCATTGTTTCCCCTACTATATTTGCCGATTTTTTATGCCCTTTGCTTGGCTCAAGGCCTAGCTTGTTCATAGCATATAATATACGTCTATGAACAGGCTTAAGCCCGTCTCTAACATCTGGTAAGGCTCTAGAAACGATAACACTCATAGCATATTCTATATAAGAGCTTTTCATCTTATCTGCTATTTCTGTGTCTACTATTTTATCATAATGTTCAAATTGGTTTTCAGACATATTTCTTTATCCTTTCTAAAGTTTATTATACATCTAAGTTTGTAACAAACTTTGCATTTTCTTGTATAAATTCACGCCTTGGCTCAACCCTATCTCCCATAAGCTGGTCAAATATTTCATCTGCAAGCCTTGCATCTTCAAGAGTTACCCTTAATAAAATACGTTTTTCAGGGTCCATTGTAGTTTCCCAAAGTTGCTCAGCATCCATCTCCCCAAGACCTTTATAACGTTGTATAGGTTTAATACCGTCTATGCCTATTTCTTGTAATATTTCATCACGTTCTTTATCGCTATAAGCATAGTATTCTTTTTTACCTTTTTCGATTTTATAAAGAGGTGGTTTTGCTAAATATACATATCCATTTTCAATAAGAGGCGTCATAAACCTAAATATAAAGGTTAAAAGAAGGGTTGTTATATGAGCACCATCTACGTCGGCATCTGTCATAAGCACTATTTTATGGTATCTAAGCTTTTCTATGTCAAAATCGTCGTGTATGCCTGTACCAAAAGCAGTTATCATAGAACGTATTTCTTCGTTGCCTAATATTTTATCAAGCCTAGATTTTTCTACGTTTAATATTTTACCTCTAAGAGGAAGTATAGCCTGTGTTTTAGGAGTTCTTGCATTAACAGCAGAACCTCCTGCCGAGTTACCCTCAACGATGTATAGCTCGCATTTAGAAGGGTCTTTTTCACTACAATCTGTAAGCTTACCAGGAAGACGCCCAACCTCAAGGGCAGATTTTCTTCTTACAAGCTCACGAGCCTTTTTAGCAGCATCTCTAGCACGAGAGGCAACCAAAGCTTTTTCTATAATTAATTTACCTATTGTAGGGTTTTCTTCTAAAAAGTAAGTTAAATGCTCTGATAAAACGCTATCTACTGCGTTTTTAGCCTCTTTGCTACCAAGCTTACCTTTAGTTTGCCCTTCAAACTGTGGCTCTTCTATTTTTATGCTAATAACAGATGTTAAGCCTTCTCTTATATCGTCACCTGTTATTTTTTCGTTTTCTTTTAAAAGGTTAAATTTTTTGCCATAATCGTTTACTGTTTTTGTAATAGCACTTCTAAAACCTGCAACGTGGGTACCACCGTCTACAGTGTTTATGTTATTTACGTAAGAATAATTGTTTTCTAAATAGCCATCGTTATGTTGAAAAGCTACCTCAACAAAAATATTATCTTTAGTGCCTTCGCAATAAAATACCTCTTCATAAATAGGCATTTTATTTTTGTTAATATGCCCTACAAATTCTTTTATACCACCTTCATAGTGGAAAGTTTTTTCTTTTATGTTTTCTTCTCTTAAATCTTTTAATGTTATTTTTATACCTTTTGTTAAAAATGCTGTTTCTTGAAGGCGTTGTTTTAATGTGTCATAGTTATATTCTAAATCGTCAAATATTTCATAATCTGGTTTAAACTCTATCTCTGTCCCTGTTACATCTTTGTCGCATTCTCCTATAACAGTAAGCTTTGTTAAAACATCTCCACGAGAATATTTTTGTTCGTAAATTTTACCGTCGTTATATATTTTAACAGTAAGCCACTGGCTAAGAGCATTAACAACAGATGCACCAACACCGTGAAGACCACCAGATACCTTATATCCACCGCCGCCAAATTTACCACCTGCGTGAAGGATAGTAAATACAACCTCAACAGCTGGTATTCCTTTTTGTGGGTGTATACCAATAGGTATGCCTCGTCCGTTATCTTTTACTATTATGCTGTTTTCTTTATTTATAGATACCTCTATTTCAGAACAATGCCCTGCTAAAGCCTCGTCTACTGCATTATCCACTATTTCATATACTAAATGATGAAGCCCTCTGCTAGATGTAGAGCCTATGTACATACCAGGACGTTTTCTAACAGCCTCCAAGCCTTCTAGTATTTGTATTTGATTTTCATTATATTCTGGTTTCATTTATATTCTCCTTTTTAAAAAGCAAAATACTTTTGTAATAGCTAGCTTTTTATTTACTAAATATAAAAAGCATCTAACATATATTATACCATATATTAAAGGCTTTTTATAGTATATTTTGTGTTTTTTTTATAAAAATTTTTAAGAAAATATTAGATGCTAAATCCAAAAATATGTGATATAATAAAAATAATTAAGGAGGGTTAATATGAATATAAATAAAAACTACAAAGATAGCTTATTTACAAGATTATTTTCAAATGAAAAAGAAATAATAAACCTATATAACGCAATTAAAAATACAAACTATAAGCTTGAAGATACAAATATAAATATAATAACCCTTGATGATGTTTTATTTATGGATAGAAACAACGATTTGTGCTTTACAATCAATGATAAATTAGTTGTTTTAATAGAACATCAAAGCTCAATAAATAAAAATATGCCTTTAAGATTTTTACTTTATATTGCTAGAGAATACGAAAAAATATTAGATAACAAAAATATATATAAAACAAAATTAGTTAATATTCCAAAACCAGAATTTATAGTTTTATATAATGGTGAAAGTAAATATGAAAAAGTAAGTAAACTTTATTTATCAGATGCTTTTTGTGATAAAATAAATATAAATTTAGAGCTTATAGTTGATGTAATAAATATAAACTATGAAGAACATAATAATTTAGTTGAAAAATCTACTACACTAAATGATTATAGCTATTTTATATATCTTGTAAGAAAGTATATAAAAGAATATAAAAATTCTATAGATAAGAGTTATTTACTAGAGCATTGTATAAAAATAGCAATAAAAGAATGTATAGATAAAAATATTTTAAAAGAATTTTTAAAACAAAACGGAAGCGAGGTAATTAATATGTTATATACAGAATTTAACTTAGAAGATGCTAAGTTGATTTGGAAACAAGAAGCTTTTGAAGACGGTTTTGAAGATGGCTTACAAAAAGGTCTACAAAAAGGTAAAATTGAAGGTATGGTTAAGCTTTTAAAAGATTTAAATTATAGCAATGTTGATATTATTAAAACAGTTAAGAAATCTCTTGGCATAACAGAAGAAGAAATAAAAAGATATTTATAAGTAACATAGCCCATTGTTAAAACAATGGGCTATGTTACTTTACCATCAGATACATTAAAAATGTTACATTCTTCATCTAGGTTTTTAAGGACATCTTCAACACCTGTGCAAGTTATTATAACTTGTAATTTTTTAATGTTTTTTATTAAAAATTTTTGTCTATCTTTGTCTAGCTCAGATAAAACATCATCTAAAAGTAAAACAGGTAAAACTGCCCTTTCTTCTTCTATTAACTGAATTTCTGCAAGCTTTGTGCTTAAAGATGCTGTTCTTTGTTGTCCTTGAGAGCCAAAGTCTCTAGCATTTATGTTGTTTATAAAAAAAAGCATATCATCTTTATGAGGGCCATAAGATGTAGTTTTATAAAGTATGTCTTTATCAATGTTTTTTTCAAGCTTTTCTTTAAATTCTTCTATTAAAACGCTAGGCTTATATTTTATTTCTAAATCTTCTTTGTTTTCTGTTATATCACTGTGTATTTTTTTAGAAATTTTATTAATTTTTTTAATAAAATCTTCTCTTATGCTAATAATTTTAGAGCCAAAATCTATAAGCTGATTATCCCATACAAAAAGGGTATCTTTTAGGCTTTGGTTTGTGGCAATTTTTTTAAGCAGGCTATTTCTTTGTTTTAAAACTTTATAATACTGTGATAAGTTGTAATAATATATACTATTTATCTGGCAAAGCTCCATATCAATAAACTTTCTTCGCTCTTGAGGCCCTTGCTTTATAAGGTTTAAATCTTCAGGGGAAAATATAACTACGTTAAGATAGCCAAAAAGCTCCCCTAGTTTTTTTATGTGTATGTTATTAATTGCAATGCCTTTTTTGCTATCTGTTTTTAAATGTATATCTATTTTATCAAAGATAGCATCTTTTTGAACCTCAAGCCTTATATGAGCCTCGTTTTTGTTAAAGTTTATAAGCTCTTTATCTTTGTGGGTTCTGTGGCTTCTGCCTGTTGCCCCTATATATATGCTTTCTAAAAGGTTTGTTTTACCTTGTGCGTTTTTGCCATAAAAAATGTTTACACCGTTTTTAAGCTCAAGCTCTAAATTTTCTATATTTCTATAGTTTTTTAAATATATTTTTTTAACATACATTTTATTCACCTATCGCTTTAAATGTACCAAAATCTTCTATTTCAATAATGTCTCCATTTCTTATTTTTTTGCCACGCTCTAGGCATACAACGCCGTTTACCTTAACAACACCATCTAATATAAGCATTTTAGCATCAGAGCCTTGTCCTACAACCCTTGCAAGCTTAATAAACTGTTGTAATTTTATAAAGTCTGTATTAAATTTTATCTCTGTCATATTTTATCCCCTTTATTCGTTAATTTTTAAAGGTAAAATTAAATATTTATAATCGCTATTATCTATACCTTTTATAATACAAGGGCTAAGCGATGTCATAAACTGTATTAATATTTTTTCATCATCAATAGCTTTTAAGGCTTCTATTAAATAACGAGGGTTAAAAGCTATGCTAAGGCCTTCCCCTTCTAAATCTATAGATAATTCTTCATAAGATGTTCCAAACTCTGTATTAGATGTTATAACAAGGCTTTCATCATTTTTAATTTCTAGCTTAACAGGAGTTTTTTTGTTATCTTTAGATATTAAAGAAGCCCTTTCTAAGCTATTTAAAAAGTTTACTCTATCTAGCTTTATCCTTGTGTTGTAATCTTCTGTAAATATTTGTTCATATTTTAAAAATTCCCCTTCTAAGAGCCTAGATACAATTATACAGCTGTCAAGCTCAAATAAAATGTGGTTATCGTTAAAATATAAATTAACTATGCTATCTTCTTTATCAGATAATATTTTTATGATTTCATTTAAAGCTTTAGCAGGCACAACAACCTCTGCATTTTTAAAATCTTTGCTAATGTTTGTACATCTAAAGGAAACCCTAAAACCATCTATAGCAACAATATTTAAGTTACCTTCTTTTATTTCAATAAGTTCACCTGTTAAAACAGGCTTAGATTCATCTGTAGATACAGAAAATTTAGTTTGCTTTATCATATTTTTAAGAAGAGAAGAGCTTATGCTATATTTTTCTTCTTTTTCTACTTTATCAAGGGTAGGAAATTCTTCTCCATTTTGTCCAAGAATTTTAAATTCTGTTTTACCGTTTTTTATAACAGCTACGTTTTTTTCATCAACAGTAATAGATATATCTCCATCTGGCATACTTCTTATAATATCAGAAAATATTTTAGCTTCTAAAGCAACCATACCTTTTTCTAAAATATCTGCTTCTATATTAGATGTTTCTATGCCAAGCTCTAAATCGTTAGATATTAACCTAAAGCCTTCTTTATCTGCTATTAATAAAATACATTCTAATATAGGTAGCGTTGTTCTTGATGCAACAGATTTTAAAACAATGTTTATATTATTAAGCAATATATTTTTTTCGCATTTAATGTTCATAAATAAATCTCCTTTAATATATGTTAAAAACTTTTATATGGATAATTATATATAAATAATATAATAATTTTAGTAGGTATAGTAGTAGAGGGTGTTTATATGTTAAAAACTTTAAAAGCCCTTTAAAAATCAACAAAAATTAACATTAAAAACTATGTGGATAACTTTTTATAAGAAAATATTTATCCACATAATAAACAATGGAAAATTTTAAAAAAAGTTATACACAATTTAATAACATAGTTTTAAAGGGGTTTTCAACATATTATTTCTTTAATATTTTATCCTTAAGGGATAACAATGTATTTTCAAAATTTTTATCGTTTTTAATTTTTTCTTCTATTTTTTCTATACCGTGAATAACAGTAGAATGGTCTCTATCTATGCTTTTACCTATGTTAAGCAAAGATTCGTTTAAGATTTCTCTTGTAAGATACATATAAACTTGCCTTGCATTAGTTATAGGTTGGTTTCTTTTTTTGCTTTTAATTTCTTCTATTTTTACGTTAAAATGGTTAGATACAGCCTCTAGTATAGTATCTGTAGATAAGGAAACGTCTTTATCTTGTATAATATCTTTAAGAGCGTTTTCTGCAAGCTCAACGCTAAGGCTAACCCCTGTTAAGTTAGAATAAGCTATAACACGTGTTAAAGCACCTTCTAGCTCTCTTATGTTGCTTTTAACAGATTTTGCTATAAACTGAGATACCTCTTTTGGTATAGATATATTTAAAGATTCTGCCTTTTTTTCTAAGATAGCAGTTCTTGTTTCAAAGTTAGGTGTTTTAATATCTGCTAAAAGCCCGCTGTTAAACCTAGAGCGAAGCCTTTCTGTTAAGGTTTCAATTTCGTTAGGTGGCCTATCACTAGATATTATTATTTGCTTTCCAGAATCTTTAAGGTCGTTAAATGTATGGAAAAATTCCTCTTGTGTTTGAGTTTTATCTACGATGAACTGGATATCATCTATTAATAAAACATCTATTTTTCTGTATTTTTCTCTAAACTCTTTGTTTTTTTGCTCACGTATAGATGCTATAAGCTCATTTGTAAATTTTTCGCAAGAGGCATAAAGCACCTTTGTGTTAGGGTTTTTTGCTAAAATATAGTTAGCTATAGCGTGCATAAGATGGGTTTTGCCAAGCCCAACATCACCATATAAAAACAAAGGGTTATAAATGCCAGGGCTTTCAGCAACAGCAACAGAGGCTGCGTGGGCAAGGCGGTTGCTTTCACCTATAACGAAATTTTCAAAAATATAGTTATGGTTTAAGTTGTTATCTGTAGGTTGTTTTTTAGGTTCGTTTAGTATCTTTTCAAGGTCTTCTTCTATAACAAGATTAATAATAATGTTCTTTTTTCCAAAATGCTGTTCACAAACCGCATTTAAAATAGGCATATATTTTAGCTTTATATGCTCTATGTAAAATATATCACTAGATTTTAAGATAAGGGTGTTATTTTCAAAAGAAATAAACTGTAAATCACCAAACCAAGTTTTAAAAGTAAAGTCTCCTAGCTCTTGTTGCAAAGATTTAAGGCAGGCTTCCCAACAGTCGTGATATTTATCCATTATGTACCTCCTATTAAACTTTATAAAATATGGATATGTTAATATAACTTATCAACAATATGTTTAAAACATAAAAAAATAGAAAAAATTAACATATGTTGAAAACACAATATAAACATAAAAAAATTAAAAAATAAGCAAAAAATAACATTATCAAGTAATTATTAACATAGTTATCAACATATTGTGGATAACTGTTAATAAAATATTAGTTATTAACAATATATATATAATAACAAAATTATTTTATATAATCAACAATTTTAATTATAAACATTAAACTTTTTTATGATTTATCAACATTTCTAAAAAAATATAGACATATATAGCAAAATAATGTATTATTATATAATGAAAAAAATAGTTTAGGAGGCATTTATTTTGCAAAAAAGTGAAAAAATAATAATAATTTTTTTGCTTATATGTATAGTTATAGTTAATATATTTATATTTTTTATATACAAAATAAATAAAGATCTTGATAAAAGCATAGAAGACAAAATAATATATGTAACAAAATCAGGTAAAACTGCCTATGAGGTTTATCAAAATGATAAAATTATAGAAATATTTGATAACTATGATGAAGCTTTAGAATATGCTAAAAAATATGAAAATTCTTCTATAAAAAAATCAGGAGATTATAAATGGGTATGGGATAGCAACCCGCCTTATGAAGTTTACCAAAATTACATATTAATAGAAAAATTTGTAAACTATAAAGAGGCATTAGAATATGCTAAAAAATACGAAAACTCAACCATTTTCTTTAGAGAAAGTAACACATTTATATGGGATAGCTATCAAAATATAAAGCCTAGCTATCAAATACAAAATGTACCTTATATAGGGCAATATCCAGAGCTTTTTAGAGGGTGCGAGGTTACAAGCCTTGCGATGCTTTTAAATTATAAAGGCATAAAGGTAGATAAAATGGAGCTTGCAGAAAATATAAAAAAAGAGCCTTTTGTTTTTACCTTAGATAATGTAAAATATAACGGAAACCCTCATCAAGGCTTTGTAGGCGATATATATTCTAGAGAAAATGATGGATATGGGGTATATAACGAGCCTATTTATGATTTATTTAAACAATACGTAGGAGGATATGCTCTAAACTTAACAGGGGCAGATTTTAATGATTTATACTATTACATAAATAAAAATTCTCCTGTTTGGGTTATAATAAATACAAGGTTTAAGCCTTTATCTGATAGTGAATTTCAAAAGCTTAATACAACAAGGGGTAATGTTAATATGACTTATAGAGAGCATTCTGTTTTAATAACAGGCTATGATAATGAGTATATATATTATAACGACCCTATGTATCCTGATAAAACACAAAAAAGTGAAAAAAATGATTTTATAAAAGCGTGGGAGCAAATGGGCAAGCAAGCAATAACTTATGTTCCCTAAAAAATAAAAGAGGTGTAATTAATGAATAAATTAAAAGTTGTAATATTAGCAGGTGGGCAAGGCACAAGAATGAAATCTAAAATACCAAAGGTTTTACATAAGGTATTAGATAGAACTATGATAGATTATGTAATAGAGGCATCTAACGATATTAACGCAGATGATATAATGGTTATAGTAGGTCATCAAAGTGCTATGGTAAAATCTGTTATAGGCTCAGACGTAAAATATGCTTATCAAAAAGAGCAACTAGGCACAGGCCACGCAGTTATGCAGGCTTTAGATTTTATAGGAGATAACGAAAATATACTTATATTATACGGAGATACTCCTCTTATAAAAAAAGAAACCCTAGAAAAGCTTGTTAAAATACACAACAAAGAAAAAAACTATGCAACAGTTATATCATCTTTTGTAGATAACCCTACAGGTTATGGCCGTATTGTTAGAGAAAACGGTATTTTTAATAAAATTGTAGAGCAAAAAGATGCTAGCGAAAAAGAAGCTAAAATAAACGAAATAAACACAGGTGTTTATATATTTAATTCTAACGCTTTAAAAGAAGCTCTTAACAATTTATCAAATGACAATTCTCAAAATGAATATTACCTTACAGATACTTTAGAAATAATAAAAAATACAGGTAATAAAGTTGGCATAATGGTTGCAGATGATAACGAAGAATTTTTAGGGGTAAACTCTAAATATGAGCTTGCTACAGCTATTAGCGTTATGAGAAAAAGAATTAACAAATATCATATGGATAACGGCATAACTATAGAAGACCCTAGCACAACATATATAGGAAAAGATGTTAAAATAGGAGAAGATACTGTAATTTTACCTGGGTGCATAATAGAAGGTAAAACAACTATAGGTAGCGATTGCATAATAGGGCCTTATGCTAGGATAACTAGCACAGAGATAAAAGACTGTGTGAGCATAGCTCAATCTACAGTTTTAAGCTCTTTTGTAAATAACTATGCAACCATAGGGCCTTATGCTTATTTAAGACCTAATAGCAACATAGGCGAACACGTTAAAATAGGAGATTTTGTAGAAATTAAAAACTCTACAATAGATGATAACACAAAAGTTTCTCATTTAACTTATATAGGAGATTCTAACGTAGGTAAAAATGTAAACTTTGGCTGTGGCACAGTTACAGTTAATTACGACGGCAAGCATAAGCATAGAACAAATATAGAAGATAATGCTTTTATAGGCTGTAACACAAACTTAATTGCTCCTGTTAATATTGGTAAAAACGCTTCTACAGGCGCAGGCTCAACAATAACAAAAGATGTGCCAGAAAATGCTTTAGCTATATCAAGAGTAAAAGAGCAAATAAATAAACTAGATTATAACACAAATAAATAAAAAAAAGATAAAAAAACATAAAAAATTTTAATTTTTTATGTTTTTTTTATCTTTTTTACATATATTTTTTTAGCCTTAAGCTTATAATTATATTATAAATTTATAAATTAATTATAAATAATAAAAACATTGTTGTAAAAATTTAAAATATAAGGTAAAATATATATGTAAATATATATTTTATGCTGTAGATTTTTTCTGCAGTTTTAATAATTAAATCAATTTTAAATTGATATATAAAATTTTTACTATCTTTAGGAGGAACAATATTATGAACGGTGGTTGCAAAGGCGAGATTAAAATCTTTACTTGTAACGGTAACAAAAAACTTGCAGAACAAGTGGCAAATGAGCTTAAAATACCATTATCTAAATGTGCAGTTAGCAAATTTAGCGATGGAGAAATAAGCGTTGCTATAGATGAAACAGTTAGAGGATGCGATGTATACATTATACAACCTACATCTTTTCCTGTTAATGACAATTTAATGGAGCTTTTAATAATGATAGATGCTTGTAAGAGAGCTTCTGCTGGGCGTATAAATGCAGTTATACCATATTATGGCTATGCAAGACAAGATAGAAAAGTAAAAGCTAGAGACCCAATCAGTGCAAAGCTTGTAGCTAACTTAATTACAAGTGCTGGTGCAGACAGGGTAATAACTATGGATTTACACTGTGCTCAAATACAAGGATTTTTTGATATACCAGTAGACCATTTATTTGGTATGCCTATATTAGTATCTTATTATGAAGAGAAATTTAAAAATAATAAAGACGATTTAGTAATAGTTTCTCCAGATTTAGGTAGTGTTGCAAGAAACAGAAGCTTTGCAGAAAAGCTAGATGTGCCTTTAGCTATTATTGATAAAAGAAGACCAAAGCCTAATGTATCTGAAATAATGAACATCATAGGTGAAATAAAAGGAAAAGATATTATCCTTATAGATGATATGATAGATACAGCAGGTACTATAACAAATGCTGCTAATGCACTTAAAGAAAGAGGTGCTAAAAGCGTTTGTGCTTGTTGTACACACCCTATTTTATCAGGAAAAGCTATAGAGCGTATAGAATCTAGTGCTATAGAAGAGCTTTTAGTTTTAAATACAGTTGAGCTTCCAGAAGATAAAAACATATCAAAAATAAAACAATTATCTGTTTGTAAGCTAATATCTAGCGCTATAAATCGCATACATAACGAAGAGCCTGTTTCTGTTATATTTTAAAACAAAAAGTGTTAAAATAACTATAATTTTAAGTCATTTTAACACTTTTTAAATACAATTTATACAAAAGTATTTGCTTATTTATGTTCAATAATATATAAAATTGTGTAATGTACTGTAAACAATAAAGAACAAGTTATATTTATTTATATGGGGGGATTTTTATGAGGGACATTTTAAGAAAATATATTGTTATTATGTTTGCTTTAGGTAGTGCTATAATGATTATAGTTCATATTTCTCTAGATTTTAATATAGCTAAAAACCAAGAAAAAACAGAAATTGAAAACACAATTAACCAAGTAATAGATATTATAAAAAGAAACGAGGCAGAGCAAACTAGGTTTGAGCTAGAAATACAATCAGACTATGTAATAAGCTTAAGGGCAATAGCTATTATATTAGCTGCTAATGAAAAATTTTATGAACAAGAGCAACTTGCAAAAATTGCTGATTTCCTAGAAATAGATGAAATAAATGTATTTAATAAACAAGGTTATGTTTCTCATTCATCTAAAAAAGAAAATATAGGATATGATATAAATAGTAATGAAAGAACAAAAGAGTTTTTACCTTTGTTATATTCTACAGATATAAATGATTATTATGTACAAACCAAAAAAAGTAACATTAATGATGGAGAAATGATGTATATAGGTGTTAATCCTGTAAAAAATCAAGATGATGTAGGGTTTATACAAATAGGTTTAGTTCCTGGAAGAATTATATCTTATAGAGAACATACATCTATCGAATCTATCTTTAGCCGTTCAGCTTTAGAGCATTCTAGAATTATGATATTAGTGGTACAACAGGTGAGTTTTTAGGTGCTTCTAACAATATATACAAAGATGTAAAAGATAATTATTACGAAGTTTTTAAACAAATAAAAGCTGATGATACAAAGTTTATAAACATAAAAAATAAAAATTATTATACTATACATGAAAATTATGATGAATACTTAATAATAGGTTTAAAAGATTCTAGCAATCTATATAAAGATATACAATGGCATATGTTAAGCGTTATTGTATGTATGATTGTTGTATGTATATTTGGTATATATATATTAGATAAAATATTAGATAAACAAATAATATCTAATATAAAAGATATTATAAAAGTTTTAAATAAAGTTGAACAAGGTGAATTTGATTCCAGAGTAGAAGAAAAAGGGTGTAAAGAATTTATAGATATAGAATGTGCTATCAACAATATGATAAATGTTTTAGTTAATATGGAAAATAGGCTAGAAAAAGTTGTTATATCTACCAAAATTCCTGTAAGCTTATTTGAATATATAAAAGATTTAAATAAATTTTTTATAACTAATAATACTAAAGATATATTATCTATAAATGAGTATGAGTGGAGCGCTATAAAAAATGATGCACACTTATGTAAAAAACTATTATTTGATATCCAAAAAAAACCTGTTCCAAACAATGAAGGGATATATTTATATAATAATAAATTTATAAAGATGAATTTATTAGAAGAAGAAAATGGTTATTTTGGTTTTATAGAAGATGTTACATCTGAAATGATAGAAAAAGATAATATGATTAGTGAGCTTAAGCTTTCCCAGTTTAAATCTAGAACAGATACTTTAACAGGTTTATTAAACAAAGGCACTATGACTAACATTATAACAGAACATATGAAAGAAATTAACAGCGGTGTTTTAATACTTTTTGACTTAGATAACTTTAAAACTGTAAACGATACAAAAGGACACCCAGAAGGAGATAGGCTTTTAAAACTATTTGCCAAAACCATCAAAGATTTATTTAGAGTAGATGATTATGTTGCAAGGTTTGGCGGAGATGAATTTGCTGTATTTATACGTAGGCAAATGACAGATAAAGAGATTGGAGAAAAGCTAGATAGAGTTATAAATAAAGTAAGAGAGGCTTTAAAAGACTATTATACAGAGTTTCATATATCAGTAAGTATAGGTGCAGCAAGCATAAAACCAGATATTAACAGCTTTGAAGATTTATATAAACTAGCAGATGAAAAACTTTACGAAGCCAAGCATAGTGGTAAAGATAGTTATCATATATAAAAATATTTTAAAAGGTTGTAGACTTTGTCTACAACCTTTAGTTTTTTATACCATTTATTGAAAAATCAAAAAACAACGTAAGGTAAGAGTTACTTTTTGTTTTATTATAAAATTGATTATTAAATATATATATGATATAATTAAATAAAAGGAAGTGATTTTTTGGAAAAAACACAAAAATGGGAAGATTTAACTATTAGTAATGATTTTTTATTTAGCAAATTAATGAGAGATGAGGAAATATGTAAAGGTATAATAGAAACTCTTTTACATATAAAAGTTGGTAAAATAGATTATTTAGAAGAGCAAAAATCAATAGATATAATATACGATAAAAAAAGCATTAGGCTAGATGTTTATGTAGAAGATGAAGATAAAATATATAATATAGAAATGCAAGTAACAAACAGAAAAGAGCTTGCTAAAAGAGCTAGATATTATCAAGCAATGATTGACTTAAACACAATAGAAAAAGGGGAAACGTATAATAAATTAAAAGAAAGTTATGTAATATTTATATGTACTTTTGACCCTTTTGGTAAAGGTTTATCAAAATATAGCTTTGAAAATGTTTGTAAAGAAGATAACAGCTTAAAGCTAGAAGATAAGACGCATAAAATATTTTTTAATACAAAAGCATTTAACAATGAAAAAGATACAGATACAAAGCATCTTTTAAAGTATATAAATGGAGAAGATGTGCATAATGACTTTATAAATAAAATAAATGATAAAGTTAGAAAAATAAAAAGTAATGAAGAATGGAGGCGAGAATATATGACTTTAGATTTAAAACTAAAAGAATATTTTGAAGATGGTATGGAAGAAGGAATAAAAGAAGGTATAAAAGAAGGGATAAAAGAAGGGATAAAACAAGAAAAAATAAATGGTATGATTAAACAAATAAGAGCTTTAAAAGAGTTTGGCATAGAAGATATAAAAATTATTGCTAAAATAAAAGAGGATTATAACGTAGAAGAAGAAGAAATTAAAAAATATTTAAAATAAAGGTGCCATAAGGCACCTTTATTTTAAATATTTTTTATAACCATCTGTAAGATTGTTTATCAATAAAACCTCTATTTTTAAGAACAGTTTTTAAAGAATCTGACCATTCTTTTGTTTCTTCTATATTTTCTGCAAGGATAGAGGCGTGAGGTCCTTTGTTAAAGATGTGTAAGCTATAAGGTACATTTTTGTTTTTTAAAGCTATTCCATATTGTAATGTATTTATAGCACTAACGGCAGTGTCTTCTAATGTATGCCATAAAAACATTTCAGGCATATTTTCGTGTGCACTTTTTTCTAAAGAAAGTATGTTTTTAAGCTCTTCATCATTACCTACAAGGTTTATAGCAGAGCCTTGGTGAGCATAGTCTTCGCTTAAAGAAACAACAGGATAACCTAAAACTGCTAAATTAGGTTTTGCAGATAGTTTATCGATTTCGTCTTTTTCATCAAGCTCAAATTTATCAAAAAATGTAGCAACTAAGCCTGCTAAATGACCACCAGCAGAAAAACCTATAATACCAACTTTGTTAGGGTCTATGCTAAATTTTTCTGCGTTGTATCTTATATATCTTATAGCACGTTTTGCATCTAACAAAGGTGCAGGGTGTTTATAAGGTGCTGTTCTGTATCTTAAAACAAAGGCATTTACACCAAAGAAATTTAACCAGCGAGCAACTTTTTCTCCCTCTGTTTGAGAGCAAAAATCGTAGCCACCGCCACCTAAAATAACCATAGCACCTCTTATTTTATGCTCTTCAAATTCATCTTCTACCAGATAAGCATCTATCTGACAAGCATTTTCATTTTCTTTGTTTTTGATATTTTCATCAAATAAAGGTATGTTATTTTCCCATAAATTGTAAGTTTCCATTTTATTCTCCTTTTGTATCTATAGTTTTTATAACTTTTGCAGGGTTACCTGCTAGCACTACGTTATCTCCAAAGCTTTTTGTAACAACAGCACCTGCTCCAACAACAACATTATTGCCAAGGGTTACCCCAGGGCATATAACGCTATTGCCACCAAGCCAACAGTTATCACCTATAGTTATTTTTTTGGCAAATTCTATACCGCTGTTTCTTTCTACAGGGTCTATAGGGTGGGTTGCAGTATAAAGGGCAACGTTAGGTGCAATCATACAGTTTTTGCCTATTCTAATTTCGGCAACATCTAGCATAACACAGTTAAAGTTTGCATAAAAGCTTTCGCCAACGTGTATGTTTTTGCCATAGTCGCATCTAAAGCTAGGTTCCATATAAATGCTATTTCCTGTTGAGCCAAAAAGCTCTTTTAAAATTTTTGTTTTCTTTTCATCGTCTTCTACATTACATTCGTTAAATTCTTTACACATTTTTCTTGCAAAAGTTCTCATTTCTACAAGCTCTTTATCTGTAGGGTCATAAGGCATTTCTGCAATCATTTTTTCTCTTTCTGTCATATTATCTCCTTATAATAGTTGTATTTCTATACCAACTACACCGTATTTTTCTATATCTTCTATTTTATAATAGACTTCCATATCTTTATAGCTTGCTATTTCATTTTCTTTATAGCCTAAAGATGCTTTATCAAAATCTTTATATAGGCTTTCAAAATTTTTATATTTATATAAATTTTTAACTTTTACACTTAAAGTTTCATTATTATCTAAATTAATAAATTTTATAATATCATTTATTAATATTTTTTGCCTTTTTTCATCATATAGCCTAAGCTCTATAGTTTTGGTGCCTTGTTTTATAAGGTTAAAAGGCTCGTTATATAAATTCATAATATGTGTAGACATAGGTAGCTCCTAATCGGTTAAAATTTTATAGCCTGTTTCAGTAACTAATATAGTATGCTCCCATTGAGCAGATAGTTTGCCATCTTTTGTATAAACAGTCCAGTTGTCATCGCCTATGTAGCAATCGAATGTGCCTTCGTTTATCATAGGCTCTATTGTAAACACCATATTAGGTACCATTATCATAGTCTTAGCATCTGTTCTATAATGGTTTATGTTAGGCTCTTCGTGAAATTTTATACCAACCCCGTGGCCTGTTAAAGCTCTAACTATGCCATAGCCGTGTTTATCTGTTATATTGTTTATAGCTTCTCCTATATCCGATATAGGTCTATAAGGTTTTACAGCCTCAATACCTGCCATTAAACATTCTTTTGTAACTTCTACAAGCTTTTTAGCATTGTTAGATACATTACCTATCATATACATACGGCTCATATCAGAATAATAACCATTTAAGATAGATGTTATATCAAGGTTTATAATATCTCCGTCTTTTAATATATCTTTTTTAGATGGTATACCGTGGCATATAACGTTGTTTATAGATGTGCAACAGCTTTTAGGAAAGCCGTTATAATTAAGAGGAGCAGGTATTGCCCCTGCATCTATTGTTAGCTTATGCACAAGGTCGTTAATTTCTAGGGTAGATACACCTTCTTTAATTATTTTTTCCGCATCATCTATAATAGCTTTTGTAAGCTTTGCCGATTTTTCTATACCTTCTATTTGCTCATTTGTTAAAACTAAATTTCTTGTTGGGATAGGGTAGCCTTGTTTTTGAAAAGGAATTAACATTTCTTCGTCTTTTCTTAAATGACAAGCCTTATATTTTTTACCACTGCCACACCAACAACTTTCGTTACGTTCTATGTTAAACAAGCTTTTCCACCTCCTTTTTGTAATATAAAATAGCTTCTTTAAAACTATCTTGTTTTAGCATATCTTTACCTTTTTTAGATAATGTATAAACTCCTCTTTCTATCCTTTGAAAATAGCCATAATGATTTTTTTGTAAAATATATCCAGCGTTTTGTATGTTAAAATTAGCTTTTATATAGGCAGGACTTCCCTTTTTTATTTTGTTTAAAACACAGGCTAAAAATATAGCTTGCTCTCTATAGGCAGTTAATATATTATCTTTTTTTGTGCTACCACCTATATTTGTATTTAAGTTTCTTCTCTCTAGCTCATTTAAAACCATTGTTCTTTTTCTTGTTTTTCTTTTCTTGCTATCACCTTCAGGGGTAAGCACAATTTCTACAAGCTTTAAAGGGCTATCTAAAGAAACAGTAATAAGGCCTATATCCATAGCTTTTAATATTTTTAGCATATTTTTAGTTTCTTTTTTTCTAAAGCTTTTAGGACGGTTTATGCCAACAAAAACTTTGTTAGCAAAAGCTTTTCTATCCATAGCCTGATATAAAAGCTTTAGGTTAAAGCTTTTTTTAAGCTCAATAACAACAAGCTCATCTTCATATAAGCAAGCTATATCACAGTTTTTAACCTCTGCTTGCACAATATAGCCATTTTGCAAAAGATAATTTTTTATAGGTTCGTATAGCTCTGTTTCTTTCATAATTATTTATTTTGTAAAAAATTTTCTATATCTTCTACAGTTTTTATTATGTCAGAAGATAAGTTTTCATAGCCTGTTTTTGTAACTAAAACATCATCTTCTATCCTTATGCCAATGCCTTCTTCTGCAATATAAAGCCCAGGCTCAACAGTTATAACCATACCTTCTTTAAGCTCTAAAACATCAGGGCTTGAAACATCGTGAGTATCTAAACCTAGATAATGGCTAACACCGTGGTAATAATATTTAGAAACTTCACTTTTATCTTTTATAAGCCCTATTTTTGAAAGCTCTTCTTCGTAATGTTCAATTAAAATTTCGTTAAGCCTTTTAAAAGGTAGCCCTGGTTTTATAGCTTCCATAACCTTTCTTTGTCCTTCTAAAACAATGTTATATATTTGTTTTTGTCTATCGCTAAATTTGCCATTAGCAGGGAAAGTTCTTGATATATCCCCGTTATAATATTTATAAGTTGCACCTAAATCTATGAGGATAAGCTCACCGTCGTTTATAGTGTCGTTGTTTTCTCCATAGTGAAGGACAGTAGCGTTTTTACCGCTTGCAAGTATTGTGTTAAAGGCTTTATCTTTAGAGCCGTTTCTTTTTATTTCATAATCAAAGCAAGCCTCAAGCTCATATTCTTTAATATTTGGTTTTGTGTTTTTCCATATATATTCTATGCCTTGTTTTGTTATGTTTATAGCTTTTTTAATGTTTTCTATTTCATCATCTGTTTTAAAAAGCCTAAAATAGCCTAAATTGTTGTAAATATTTTTTATGCTAATATGAGGATAATGCTCTTTTATAACATTTGCTTGTTTAAAGCTAGCTTTTGTGCTATCTAGGTATCTGTTTTCTAAATCTAAATATATAGTTTCTATATAGTTTCTAAAAACTAGGTTAGAAAATGTTTTTTCAAATTCATCTAAATATTTAATGTTTTCTATGCTAGATATTTTTTTAGCCTCATCTTCTTGTATTGTTGCTCCGTCCCATTTAGCCTTTAGCTCATCATATCTTTCTATAAATAATGTTTCATCTATATTTTCACCATTTTTTATAGCTAAATAAATAAGCTGTGGCTTATCTATACCTGTCATATAATAAAAATTTCTGTTTGGCTCAAAATGGAAAAACTGGTCGCAAGTTTTATGCATTGCAGTGCCAGCAAATAAAATAACCATAGCTTTTTCTTCTTTTATAGATTTTATAACATTTTCACGTCTTGTTTTAAACATATAATACCCTCCTTATTTAAAGTTTTTATATTCTTCTTCTTTAAAACCTACTAAAACATTGTTATCATTTATTAATAAAGGTCTTTTTACAAGCTTACCATCTGTTGCTAGGGTATCTAGCATTTCTTCTTCTGTCATATTTTTAATTTTGTCTTTAAGCCCAAGCTCTCTATATAAAACACCACTTGTGTTAAAAAACTTTTTAAGCTCTAAACCACTTTTTTTATGCCATAGCCTAAGCTCTTCTTTTGTTGGCTTATCTATAGTTATATCTCTGTCTATAAAGCTTATGTTGTTATCTTGTAAAAATTTTTTAGCTTTTCTACAAGTGCTACATTTTGGGTATTGTAAAAATAAATTTTCCATAAAATAATTTCATCCTCCTTTTTTTACTATTTTACTATATATTAATTATAGCTTTAAAAACATATTTTAGCAATTATTTTAGTTTAAAAATATAAAATAATATGTTATAATTTATATATCTTTAACTAATTAATTTTAGAAGGTGTTTTATGAATAAGAAAAATTTAAAAATGAAGCAGGTAGGTAGCGAATATTTAAAGCAATATAACGCCTTACTTAGATACGTTTTTCAGGTAACAGAGCAAGAGCTTAGCTCTGTTGGCTGGCAAGAAAAAGAAATAATACGTGCAAAGTTTCCTACGATGGAAAAGGCAGATGTTATAGGCTGGTTTGATGATGATAACCTTATATCACAGGTAGCTGTTTATCCTATGAAGGTAAGGATTTTTAATAAAACTTACAAAATGGGAGGCTTAACAGGGGTTGGCACATATCCTGAATATTCTAACCTTGGGCTAATGCATAAGCTTTTAGAACAGGCTTTAAAAAATATGCAAAAAAGAGGACAATATATATGTTATTTATATCCCTATTCTATACCATATTATAGACGTAAAGGCTGGGAGATTATATCTAACAAGCTAACGTATAAGATAGGAGATTATCAACTGCCTAAAAATAAGCAAGTGCCTGGTGATGTTAGGCGTGTTAGCACAGATAGCGAAGAGCTTAAAAAAACTTATGAAATATATGCAATGCAAACCCACGGTGCAATACTTCGTGATGAGCTTGCTTGGAACGAATATTGGCTTTGGGACACAGATGATATAATGGCAGCTATTTATTATAACGAAAATGATGAACCAGATGGCTATTTAATATATTGGATAGAAAATGAAATTTTCCATATAAAAGATATGATTTTTAACAACGAAAATGCAAGAACAGGGCTTTGGAACTTTATATCGGCACATTTTTCTATGGTAGAAGAGGTAATAGGGGATATATATACAGATGAGCCTTTAGCATTTTTGCTAGAAGATGCTAGCATAAAAGAAACTATAACGCCTTATTTTATGGGGCGTATTGTAGATTTTGAAAACTTTATAAAAGATTATCCTTTTAAAAAGGCAAGCTTTGAAAGAGAATGGAAATTTACCCTTACAGACCCTATTATGAGCTGTAACCAAGCTAACTTTTTGTTAAAAATAGAAAAAGATGGTAAGGCTAAAGCTACAAGGATAAACGAAAAATGCACAGATACAGTTAGCATACAAACAATGACAACAATGCTTATGGGATATAAACGCCCAAGCTATTTAGCTAAAATAGGTAGGATAACAACAGATAAAGAGATAATTAGTATGCTAGAAAACAGCATAAAACAAAAAACACCTTATATATCAGATTATTTTTAATATATAAAAAGGTTGTAGAGATTCTACAACCTTTTTAAAATGTTTCTTATCTACAGCCACAACCGCCACAGCTGTTAGAAACATTACAGCCACAACTATTGTTGCAACCACAGTTGTTATGGTGGTTGTCACAACCGTTATCACGAGGTATGTTACCGCTAATGCCTGCTAAGAATTCTGTTTTTTGAGGTGGAGCAAAAATATCCATAGGGAAATCTAAGCTATCAAAGAATTCGCAAGGGTTAAGTGGAGAAATATCTTCACATTCTTTTGGTATACAGAAACCTCTTGATAATACAGAAAGGTTTACAAGTCTGAATAATTTAATAATTGTAAATAAACCGATAGTAACGCCTACTTCTGTTGGCTCTAAAGCCTCATCTCCACAGCAACATTGTCTGTTTTGATATCTAAGCTCAGCACCAAGAGGGATAGCTTTAGATTCTACTAAAACAAATGGGTCAGAGTTAAGCTCGCCACAGCCAGAGCCTGCGTGGTTAAATAAATCTGTAGAGATAGAAATATCTGTACCAACAGAACCAAATAATGTTACTTTTTTAGTGTAAATGCTGTTAGCGTGTACTCTACCAATAACTGTACCATCTGCTTCTCTAAATACTAATGTATATACAAATACATATTTTAAAGTAATGTCCCAAAAGCCGTTTCTAAATGGGTTAGGCTCTTTGTCAGCAACAATAACTTTTTTAACACGTAAGTTTTCCATAGAAACGCTAGCTGCGTTAGAAGGTGGGTCTATAATATCGCCTTCTTGGATTGTTTTGTTGCCAAGGTGTGTAAAACATTCTGCTCTTGCAGGGCCTAACACATCGCTTGTAAGGCAGTCTTGTTGTCTAGGCTGTAATAACATACAACTAATAGGCATTAAAAAATATTTTTATTTTTCTGTTTTTACCATCTATCAAAATTTTGTTTATAACAAGCCTAGCTAGCTTATTTTTTAATATCATATCATCTTTGCCTGTCAATATGCTTATGATAGATATATCTTCTATGTTGTTATCTTCTTTTAAATTTTTTAATGTGTTTTCAAGCTCATTTATTTTTCTTGTAAAAAATGCTTTGTTTTGGCTATATTCTTCTATAGTATCTATTTCTAAAAGATAGGCATTTTTTGCCTTTTCTAGTGCTTTTTTATATTTTTCTATATCTTTTAATAAGGTGTATTTTTTATCTATGTTGTTATTTTGTTTTTTTATTTTATAAACTTTATTAGGATAATTTTCTTTAATTTTTTCTAAAACTATGGTTTCTATGTTGTTTATACCAATAGAAAATGAGCTATCACATTTGCCACAGGTATAACCTCCGCATCTAAATCTATCTTGCCTGTTGTTATAATATTTTGCATAAACAAAGGTGCTGTTACAATAGATGCATTTTATTAAACCAACAAGCCAATGCTTGTTATATTCTAAAGGTTTATTTTTTGAGCTTTGCCTTTTTATGTTGTTATTAAATATAGCTTGAGCTTTTTCAAAGGTATCTTCATCTATTATAGGGATATGGCTTGATTTGTTTAATATAACCTTATCATCTGTAACAAACTTATAATAGCCTTTATAGGTAGGGTTTGTTATTATTTTTTTTATAAAACGTGTATCTATTTTATTTCCTTTTTTTGTTTTTATGTTTTTTTCATTTAATGTTTTTGCAATATAGTAAGTAGATTTACCTTTTAAAAACTCGTTAAAAATAAACTTAACCACCTTTGCCTCATCTTCTATTACAACAAGAGGCTTGTTTTTAGGCTTAAAATATCCATAAGGTGCACAGGATATATATTCACCTTTTAGTGCTTTTTCCGTCATACCACGTTTTACAACCTTTGATAGCTTCCTTGAATACATTTCGTTCATAGCTCCAAACAAAGCATCTGCTATAAGCTGGCTATCATCATCTAGCATAGGCTCTGTTATAGATATTAAATCTACTTTATTTTTCTTTAAAATAGATTTATATATTAAAGATTGTTCTAGGTTTCTTGCAAAACGTGAGCTATCATATATAAGCACATAGCTAAAAATATCTTTTTTGCTATCTTCTATCATTTCCATAAAAGCAGGCCTTTTTTCAGCATCTCTTCCAGATATGCCCTTATCTTCATAAAATTTCAAAATTTTATAATTATTTTTTCTAGCGTATTCTTTTATTGTTCTCTTTTGGCTTTCTATAGAATAGTCTTGCTTATCTGTAGACATTCTAACATATGCAACAGCTTTTTTCATAAAAAACTCCTAAATATATTTAAGTTAATATAAATATATGATATAATTAGGCTAATATTAAAGAATAGTACATACATATAAAGCCATATATTAATTGTAAAAACAAAGAGGCTTTTTATGAAAGATGTTTTTATAGAAATAGAATTTATAAATATAGATAACAAAATAATAAAAAAACAGGATATTATTATAAATGAAATTTATTTAAAAATAATAGAAGAATATATAAAATATATAGATGGTAAAATTATAAAATAGGAGGATAAATATGGCAGAGATACTTAAAAACGATTGGAAAGATTATTTAGATGAAGAATTTACAAAAGAATATTATATAAAGCTTAGAAACAGGTTAAAAGAAGATTATAAAACAAAAACAGTGTATCCACCTATGGAAGATATTTTTAATGCATTACATTATACAAGCTATAAAGATACAAAAGTTTTAATATTAGGGCAAGACCCTTACCATCAAAAAGGACAAGCTCACGGGCTTAGCTTTTCTGTAAACAAAGGAGTTAAGATACCACCTTCTTTATTAAACATATATAAAGAGCTTTGCAGTGATTTAAACCTTTATATGCCAAACAATGGCTATTTAAAAAAATGGGCAGACCAAGGGGTGTTACTTTTAAATGCCACGTTAACAGTTATAGATAGTAGTGCAAACTCTCATAAGGACATAGGTTGGCAAATTTTTACAGATAAGGTTATAGAAGTTTTAAATGAAAAAGAAGAACCTATGGTGTTTATCCTTTGGGGAAATAATGCTATATCTAAAACAAAATTTATAACAAACAAAAAGCATCTTGTTTTAACATCAGTTCACCCAAGCCCTTTATCTGCTAGCCGTGGATTTTTTGGCTCTAAACCATTTTCTAAAACCAACCAATTTTTAAGAGAAAATAACTTAAAAGAAATAGATTGGCAAATAGAAAATATATAATAATATTCAGGTTGTAGACAAAGTCTACAACCTTTTTGTAATTATCTAAACCCACCCAACGCCCTATGTGGGGACACCCCGCACCTAGTGAGCTATGGCTTAAATTTTTGATAAATATTTATTTTGTCTACAGTCTGTAATATTATAAAGCAAAAAAAGTTGTGGGCAAGCCCACAACTTCAAACTGTAGACAAAATAATATTAAAATCTTTTACTATAAAAATTTAAGTAATTAAAGGGTTATAGGGCGAAGCCCTAGAAGAAGGGCGGTGGGTGGGAAAAGATAATTTCTATCATATTAACTTTATTCTAAAATATTAAAATTACAAAAAGATTGTCGACTTTGTCGACAATCTGAAGTTGTGAGCAAGCCCACAACTTTTTTATAATTTAGGAATAAAATTATAGTAATATTCTAAAGGAGCATCGTTTAAGCAAGCTTCTATTATTTGTTTGCCAAGAGGGTTTAAGCCATTTGTGCAATATTTTTTAAGCTCTTTTTTAAAGAAATCTGTAAGCATTTTTGCACCTATATCGTAAGCTTCATCTCCAACTTCTGGCTGTCTATTAACTGCCAAAAAGCCTTTTGGTATAAGCATACCATCTATTTTTATACTTTCAGGTACATAGCCTAATATAGGGCATCTTGCTTCTGTTAAGGCTTCTTTTTTGAATTTACAACCGCCACGTCTTGCAAGATATTCTCTAGTTGCCCATTGAGCTCCAAAGCCAACTTTATAAGCACCTATATATTGGTTAGGTATTAAGATATAGCGTGTAGATAGGGTATTTAGTATTTGGTCTAGGAGTAAATTTGCCTGTGTTACCATTTCGCCAGTTGCAAAAGGCCAATAAGAGCCAACACCTTCGCTTTTCATACCACCGCCGTTATCTACGATAGAAGGGTTTGCAAAGCCACGAGGAGATACTAAACGCCAAAGCCAAGCAAGAGCAGGAGGTAAAACGTGAAGCATACCTATTATGCCATAGTTTGGATTTTCTTTTGTTGTAGGAGGAGTTCTAACCCCAAAGCTTCTAATATCTACCTCTGCTGCCTCGTTTAGCACATTATCCTTAGATTTTCTAGGGATAATAATACGTGGGTTAGGGCAAGGTACTCCTGGTTTATCTTCTGTATGTTCCCATATAAGACAAGTGGAATTAGGCACACCTTCTATGTTAAAGAAAACAAGAGGTTCTTTTGGGTGCATACATATTTTTTCAGTTTCAGGCTCTGTGCCGTATTGCTTAATATGGTCAACGCGTAAAAACCAACCATATTCTGCATCGGCAACAACAAGCTTTTTGCTGTTATTTTGGATAGAAGGGTGAGCTATTGCCATATCATCTGTGATAGGGTTAAGCTCACAGCTATCAGCAAGGCTAACTAAAGTTTCTTCACCTGTTATAATGTTTGTGCCAAGGAGAAGACGCCCGTCTTTTTTTCTATGGAAAGGCTCTGTCATTTCGCTTTTACCACCACCAGAGGCTCCTTCGTGCATAATAGTTAGGGTAAGCTCATAAGGTGTAGTTATTTTAACGGTAGAAGCGTGAAGGGTTGTAAAGCCTTCTTTTTCTCCAAGGTTTAGAAGTATGCTATATACACCTTTTTTAGCACTAGGCCCTGGGTATAAGTTATAAGAGAAAACTTCGTGTATGTTTTCTAGCCTGTTATGAACTACTATTTGCTTACCATTGTATAAGGTATGTCTAAAAGGAGGAGCTACATATATTATAGCTTTAGGGTTAAAGCCTTCTTTTAGCTTATCTGCTGGGATAAAGCCTTGTAAATCGGCAAGGGCAGCACCAAAAAATGCAGAGTTTGCAGGCATTATAGCTAGTGCCTCATAGCCTATTTTAAGCTCATCGTTACCAGCAAAAAAAGGTAGCACTAAAAGCTCTTTTTGAGATTTTAGCCAGCTAAAAGTTGCCTCTCTATCTTCTTTAAAATCCTTTTTAAAGCGTTCTTTATAGGTAGGTTTATCTGTTTTAAATTCATCAGCTATAACCATACTATCAGGGTCTCTTCTTCTAAGGCTAACATCTTCAAAATTTACTGCTATACCGTTTTTACATCTTACAACAGTAGCTTCTTTTATATCTTTTCCGTTTACATTATAGATAACATCAAAGGTGCTGTTATCTTTTCCGCCAAGGGCAAGGTTTAAAAGCTCTGTTTTGCTGTTTGGCACAATAATTTTTGCATCTGTATTTTTTAATATATTATCAAGCGTTTTAGGTAAAACCATTTTTTCTAAAGCATTATTATGCATAAAATCACTCCTAATAATTTTAATATATTAATATAACATACTAATATATTAACAAATAAAAATAAAATTTGCAAGATTTATTTTTAAAAAATTCTTTTTTTTGAATTTTCTGAAAATAATATTTGAATTGACAATTATTATATATTAGTATATAATGAAAATATAGGCGATGGAGTTCGCCGTTAATCGCTTTTAAGCTAATGACTCCTACCATAATAAAGCTATTTTTATAGCTTTATTATGGTAGGAGTTTTGTTTTTGTGGTTAAAAATTTATATAAAAAATAAAAGGAGAGTTTTTATGAAAATTATTTTATCTTTAATTTTTATTGCTTGTATAGCTTATATTGCAGGCTTTATAGCAGAAAAAATTAAATTGCCATCTTTAATAGGTATGATGATAGCAGGTATGTTTTTAGGGCCATCTTTTTTAAATTTGATTCCAAGCCAAACATTAGAAATTTCTTATATAATAAAAGATACAGCGTTAGTTATAATTCTTCTTATAGGAGGTCTAGGCATAAATGTATCTCAAATAAAACAGATAGGTAGGCCTGCTATTCTTCTTAGCATAGTTCCTGCTACATTTGAAGGATTTACAATAGCTATAATATGTACAAAAGTTTTAGGATTTTCTTTTGTTCAAGGGGCTATTTTAGGGTTTATAATAGCTGCTGTTAGCCCTGCTATATTAGTACCTTCTATGACAGAGCTTATTAATAGGAAAATAGGGGAAAAAAAGGCAATACCTCAAATGTTATTAGTTGGGGCTAGTGCAGATGATACGGTTTCTATAACTTTGTTTACTACATTTTTAACTATATATTTGCAAGATGTAAACAATGTATCATCTAACAACAGTTTGTTATACCAAATTTTGTTGATACCTATAGCTATTTTTATAAGTATAGCAGTAGCTTTAGTTTTATTTAAATTAACCAATATAGTTTTAAACAAAGCTAATAATATATATATAAAAATTTTTATTATATTATGTGTATCTTTAGGTATGAGATATTTTGAAAACTTTACCCATACTAGATATTTTAATTCTTTATTAGCTGTTATGATTTATGGTTTTTTAATTAAAAACTTTAATAAAGATGAAGATATATTAGTTATTAAAAGCAAAATAGACGGTATATGGAAATATGGTAAGTTATATTTATTTTCTTTTGTAGGTATGGCTATTAACCCTTTTCTAGTTGGTAAATATTTTTATAGCGGGCTAATAATATTAACTATATCTTTAATTATAAGAGGTATAGGGGTTATTATATCTTTAATGAAAACAAATTTAACACCTAAAGAAAAGATATTTTGCGTAATAGCTTATATACCAAAAGCAACCGTACAATCAGCAAAAGCATCTATACCTCTTCAAATGGGGGTTGCAGGTGGAGAAATAATGCAAGCTATAGCTATCCTTAGTGTTTTAATTACAGCACCTATAGGAGCTATAGGGATAAAATTATTTAATAAAAAACTATTAGATTAAAAATATATTTATATAATGAATTTTAATATATTTATTGAAGTAATTATAGCTTTATAGAGGAAAGCTATGAAAGGGTATAAAGACTTATTTATATAATTTTGAATTAATTTATTAAATCAAAATTATATAAATAAGTAAAAAAAAGAACAGTCAACGCACGACTGTTCCTTTACATAAAGAGAAGGTATTTTTTATGGGGGTTTACAGTAAGAACTTGTTGGGGGACGTTCAAAACTGTAAGTATTGTGTAATGTGAAAATATTTAAGGGTTTTCACATTTATTATTATAACATAAAAATAAAAAAAGTGTTACCAAAAATAAAAATTTTTTCAATACATTTTTTGTAAGTTATGCACAAAATTAACTACTATAAGCTTCTAAAAACTTTATAAGCTCATCTTTTCCTGTTATTTTTATACCGTTTTTTATTTTTTCTTGTTCATCTTTAGTTAAACCATCTAAAGGAATGCTAGTTATTTCTTTAATATTTGTACCATTTATCTCTTTTTCATAAAAAACTGCTATAAATCCATCATATTCTCCTATTATATAATGCTGTGTACTTTCTGTATCGATAGATTTTTGCATAACAACTTCTCTTTCAGAAAAAGACTTTATTTGCCAATCTTTAAAGTTTTTTTCTAAATCTTCTCTTGTTAAATCTATTAAAAAATAAGGGGGAACATCTTCTATAACTTCTGTTATGTTATCTTGTTTATATACATATTCATAGGTCATTTTTGTAGAAGGTGTTATTTTGGCTGTTTTTATGTTATTAACAGGTTTTTCTTCTTGTAAAACATTTGTAGTTGTATTTGTATTATATTCTATAACATTGTTTTTACTGCTATACATATTATATCCTAAAGTTATGCTAAATATAATTACGAATATAATAGTTATAAAAAATAATAAAAATTTACGCATTTTTTATCCTCCATATAGAAATTATGTATTTATAATTTCCATATAAAAGATAAAAAATACATATAAAATATTAATTATTAATATTTATTTAGATTTAGAAACAAATTTTTCAAGCTCTACAATAACAATAGGCATAATACATAATGCTAAAACAATTAGCCATTGTGTTGTATTAAGAGGAGTTACCTTAAATATATTAGCTAAGAAAGAAACGCTAATAACCAAAGCTTGAAGCACTGTTCCTATAACTAAAGCAAGTATTAAATAAAAATTGTTAAATAAATTAATAGTAAAAATAGATTTTTCACTTTTAATATTAAAAGCGTGAATAAGTTGGGATATAGAAAGGGTTGCAAAAGCCATCGTGCTACCTATTATATGCTCTTTAAATATTACACTTCCTATACCATAAGCTAGCAAAGATAAACAGCCTATCATCATACCTTCTAAAGCTATCCTTGTCCATCTTGTTTTTGTAAAGATACCTGTTTTAGATTTTTTTACCTTACCGTTCATTATAAGGCTATCAGGAGGGTCTATCCCTAGAGCTATAGCAGGCAAAGAATCTGTAACCAAGTTTACCCATAAAAGCTGGATAGCAACAAGGGGTGTTTTAAAGCCTATTAAAAGAGAGGCTAATATGGTTATAATCTCGCCTATGTTGCTAGATAACAAAAAGTGAACAGATTTTTTTATATTTTCGTATATACTTCTGCCTTCTTTTATAGCATCTACGATTGTAGCAAAGTTATCATCAGATAAAACTATATCAGATACACCTTTTGCAACATCTGTACCTGTTATACCCATAGCACAGCCTATGTCGGAAGCTTTTAAGGCAGGGGCATCGTTTACACCATCACCTGTCATAGCAACAATATTGCCTTTTTTCTTAAATGCTTTTACTATACGCATTTTATGCTCAGGGCTAACCCTTGCAAAAACATCATAGTTATATATATTTTCTACAAAGTCTTTTTCAGATATGTTATCAAGCTCTTGACCTGTTATAGCTAAACCGTTTTTTCTTAATATGCCAATTTTTCTAGCTATGGCTTTAGCAGTTTCTATATGGTCGCCTGTTATCATAACAGGCTTTATACCTGCTTTTTTACATTTTAAAACAGCATCATAAGTTTCTTCTCTTGGTGGGTCTATCATACCTACCATACCTAAAAACACAAGGTTTTTTTCTATATTGGTGCTTTTTATATCTACATAAGTATCGCTATCTTTAAAACATATAGCCAAAACTCGCAGGGCATCTTTAGCCATTATCATATTTTCTCTTAATATTTCTTTTTTCTTGTTATCTGTTAAAGGTAATATTTTGCCTTTATCGTAATAATAGCTACAACGAGGAAGCAACATATCAATAGCACCTTTTGTTATTATTTTATAGCCTGTCTTATCTCTATGTATTGTGCTCATCATTTTTCTTTTAGAATCGAAAGGGATTTCATTTACCCTAGGTAAAGCTTTTTCTTCTTCTAGTTTATGTATGTTATTTTTTATAGCAAGGTTAATAAGAGCAAGCTCTGTTGGTTCGCCTATCAGCTTGTTGTTAAGCCCTGTTTCAACGTTGTTACAAAGTGAGCTAAAGCTACATAGCATTTTTTCATCTGTTGTATATGTTTTTATAACTTCCATTTTGTTTTGTGTTAAAGTGCCTGTTTTATCAGAGCATATAACAGTTGCCGAGCCTAAAGCCTCAACAGCAGGTAGCTTTCTTACGATGGCATTTTTTTTTGCCATTTTTTCAACACCTATAGATAGCATAATAGTTACTATAGCAGGTAGGCCTTCTGGTATAGCGGCAACGGCAAGCCCTACAGATGTCATAAACATTTCAAAAGGTGGTATTTTTCTAAATATACCTATTAAAAATATAACAAAGCATATACATATAGCACCTATGCCTAATATCTTGCCTGTTTCTTCCAGCTTTTTTTGTAGGTTGGTAGGCTTAGTATCTTCTGTTGTTATCATATCAGCTATCTTGCCTATTTCTGTTTGCATACCTGTAGCTACAACAATAGCTTTTCCTTTGCCGTTTATAGCAAGTGTTGAGCTATATATCATATTTTTTCTATCTCCTATAGGTATGTCTTTTAAATTTATGGTATCTATTACCTTTTCTACAGGGGTGCTTTCTCCTGTTAAAGAGGCTTCTTCTATCTTAAGAGAGTTACATTCTATAAGCCTTGCATCAGCACATATGTAATCTCCGCTGTTTATAACTAAAATATCACCTGTAACGATATCTTTGCTATCTATTTTTTGTAAAATACCATCACGAATAACGTTAGCCTTTGGGGAGGACATTTTCTTTAAAGCCTCTAGGGCTTTTTCTGCTTTGTTTTCTTGCAAAAATCCTAAAAGGGCATTCATAAAAACTATTAAAAATATTATTATAGCATCTAAAAAATCTTTTTCACCTTTAATAAGGTTTGTGAAAAAAGATATACCTCCTGCTATTAAAAGAATTATAACCATAAAGTCATTAAACTGCATAAAAAATTTTTTTAGGTTGCTAGTTTTTTTGCTTTCTTTTAATATGTTTTCTCCTTGTGCCTTAAGCCTTTTGCTAGCCTCTTTGTTGCTAAGCCCTGTTTTTTCATTTGTTTTTAAAAGTTTTTCTGTTTCTTTAATGTTTATATTATAATAGTTCATTTGTTCACCTCTTAAAAAATATTTATATATTATATTAGCTTGTCTTAATTTATATGCTAATATTTTTAAATTTATTAACCCTTTTATATGTATAAACATATATTAAAATAAGATTTTTTAAGGGGTGTAAATATGGTTATACATTTATTAGTTTTAGCTTTAGCTCTTAGCATAGATGCATTTGGCATAGGGGTATCTTATGGTATAAGAAAAATAAATTTTAAGATAACATCACTTTTTATTATATCTTTTATTGCTTTTTCATTTTCTAGCATATCTATATGGTTTGGAAACATAATAGCATCTATATTTTCAGAAAAAATAACATCTTTTATAAGTATTTTAATATTAGTTATGCTGGGTATTTTTGTAATAAAAAAGGCTTTAGAAGATGATGAAATAGAAGAGGAAAAAAGCCTTCCTGTTATAGATAAGGAGCATAAAAACATTTGCTCTTTTGTTATAAAGTCTTTAGGGGTAACTATAAACATTATAAAAACGCCTTATATATGTGATATAGATAAATCTTTAAAGATAGAGCCAAAGGAAGCTTTGTTTTTAGGTATAGCCTTATCTTTAGATAGCATAGCCACAAGTATTTATGTATCATCTTTTAAAGGTTATAGCTTTTTCTTTCCTATTTTTATTGTTATATTTCAGCTTACATTTTTGTTATTAGGTAGATTTTTAGGAGGTAAAGCAAATTTAAAAGCTTTAGATGAAAATAAACTTTCTATAATATCAGGCACTACGTTAATAATAATAGCTTTTGCAAGGTTAGTTTTTTATAAATAGTATTGCATAGGTTAGTAATTAATGGTAAAATTTTTACTATAATTAGTTTGTTAACGGAAGGTGAATTATGAAAGGTTTTTTATATGGCATTTGCGGTAATTACCAACTTATAAAAGGGAATAGAGACATAGCTATTAGTTATTTTAAAAAAGCACTAGATTTAAACACAAGAAACGTGCTAGCTATATATAACTATGGGTTAATATTGTTACAAGATGGTAGCTTTGATAAGGCTTTAGAGCTTTTTAACAAATCTTTAGAGCTTAATACAAAAAGGATACAAAAGAAAACAAAAACACCAGCAGCTCTTAACAGAGCAGAGCTTTTGCAAAAAAACATACCTTTAGCTATAGCTAGTGCATATTGGAGGCTAGAAAAGATAGACAAAGCTATAGATACATTAGAAGATTTAAGAAAAAAATATGCTTATGTAAGCCCTAACGCTTTGGCAACTCTTGGTTATTTTTACCTTGTAGATAAAAATTATGATAAAGCTTTAGAAATAACAAACCTTGCTTTAGAAGATGATGAAACATTTTATCCTGCTTGGGATAACCTAGGGCAGATAGCCTTTGAAAAAGAAGATTTAGAAAAGGCAGAAGAATATTTTAAAAAATCTATAAGCTTAAACCCAAAATCTGTAGATAGCTTATATCATTTAGGGTTAATAGAAGAGATAAAAGGAAACAATAACAAAGCTTTAGAACATTTTAAAAATGCATTAGAATGTAACATAACAGCTTTAAACACAGTTTCTAGGGAAAAGATAGAAGAAAAAATAAAATTATTAGGTATATAGAAAGGGTGAAGACAAAGTCTTCACCCTTTCATACTGTAGACAAAATAATATTAAGCATTACACCATAAATTTTAAGTATTTTCTTAAAGGTAAGGTATCTATGTTCTAAACCCACCCGCCACCCCTATGCGGGGACACCCCGCACCCCGTAAGCTAAGGCTTAAATAAACCTTACACCATAAATTTTAAGTAACTAAAAGGTTCTAAGGGAAAACTATAAAAGAAGAGAGGGAATAGATAATCACAAAAATGGTGAAGACAAAGTCTTCACCATTATATTTTTATTCTAAACCGTAAAGTTCTATTTCATATATTCTAGCAGCAGAATCTGAGCCTTGAGTAGCTTTTAAAACAGTAAATCTTGCATATCTAGCATTAACTGGTTTAAATGAATCTGATGTAGTGCCAAGAGAGTTTTTCTCAACGTTTAAAACTTCAGTAAAGTTTACACCATCTTCGCTTACCTCAAGCTTATATTCTTCTGTGTTCATATCTGGGCTTTCGCCACCTGCCTCTGCGTGATAAACATCTAACCTAGCAATTTGTTTAACTTCGCCTAAATCTATAGTTATGTTATGTTTATCAGAGCCAACAGCACACCATTTTTTAGATTTATCACCATCTACAGCAAATTTAGGTGCTTCGTTATCGTTAACAAAGCTAGATGCCTCTGTGTTAGCGTTTAAAGCAAAGTTTGTAAGCCCATTGCTAGCTTTTGATGTAACTGTGATAAGCTCTTCTGCTACAAATTCATCTTCCCCTTTAGCATTTTTAGCTTTTAACTTAACAGTGTAAGTGCCTTCGTTTGCATATTTTACAACAGGGTCTTTATCTGTGCTTGTTTCTATATCTGCACCTTCAAAAGTCCATTCAAAGCTTTCTGATAGCTGGTTGCTCATATTAGTAAATTGAATTTCCTCGTTAGGAGCAACTAAAGTTTTATCTGCTTTAAATTTAGCTTTAGGTACAGTGTTATCTGGCCAAGTTAATTTTACAGATGCACTTTTTCCTCTAACATCGTCTTTGTTGACAGCCATAACAACAAATTCTGTTTCCATAACATCTTTGCCTCTTTGTAAGCTATTTACAAAAAATCTAGTGTTTAATGTAGAGCCTAATAAAGATAAGCTACCATCAGCATTTTTCATATAAATTTCATAAGCTTTTAAGTCGTTAATATCACTTTGGCTAGCCTCCCAAGATAAGCTAACACCTGCTAATGTATCTTCTTCTTCAAACATATTATCATCTATGTTAACAGCAGTAACATCTGTAACATTTGCTTTTTTAGAGCTATCTTTAATAGATATGCCACCAAGGTTTATAGCTATGTTTTTATCTTCTTTTGTAGACATTTCATAAGATATAGTTTTAATGCTTTTGCCTACGTGTTCTGAAACATCGTAAGATATAGCTTGCCAGTTTTCGTTAAGAGCTTTGTCTGCTTTTATAACAACCTCTTCTTCGCTATCGTGGAAAGTAAGCTTTAAGTCTAATTGAGCTTCGCTATCTGCTTTAGCATAAGTTAAAAACTGTGTTTTTTCTTGAATTTTTAAATCTGCACTAAATAATTTTACGCTAGATACAGTGTTAGCTTTAAAATCACCTAAAAACTTAATAGAGTTACCGCCGTAATAAGCGTTAGCATAGTCTATGCTAGGTGTGATTTTATTGCCGTTTTCATCTATTATCCATCTGTAAGTAGGCATAACATCTGCAAGGCTTCTGTTGTTCCAGTCAAGAGAAGAAACCTTTTCACCGTTTATAAAGTAGTTATAACCGTTACCCATACTAAAGTTTGTGTTAAAAGGCATAGAATTTACAACAGTTTGTTCTGTAATAAATTTAGACATACCTCTCCAGCTAGTGCCTGTTGCCTCGCTATCTTTAGAAGGGTCGCCAAATTCGTTTACATATATGGCAGATTCTTTGCTTTGGAACTGGTCTGCATCGCCGTTTGAAGAGCTAAAAGACCAGCTAGGGCAATAAAGCCCGATAGATGTATGTGTATCTGTGCCGTTTTCTAATAACTCCCATTTAATAGGGGTAGCAGTACCGTTTGCTTGTATATCTATACCTGCAAATAAGTCTTTGCTGTTATATCCTATAGATGTTGCATATTCGCTAGATTTTTTAAGAAGCTCTTCTGGAGCTAATTTATCTGTTGTCCACCAGAAGTTTAAGAACATACTATCAGCAATTTTGTTGCCGTTTTCATCTATTATAAAGTTTTTATTTTTTTCGTTTAATTGGTTTTGCCAATCAAGCTTGCCTTCAACAGTTATAGCATCGTACCACATAAGCTGTAAGCCATCACCAGATTTTTCGTTAAACTGTGCTACAAACTCTTCAAAAAGTTTAGCATATTCTTCTGGTGTTTTAGTTGTGCTTTCTGCAGGGTCTGTTTCTTGGTTTATAAACCAACCGTCAAAGCCAAATTCGTTAGCAACCTCTATAAGCTTATCAACCATAATAAAGTTGCCTTGTTCATCTTGTTGTAAAAACTCATCTAACCATTCCACTTTACCGCCGTATTCTAAAGGTGGGAAAAATACAGTACCTAAAACAGGTACACCGTTTTTATGAGCAGAATCTGTAACATCTGGGCTAGGTGGAACTATAATACCTTCCCCAGCAGAACCACCCCAATAAACAAGCTTATCTAAATATTGCCAATAAGAAAATGTATTAGCGTTAAAGCTGTTGCTACCGTGAGGTATGTTACCGCTTGTATTTTGGTTCATTATAGAAAGAGAAACAAGCTTTGTATCTTTATTTTGCGTAGAATTTACAGGATAAATTTTATCTTGGCTAACTCTATCTTTTAAAGGTATCATACTTTTGTTATATAAAGCCTCTTTTTTAAGGTCAGCCTCTAAAAGCTGAGAAGGTGTCCAAGCTGGGGTTGTTGGAGCATTAGGCATTTTATAGTCTATGCCTTCTTCTGTTATTGTGTATGTGTATTCAGATTTGGCTACGTTAGCTTGGCTGTTGTTACAGCCAACTAAAGATGCAGAAGCTATAAACATTGTTGCAAGGGCTAAAGCTGTCATTTTTTTAAGATGTAAATTATATTTCATTTTTACCTCCCAATAAATATAGTAATAATAAACAAAAATATATTTCATTTTCAAAATATTTAATATAAAAATACCAACTTTTACAATCTATGTCAATGATTTTTTATACATTTTTTAAAGTATACTATAATAAATACAATAAATATATAATAAGTGCAATTTATATTTTTTTATATGTAAATTTTAAGTCTAATTTTACTTAATCTTTTAAAATATAAGTCTTTACAGGCGTTTATAATTAAATTATAATAAGGGTATAAAATATTGTTAGGAGTGTGAAAAAATGAAGTATATAGGTGTAGACCTTGGGGGCACAAACATTGTTGTTGGCGTTACAGACAGAGAAGGCAATGTTTTAAAAACTTATACAAGACCTACTATAGCTACTAGAAAAACAGAAGAAATATTTGATGATATCATTGATATGTGCAAAACATTAATAGAAGAATATAACCTTGATGCTTCTTCTTTAAAAGGGATAGGTATGGGCATACCTGGTGAGGTAGATAGCAAAAAAGGCGTTATTAACTATTCTAACAACATACCTATGAAAGATTTTAACGTTTTAGCTTATATGCAAAGGTTATGCAAAGAGGTAAACTTTGATATAGAATTTTACTTTGCAAACGATGCCGACTGTGCAGCTTTAGGCGAGCTTGTAGCTGGTGCTGGTAAAGGCTGTAGCAATTTAGTTATCCTTACCCTTGGCACAGGGGTTGGCGGTGGCATAATCATCGACAACAAGATATATTCTGGTTTTTATGCAGGGGGAGCAGAGCTTGGGCATCAAACAGTTGTTCATAACGGAGAACCTTGTACTTGCGGTAACAAAGGTTGCCTAGAGGCTTATGCATCAGCAACAGCTCTTATTAGAGATGCTAAAAGAGCAGCTAGCCAAAACCCTTCTTCTCTTTTAAATACTTTAACAGAAAATAACCTTGATAATATGACTGCTAAAGTTGTTTTTGATGCTAAAGACCAAAACGACAGTGTTGCTATAAAATTAGTAGATGATTATATCGAATATTTAGCAGTGGGCGTTGCAAACCTTATTAATATATTTAAGCCAGAAGTTCTTCTTTTAAGCGGTGGTATATCTTTACAAGGTGAAAAACTTACAAAACCTTTAGAAGAAAAGGTTATAACAAAAGTTTTTGGCAACAAGCTATTAACAAAAATAGACATAGCAACTCTTGGCAATGATGCAGGCTTAATAGGTGCTGCTATGCTTTCTAGATAAAATAAATTAATTTATAGGAGATTTTACTTATGAAAAAACAATTACCTCAATCTATGGAAAACTTATTAAAAGATGTTTATGAAAAATTAGGTGGCGATGAAAAGCTAAAAACAATGTTTGAAAATTGCTACACTAACACTTTAGACACAACAGTTAAAAAGTTAGACGATGGCACAACTTATGTTATAACAGGTGATATACCTGCTATGTGGCTTAGAGATTCTGTTTGTCAGTTAAGACCATATTATTTCCTTGCAGAAAAAGACGAAGAAATAGCTAACCTTATTGAAGGTTTAGTTAGAAGACAAATGAAATATATCTTATTAGACCCTTATGCAAATGCATTTAACGAGGCTGATAACGGTAGTTGCTGGGAAAAAGATATTACAGAAATGTCTGGCTGGATATGGGAAAGAAAATATGAAATAGATTCTCTTTGTTTCCCACTTCAAATGGCTTACCTTCTTTGGAAAAACACAGGCAAAACATCTCATTTTGATGACACATTTAAAGAAGCAGCTTACAAAATAATTGAAGTTTGGAGAACAGAGCAAGACCACGAAAATAAATCTCCTTATTCTTTTGTTAGAAAAGACTGTTATTACACAGACACTCTTTCAAGAGATGGTAAAGGTGCTTTAGTTAAATCTAACATTGGTTTAACTTGGTCAGGTTTTAGACCAAGCGATGATGCTTGTCAATATGGTTATTTAATACCTTCTAATATGTTTGCTGTTGTTGTATTAAAATACTTAAATGAAATAGCATTAGAAATTCTTAAAGATGAAAAATTAGCAGATGAGGCTATCAAGCTTGCTAAAGAAATAGAAGATGCTATCGAAACTTACGGTGTTATTGAGCATTATAAATACGGAAGAATGTATGCTTATGAGGTAGACGGCTTTGGTCAATACAACCTTATGGACGATGCTAACTTACCAAGCTTACTTTCTATACCATATATAGGCTATAGAGATGAAAACGACGAAACTTACAAAAATACAAGAGCATTCATCTTAGGTAACGGTAACCCTTATTATTATGAAGGTGAAAAAGCTAAAGGTATCGGTAGCCCTCACACTCCTATCGATTATATCTGGCATATTTCTTTAGCTATGCAAGGTTTAACAAGCAGTGATAAAGAATACAAAAAACAAATTATCGATTTAATGAAAGCTACAGATGGTAACACAAACTTAATGCACGAAGGTTTTAACGTAAATGACCCAGAACAATTTACTAGAGAATGGTTCTCTTGGGCTAACGCAATGTTCTGTGAATTAGTTTTAGATTACTGTGGATATACTGTAAAAAGAAAATAATTATAAAAAGGTTATGTATTAGAGGTTGTAGACTTTGTCTACAACCTTTTTGTAATTATTAGGTTTTGTGTTTTTTATCTAAACAAAACACACCAACCTTATTTTATGATAGCTCCATAAGCCACCTGACATTTAAGTACTATTTTCCCTATAGTTTTAAATATAAAATAAAGAGTGAAGATAAAATCTTCACTCTTTATTTTATATATTATTTTAAGTAATTTATAGGGTTTTGAGAAACACCATTTTTTAATACTTCAAAATGAACGTGGTTACCTGTGCTATTACCTGTGCTACCTACATAGCCTATAACTTCACCTTGAGCAACCTTTTGTCCTTTAGTTACCGCGTTTTTGCTGTTATGTGCATATATAGTTTGATAACCGTTTCCGTGGTCTATTTTAACCATATATCCATATCCACCGCTGTTCCAACCAGAGAAAACAACAGTACCACCGTCAGATGCTTTAATAGGTGTACCAGCTGGTGCTGCTAAATCTATGCCTTTATGAAGTGTACCCCATCTAGCACCATAGCCAGATGATAACCTTCCGTTAATAGGATATATAAAGCTACCTATAGATTTTTTAGGTGGTGTATTTAATGTACCAACCTCTACTTTTTCTACAGTAGGCTCTGCTATAACCTTTTCAGATAAAACATCTCTTTTTTGCTCAACACCATTAACTTTTGTTATTTTAGCAGTAACTTGTTTGCTACCATCTTTACCTTGTGTTAAAACTTTTTTATAAGTTTTATATTCATTATCATTTTTTACAGTTTCAACTTTTTTAGGTATTACCTCATTATATGTTGCCTCTTCATAAGTAACAACAGATAACAAAGGTGTAGGAACAATAATGTTTATTTTGCTACCTATTTTAAGAAGTGAGTTTTCAGTAAGACCAGGGTTTGCAGAAAGAAGCTCCTCTAAAGACATATCGTTGTTTATTGCTATTTCAAAGAGGGTATCTCCTTCTTTAATTTCATATTCTTTACCTTGGTCTTTGTTAGCAGTAAGAACTGCTAAAGCATCTTCATTGTTTACAATATCTGTATCTTTAACATATTTATTTTCTACCTTAACATCTTGTACAAATGTAGGTTCTGCAGCTTGTTTAACATCTTTGTTAACATATTTATTTTTTACATCATTTAAAATTTTGTTAGCTTCATCTTGGTTTTTAACTGTAGCAACAGGTGTGCCATCAATAGTTATTACAGATGCTTCAACTTTAAATGTAAAATTGTTTGCAACTTTGCTAGCAGCATCAGATATAGAAATTAGCTCATCTTTAGATGCTCTAACAGGTACAAAGCTTACTTTTTCATTAACTTCTACATTAGCACCTTCTTTTTTAGCAAGGTAATCAAGAGCAAGCTTTTGTAAATCTTCTGCTGTTTGTAAATCTTCTGTAGTTTTTATTATGCCGATAGATTTATCATCAACAAAAACTTCTTGCGCATTTTTATAAGTTAATCCCCATATAACAACGCCTAATAATATAACCCCTAAAACCGTAATAGCTATAGGTTTTGGCGGAAACTTGCTATTGTTATTATCATTTTTGTTAGGTAAATTAAAATTTAATATATTATCATTTTCTTTAGGTTTTAACTTTGTTTTATCATCATCTACAGAATAAAATTTATTTATTATAGCATTTTTAAATTTTAAAAATATATTTTCTTTAGAATGTTCTAAATTATTTTCAGTATTTTCTGAAGATATAACAAGCTTTGTTTCTTTAAGGTTTGCTCTTTTATCTTCTTGTTTAACAGGGAAATTTATTATATTGCCCTGGCTATCTTTTAATATATTATCTTCAAATAAGTTTTCTTTATTAAGTTGAACCGACATAAAGAACCTCCGTTATTTTTTAAACACAATATTTATATTAGATGCAATGTTTTCTGTATTATCTTTAAAAACAACATAAACATTGTCACCTTTTTTTAAACTATCGTAAGAAACATTTTTTAGGCTTTCATAGTCAAAAAATATAGTGTCTTTATCTATAAAAACTTTATTTTGTGCTAAATTGTTGTTAGAAACTGTTATATAATCTTTATTTATTTCTAAAACTTCTCCGCTAAAGCTTTTGTTGTGTTTTCTTTCTAAAATATCTACAGCATAAACTTCATAGCTATCTAAATATAAATCAACTGTATCTAAAACCTTTATAGAATAAACATCTGTTGTAAGGTTGTTTATATAGTAAGAATTTATGCTTTTGTTGTTATCTTCTATTTCTATGATAGAAGATTTTTCGCTAATATTTATAGATTTTACAGTACCTTGTTTTTTAGATATAGTACCTTTAGCTTTAAGGCTTAATATTTTATCTTTTTTTGTTGTTATATTAACTGTATCGCCTATTTTTAAGTCTTTTATACTAGCTTTTATATCATTTCTTGTAACGTTTGCATTTTCCATAAATGCAAGCTCTAATATTTTGCTATCTGTAGTTTTAATAGTTATTTTTTCGTTAGTTTTATCTATTATATTTCCTATAAAAATAGCATTATCATCTTCTAGTATAATTTGTGTTGCCATTTTGTTATCTAAAACAACAGTAGCTATGCTGTTTTCTTCTATAGTGTTAGTTGTAATACCGTTTTTGGTAATTTTATAGTTTTCACTTAAAGGGATAATATCTATTTTTTCTTTAAGGGTAAAGCTATCTTCATCTAGCTCTTTATAAGATAAGCCAATGCTATTATCTGATATATTTTTTATAATGCCATATCTTTTTATGTCTTTATCGTTTTGTATATCTTGTATTTTTAGGTTTGTTTTAGCATCTATTTTTGTAACAAGCCCATCTTGTATAGTAATTTCTGCGTTAATATCAGGTTTTAAGCTAGATAAAGGGGAAGATATTTCATCTATATAAACTTTAGCATCTTTAGATAGGTTATAAATTTTAGATTCATTACCTATTTTTGTTTGTATAGAATGATTATCTATGAAAACATTAGATATTGTAACTATCCTTGTTTGTATATTGTTTTCTATATTTAATGTTTTTAAGGTGTTAGACTGTATGCTAATATTTGTATATTGTAAAAATTTATCTATAATAACAGCAAAATCACCTTTAGCAATAGCATTTTTAGGATAAAAGTTATTATCATTAGCTGTAACTATCCCTAGGCTGTTCATATAATAACAAGAATTTACTTTATCTTTATTAATGTTATTTTCATCATTAAATTTTTCGTTAAAAGTTAAGCTATTAACTTCATCTTCTTTTTGCTCTATCCTAGTTAAATATAAACATATCTCTTCTTTAGATAAAGCTCTTATTTGCTCTTTGTTATCTTTATCTAATATAACAAAATCTTTTAAATCTTCCTCTTTTAAAACGCTGTTTTCTAAAAGAATAACCATAGATTGATTTGAAGAGCTATCCCATCTAGTGTATTTTTTATCATATTCTAAAACAATGCTGTTATATTTGCTTTCAGATATATTTATGTCTTGGTTAGGTACAAGCTTTGCTAAAACTTTCATTGCATCAAATTTACTAACATAGCTATTAGGTTTAAAATTACCTTGTAAATCTCCAACCATAAGCCCTAGGCTAGACATTTTTTTAATAGATTCATAGCCTACAGTGTTTATATCAACATCATTAAAAATATCAGCATATATATTGCTAGGATTAAGGGTTAAAAAGCTGGCAAAACAAAGCATAGCCAATATCTTTTTTAAGTTTTTCATATAAGCCTCCTTATTGTAAAGGAAATTTAATTTTTGTAACACATTTGTAACAATTATACATTAGTTTAATATAAAAGGCAAGAAAAAAATGCTTTTTAAAGAAAATTTTAGTTAAATCTTATAAAAAAGCTATTTAAAACCTTATTTAAAAATAAATAAAAATGGTTTTAATGTTATATTTTGTCATATGCGATATATTGCTTTAGATATATAATATAAATTTTTATTAAATGTAACATAAATTTTATATATAACATACAATTTCTAAAACAAAGAGCAATACCAAAACTTACAATTAGAAAATATAATCTATATATAGTATAATTATATTGAAGAAAATTTAAGGGTAAAAGGAAGGTTTTATAAAAAGGAGCTTTTTTATGAAAAAAATAAATTATAAAATAATAGGGTTAATAGGTTTTATTATCATTTTTATAGGGGTAATAGCTATTAACAAAACACATTATGTAAGTTATGTAGATTTTTATAAAAAGGTAAACAATAAGGAAATAGATACTATTTTTTATAATGATAGCGATAAAATAAAATTTAAAGAAAAAAACAACAATAAGATATATACAACAGATAACCCTCGAAAAGAAGATTTTAAAGAAGATATGCTTATAAAAGGCATAGCCTTTAAGGAACAAACTAACATAGGGGAAGCTATTTACGCTTTTTTAGGTTTATCTTTAATAGGTGTTATAGTATTTACAGCCTATAAAAAAACAAGAAAAAACGTTATACCTATAAAGCAATTTAATAAGGAAGAAAAAGGAAATGTATTTTTTAAAGATATAGCAGGTAATGAAGAGGCAAAGGAAAATGCCAAAGATATAGTAGACTTTTTAAAACACCCAGATAAATATAAAAAACTAAATGCCAAAATACCAAAAGGTATTATATTTTATGGACAACCAGGAACAGGTAAAACAATGCTTGCAAAAGCCATTGCATCTGAGGCTGGGGTAGATTTTTATTCTGCCTGTGGCTCTGACTTTATAGAAATGTATGTAGGGGTTGGGGCATCTAGGGTAAGAAGCTTATTTAAAAAAGCTAGAGAAAGCAAAAAGGCAGTTATTTTTATAGATGAGATAGATGCAATAGGTAAAAAAAGAGCTACATCTTTGCAAAATAACAACGAAGAAAGAGAGCAAACTTTAAATGCTCTTTTAACAGAAATGAGTGGGTTTTCTAGCGATGAAAACATAGTTGTAATAGCAGCTACAAACCGTTTAGATATATTAGATGATGCCCTTGTTCGTGCAGGTAGGTTTGATAGGCATATAGAGATAGCACTGCCTGATATAGTGGCTCGTGAAAAAATTTTAACTTTGTTATTAAAAAATAAAAAAATAGATAAAGATATAAACATAAAAGATATTGCTAAAAAGACTATATATTTTAGCGGTGCTATGTTAGATTTATTAATAAATGAGGCAAGCATTATAGCTATAAAAGATGATAATGATAAAATAAATGCAAGCCATATAGATAAGGCATATTTAAAAATATTAGCAGGAGATAGCAAAAAAGATACTAGCTTTTTAACTAAAGAAGATAAAAAAATAACTGCTATACACGAAGCAGGACACGCTATAGTTACTAAATCTTTAAATTTAGCTAGCATAGTAAAAATTTCCATTCTACCAACTATAAAAGGGGCAGGAGGCTTTTGCGTTAATATATTTAACGAAAAACAGTTTAAAACCAAAAAAGATTTAGAAAGTGAAATAATAAGCTTATATGGTGGGCGTTGTGCAGAGGAGCTTATCCTTGGTAAAGAAAATATAACAACAGGAGCTTATAATGATATAGAAAAAGCAACAAAAATCATTATAGATTATATATCAAAATATGCAATGATGGAAGATAGCCTTTTAAATTATGATATATTAAATGAAGATAAAAATATTATAAAGCAATGTAAAATAATAGCTTTAAACCTTTATAACCAAACAAAAAACATACTTTTAGCTAATAAAGATTGCCTAGATAGCTTAATAAATGAGCTTTTAGAAAAAGAAACTTTAGATGAAGATGAAATAAATAATATATTAAAAAATTGTGTATAAAGCCTGTCACACTTTTTAGTTTTAGGAATAATATATATTAGAACACTAAAAGGAGGTGAGGCTTTGAACCTTTATTTGATTGGTGGTTATATTTTAGGTAGATGTTGCAACAGCTGTAATAGATGTAATTGTAATTTTAATTGTAACTGGAATTATAATTGTGGCTATAACTGTAATTGTAACAGATGCAACTGTTGTTTTGGACAAATGCCTTATAATAACTGCTGTCATAATAACTTTGGTTATAGGTATTGTTAAAAAATATTACCTTTTATATTTTATGCCCCCTTAAAATAAACTTAATACTTTGTGTTCATAAATAGAAAACACCAGCTGTTTATCAGCTGGTGTTTTCTATTTATGTTTAAATAAACTTAATGTAAAGGGTGTAAACAAAAAACATATATAATACAATAAAATTTATATTACAACTAAAAAATTACACATTAAATGTTATATAAATAATTTTAACGATAGGTTTTGATTATTTTGTTCATTTTATTTATGTTATTTTTAAATATTAAATACTGTATTATCCAAAAGATAACAAAAAATATTGTAAATATAAGAAAATAAGCTAAAATACTATTTACATTATGCTCAACCCAATATAAATTATAAGCTATAAACATTGTTATTATTGAGTTAGTAACAAAATAAATAATAGTTTGTTTTAAAAGAGACCATTTTCCTATTTCAAATATTACAGAAAGAGAGGCAAAAGAAGAACCTATTACGCCACATAATATAGTTTGTAATGTAAAAGCATTAATTTCATTGCCTATTTTATTAACAAGACTAGGAGAGCAAGGTAGATAATATCCATTTCCATATATAAAAGAAAATATTATGCTAATAATATGCCCAATAAATACACCAACAGGAAAATAACATATAAAACGTTTTAAAGCTTCATTTTTTAAATAAGATTTATTCATAATAACCACCTCATATACCTAAAATTTGTTTGATTTTTTTTACATATCTTCTGGATACATAAGTATTTGTTCCATTTTTTAATTTTATACAGATAGTACCTATAAAGCTTAAATCTAAGCTATCAACCATTTTTAAATTTACAATTTCAGATTTTGATATACGAACAAAAAATTTTTTATCAAGAAATTCCTCTAATTCGTATAGCTTTTGTTTTAGTCTATATTCTTTGCTAGATGTTAAAGCAAATGTTTTGCCATCGTTAGAATATATAGAAATTATATCATTTTGATTTAATATTTCTACTTTATCATCTATAAACCCACATAGTATATTATAGTTTATTTCATTTATTTTTTTTATTATATCATCTATTTCAGTTGTTATTTTAGATGTTTTGATAATAATTTTAGGGGTTATAAAATCATTATCTATCTTAATTTCTATATCCATTGTTATCCCTCCCATCTTTAACTACATTATATAAGAAATGTTTATTTATTTCTACACTATTACAACAAGTGGTTATAATACAAAAATAAGCGGTTATTTTACATTAAATTTTTTAATAAAAAAATACCGTAGATAAAATCTACAGTATTTTAAACTGTCCACAAAATAAATACCTATCAAAAATTTCAGCTGATAGCTCACGGGGTGCGGGGTGTCCCTGCATAAGGGCGGTGGGTGGGTTTAGGTAATTACAAAAGCCTTTCCTTAAAGAAAAAATCTAATAATTAAAAAGGGTGTAGATTTTGCCTATAAAAAAATACCGTAGATAAAATCTACGGTATTTTATGAGCTTTAAAATTAAGCCATTTTATTAACAAATTTTGTAAGTCTAGATTTTTTTCTAGATGCAGTATTTTTATGGAAAATACCTTTAGAACAAGCTTTGTCAATTACTCTTGTAGCATTAACAAGAGCAACTCTTGCTTCTTCTTTGTTGCTAGCGTTTAAAACTTTTTTAACAGCAGTTTTAACGCTAGATTTAATCATTTTATTTCTCATTGTTTTTTTAGCAGTAACTAAAATACGTTTTTTAGCAGATTTAATATTTGCCATTTGAAATTCCTCCTATTTTATAAAAATAAATTAACAATATAATATTAGAGGGTATATATTGTCGGACGGACCACAATAACAAGCTAGATAGCACTTGCCATTGTCGGAATTAAACACCATATAATTGTAAAATAAAATGCAAAATAAGTCAAGATGTATAATAAAAAAATTTTTAGTAAAAATATAGATATAACACATATTATTAATAGTTATCCACAATTTTATAGTTAAAAAATTAAAAATCAACACTATATATAGTGGAAATGTTGATAAAATATGTTAAAAAGGACAAGTTATAAACAAGTTATCAACTTTTTTGTGCAAAACTTTAATTGGAGGTAAATTTTATGAACAATTATTCTATAAGAACAGATTTGGCTATAGAAGTTACAGAAATGATAACAAAAGAAACAGAAAGTGAAAATATAGAAGGTGTAGAGCTTTATGTAGATGATATAGATGATATAGAGGTATCTTGGGTTAAAATAAAAAATGAAAAAGGGCAAAAAACAATGGGCAAGCCTATAGGAAATTATGTTACCATTGAAAGCGAGGCTATGAAAGATAACGATGTTTATATGCACGAAAAAATAACAGATATATTTAGCAAAAATCTTATAAAGCTATGTAATCTTAAAGAAAATTCTACTATATTAATAGTAGGGCTTGGCAACTGGAACGTAACCCCCGATGCATTAGGCCCTAAAGTTATATCTAAAGTTTTGGTTACAAGGCATATAAAAGATACATTGCCAGAGGAAATAGACGAAGGAGTACGCCCTGTTAGTGCTATATCTCCTGGGGTTATGGGCATAACAGGGATAGAAACTGCTGAAATTGTAAAAGGGGTTGTAGATAGGCTAAAGCCTAGCGTTGTTATAGCTATAGATGCTTTAGCAACTAGAAAAACATCAAGAATAAATGCTACAATACAAATGTCTGATACAGGCATAGCCCCTGGCGGTGGTATGGGAAACAAAAGAAAAGCATTAAATGAAGAAACTTTAGGTGTACCTGTTATTGCCATTGGCGTACCTACAGTTGTAGATGCTGGAACTTTGGTAAACGATACTATAGACTTAATGATAGATAGCCTTGTAAACGAGGTAAAAGGCGGTAAAGAATTTTATCAAATGATAAAAGATTTAGATAAAGAAGAAAAATATAACCTTATTAACAATATATTAAACCCTTATACAGGCAATTTGTTTGTTACACCTAAAGAGGTTGATGCAACCATTGAACGTCTTGCTAAAATTATTGCAAATGCTATAAACATTGCTATGCACCCTAGCATAGAATTTGAAGATATTAACAGGTTTTTAAATTAAATCAACTCAACTCTTTTAATACTATATATTAAAAACAGGTATATCTAAATATTTTTTTGCTAAATTTAAAACAAAATCATTTATAAATTTAGCAAAAAAATTATTAAGCTATACCCTTAATTGTAATTAATAATAAATTTCTACTATAAATAACTAAATATTTAATATGTAAAATTTTATGTAGTAATCATTATATTTAACATAGATATTTATAGCATAATTTTACTAAAAAACAAAAAAATTAAAAAAAATTAAAAAAATTTTAAAAAAGGTGTTGACATCTTATTTTTTCTATGTTATTATTTATAGGCACTTGAAAAACAGTGCTTGTACATTGAAAATTGAATAACAAACACAACGCGATAATTTATAAAAATATAAAGTATCGTGAGCCAGACAATATATAACAAAAGTTATGTATGTATTAAGAGGTAAAAGCTTATTAATTAAATTAATTTAAGTTAATAAAGAAAAAGTTTTTCCGTCACGTATTAATTTTTGCTTGCAAAAATTATATACTTCCTTATTTGAAATACGGAGTAAATATACTTCCTTATTAAATATTGAGGTATAAAGTAAGAATTAATACAACAAAAAAGGATTTAAACAATATCATTTGCTAATTATATAAGGTTAGTATTGACTTGGTCAAGCTAATAAGAGCAAAGGGTGAATGCCTTGGCATCAAGAACCGAAGAAGGACGTAGAAA
>CALWLD010000008.1 GCA_944381435.1 uncultured Clostridia bacterium
AAACCTCCTATGATAGTTTAATTCTACCACAGGAGGTCTCTTTTTTCTATTGTCCATTTTTTACGGACTTGTTCAAACTAATAGCCTTTATTTTTTTCTAAGTATAGCTTTACTTAAAATAATATTATTTTCTTAAACCTAATTCTGCAATAAGCTCACGGTATTTAACAATGTCTTTGTTTTTGATATAGTTTAAAAGACCTTTTCTTTGACCTACCATTTTTAAAAGACCGCGTCTTGAATGGTGATCTTTTTTGTGTGTTCTTAAATGCTCTGTTAAGTGGTTGATTCTAGCTGTTAATAAAGCTACTTGAACCTCTGGAGAACCAGTATCTTCTGGGTTTCTACCAAATTTTGCAACGATTTCTTTTTTGTTAAATTCCATTTTTAATTCCTCCATAACATAAATAAACTCCTAATGCTAAGAAGAGGTTGGAGTATCCTTCTTCTGAACATAGGTTACTAATATATGATATCATAATTTATCATTTATTTCAAGTATTTTATCAAAATAAAATTCCTTTCCACGTATATTATTGTAGAAAGGAAGGTTAAAAAATGTTTTAAAAATATTAATAAATTTCTCTATTGAATTTAATTTTATCATAGTTGTAAAAATATCAATCATTTTTTTGATATAATATATCTATATCACTAAGGTCTTTACATTTTTTTAAATTAACAATAAGATATATTGTAAACGCTATGATAAGAATTAATGATAAAACTTGTGATGCACGTATATTAGTAGATGCTATCATAAGAGAATCTGTTCTCATTCCTTCTATCCATAGCCTTCCTAAACCATAGCCTATAAAATATATAGCCATTAACTGCCCATCAAACTTTTTACGCTTTCTAAATATAAATATAACTATTAAAACGCCTATATTCCATAAAGATTCGTATAAAAACGTTGGGTGCACTTGTATATATTCTACCCCATCTACAGTTATTACCTTGTCTAAAACATCTTTAGGTATGTTAGATGCTTGTTCTTTTATGTATCTCATAGCAAATAAAGAATCTGTATAGCCTCCAAAAGCTTCTCTGTTTACAAAATTTCCCCATCTGCCTATTATCTGTCCTATCAAAAGTGCAAATGAAAATGTATCTGCTACCTTATAAAAATTTTTCTTTCTAACTTTACAAATAATAAGAGCAGATATAACAGCCCCTATTATAGCACCATATATGGCTATACCACCGTTTCTTATGGAAAATATTTCATTTAAATTATTTTTATAATAATCCCAAGAAAATATAACATAATAAAGCCTTGCAAACAATATGCTAACAAGAGCTGATATTAGCACAGTATCTATATAAAAATCTGGGTCTTGCCCTGTTCTTTTTGCCTCTCTTAAGGTAACGTAAAGCCCTAAAAGCATACCACAAGCTATAATTATACCATACCAATATACATCTATTCCAAATAAAGTAAAAGCCACCCTATCTAGATGGTTTATTTTTATGCCTAAATTTACAAACCATATTTCTGGTGTCAAAATAATACCCCCTAATTTTTAATTTAGTTTATAATGCTTAAATATGCATCATTTTCAAAATAATCTAAAGATTTTTTTACATCTTCTAAAGTTATATTTCTAAGGGAATTATAATAATCTTTAATGTTAAATCCGTTAGAAAAATAATCTGCCTCTATAGATACTATATTATCTATAACGTTAAACTTTCTTATAAAATTACCTATATGCTTGTTTTTTATACGCTTAAAATCTTTATCTAATATATTTTTATTTTTAAATAAATCTATTTCTTGGTTTATATATTTTATAATGTCTTTAGGCTCTTTAGATATACCTGAAAATATATATGATGCATTTTTATCAAAGTTGTTAAAGTCAAAGCCAAAGGTATCGTCTATAATGCCTTTGTTATATAGCTTTTCATAAAACAACGAGCTTTTTCCAAAAATAACATCTAAAACAATTTTATTACATATTATTTTCTCAAATATTGTACCATCTTTTTGTAAATTTTTAAAGCCTATATTAAAAATTTTTTGATTTAACACCATATTTTTTTCTATAAATTTTAATTTTCCGTCATTGTTTTCTATATATTCTTTAACAAAGCCTGTTTTTTTATTGTTTATATCTAAATTTTTTAATATGCTATCTTCTATTTTTATTTTTTCTTCTATATCGCCACAACAAATGATTATACAGTTATCTTTTGTATAAAAATTATCATAACAAGTATATAGCATATTTTCATCTATCTTTTGTATATCTTCATAACTTCCCGCTATATCGTTAGTTATAGGGTTGTTTTTATCATACATTATACACATAAGGTTAAAAAATACCCTCCAATAAGGGTCATCATCATACATTTTTATTTCTTGTCCTATTATACCTTTTTCTTTTTCCACATTTTCTTTAGTAAAATAAGGTTTGCTAACAAGATTTAATAATTCATTAAAATTTTCATAAAAGTTATCAACACAATTAAAGTAATATGCTGTTGATAAAAAATTTGTATAAGCATTTACGCTTGCTCCTTGGCTATTAAATGTTTCAAAAATATTATATTCTTTTTTTTCAAACATTTTATGTTCTAAAAAATGAGCAACTCCAGCAGGCAAGCTAATATCCTCTTTGTCTATTATTATGTTGTTATGGCTAGAGCCGTATTTAAAACATATCATAGCTTGTTTTTGCATAAAATCTTTTTTAGGTATAAATGCAAGGCTTGTCCCATTTATATTTTCGTATATAATATTATCTATCAATTTTAATCTCCTTCCATAAAATAGCAAGTGTCTAAATATATATTTTCAAAAGCTTTTTTTATGTCATCTTTTGTTACAAGGTTTATTTTTTCTGTTATGTTTTCTATATCTATTTTTGTATCTGCTAAATAATTTGTATAATAATAGTCTATTGTAGCTGTGTTATAATCTATTATACCTTTATATTTTTTACATAAATTACTTTTTGCAATTTCTATATTATTGTCATCAAATTTACCTTTTATCACATTTTCTATATTTTGCTTTATACATTTTATAGCTTTTTCATAATCATTTTTATCTATGCCACTTTCTATAAAAACAATACCTTTAAAAATATAAATAAAAGAATTTATATAATAGCATAGGCTTTCTTTTTCTCTTACATTGTTAAAAAGCATAGAGCCACTTCCACCACCTAATATTTCATTGCCTACTAAAAGTGGTATAAACATTTCACTGCTTGGCTCTATGTTTGTTCTATATGCCATACATAGCTTACCTTGTAATATATTATATTTTTCAACAACTATATTTTCTTTTATTTTTTCTTTATATACAAAGTTAAAATCATCTTTAATATAATTTCTTTCTATATCAAAATATTTTTTAACAAGGCCTTTTATATCATTTTCTTTAATGTTACCTATGGCAAATATATCTATTTGTGATGTTTTTAAGATTTCTTTATAATGCTTGTATAGTTTTTTATTGTCTATTTTTTCTAAATCTTCTATATAACCATCTGCTAATATGCTAAATTTTTCGTCTTTACACATTATTTCTATACATCTGTCTTTAGCTAGTTCTTTTTTATCATTTTTTCTTGATAAAATACTTTCTTTTACTAGCTCTTTAGCCTTTTTAAAATAGTCTTCTTTAAAACAATCACCTTCTAACAAAGGATTTAATATTATTTCTTTTAAAAATATAAATATTTCTTCTAAGCTAACCTTATCTTCTATAAATTCTATTAAAAACTCTATTATCTGGCTATCACCTTTTTTTAATATATCGCTGTGAATATAAGCTCCATACATACTTTCCATTTTTATGCTTATATCCTTTATCGTTTTGTATTTATCACAACCCATTGTTAAAATTTTAGATAACATACTGTTATATGTTACATATTCTTCATCAAGGGGCTGTTTTAGCAAAAAGGCAATGCATATTGTTTTAAATTTGCTTATATTTATAACCTTTATATTTATACCGTTGTCCTGCATTTTTATCTCCTACATATATTTTCGCATATTTTTTAAAGCACTTTTTTCTAACCTACTAACTTGTGCTTGGCTTATATTTATTTCTTCTGCCACCTCCATTTGTGTTTTACCTTCAAAAAATCTAAGGTTTATAATATATTTTTCTCTTTCGTTAAGTTTTTTCATAGCTTCGTTTAGGCTAATATTTTCTATCCAATGGCTGTCTGTGTTTTTTTCATCTTTTACCTGATCCATAACAAAAATAGAATCGCTACCATCATTATAAACAGGTTCAAATAAAGAAACAGGTTCTTGTATGGCATCTAGTGCTAATATAATATCCTCTTTAGGTATGTTAATTTCTTTTGCTATTTCTTCAATAGTTGGTTCTTTGCAATTTTTGTTAATAAGCATCTCTTTTGCTTGTAAGGCTTTATAAGCAGTATCTCTTAAAGATCTGCTAACTCTTATTGTGTTATAATCTCTTAAGTACCTTCTTACCTCACCTATAATCATAGGCACTGCATAGGTGCTAAGCTTAACACCTTGTGTTACATCAAAATTATTAATAGCTTTTATAAGCCCTATAACGCCTACCTGAAATATATCATCTATGTTTTCTCCACGGTTTGCAAATTTTTTAATAACGCTTAAAACTAACCTTAAATTGCTATATATAAATTCTTCTTTTGCCTTTTCGTCTCCTGCTTGCACCCTTTTAAAAAGTTCTTCTTTTTCTTTATTTTTTAATATTGGTAATTTACTTGTATTAACGCCACATATTTCTACCTTATATACTGACATAAAAAATACCTCCGAAAAATTCCTTATATAAAGATATTTTCCAAAGGTATTAAATTTATACATTATTTAACTTGTAATTATTTTACATTTCTTGGCTTGTAGCTTCGCCACCAAAGCTTCCACCGCTTAAATATGGTTTGTTAAATGTATATAAAGCTATTGTGTAATTTATTTTGTTTTGCTCTATTTGCTTTTCTACATTTAATATAGCAAGCTCTGCTTGTTCTACTTGATATATAGTAGCATTACCGCTAATATAGTTTGCAACTGTTGCGTTATAAGCATCTGTAGCTTTGTTAAGTTCTAATTTTAAGCTTTTATCTGTATCTCTCATTTTTAATAAATTATCATAGCTTGCTCTTAATTTGTTTTCCATATCTATTTTAGCATCTTCAAGCTTTCTTTGTGCTGTTTTTATATCATTTTCTGCTTTTAATTTATCTTCATCAGATGCTGTATGGCTGTAGTTTTCTCTTATTTCTTCTGTTCTTTTTAGATTTTGTTTAAGAAGTTGTATAGAGATATCTCCCTCTTTGCTTGTTGTTATATAAGAGTCTATATCTATTTTATCTATAGCATCAAAGTTTTCCTCAACAGGCATATCTACATTTACGTCATAACTTTGTCCTAACATATTGTTTAATGTTTTTTGTTGAGTGTTTAAGCTGTTTTTTAAAGCTTCTAAGTTTAGTTTATTAGTTTTTTGAGCATCTTTAGCTTGGTTTAGTTCGTTTTCTGAAACCATACCATATTTATATTTAAGCTCTAAAGCCTCTATGTTTTTTTCATTTGTTTCTATAGTTTTTTCTAAAAATGCTATATTAAGCTTTGTTGTTTTTATGTTAGATACAGCAGTAATAACGCTAAGTTCTATAGTATCTTCAATAATTTTTTGATTTATATCTTTATCTTGTTCTTGCCCTTTTAAAGAATTTATATTTTTAAGGATAGCCTCTATAGTTGGGTCGTAATAATTTTGCCCTACAATTTGGTCGTTTAGCTCAAGCTTTACTTTTTTAGTATATTCTATAGCATCGTTAAGATTTTTTATGTTAGAATTTTCCCTTTTAGCCATATCAACAGCGTCTTTTTGAGAAACAGTTTCTTCATTTTCTTCTATATATAAATTATTTAAAAATTTATATTCATCGCCTGTAAGTATGTCTATTCTTTGTTTGTCGCTATCCCAATAAACTTTCATATCAAAAGCTTCACAAACTGTTCTTAAAGGCACATAGGTAGTCCCTTCTATTATTTCTACATCAACAGGCATATCTATATATTTATCGTTTAAAGTAGCTTTGCTAGTATCTACGTTTATAACTAATGTTTTTCCATCTTTTTTAGCAGTTATTATTCTTTTAACATCATTCCAATCTACATCTGCATCTAACATTTCAAATAAATCTCTAAAAGCTACTAATGTATAACCATCTTTATTGATAGTGTTAGATTTGGTAGGTTGTAGCATATTATCTATATTTACAGACACATTTTTCTTTTCATAAGCATAAATACTATTTGTTAATAACATAGTAGATAATGCAGTGCAAATTACAAACCTTTTTATATTTTTTTTCATTTTGTATTTCCTCCTAGTATTGTTAATTAATAACATATACGAAATATATTTTTTATTGTTTGTTACTTATTAAAATAATATCTTTTATGTTTTTAATATTGTTAGTTACTATAGCTGTTTTTGTAATAATACATATCATATCTTTTCCGTTAAAGCCTACAAATTCACCTTCGTATATTTTTTTATGTAGCGTAGTAACTTTTATAAGCATACCCCTTTTATAAATATTACCTCTAAACATTATTACCTCTTTAGGAAACATTAAATAAAAATCTTTAACCATACTGTTAAAAACTTTTATAGGGTATTCGCATTCTCTTGATAGCTTTCTAAAAAGCATAAAAGCTTTTAAAAATATAAGGATAAAAAAAGATATAATCATACAAAGGATAATTTCTCCAAAGGTTAAAAACTCTATATCCATAATAGCACCACCCTTTTATAATATAAATTAATTATATCATAAAAGTTATAATTAAGCAATTTTTTAAAAATTTATGCTTAAGGTAAACTAATAAACATTTTCTAACCTTTATCTAGTTGTAATAATATATAAAATGCAAAAATTTTATACTAAGAAATTAAACATTTTTTTAGAAAATATACAAATTTTTTATTTTATATTTACAAAACAAAAAATTTATTATATAATTTTAGCGAAAATATGAAACCAATTCCACATAAGGAGAGTGAAGAAAATGAATTATAACAATACTGCTAAAGAAATTTTTGAAAAACTTGGTGGTAAAGAAAATTTAGTATCTGCAGCACATTGTGCAACTAGGCTTAGGCTAGTTGTTGCAGATAACGAAAAAATTGATAAACAGTCTATAGAAAATATAGACGGTGTTAAAGGTGCGTTTTTAGCATCTGGTCAGTTACAAATAATTCTAGGTACAGGCGTTGTAAACAAGGTGTATGAAGAATTTATCAAAATTGCTGGTATAAGCGAAGCAACAACGGAAGAAGTTAAAAACATTTCTATCCAAAAACAAAATGTATTTAAAAGAATTATTAAAACTATAGGTGATATCTTTGTTCCTATCATACCAGCTATCGTTGCTAGCGGGTTTTTAATGGGCTTGCTAGAAGCATTAAACTTTATGGTAAACAATAACTTCTTAAGCATAGATACATCTGGCTCTATATATGTATTTGCAAAGTTATTTAGCAATACTGCTTATGTTTTTTTACCAATATTAATAGCTTTTAGTGCTGGTAAAGTTTTTGGTGCTAACCAATATTTAGCTGGTGTAATTGGTATGTTAATGATACACCCTGATTTACAAAATGCTTGGACTGTAGCATCACAAGGTGTATTAAATACTCAATCTGTATTTTTTGGTCTTTATGAAATAGATATGATAGGATATCAAGGTCACGTTATCCCTGTTATTATATCTGTTTGGATTTTAAGCGTTATAGAAAAGAAATTACACAAAATAGTTCCATCTATGATAGATTTATTTGTTACACCTTTAGTTAGTGTATTTTTAACAGGTTATATTACATTATCTATTGTTGGCCCTGTTTTTGTTTGGGTTGAAAATGGTATAATCGATGGAATACAGTTTCTTTTAACATTACCTTTTGGCGTAGGTAGCTTCTTAATGGGTGGTGCTTATGCTACAACTGTAGTTTCTGGTATACACCATATGTACACAGTTATAGACTTAGGACAAATTGATAAATTTGGATACACTTATTGGTTACCTCTTGCATCTGCTGCAAACGTTGCTCAAGGTGGTGCTGCTCTTGCTGTTTTTGTAAAAACAAAAAACAAAAAAATAAAATCTATAGCTTTACCTTCTGCTCTTAGTGCTTTTATGGGCATTACAGAACCTGCTATATTTGGTATTAACCTTAGATATATAAGACCATTTATTGCTGCATCTATTGGTGCTGCTTGTGGTGCTTTATATGCATCTGTAGTAGGCCTTGGTGCAACAGGTACAGGCGTAACTGGTATATTTGGTATTTTATTACACCTTCATAGCCCATTAAATTACGTTATAACTATGCTTATTGCTATTTCAGTATCTTTTGTTTTAACTTGGTTATTTGGTGTAAAAGAAGATTAATTTCAAAGAAAGGAGCATTTTTATGAATTCCTTAACAAAACATTTAAAAAAATCTATAGAAATTATAGAAAAAAATAATATAAATGACGATTTATGGAGATTAAATTTTCATTTAATGCCTCCTGTTGGTTGGCTTAATGACCCTAACGGACTTTGTTATTTTAATGGTGAATACCACGTATTTTTCCAGTATTCACCTTTTGATGCAAAAGGTGCTCTTAAATTTTGGGGACATTATAAAAGTAAAGATTTAATAAATTGGGAGTATTTAGGCGTACCTCTTTTACCTGACCAACCTTTTGATTGTCACGGTGCTTATTCAGGTTCTTCTTTAGTAGAAGATGATAAAATGTATATTTATTATACAGGTAACGTTAAACACACTGGTGAAAATTATGATTATATAAATACTGGCAGAGGCTCAAACACTATTTTAGCTATTAGTGATGGAGTTAATATTATTAATAAAAAATGCTTGCTCACTAATAACGACTACCCTAAAAATTTAACTTGCCACGTAAGAGACCCTAAAGTTTTTAAAGAAAACGATGTTTATTATATGGTTTTAGGTGCTAGAACTAAAGAGGATAAAGGCGTTGTTCTTCTTTATAAATCTTTAGATAAAATAAACTGGACTTTTTTAAATACCATAGAAACAGAAAATACTTTCGGCTATATGTGGGAATGTCCTGATTTATTTACTTTAGATAATAAAACTATATTAATGGTTTCTCCTCAAGGGCTTGAAGAAGATGGTTATAAATATCAAAATATTTATCAATCTGGCTATTTTATTTTAAATGGTGATTATAAAAGCTGTAATTATAGCTTAAGTAGCTTTACAGAGCTAGATAGAGGTTTTGATTTTTATGCCCCTCAAACATTTTTAGATAATAAAAACAGACGTATTTTGATAGGTTGGTTAGGGCTTCCTGACATAGACCCATTTTATAAAAATAAAACTGTGGAAAATAACTGGCAACATAGCTTAACTATCCCTAGAGTTTTAAAAATAATTAATGACAAGCTGTATCAGCAACCTATTGAAGAGCTTAAAAACTTAAGAAAAGATAAATTAATAATAGAAAACAATAAAACATACAATGTAGATAGCTCTTTTGAGCTTATAATAGAAAATATTAATAACAATATAGAAATAAAACTAGAAAATGATATTAATATTTTATTTAAAGATAACTTATTTACATTAAGCTTTGATACTAATGATTTAGGTTGTGGAAGAAGTAAAAGAAGTGTGCCTCTTGATTTTTGTAATAAACTTCAAATTTTTGTAGACCATTCTTCTATAGAAATTTTTATAAACGACGGAGAAGAAGTATTTTCTACAAGGTTTTACCCTAAAAATAGAAACATAGACTTAAAAATATCTTGTAATAGTGATAATATTTTATATCCTTTAGATAAATATTCTATAAAATAAATATTGACACTTTAATATTTAATTGATACCATAAAAAATAAATATCTAAAAATATCTAAAAGAGGTTTTAAATGGGCAAAATTACTATACAAGATATTGCTAATATGTGCCAAGTATCTAAAAGCAGTGTTTCTAGGTACCTAAATGGCGGATATGTTAGTGAAGAAAATAAAGAAAAAATTAAATATGCAATAGAAAAAACAGGTTTTCAATCTAACTTTTTTGCTAAAAGGTTAAAAACTAAAAATAGCAACCTTATAGGCGTTGTTATCCCTAGAATAGATTCTATAACTGTTAGTAAAGTTTTAAATGGTATAAACAATATTTGCGAAGAAAATAATTATACAATTTTAATGCAATCTTCAAATTTAGATATAAAAAAAGAAATAAGCTGTATAAACTCTTTGTATAACCAAGGTGTTGATGGAATTATAGTTTATACTTTAGATATAACTAATGAGCATATAAAAGCTTATAACAACCTAAAAATACCTATCATATTTTTAAATCAAAAAAATGATAAGGTAAATTGTATTTGTATTGATGATTATAAAGCAGGCTATATTATGGCAGAGCATTTTTATAAAAATAACCATAAAAACATAGTGTTTTTAGGGGTTAACGAGCAGGATAAATCTGTAGGTATAAACAGAAAAAAAGGATTTTACGATTTTTATAAACAAAATGTAAAGGATTATACTATAAATTTTGTAGAAACAGACTTTTCTTTTAAAAAAGCCTATAATATGGGCGAAAATGTTATAAAATATAAACCAACCGGTGTTATATGTGCTACAGATAATATTTGTTTAGGTCTTATGCTCTATCTAAATGAACAAGGTATAAAAATACCTGATGAAATATCTGTTGCTGGCTTTGGAGGATATGAAGTTAGCTCTGTTATGAAACCTTCTATTACAACAATAGAGTTTGATTATGAGCTTTTAGGAAAGATAGCTACTAAAAATATTCTAAATTTAATAAAAAATATTGATAACCAAGAAAAAGTAGATATAAATTTAAAACTTATTTTAGGAGAATCTATAAAAAATATAGGAGGTAGTTATGAATAAAATTTATTGTATAGGTGAAATTTTAATAGATATGGTTTCTACTGATAGAGTTGGGCTTAAAAATGCTATATCATTTGATAAAAAAGCTGGTGGTGCTCCTGCAAATGTAGCTTGTGCTATCGCTAAAATGAACAAAGAGGCACATTTTGTTGGGCAAATAGGTAACGATTTTTTTGGTGAATATTTATCTGAAATATTAACAAAATATAACATAAAAACAGACCTTTGCTATAAAGAAGGTAACACAACTTTAGCTTTTGTTGCCCTAGATAAAGATGGGGAAAGAGATTTTTCTTTTATGCGTGGTTGCGATAAAGATTTTGATTATAAAAAAATAGATTTTTCTTGTATAGATAATAAAGATATTTTACATTTTGGCAGTGCTACCGCTCTGCTAGATGGAAACTTAAAAAAATCTTATATAAAATTTTTTGAATATGCAAAAGAAAAAAATATATTTATATCTTTTGACCCTAACTATAGAGCAAGCCTTATAAAAGAAAATATGCTTGATGATTTTATAGAAGACTGCAAGTTTTTTATAAAAAATAGCGACTTTATAAAAATGAGCGATGAAGAGATAAAGCTTATAGCTAAAAAAGATGATTTAAAAGACTGTATAAATTATGTACATTCTTTAGGTGGTAAAATAATAGCTATAACATTAGGTAAAGATGGCACTATGCTATCTTACAACAACAACATAGAAACAATACCAAGCATAAAAATTAATCAAGTAGATTCTACAGGTGCTGGTGATGCTTTTGTAGGTGGTATGTTATCTTTAATCCTAGATATTATAAATGATAACAGGTATCCAACATTTGAAGAATTAAAAAATATATGTGAATTTGCCAACAAGGTAGGTGCTATCACTTGTACAAACTATGGTGCAATGGATTCTATCCCTACTAAAGACCAAGTTGCTAACTCTATGTATTAAATTTTAATGAAGAAAAATTAAGTCGTACCTTAATTATAATAAATAAAAGCTGTAGATTTTATCTACAGCTTTTATTTATTATCCCATTTTTTTAAAGTATCTAACATATATTTTTTTATATCTATATTATAAATACTATTTAAAATATTACTTTTTATTATGTTTTCACTTTTATCATACATTTTTATTTTGCCATTTTCCATAATTATTATATTATCTGTTAAAAGCATAGCTAAATTTATATCGTGTATAACCCCTATTATAGTTTTATTTTCTTTTAAAGACCATTTTTTTAAAAAAGTTATTAGCTCTATTTGATATTTAAAGTCTAAATGGTTGGTAGGTTCATCTAATAAAATTATATCTGGATTTTGTGCTATTATTTTAGCTAAAAACACTCTTTGTAGCTGTCCACCAGATAAATTAGATATGTTTTTATCTTTTAAATTTAATAACTCCACCGTTTTTAAAGCATTTATTACAATTTCTTCATCTTCTTTGGTATTACTAACAAAAAATCTATCTTGATGTATAAACCTTCCCATCATAACTGTATCAAATACAGAAAAATCAAAATTTATAGGTATTATTTGGCTAAGTATACCTATCTTTTTAGCAAGATCTTTTCTTTTAATATTTTTTATATTTTTATTATCTAAATATACATTTCCTTTAAAATCTAATATATTACATAAACATTTTAAAAATGTAGTCTTTCCAGAACCATTTGCACCAATTATGCTAATATTTTCTCCTTTTTTAAATTCAAAGCTAACATTATCTAAAGCTTTAAAGTTATTATAATAAACAGAAATAGAGTCTACTTTTAACATAATATCATTTCCTTTTATCAAAATATAAATATATAAAAAAAGGAGCACCAACAGCAGATGTTATAGCTCCAACAGGTAGCTCAATAGGAGATGCTATAGTTCTTGCTATCAAATCACATAAAACCATAAAAGTGCCACCTAAAATTAAAGACATAAAAAGTACATATTTATGGTTAGCCCCAAATATTTTTCTTGTTATATGAGGTGTAAATAAATCTATAAACCCTATAACACCTACAACAGATACAATAAACCCTGTTAATAGAGATGACATAGATAATAAAAAAAGCTTTATTTTTTTTGTTTCTATGCCACTAATAGTAGCTTGCTCATCTCCAAATGTTAATATATCCATTTGCCTATGTTTTAAAAATACAACAAAAAATATAACCAAAACAACAGGATATAAAACCAATATATATATGCTATCTTTCATAGAAAAGCTACCCATCTGCCAAAATATAAGGCTTTGTAAATCTTCTTTTGCAAAAGTCATTATTATTGATAAAACTGAATTTGCAAATAGAGAAAAAGCCATTCCTGTAAGTATTATGGCGTTATTTTGCATTGTTCTATCTAGCTTAGTTGCTATCCCTATTGCCAAAAACACAGTTATAATGCCAAATACAAAGCCAAATATTTGTACAGAAAAAATGCCAAATATATATACTTTAAATAAGATACAAATGCTAGCACCAAGTGCTGCTCCTGATGAAACCCCAAGAGTATAAGATGATGCTAGCGAGTTTTTAAGTAAAGATTGTATAATACTACCACTTAAAGAAAGCCCTGCCCCGCATATAAAAGCTAGTAATACACGAGGAAACCTTATCTTCCATAAGATAGATAAGAAAGTTTTATCTATTTCCATAAAACTAAAATTAAATAATTTATAAAATAAAATATTTATAGTTTGCAAAGGAGGTATAAAAACACTACCTATACCCATTGCTAAAATAAAAGTAAAAAAGCTTAGTAATATACAAAAAAACATTTTATATAAATTTTTCATAAAATACCTAGTTTTCTATAAGCATTGCACATAGCATTTCTCTAAGCACTTTACAAGATACAGCAGTAGAAACACCGCTATGGTCGTAATGAGGAGAAAGCTCAACTATATCTGCACCTATAATATTTAATTTAGATACTTCTTTTATAGCCTCTATAAGCTCATTAAAGCTAACGCCTCCTGCTTCTGTTGTTCCTGTTCCAGACATAATAGAAGGGTCTAATACATCTAAATCTATAGAAAAATAAACAGGCTTATGTTTTATTTTTTCTACTATTTCATCTAATGTATTAAAATTAAATTTATTTATATAAGTATGCCCTTCTTTAGACCAGTAAAACTCTTCTTTTGTTCCACTTCTTATGCCAAACTGAAAAATTTTACCATCACCTATAAAGTCCCATACTCTTTTAAATACGCTAGAATGTGATAGTTTTTCACCTAGATATTCTTCTCTTAAATCTGTGTGTGCATCAAAATGTATAATATGCAAATCTTTATATTTATTAAATGCCTCTTTTATAACAGGTAAAGATACTAAATGCTCCCCTCCTATCATAAGAGGTTTTTTGTTGGCATCAAATATTTCTTTTGCCTGCTTTTGTATCATATCTAAAGCTCCATTTGTAGAGCCAAAAGGCAAATCTAAATCCCCGTTATCGTTTATTTTAAAATCTTCTAAATCTAAATCAAAATATGGGCTATATGTTTCAAGCCCTATAGATTCTATACGCATTGTTTGAGGTGCAAACCTTGTCCCTGGCCTAAATGTTGTTGTTCCGTCAAAGGGAGCCCCAAATATAACAATATTTGCATCTTCAAAGCTATCTTCACAGCCTAAAAATTTTTTAGGTAAAAAATTTATATCCATTTTTATATCCTTTCTAGTTTATTCGTTTTCGTCTTCACCAAGAACTTTTATTATACCTGGCTCTTCATCGTCGTTCATAACCACACAGTTTTGTTCCATATAATATTTATAGCTAGATATAATTTTCTCTGTAATAAGCTCCCCTGGTATAATAAGAGGTATACCTGGAGGATAAATCATAATAGATTCACCACAAATTTGTCCTAAAGCATCATCTATACGCATAGTACTTTTAGGAGAAAAATATGCATCACGTGGTAAAACTATAGTTTTTGGCTTTTCAAAAAACTTAGAAATCTCTATTTTAAAAGGTTCTTTCTTTCCATAAAATCTTTTAGATAAATCTTCAAATGCTGAAACAAGCTTGTCTATTGTTTCGTCTGTATCACCAATACCTACAACAGCTAAAACAACATAGCTTTCTGCAAGCTCTAACTGTATGTTGTATTCTTCTTTTAAAATTTTATAAACTTGAAAGCCTGAAAGCCCAAGCTCATTTACCTTTATAACAAATTTTGTATCATCAAAATCGTAAATTCCGTGTTCATCGTTTTCATCTATATAATCTTCTGATATAACAGATATACCATCTACTTTAGAAAGCCTTGCTTTAGCTTCGGCACATTTTTTCAATAGCTCTGAAAATATTTTTTTACCTCTTAATGCAAGGTTTGAGCGAGCTATATCCATACTAGCTAGTAATAAATAAGATGCACTTGTTGTTTGCATAAGGTTTATTGTACCTCTTATCTTATTTATATCTATTAAACCTTCGTTATGAAAAAGTGCTGAGCTTTGAGTTAGAGAGCCTGCTGTTTTATGTAAGCTAGCAGTAGACATATCTGCACCAAGCTTCATAGCACAATCTGGCAAATAAGGATGGAAAGGAAGATGTGCCCCGTGAGCTTCATCTACTAACACCGCTATGTTATGCCTATGGCAAATTTTTATTATTTTTCTAAGGTCAGATGCTACGCCAAAATAGGTAGGATTAATTATAAAAATAGCTTTGGCGTCAGGGTGAGCCTTTATAGTTTCTTTAACGTTTTCCACCTTTACGCCATTTGCTATACCATAATTATAGTCTATCTCTGGTTGTATAAATATAGGGGTTGCACCAGATAAAATAATTGCATTTATAACTGATTTATGTACATTACGTGGGATAATTATCTTATCTTTTGGCGAGCAAGCACTAAGTATCATTGTTTGCACACCAAACGTAGAACCGTTAACCAACATAAAAGCATTATCTGCACCATATGCCTCTGCTAAAAGTTCTTCTGCTTCTAATATTACGCCAACAGGGTGAGATAGCATATCTAGCTCTTTTGTAGAGTTTGCATCAAAAGAGACAATATCTTCTCCCATAGCTTTGGCTATAAAAGTATCTTTATTTTTTTTATGACCTGGAACGTCAAAGTGTACTATATTTTTTTCTCTATATTCTGATAGAGCTGTAAAAATAGGAGTTAACTTTTGTTTTTCTAAGTTCATTTTATATAACACCCTTAAATATCCTTTTGAGATATCGCACCCATTCTATAATTTATTTTTGAAAATTTATTTTATATTTAAGATAATTATATATCAAAAAAATAAATAGTCAACTTACATTTTAACACATTTTATAGTAATTTCAATAACTTTTTTTAAAAGTTTATAATTTTTTTATTATAATAGGAAAAAATTGTATATAAATGTAAAATAATATAACTAAAATATAATATATCCTATATTAACTTATAACTAAAATATAATATATTAGATAATAATACATATAAATTTTATAATTTTTGTAAAAATTTTTTTAGATATTGTTATTCATAATATATAATATCTATTTTTAACAATTTTTTATATATTTTAATATTAAAAATAATATATATTTACTAATTTTATTATATATTTTATTAAAATATTAATTATGTTGTTAAAAATTATATTGAAATTTATCTTTTATAGATGTAAAATATATAATAAGCTCAATTGACAAATAAATATAAGAGGTGCGAAAAAATGGAATATGATTTTTTATTAATTTTAGCAATTATTTTGCTATCTACTAAATTTTTTGGACTAGTATCAAAAAAAGTTCATATGCCACAAGTTGTAGGAGCCTTATTAGCAGGTGTTATATTGGGTCCTTCAGTATTAGGAGTTTTAAGTGAAACAGAGTTTGTTGTGCAAACTGCTGAAATAGGTGTTATATTACTTATGTTTTTAGCTGGTCTTGATACAGACCTAGAAGAAGTTAAAAAAACAGGTATATCATCTGTTATTATCGCTATAATAGAAATTATTGTAGCTTTAGCTGGTGGTACTATAGTTTATTATATATTCTATAAAGATAATGCTAGCATTGACCCATTATTTATGACAAAAGCTGTATTTATGGGTGTTATTATAACCTCTACATCTGTTACAATAGCTATTGAAGCTTTAAGAGAAATGGGCAAGTTAAAAGGTAAAATGGGTACTACTATTTTAGGAGCTGCTATCATAGACGATATTATAGGTATTATAATCTTAACTGTTAGCATAAGCATTACAGACACAAGTGTTAAGCCTTCTAGTGTTTTTATGAAAATAATCTTATTCTTTATATTTATAGCTATTTTATATTGGGTTATACATAAATTTAAAGGCTTTATCGAAAGCCAAGATGGAAAAAGAAGGTCTTCTATATATTCTCTAGCCTTTTGTTTTATTCTTTCTTATATTGCAGAAAGATTTTTTGGCATAGCAGATTTAACAGGGGCTTACTTTGCTGGTATAATCCTTTGTAATATAGGTGTTAAAGATTATATTGCTAGAAAGGCAACTATATTATCATACCTAATATTCTCTCCTATATTTTTTGCAAGCGTAGGTATTAAAACAAATATAAAAGGCATAACAACTAGCATATTGGCATTTACTGTTGTTCTTTTAATAGTTGCTATATTAACAAAAATTGTTGGTTGTTTTATTGGTGCCAAAATTTGTAAATTTAACAATTTTACTGCTTTAGCTATTGGTACAGGTATGGTAGCTAGAGGTGAGGTTTCTCTAATTGTGGCACAAAAAGGTTCTCAAGCTGGTCTTTTAGATGAATCTTTATTCCCTGCCATTGTTGTAGTTGTTATTTTTACAACTCTTTTAACACCTATTATGTTAAAGTTTGTATTATCTAGCAAAAAAGCTCAAGAACAAATAGAATAAGTTCTTACAAGGTGTAGGTATTTTCCTACACCTTTGCTTTAAATATCAAATTTATTATATAAAAAAGAAAGAAGGTATATTATGGAAAATTTAAAAAAATTTATAAGCTATTTATGTGGTGAATTTAACAATGATAAACAAATAGAAAGTGAAGAAAAAGCTGGAAATATAATACACCCAAAAGCAAAACATATAAATAATATATGTAATCATAAAATAAAAAATTTACCAAGTGATTTTAAGGGTTTTTTTGTTATAGAAGAAAGTTATTATGAACAAAATAACTTTAAAAATATATTGCCTCATTTATTTTTATTTACAGAAAATAACGATGGTAATGTTGTTTTAACATCTTATGATTTACCAAAAGATGTTTCTAAAGAAGATTTTAGAAACGATAATGAAAGCTTAATTATGGACTATAATGAGCTTAAAATATCAGAAAAATTTACACCTATGGTATATAACTTTATAAATAACGGTTTTGAAGGTAATAGCATAAGCCATTTTACACCTGTTACTACATTTATTTTAAATGAAAGAACAGAAGAAGATACATTATATGTAAGTGAAATATTCAAAAAAGATGATAAAATAACATTTGGCTTTGAAGAACCTATAGTATATAATAAAGTAAAAAAGTTTGATATAAAAATAAATTAAGAGGTAAAAATGAAAAAAATTCTTCCATATAATAAAAATTTAAAAGGTAAAACAAAAGTTTTAGGTGATAAATCTATATCCCATCGTGCTATTATGATAGGTGCTTTAGCCGAAGGTATAACTACAATTAAAGGGTTTTTAAAAGGTGAAGACTGCATATCAACAATTAATTGCTTTAAAGATTTAGGTATAAAAATAGAAGAACAAAATGATATAATAAAAGTATATGGCAATGGGCTATATGGCCTTAAAAAACCTAAAAATACTCTTTATGTTGGAAACAGCGGTACAACCATACGTCTTATTTCTGGTATATTATCTGCTCAAGATTTTTCTTGTGAAATAACTGGTGATAGCTCTATTTTAAAAAGGCCTATGAAAAGGATAATAGAACCTTTGTCTTTGATGGGTGCTAATATTGATAGCAATAACTATCTTGCCCCTTTAAATATAAAAGGCAGTAAACTAAAAGGGATAACATATAATATGCCTGTTGCTAGTGCACAAGTAAAATCTGCTATTTTATTAGCTAGCTTATATGCCGAAGGCAAAACTATTGTAAAAGAAAATTTCAAATCTAGAGACCATAGTGAAATAATGCTTAAAAATTTCGGTGCTAATATTAATGTTAATGGAAATACAATAGAAAGCTACCCTATCCACAAATTAACACCTCAAAATATAGAAATATGTGGAGATATATCATCTGCTTGTTTTCTTATTGTAGGTGCTTTAATTACAAAAAACTCTCATATAATTATAGAAAATGTAGGAATAAATGAAACCAGAACAGGGTTTATAGATGTATTATTAAAAATGGGAGCTAATATATCTTTTTTAAATACTAGATACATAAATGGAGAAAAGGTATGCGATATAGAAGTAAAATCTTCTAATTTAAAAGCTGTAAATATTGGTGGTTCAGTTATACCACGTATGATAGATGAAATCCCTCTTTTTGCCTTAATAGCTTCTTTAGCAGATGGTAATAGTATAGTTAAAGATGCTAGTGAATTAAAATTTAAAGAAAGCAATAGAATAAAAACTATATCCACAGAGCTTAATAAAATAGGTTGTAACATTGTAGAAACTGATGACGGTATGATAATAGAAGGTAACAGAAAACTTGTTGCCAACGAATGTGAAAGCTATAATGACCATAGGATAGCTATGTGTATAGCAATAGCATCTTTAAGGTGTAATGAACCTATTGCGCTTAATAACTATAAATGTATAGATATTTCTTTTCCTAATTTTTTTGGTATTTTAGAAAATTTATATTAAATAAATATATATTATATACTTTATTTTTAAACAACATATAAATAAGGGCTACTTAAAAAGTAGCCCTTATTATTATATAGACATAATATCTTTATTTTTAAGCTCAATAGCTTTATCTATTTCACCTACATATTTATCTGTTAGTTTTTGAACTTTATCTTCTAAAGATTTAAGCTCATCTTCTGTAATTTCACTATTTTTTTGCATCTTTTTGAATACATCAATAGCATCTCTTCTAATATTTCTTATTGCAACTTTAGAGTCTTCCCCTCTTTTTTTAACATCTTTTGTAAGCTCTTTTCTTCTTTCTTCAGTAAGCTCTGGAAAAACAAGACGTATAACTTTACCATCGTTAGATGGATTTATGCCTAAATCTGATGCATTTATAGCTTTTTCTATATCTTTTAATGTAGAAATATCATAAGGAGCTATTTGTATAAGCCTAGCCTCTGGTGTAGATATATTACCTACTTGGTTTATAGGCATTTCCATACCATAAGCCTCAACTTTTATTCTATCTAAAACGTGTGGATTAGCTCTACCTGCTCTAATAGTGCTTAATTCACTTTCAAGGCTAGCAACAGATTTTTGCATTTTTTCTTCAAAAACTTTTATATCAGACATATAATTATCCTCCAATTATTATATTGTTACAATAGTACCTATTTTTTCTCCTACACTAGCTCTAACTATGCTATTTTCTTCTAATAATCCAAAAATAATAACAGGTATTTTATGTTCATAGCATAAGTTAGCAGCTGCTATATCTATAACTTGTAAATTCTTTTCTACAATATCTTTACAAGGTATTTCGTCAAATTTTTTGGCATCACTATGTTTAGCAGGGTCTTTGTCATATACACCATCTATACTTTTAGCAAAAAGTATAGCATCTGCCTCTAGCTCACAAGCTCTAAGAGCAGTTACTGTATCTGTAGAGAAGAAAGGATGACCTATACCACCTGCAAATATTAAAACTTTTTTATTTTGTAAGTGTTTCAAAGCTGTTTGTTTGTTAAATTGTTCTGTCATAGCTCCAACGGCAAAAGGCGTCATAACAACAGATTCTATGTCATTTTGTTCAAAGCTATCAGATAAATATATAGCATTCATAATTGTAGCCATCATACCTATTTGGTCTGCTTTTGTTCTGTCCATAGCTTCATTAGCGCTTCTGCCACGCCAAAAGTTTCCACCACCAACAACAACACAAACTTCAACACCTTTTTTTATAATCTCTTTTATTTGTAAAATAAACCCATTTATAGTTTTATTATCAAATGCTTGGTTTGTATCTCCTGCTAATGCTTCACCACTAAGCTTTAGTATAACTCTTTTGTACATAAATTTTACCTTTCTTAAGTAAATACATAAATAAAAATTAAAATATATAAGTTTTAAATATATTAGCCTTAAAATCTATAATTTTAATATTTTATTAATAATAATTTCCAAACATAAAATTTTAAATAAGATAAATCAGCATTAAAGTAATGTATATTTTTAAAAAAATTCCTTAACAAAAGGCTAAGGAATTTTTTAAAATATATATATTAACCTTGCATAGCTTTGCTAACTTCTTCTGCAAAGTTTTCTTCTTTTTTCTCAATACCATCGCCAGTTTCGTAACGAACAAAGCTTTTAACAGTAACTGTAGCACCAATTTCTTTAGCAACTTTTTCTACGTATTTAGCAACAGTTTCTTTTTCTTCTGCTTTAACATATTCTTGTTCAAGAAGACATTTTTCTTTTAAAGTTTTATCAAGTCTACCTTTGATAGTATTTTCTATAACTTTTTCTGGTTTATCTGCAAATTTAGGGTCGTTTTTAACTTGCTCTGCTAAGATTCTTGTTTCTTTTTCAATAAACTCTGCAGGAACTGCTTCTTTATTTAAGAATTCTGGGTTCATAGCAGCAATTTGCATAGCAACGTTTTTACCAGCTTCTACTAATCTTTCATCTTTAGAATCTGTTTCAAATTCTACTAAAACAGCAACTTTACCACCAGCGTGGATATAAGATACTAAAAAGCTATTACCGTTGTTTACAACTTTTTCAAAACGTCTGATAGTAAGGTTTTCACCGATTGTAGCAATGTTTTGAGTTAAGATAGAAGATACAGTTTCGTTGTTATCTTCGTTCCATTTTTCTTCTAATAAAGCTTCAACAGTTTTAGCATCAGAAGTTACAATTTGTTTAGCAACAGCTTTAACAAAGTTTTGGAAAACTTCATTTTTAGCAACGAAGTCTGTTTCACTGTTTACTTCTAATAAAACACCAACTTTGTTATCTTCTGTAATGTGAGCAAAGCTAACACCTTCTGCAGCAATACGTCCAGCTTTTTTAGCAGCAGTAGCAAGACCTTTTTCTCTTAAAACTTCAATAGCTTTTTCAATATCACCATTAGTTTCTACTAACGCTTCTTTACAAGTGCTCATACCAGCACCAGTTATTTCTCTAAGTTCTTTAATCATAGCAGCAGTAACAGCCATTTTAATTACCTCCAAAAATTTATATTATTTGCTTTAAAAAAGCCTAGCCCAATAGGGCTTAGGCAATTTTTATTATTAAAATTAGGTATCCCTAAATTATATTTAAAATTATTCTGCAGTTTCTTCTGTAGCTTCTGTCATTATTTCGCCTTGTCTAGCTTCAATAACAGCATCTGCAATTCTACCTGCAATAAGTTTAACTGCTCTGATAGCATCGTCATTACCAGGGATTACGTGGTCGATTTCTTCTGGGTCACAGTTAGTATCAACAATACCTACTGTAGTAATGTTTAAGTTGTGAGCTTCTTGAACAGCAATTCTTTCTTTACGTGGGTCAACAATAAACATAACTTCTGGTATTTTTGTCATTTCTTTAATACCACCAATGTTTTTATCAAGTTTTTCTTTTTCGTGCATAAGTTTTGCAACTTCTTTTTTAGGTAATAAATCCATTGTACCATCTTCAATCATAGCTTCAAGGTCTTTTAATCTTTGAATTCTAGTTTTGATAGTTTCGAAGTTAGTAAGCATACCACCTAACCATCTTTCGTTTACATAGTACATACCACATCTGATAGCTTCTTCTTTGATAGAATCTTGAGCTTGTTTTTTAGTACCAACGAATAAAACTTCGCCACCTTCTTTAGCTATATCAAAAACTGCTTGATAAGCATCTTCTACTTTTTTAACAGTTTTTTGAAGGTCAATGATATAAATACCATTTCTTTCTGCAAAGATATACTCTGCCATTTTAGGGTTCCAACGTCTAGTTTGATGACCAAAGTGTACCCCTGCTTCTAATAATTGTTTCATTGAAATTACGCCCATTTTATTTCCTCCTATGGTTAATCCTCCATAAGCCTTGTTTAAGACTTTAAAAGCACCCCTTAAACTAAATAGCTTATGTGTGTTATATTTTTCCTAGGTGATTATATCACAGTTTGTTTAACTTTGCAAGCATTTTTTTAATTTTATATGAAAATCTTTATTCCATACCTTCTTTAAGTTTTTCTGCTTGTTCTGTTGTTATAAGAGTGTCCATTATTTCGTCTAAATCCCCATCTATTATAGCATCTAAACGGTGTAATGTAAGCCCTACCCTATGGTCTGTAACACGCCCTTGAGGGAAGTTATAAGTTCTTATCCTTTCATTTCTGTTACCACGGCCAACTTGGCTTTTTCTTTCTGCTGATAGCTCTGCGTGTTGTTTTTCAAGCTCCATATCATAAAGCCTGCTAGCTAAAACTTTTAAAGCTTTCTCTTTGTTTTTAAGCTGGCTTTTTTCATCTTGACAAGATACAACAATACCAGTAGGTATATGTGTTGCACGCACGGCAGAATCTGTAGTATTAACGCATTGTCCACCGTTACCAGATGCTCTAAATACGTCTATACGTACATCGTTTAAATCTAGCTTAAAATCAATGTCTTCAACCTCAGGTAAAACTGCTACAGTAACAGTAGATGTATGTATTCTACCGCTAGATTCTGTATCAGGCACACGTTGCACCCTGTGAACACCACTTTCGTATTTAAGCCTAGAATATGCACCTTGTCCCATAATCATAAAAGATATTTCTTTAAAGCCACCCATATCACTAGGTGTAGAGCTCATTATTTCTGTTTTCCATTTTCTTCTTTCAGCATAACGAGTATACATTCTGTATAAATCACCAGCAAAAATGTTTGCCTCGTCGCCACCTGCTCCACCTCTTATTTCAACAATAACGTTTTTATCATCGTTAGGGTCTTTAGGTATCAAAAGTATTTTTAGCTCTTCTTTTATTTTCTCTAACTTTTCATTGTTTTCGTTAAGCTCTTCTTTTGCAAGCTGACGCATTTCTTCATCGCTTTCATTAAGCATTTCTTTTGCATCTTCAATAGCCTGTTTTGTTTGTTCATATTCTTTGTATTTATTAACAATAGGGCTAATATCGCTATGCTCTTTCATAAGCTTACGCCATTCTTCATTATTGCTTATAATTTCTGGGTCGTTTATTTTATCCGAAAGTTCAATATATCTTTTTTCTAAATCTATTAATTTATCAAACATTGTTTACCTCCTAAATTTATCTACATCTATTTTATATTTCCAAACACCACTCTGTCAAGCCCCGATAAATCTTTTAGTACATTTATATTACAAAAATTATTATCTTCCATAATTTTTACAACATCTCTAGCTTGGTCGTGTCCTATTTCAAATAATAAATATCCACCTTTGTTTAAATACTTATGTGCATTATTAGCTATTTCTTCATAAAACACAAGCCCGCTTTCTCCACCGTCTAAAGCAAGTATTGGCTCATAATCTTTTACATTTGCATCTAATGTAGGGATAACATCTGTTCTTATATAAGGTGGATTAGATACAATAACATCATATTTGTTATCCACATTTTCAAAAACATTGCTTTCTATAAAATTAATATTTTCTATATCATTAAGTTTTGCATTTTCCATAGCCTTTAATAAAGCATTTTTATTTATATCAACTGCATCTATAGGGATATTACAATATTTAGCCAAAGATATAGCAATAGCACCACTTCCTGTACCTATGTCTAACGCACTTTTAAATTCATTTTCTTTTATGATATCTATTGCTTTTTCAACTAAAATTTCTGTATCTCCTCTAGGTATAAGAGTATCTTTATTTAATAAAAAATTAAGCCCCATAAATTCGCAACTACCAATTATATAGGCAATAGGTTCATTTTTAAGCCTTCTATTAAATAAACTTTCAAACTTTTCAAACTCTTCCTTTGTTAATGTATAGTCAAAATCTGTATAAAGCTTTGTTTTGCTGAAGCCTGTAACGTTCATTAACAAAACTTCCACGTCTAAAGAATAAGTATCAAAGTTATTATCTTTTAATATTTTTTTATAATGTATAAGTATGTCTTTTATTTTACTTTTCATTATAAGTCCCCTCTTCTTCCAAAACACCTTTTAAGGATAAAATAGCTGTTTCTATCATATCATCTTCTGGCTCTTTTGTTGTAACCTTTTGTAAAGCCATACCAGGAGCACTAATAATTTTTACAAAAATATTATCACATCTACCTGCAAGCTTTATTATTTCATAGCTTATCCCAGCAATAAGAGGCACCAATATAACCCTAGATAAAACCCTAAAAGTAACATTATCTGTTCTTAAAAACATAAAAACAATCATACTAACAAGAATTACAATAATTAAAAAGCTTGTGCCACATCTTTTATGAAGTCTTGTATGTTTTTTAACATTTTCTATGGTAAGCTCATCGCCACTTTCAAAGCAATTAATAGTTTTATGCTCTGCCCCGTGATATTTAAAAAGCCTTTGAACATCTTTCATTTTAGATATAAGCAAGATATAGCCTAAAAATATAAATATCCTAACAAAACCTTCTACAATGCCAATGCCCCAAAGGCTAATTTCAAAAAATTTGGTAATAAAACTGCTTATCCAAACAGGAAGCACCATAAATATAGCTATAGATAAAATAATTGATACAAAAACGCTAAAATAAATAATATAATCAGTTAATTTTTCACCAAACTTATTTTCAAGATATATGTCTAGTTTACTTTTTTTTACATCAGTATCATCATCTAGTCCAGATAATGTAGCCGATTTCATTATTATCTTCATACCTAAAACTAAGCTATCTATAAAGCTTGCAATACCACGTATAAAAGGCATTTTTAATATTTTAGATTTATTGGCTAAAGATTTAACATCTTCTTTTTCAATAGCTATTTCTTTTGTATTAACATTTCTAACTGCCATACAATAGGTAGATTTACCACGCATCATAACCCCTTCTATAACAGCTTGTCCACCAATAGATTTTGCTATTAGCTCACAATTTTTATCAGACAATAGTATCACCTCTATAAAAAAATTATAATAATCTCTATTATTTTAACATAGTATTTAAAACAAGTCTATACATTAAGTAAAATTATGTTAATTTTTATAGCAAAAATCTTGACAATAAATTTTACTTGTTTTATAATTTTAAGGATATACTATGTTAATTATATTTTTAATATAAATTTATTAAGGAGTGTCAGTTAAATGAATGAAGGAAAAAAAATAATTTTAACACACGAAGGTCTTGAAAATCTAGAACAAGAATTACAAGAATTAAAAGTTGTACGTAGAAAAGATGTAGCAGCTAAAATAAAAGAGGCAAGAGGTCAAGGTGACTTATCAGAAAATGCTGAATATGACGCTGCAAAAGAAGAACAAGCAGAAATCGAAGCTAGAATTGTAACTATAGAAAATATGTTAAGAAATGCAGAAGTTATAGATTCTGGCAATGTTACAGACACTGTAAGCATTGGTAACACAATCAAGCTTTTTGATGAAGAATTTGAAGAAGAAATAGAATATACTATTGTAGGTTCAGCAGAGGCAGACCCTTTTAATGGTAAAATTTCAAACGAATCTCCTATAGGTGCAGGCATTATAGGGCATAAGGTGGGAGATAAGGTAGAAATAGATACACCAGATGGTACTATCAGCTTAAAAATTTTAGAAATACACTAGGAGGTTTTTATGGAAAATACAAACGAAAATCAAATTGAAAACCAACAACAATTAAACGAACTTTTACAAATAAGACACGATAAACTAAAAGAGCTTATAGAAAAAGGCAAAAACCCTTTTGAAATAACAAAAGCAACTGTTACTAACCATAGCAAAGAAATAAAAGATAACTTTGAAGATTTTGACCAAAAAGAAGTTTACGTAGCAGGACGTATAATGAGCAAACGTGTTATGGGTAAAGCATCTTTTTGTGATATACAAGATAGAGATGGCAGAATCCAAAGCTATGTAAGCAAAAACGAAATTGGTGAAGAAGACTATGCCGAATTTAAGAAGTTTGATATAGGCGATTTAGTTGCTATAAAAGGTATGGTTTTTAAAACACAAAAAGAAGAAATATCTATAAAAGCACATAGCGTTACCCTTCTTTCTAAAAGCTTACAAATTTTACCAGAAAAATTCCACGGTCTTAAAGACCAAGACCTTAGATACCGTCAACGTTATGTAGATTTAATTGTTAACCCAGAAGTTAAAGATGCATTTTTTAAACGTTCACAAATTATCAAAAGTATGAGAAACTACCTTGATAACAAAAACTTTTTAGAGGTAGAAACTCCTATTTTACAAAGCATCTATGGTGGGGCTCACGCAAGACCTTTTGTTACTCACCATAACACATTAGATTTAGATTTATATATGCGTATAGCTTTAGAACTTCCTTTAAAACGTCTTATCGTTGGTGGTTTTGAAAACGTATATGAAATAGGCCGTGTTTTTAGAAACGAAGGTATGAGCATTAAACATAACCCAGAATTTACATTAATGGAGCTTTATCAAGCTTATGCAGATTACAACGATATGATGGATTTAACAGAAGGCTTAATAAAAGCAGTTACTCAAGATGTATTAGGTACATTACAAATAACATATCAAGGTACAGAAGTAGATTTATCTAAACCTTTTGAAAAAATAACAATGGTAGATGCTGTTAAAAAATATGCTAATGTAGATTTTAGAGAAATAAAAACTATTGAAGAAGCAAGAGAAATAGCTAAAAAACATAACATACAATTTGAAAAACATCATCAAAAAGGCGATATCTTAAGCTTATTCTTTGATGAATTTGTAGAGCATAACCTTGTACAACCTACATTTATAACAGAGCACCCTGTTGATATATCTCCTCTTTCTAAGAGAAAACCACAAGACCCAGAATATACAGAAAGATTTGAGCTATTTATTGTAGGTAGAGAATTTGCCAATGCTTATTCAGAGCTTAACGACCCTATCGACCAAAGAGAACGTTTTGAAGCACAAGAAAAATTACGTTCAGAAGGTAACGACGAAGCTACTATGCTAGACGATGATTTCTTATTAGCACTTGAATATGGTATGCCACCTACAGGTGGTTTAGGTATGGGGATAGATAGGCTTGTAATGTTACTTACAGATTCTGCATCTATTAGAGATGTATTGTTATTCCCTACAATGAAACCTTTAAATAAATAAAAATATTAATAAAAAGCAAGATAAATACAACTTAAGTATTTAACTTGCTTTTTATTATGCAATTAAGATATGAATTAATATTTTATATTTCATTATAAAATATTTTTTTACATTTTTTGAATACATTTTTATTCTGTTAAATAAGATTTATTCTACTGTAATGTTTTATCCATATAATACTATATTCATCACTCTCAATTTTTATTTTATACTTATATAAATATTGTTTTATAAAAAATATACCCTAAATATTATTTTTTAATATTTAGGGTATATTTTAAATGAACATATCTTATTTTAAGTTAGATTTAGCTGTTTCTACAAGTTTAGCAAAAGCATTAGCATCGTTTACAGCCATTTCTGCAAGCATTTTTCTGTTAATATTGATACCTGCATTTTTAATACCGTTCATAAATTTGCTGTAAGATAAACCGTTTATTCTTGCAGCAGCATTAATTCTAGTAATCCAAAGTCTTCTATATTCTCTTTTAGTTTGTTTTCTACCTGCAAAAGCGTGAGCCATAGCACGCATAACAGATTGTTTAGCTACTCTGTATTGTTTGCTTCTTGCACCAACAAAACCTTTAGCCATTTTTAAAACTTTTTTATGTTTTTTACGTGCATTCATAGCACCTTTAATTCTAGCCATTATAAATTTCCTCCTTATGAGTTGTCAATTAAATGTAAGGTAATACTTTTTTCATTTGTTTCATATTAGATTTATCTACTAAGTTAGCTTTTCTTAAGCCTCTTTTTCTTTTTGTAGATTTTTTAGTAAGTATGTGTTGTTTGTTAGCTTTTGTTTTCTTTAATTTACCAGTACCAGTAACAGAAACACGTTTAGAAACAGCTTTTTTTGTTTTTAATTTAGGCATTTTAAATGTCCTCCCTTGTAAGATTTATGCTTTAGGCGCTAGAAACATTGCCATAGATTTAGCTTCCATTTTAGGAGCTTTTTCTATAACGCCATATTCGCTAACTTGCTGTGCAAAATCAGCCATAATGTCGTTTGCAATTTCTGTATGCCCAAGTTCTCTACCTCTAAATTTTATACTAATTTTAACTTTGTCACCATTTTTAAGGAACTCTATTGCTTTTTTTACTTTAACTTGCACATCGTGCTTATCTATATTAGGGGATAAACGTAGCTCTTTAACAGAAACTACTTTTTGCTTTTTACGAGCTTCCTTTTCTTTTTTAGCTTTATCGAACTTAAATTTGCTATAGTCCATTATCCTGCAAACAGGTGGTTTAGCTGTAGGTGAAATTTTAACTAAATCTAGGTTTCTATCATCTGCTAAAGCTTGAGCTTCTTTAGATGACATAATGCCAAGCTGTTCTCCATCGTCACCTATAACCCTAACTTCCTTATCTCTAATTTGTTCGTTAATCATTAACTCGTTAATTGCGAGCACCTCCTAAAACTTAAATAGCTATAAATATTAGCTTAAATTAAAATAAAAAAAGAGCAATAAAATGCTCCTACTTAAAAATCATAAAATACCTATAAAAAGGTAATAAAATATGAAATTTGATAACCTTAAAGCCAGATACCGTAAGGTGAGAAGTAGAGCTTCTTCTTTATTCTTAATTATTTTATCATACATATTTACATATGTCAATATCTTTTTTAGTTTTTTATAAAAATTTTAGTATAAAGTGTGTTAAAATTAACTTTAACACACTTTATACTAAATTATTTAACTAAAGCAATAACCTCTACCTCAACTAAAACTTGTTTAGGTAATTCTTTAACTGCTACACAAGAACGAGCAGGATTAGATGTAAAATATTTAGAATAAACTTCATTAAATCCTGCAAAGTTAGCCATATCTGATAAAAAGCAAGTAGTTTTTATAGCATTTTCAAAGCTTGTACCAGCTTCTTCTAAAACAGCTTTTAAATTTTTCATAACTTGTTCTGTTTGTTCTGTTATGTTATCTCCCACTATGTTACCTTCTAAATTTAAAGGTATTTGCCCTGATGTATAAAGCATATTATTTACCAAAACAGCTTGAGAATAAGGACCTATTGCCTTAGGTGCTTTATCTGAATGTATTTTTTGCATAGTTTTACCTCCTAAAAATATATATTAATAGTATATAATTTTAGGAGGTAAAAGTCAATTATTTATTATTTGTTAATTAAAATTTTTAACAACTTCTATAGCTTTTTCTAACTGTAAATCTTGGCTGTTATCTTCTGGGTTTTCAACCTTATAATCTGGCTCTATGCCTGTTCCATCTATGCAAACCCCGCTAGGTGTATAATACTTAGCTATAGTAACTTTTACGCCACTACCATCTGTTAAGTTAAATGTATTTTGAACAACACCTTTACCGTAAGTTGTTTCTCCTACTATTTTCCCTACGCCAAAATCTTTAACTGCACCTGTTAAAACCTCAGATGCAGATGCCGAATTTTCATTTACAATTATAGCTAAAGGTTTGTTATAATAATTAGCATCTGATTTATGATATTCTCTATTTCCGTTTTTATCTTCTATATATGTTATATTTCCTTCAGGAACTAACATATCTGTTATTTTATTAACTGTTACCAAAAGCCCACCTGGGTTATTTCTTAAATCTATTATTAACCCATCAGCACTAGATAAGTTGTTAAATGCCTCGTTAAATTGGTCGTATGTAACCCCGTCAAACTGATTTATTTTTATATAACCTATGTTATCTTCTAGCATTTTATGTTCTACAGTAGGAACATCTAGGTTTCTTCTTATAACATCTACGTCAAATGTTTTATTTTCACTTTCTCTATATATAGTAAGTTTTACGCTTGTTCCTTCTTCACCTTTTATGCTAGATACTACATCTTGATAATTTTCTAAATTAACTAAAACACCATCTACTTTTGTTATTTTATCTCCTTCTTTTAAACCGCTTTCTTTAGCTGGAGAACCTTCAAAAACTTGGTTTATGAGCATATTCTCATCTTCAGTTAAATTAACCGTTATCCCTATGCCAACATAATTACCTTCTGTATTTTCTTTAAATTGCTTAAATTCTTCTTCTGTCATATAATAAGAATATGGGTCTTTTAAAGAGGCTACCATTCCCTTATACATAGTTTCTTCCATAAAGTCTTTGTCATATTCATTTACATAGTATGTGTCAACTATCTTTTGTATTTCAGCTATTTTTTGTTTTTGAGTTAGTTCTTTTGATACAAGTTTTCTATAAATTAAGCTACCGTTTGTAACAATACTGTTTATAAAAAACAAAAGAGCCATACCAAAAACAATGCCTGTAAAAAAACTTTTTTTCTCATTTTTCATAACTTCACCTCTTAGCGTTAAAATAACATTTAAAAATGCCTTATATATTATACTAAAGATTTAGCCCATTTATTCTTTTTAACCCTAGCACTACTAAAAAATCCTTTTACAATTTCTTCAGAATATACCATAGCATAAGTTATATATATCGGTAAATCTAAGAAATAAGCACCTAAGAAAGCCATAGGTATACCTATAAACCATACACTTGAAAAATCTAATATAGCAGTGTATTTAGTATCTCCTCCACTTCTTAAAATACCAACAATGGTTGTGTAATTATAAGTTTTAAATACAATGCCAAAAGCAACTATCATTAAAAGCTTATGTGTATAGTCTTTTACCAAATCTTTAACTTTAAATATATCTATTATATAAGGTGATAAAACTATTAGTATAACGCCCATAATACTACTTATAATTACAGTTAAAACCATACATTTTTTAGAGTAGTCTTTAGCTTTTTCTATATCTCCATATCCAAGTACGTTAGATAATAATATACCACAGCCACCACCTATGGCAACCCCCATAACAGTAAATAAGTTTTGCACAGTACCTGTTATTTGTACAGCTGATTGTGCATCTGTTCCGCTAAACTTATAAGCCATATTACAAACAGATATACCTATACTCCAAAAAACTTCATTTAAAATAACAGGTGTACAAACATCAAAATAAGATTTAACAAAAGCCTTATTAAACTTAAAGTAATTTTTAATGTTAGTTAAAATAGGTAATTTTTTACTAAATACAATTAAAAGCTGTGATGTAAGCTCAACACATCTTGCACAAAGTGTAGCCATAGCAGCACCTTTTACCCCATATCCTAATTTAAAGATAAATAAATAGTTTAATGCTATGTTTGTTAGAAGTGCTATAAATGTTGTTATCATAGGAAAATGTGTTTTTCTTATAGCTTTTAACGCCGAATTTATAGCCATAATAAAAGCTATTACAAAATATGCAGGAGCTATAATTTGTAAATAATTTATCCCTTCTTGTATAACAGCACTATCTTTAGAATATAAAGACATTAAAAACTCTGGTGCAAAATAAATAGCAGATACAAATATCAATGCATTTAATAAGCTTAAAATTACACCAAGCCCTATAACCTTATGTATCCCTGTAAAATCACCTTTACCAAAATATTGACCAACGAAAACAGCTGCACCACTGTTTACCCCAAATAAAATAAGGTTAAATACAAAGAATATCTGGTTTGCAAGCCCAACCGATGTGATAGCAACCTCTCCTAATTGACCTATCATAAAATTATCTACAAGGTTTACAGAAGAGTTTAGTAGCTCTTGAAAAATAATTGGTATTATTATTAAAAATAAATTTTTAAAAAATACTTTGTCGGAAAAAAAGTTTTTCATATAGCCCTCCTATTTTAAGTTAAGTTTTTATCATTAAAAAATTTTATCATTAAAATAGCTAAATTGCAACCATATATTATTTATTTTATAAAATTTATTGAGTTTTTTATAAACTTTTATTATAATAATTTCGTATATATATTTAAAGTATAATTTATAAAATAGAAAGGAGTAAAAACTATGGAAAAAAAGCTTACATTATCTAAAAATGATAAAATGATAGCAGGTGTTTGTGGTGGCATAGGAGAATATTTTAAAATAGACCCTACTATAATACGTATATTTTTTGTTTTATTATCTTTTATCTTTTTAGGTTCCCCTATTCCTATCTATATTATATTTTGGATTATAATACCAAGCAAAAAAAATTACATTCCTTCAAAGACAGAGAAATATAAAGAAGGTTTTTATGATTTTAGTGAATTTGATGACAATAAATAATTTAAAAGGTTGTAGTTTAATCTGCAACCTTTTAAGCTATTTATCACTAATTACATCAATTTTTATTTAAAATAACATTAATTATTTATAAAAGGAGGTTTATCTATGAAAGTTCTTAACTTTGGTTCATTAAATATTGATTATGTATATAATGTAGAACATTTTGTAAAAAAAGGAGAAACTATATCTTCTAATATGTTAAATATATTTAGTGGTGGAAAAGGGCTTAATCAATCTATAGCTTTAAAAAAGGCTGGGCTAAATGTATATCACGCTGGAGCTATAGGCACTGATGGGCTGTTTTTAAAACAAATATTAGATGATATAGGTATTGACACTAGCTTTTTATATACATTGCAAGATGTTAGAACAGGTAATGCTATTATACAAAATGATATTTCTGGAGATAACTGTATCATTTTATACGGTGGTGCTAATAAAGCTATTACAAAAGATATGATAGACAATGTTCTTAAAAATTTCACTGATAACGACTATCTTTTACTTCAAAATGAAATCAGCGAAATACCTTATATAGTTGAAAAAGCTCATAATATAGGTATGAAAATAATTTTAAACCCTTCACCTATTAATGAAAATATATTTAAAATAAATTTAGATTACATAGACTATTTTATTTTAAATGAAATAGAAGCAAAGGCTTTAGTTGGAAACTTTGATGATAAAAATACATTATGTAAAAAACTAAATGAAAAATTTAAAAATGCTTCTGTAGTTTTAACATTAGGTGAAGATGGCTCTATGTATATAGGAAAAGAAGGCATTATAAAACAAAATGCATATAAAGTAAATGTTGTAGATACTACTGCTGCTGGTGATACATTTACAGGCTATTATCTTGCAAGTATCCTTGAAAATTTACCTATAAAAACTGCTTTAGATATAGCTTCAAAAGCATCCGCTATTGCTGTATCTAAAAAAGGTGCATCACCTTCTATACCAAATAGAGAAGATATTGAAAATTTTTAATATATTTTATATTTAAAATACCTTTAAATGTATGGCATAAATATTATGCTATAAGGTACTATAACTCTACCTTTTTAAATAATATTTTTTACATCTTATTTTATATAAAATATTTATAATTAAACTTACATAGTAAAATAAAAGGAAGTGTTATACACTTCCTTTTATTTTACTTTTTATTAAATGTGAAATCATCTTTATAGTCTATAACTACAGTATCTCCGCTAGCAAAAGCCTCGTCAAGATATTTTTCAGCAAAGCTATCTTCTATGTTAGTTTGAATAGCTCTTCTTAAAGGTCTTGCACCATAAGTGCTATCATATCCTATTTCTACAAGTTTATCCATAGCTTCTTCTGTAAAAGATACTTCTATGTTTAAGCTATTTTTTATACGTTCTGTAAGTTCTTTTAACATAATTTTAGATATTTCTTTTACTTCTTCTTTATTTAAAGTAGTAAAGACTATTATATCATCTATTCTATTTAAAAACTCAGGCTTAAATGTTCTTTTAACTTGCTCCATAACATTTTTCTTCATATCTTCATATTTTTTAGTTTCATCTTCAGATGTAGCAAAGCCTAGTTTTTTATTTTCTGTAATGTTTCTAGCTCCAACGTTAGATGTCATTATTATAACTGTATTTTTAAAATCTATTTTTCTTCCTTGTGAATCAGTTATATGTCCATCATCTAAAACTTGTAATAAAATATTAAATACATCTGGGTGAGCTTTTTCTATCTCATCAAATAAAACAACAGAATAAGGTTTTCTTCTTATTTTTTCGCTTATTTGTCCACCATCATCATATCCAACATATCCTGGAGGTGAGCCTATAAGTTTAGAAACACTGTGTTTTTCCATAAACTCACTCATATCAACTCTTATCATAGAATCTTCATCACCAAATAAGACTTCACTTAAAGTTTTAGATAGCTCTGTTTTACCAACCCCTGTAGGTCCTAAGAATAAGAATGAACCAATAGGTCTTTTAGGGTTTTTAAGCCCAACACGTCCTCTTCTTACAGCTTTAGCAACAGCTTTAACTGCTTCTTCTTGCCCTATAACTCTTTCGTGTAAAATATTTTCCATATTTTTTAGCCTTTGGCTTTCTTCTTCTTGCATTTTTTTAACAGGTATACCAGTCCAGTTAGATATAATTTCTGCTATTTCTTCAGGAGTTACAACTTGTGCTTCATTGCCATTTTTATTTTTCCAGTTATTTTTTTCTTCATCTAATTTTGTTCTTATTTCTTCTTCTCTAACTTTTATTTGGCTTGCTCTTTCATAGTTTTCTGTTTTTATAGCCTCTTCTTTTTCTTTAGATAAATCTACAAGCTCATCTTCTAGCTTTTTAATATCTGGTGGCATTGTAAAGGTAGCAAGCCTAACTTTAGAAGATGCCTCATCTAAAACATCAATAGCTTTATCTGGTAAAAATCTATCTGTTATATAACGATTAGATAATTTTACTGCTGATACTATAGCTTCATCTGTAATTTTTACACTATGGTGTATTTCATATTTATCTCTTAAGCATTTTAACATTTTTATAGCATCTTCTTCTGTAGGTTCTTCCACTTTTACAGGTTGAAACCTTCTTTCTAAAGCTGCATCTTTTTCTATATGTTTTCTATATTCATTTAATGTTGTAGCACCTATTATTTGTATTTCACCTCTTGCAAGAGAAGGTTTTAATATGTTAGATGCATCTATGGCACCTTCTGCTCCCCCTGCACCTATTATAGTGTGAATTTCGTCTATAAATAAAATAACATTGTTACTTTCTTTTACTTCATTAATTATTTTTTTGATACGGTCTTCAAACTCTCCACGGTATTTAGAACCTGCAACAACAGATGCTATATCTAAAGATACAACCCTTTTATTTTTTAATATTTCAGGCACATCACCTTTAGCTATTTTTTCTGCAAGCCCTTCTACAATAGCAGTTTTACCAACACCAGGTTCACCAACAAGGCAAGGATTGTTTTTTGTTCTTCTTGAAAGAATTTGTATAACACGCTCTATCTCTGTATCTCTACCATCTATAGGGTCAAATTTATGCTCTATAGCAAGTCTTGTAAAATCTCTGCTAAATTGGTCTAATGTTTTTGTGTTAGTATTTTTGTTAGCATTTTTAGAGCTTCTGTTAATAGGTGTACCTGTTGGGTTTTCCCCTTCTCCTAGCATAACTAATATATCTTCATATAGTGCTTGAGGGTTTACATTTAAGTTTTGCATAATCCTTATAGCAACGCTATCACCATATATAGAATTAGATTCTTTTATAAGAGCTATAAGTATATGTTCTGTTCCTATATAGTTTGTTCCCATACCTACAGCCTCATCACAACTTCTATTTAAAATACGTTTAACACGAGGGGTAAAAGCATCTGATGACAAGCTACTTTGTAAATTAGATTGACCTACTAAATCTATTATTTCTTTTTTAACGTTTTCATAATTTACATTTTTTATTTCTAAAGCTTTAAATGCAACGCTATTTTTAACATAAGTTAAGCCTAATAGCAAATGCTCTGTTCCTATATAATTATGCCCAAGCTCTATAGCACTTTTGCCAGCATAGTTTATTACATCTTCTGCTTTTTTTGTAAATTTTAATTGCATAATAAAACCTCCTATTTAATTAAAAACATCGTTAAGATATTTTGCTCTATATTTTTCTATATCATCTTTTTCTGTTATGTTAAATTCTTGTATAATGTTAGCTGTTTGTATTTTCATCATAATGCTATATATATTTGTATTTCTAACATTATCTAAAACTTTTATATCTAACCCTAATAATATATTAGATAAATGTTCCATAGCCTCTTCAAATTTTATTTTTTTACAGTAATTTATTATACCATAAGAACGATATATTGTATCTAAAATATTAATATTTTCTTCATTTTTTATATTTTTTCTAATTTCTTTTTCTCTTTGTACTATTTGCATAGTTATGTTTTTTAAATCTTCAATTATTTGATTTTCTGTTTTTCCAAGGGTTGTTTGGTTAGATATTTGATATATACCGCCAAAGGCTTTTGTACCTTCACCGTGCATACCTCTTAATGTCATACCAAATTTAGCTATATTTCTAGCTATAGCCTGTATTTGATTATATTTTTCTAACATAGGTATATGTAGCATAAAAGATGCCCTCATACCTGTACCTACATTTGTTATACAAGATGTAAGATAACCATATTGTTTATCAAAGGCATAGTCTAGGCTTTCTTCTAAAAGGTTATCTATCCTGTTAGCCTCTTCTAAACATTTTTCTATATTATAGCCACTATTTATAGCTTGTATTCTTATATGGTCTTCTTCGTTTATCATAATATTAATATTGCCATTTTTTTCTAAAATAATAGCCTTAGGTTTATCACTTTCTAAAAAGTTATTACTGATAATATATTTTTCTAGCATAGCATATTTCTCTATGTCATCAAGGCTATCAAAATCTATTTTTTCAAAATAACTTCTGCTGCTTATTCTGTCATTAAATATAGCTTTATTTATCTTTTCAATCATTTCTTTAGAATCTTTATTGCTTATTGCATAATAAAAGGGATAATCTTTAAGGTTTCTTGCAAGACGTACTCTGCTAGATATAACAATATTATCTTTTTGTTCTTCATACCATAACATTAAATATCACCTCTTTCTAGAGATTTTATCTTGTCCCTAATCTCTATGGCCTGTTCATAGTCTTCATTTTGTATAGCTATGTTAAGCTTTTGTTTTAAAGCTTCTATATTTTCTTTTTCATCAGTTTCTATATTAGGCTTAAATGTTTGTAAATTTTTAGGTGATTTGCCTAAATGGATATTTTTTTCTTGCATATTATTAAATATAGAATCTAGTTTGTTTCTAAAAACATTATAGCAATTAGCACAGCCCATTTTCCCTGTTCTTTTTAAATTTTCTAATGTATTTCCACATACGTTACATCTGTAATTATCGTCATATTCGTTAAAAAATAAATTGTTAGTAAAGAAGCTGTTAAAAAAATTGTCTATAAAGCTATCCCCATAATTCAACTTATTAAAACAATTATTACATAAATTATGTTCCACCTTTTTACCATTAACATTTTGGCTATATTTAACAGTAGCATTATTTAATTTACATTTTTCACATAACATAAAAACCACCCTTTTATATAATATTATTTTACTATAATAATAGAATACCACTATTAGCCACCTTTGTCAATGAGTGCTAATATACTTTTTTAATTATGTAACCTATATTTATTAACTTATAGATTACATAATTAAGCTTATTAATTAATCTTTTTTAAACATTTTTTACATCTTTTATTTTTTATGTTATTAAGTGTATAGCATTTTTTACATATATTAACTAGGTTTACACCATTTTTATTTCTACATATTTTTATAGAATAGCTAAATTCTTTATCTTTCATATATTCCATAAAATACCTCTACAAGCTTCTTCCACATTTTACACAAAATCTGTCATTAACGCCATTTTTCTGCCCGCAAGCATTGCATATTCTGCATTCTTCCACACTAGAAACTTGCGGTCTCATATCTATTATGTCCTTATCTATATTCTGCGTAGGCTTTGCTTCTTCTTGTTTGGCTTCCTTATTTTCTGCTATCTTTTGTTTAATGCTATCTATTTCTTTTTCTATAGCTAGCATTTCTTTATATTTTTCATCAAAAAACTCACCTATGTTACCACCATAAGAATATATTTCATAAACTTTTTTTCCTATTTCAATATATACATTTTTTAACTTTTCTTCTTGTGATGATAACTGTATAGAAAGTTTTGTATTTTTTATAATATCTTTAGATGTTTTAGTAATATTTCTACCTATTTTATTAATCATAGATTTTATTTCTTCCATAAAACCACTCTTTCTTTATGTTATTATATTATAATACAGTTTTTCGTAGCTCTTTTACCTTTATATAAATTGTTATCTGCTATTTTTAGTACATTTTCTATGTTATCATTTTCCTCATTAAATTCTGCTATACCTATAGTCATTGTAACTTTTATATGCTTATCTTGGTATGCTAGAGAATTATCTCTTACACGGTTTAAAATGATTTCACATTCTTCTTTAGCTTGTTTAATACTATTTTTTAAAAGGATTAAAAATTCTTCTCCTCCCCATCTAGAAACTTCTATATCACTTTTATCTTTAGAATCTTTTAAAATGTCTGCAATACTTTTCAAAACAATATCTCCACAATCGTGTCCATAAGTATCGTTTATTTTTTTAAAATTATCTACATCACATATGGCTATACAAAAAGGTTCTTTACTATCATAAAATTTTTCTACCTCTTTTTTTATTATTTCATTCATACATCTTCTGTTATTTATTTCTGTAAGAGCATCAATATTAGCAATATTAACTAAGATTTTATTCTTATTTTCCAATTCTTCTTGTGCATACCTTATTTCATATAAAAAAGAACAAATAAGCATAATAAAAACTATTGCAGCACTAGCAGAATTAAAAATATATAAAAACAAATCAAACCTTTGCATAACACCTTGGAAAGGTGCCAACTCGTTTCTAATAGCATTAAAAACTCTCATATATAAGTATGTAGCCATACTTATAAGTGCTATAAAATGTCCATACTTTCCTTTTTTCATCATATTTATACTTATAAAGTACATTGTTGGTATAAGGCATAATGGATATACATAAAAGCCACCTATCCAACCAAATAAATATACACATAAAATAGAATGAAGATACACTTCTATATAAGTTAATATACTTACATATATCAATTTTTCTTTCACTATACAAACTAAATATATATACAAAAGTACACTTATAGCATTAAAAATTACTAAGCTATATATTCCTACTAAATAAAAGAAAATTAAAAATAATGAATGTAATATAAAAGCCATAAAGAGAACTATTCTAAAAACTATAAGAAAATTAAATTTTGTTTCATTAAGTTTATCCATTACCTTCTCCTAAATTACAATGCAATCCTTATTACCTGCCTTCCCTTTATAAAGATTAACATCTGCAATTTTTAAAACTTTTTCTATATTATTATTATTCATATCAAATTCTGATATACCTATAGTCATTGTAGCTTTTAGGACTTTTCCATTATAAATTAAAGAATAATTTCTTACTTCTTTTAATATTATTTCACAAATTTCTTTTGTGTCATAAACATTGTTTTTTGATAATATTAAAAATTCTTCACCACCCCACCTACAAATTTCTATATCATATTCATTTTTAGCTGTTTTTAATATGTTAGCTATTTCTTTTAAAAAAATATCTCCACAATCGTGTCCATATGTATCATTTATCTTTTTAAAATCATCTATATCGCATATGGCTATAGAAAATGCTTTCTTATCTTTCTTAAATTTTTCAACCTCTTGCATCAGTTTATTAGTCATATACCTTCTATTATATATTCCCGTAAGCATATCTATATTAGCAATATTATTTAATACTTCATTCCTATCTTCCAAAGCTTCTTGTGTATCACGCATTTCTGATAAAAAACCATACATTAAAAATGCAAATATAAAGCTAGCATTTAATGTATTAAATTTATACAACATTTCGTTTATTGGTAAAAATGCTTCTTGATATTCTGCTATTCTGGAATCTGCAAAAATTTTAGATAGCTGATATATTAAAAATGTTATTAATACTGCAATGTGCCCATACGAATCTTTTTTCAATATGCTTATACTAACAAAATATATAATAGGTACCATACATAAAGGATATACATAAAAGCCACTGTCCCAGCCTATATAATACGTACAAACTAAAGTTTGAGATAATACCTCTATACAGGAAATAATAGTTGATAGTACAGGATTTCTTTTTATATAATAAGCTGAAAAAAATATAAATAGTATTACACTGCATATGTTAAATATAATTAAAGGGGTAACCCCTTTAATTATAAATATTATTAAAAATAATAAATGTAATGTAGCAGCTCCTGAAATAGCTATCCTAAATGTATTTATAAAGGTAAATTTTATTCTCTTTTTTTTCTTTAATTTATTTTCCATTTATTATTATACCATTACCTATTCATTTTTATGAAAATTATTGATTATTTTTACCTGTTCCTCTTACACCAACTTCAAAGTTCATATTGCTAAGACTTTCTTTAAGAGATATATCTGCTTTAGTTTTTTCTAGGTTATAATAATCCATAACGCCTATATTACCATTTCTTAAAGCTTCTGCAATGGCATTAGGAACCATAGCCTCTGCCTCTATAACTTTTGCTTTCATCTCTTCTACTTGAGCTTTCATTTCTTGTTCAACAGCAATAGCTAAAGCTCTTCTTTCTTCTGCTTTTGCCTGTGCTATTTTTTTATCTGCTTCTGCTTGTTCTATTTGTAAATGTGCACCAATGTTTCTGCCGATATCAATATCTGCAATGTCTATAGATAAAATTTCAAAAGCAGTTCCAGAGTCTAAGCCTTTGCTTAAAACAACTTGTGATATCCTATCAGGATTTTCTAAAACTTCTTTATGGCTTTTAGCAGAGCCAACTGTTGTAACGATACCCTCGCCAACACGAGCAACTATAGTTTCTTCGCCAGCACCACCAACAAGCCTTGCAAGGTTAGCTCTAACTGTAACACGAGCAACAACCTTAACCTCTATACCATCTACTGCAACAGCTGATATCCAAGGAGTTTCTATTATCTTTGGATTTACGCTCATTCTAACAGCCTCAAAAACATCTCTACCTGCTAAATCTATAGCAGCAGCTTTTTCAAAAGAAAGTTCAAGGTTAGCTCTATGTGCTGCAATCAAAGCATCTACAACATTATCTACTCTACCACCTGATAATAAGTGAGATTCTAGCTGGTTTGTATTAATATCTAAGCTAGCTTTTGTACCTTTTATAAGTGGTTTTATAATTCTATCAGGGCATACCCTTCTAAGCCTCATACCTATTAACGAAAATATACTAACTTTAACCCCTGCAGCTGCTGCAGATACCCAAAGACCAACAGGTATAAAGTTAAGCACTATAATAATCGCTATTAATATAACAAAAAATAAAACTGAAAATACTATAGTTTCCATATATATCCCTCCTAGTTTCCATTTACTAACCTTACATAAAGCTTATTATCTTCAAACTTTATAATTTTTATTAATGAATTTTTCTTAATATATCCATCGTCAGATAAAACTTCAAAAACAACTCCGTTAAATTCTGCATTTCCAAAAGGTCTTAAATCTGTTTTGCAAATACCTTCTCTACCTATAAATTCTTCCATATTTCCTATGTCTTTTTTGTCTTTTTCTACAACATCTGATAAAATAAATTTACCATATATTTGCATATGTTTTAATCTTTTAATAAGCAAATATAAACCTAGAGTGATAACAACTAACTCTATTAACACTATTCCTATACCAAAAGTATATTTAAATATAGTTATCCCCCAGGATAAAATCATAAGTATAACACCTGTTATGCCAAAAACACCAAAACCAGGCATTAATAGCTCTATGATTAGAGAAGCTAAACCTACTATTAATAATAAAATTATAAGTATTTCCATAAAATCTCCCCCTATCTAAGTAAGACTAAAAATACTATATAAATAGTAATTTAAAAATAATACGTAAAAACTATATTAAAGTTTATTAAACATTAAATCTAAATAAAATAACATCACCATCTTTAACTATATATTCTTTTCCTTCGCTTCTTACAAGCCCTTGCTCTTTAGCTTGTGTTAAAGAGCCAAGCCTTACTAAATCATCGTAAGAAACAACCTCTGCTCTAATAAAACCACGCTCAAAGTCTGAATGTATTTTCCCTGCTGCTTGAGGTGCTTTTGTACCCTTTGTTATAGTCCAAGCTCTAACCTCTTGTGGCCCTGCTGTTAAATAGCTTATAAGCCCAAGGAGAGAATAGCTAGCACTTATAAGTCTATCAAGACCGCTTGTTTCACAGCCTAAATCTGCTAAAAATTCTTTTTTCTCATCATTATCAAGCTCTGCTATCTCTTCTTCTATTTTAGCACAAACAACAAATACCTCTGAGCCTTCTTCTTTTGCAAGAGCTCTTACCTCATTAACAAATGGGTTGTTTTTTGCATCATCTGCAAGTTCTTCTTCTGCCACGTTTGTAGCATATAAAACAGGTTTAAATGTAAGAAGGTTTAATTCTTTAACAAAGTTTACCTCTTCTTCGTCGTTAAGCTCAATGTTTCTTGCAACAATGCCTTCTTCAAGGCTAGCTTTTAACCTTTCTAAAACATTAAGTTCTTTTTGTAAAGATTTATCTGCTTTTGCCGCTTTTGCTGTTCTTGATATCCTTCTATCTATAACCTCAATATCAGAGAAAATAAGCTCAAGGTTTATAGTTTCTATATCTCTAACAGGGTTTACAGATGCATCTACGTGTACAATGTTGCCATCTTCAAAGCATCTAACAACGTGTACAATAGCATCTACCTCTCTAATGTGAGATAAAAACTTATTACCAAGCCCTTCACCTTTGCTTGCTCCTCTTACAAGCCCTGCTATATCAACAAATTCTATAACAGCAGGCAAAACCTTTTTAGAATCATAAATTTCTCTTAGCTTTTCAAGCCTTTCATCAGGAACAGGTACAATACCTACATTAGGGTCTATTGTACAAAATGGATAGTTTGCCGATTCTGCACCACCTTGTGTAAGAGAATTAAATAATGTGCTTTTACCTACATTAGGTAAGCCAACGATACCTAGTTTCATAATCTATTTCTTCCTTTCAATAACTAATCATTTTTATATATTATATAGTATACTTTATATTGTAAATTTCTTCAAGTAAATATTTATAATTATACCATAATATTTACATTTTGTTTACAAAAATGTATTTAAGGGGTATAATATAAAAATATATAAAAGGAGGTTATGATATGGCTTTAGACGGTTTTTGTCTTTCAAATATAATTTATGAACTTAAAAATACTATTTTAGGAGGTAGAGTTGATAAAATCTATCAACCTGAAAAAGATGAAATAATAATGCAAATAAGAAACAAAGGCAATGCATATAAGCTTTTATTAACTGCTAATGCATCTAGCCCTAGGCTTAATTTTACAAACATACAAAAGGAAAACCCTATAAATGCTCCTTTATTTTGTATGGTGCTTAGAAAGCATCTTTCTAGCGGTAAAATAGTAAACATTACACAGCCTAATTTTGAACGTATTGTTAACATAGAAGTAGAATCTATTAATGAACTTGGAGATTATTCTATAAAAACATTAATTTTTGAAATAATGGGTAAACATAGTAACATTATTTTAATAGACGATAAAAATAACATTTTAGAAAGTATTAAGCATATATCTTTTGATAAAAGCTCTGTAAGAGAGGTTCTTCCTGGTAGGCAATATATCCTGCCACCTTCTCAAGATAAAAAAAGCCCTCTTGAAACAAATTATAATGAATTTTTAAATATAATAAAAAATGCTATCCCAACAAAAACACAACAAATAATATATAAATCTTATAATGGCATAAGCCCTATCCTTGCATCTGAAATATGTAATAATGGAGCTATAGACCCATCAAAAAATACAAGCGAACTTACAGATGATGAAATAAATAACTTATATAAAGCTTTTAATAATATAGTTTTATTAAACAATAATACACATTTTAACCCACAAATTGTTTATAACGAAAATAATACTGTGCTTGATTTTACAGTTTTTGATTTTAATATATTTAAGCATTTAGAAAAAAAATATTTTTCTTCTATATCAGAGCTTTTAGAATTTTTCTATAAATCTAAAGATTTAACATATAGGCTAAACCAAAAATCTCAAGATTTAAAAAAGCTTATTACTCAAAACATAGAACGTTGTGCTAAAAAGAAAGAAATGCAACAAAAAACTTTAAAAGATATAGAAGATAGAGATACATTAAAACTTTACGGTGAGCTTATAACTGCTAATATATATGCAATAAAAAAAGGTATGACAAAAGTTACCCTTAATAACTTTTATTCTGAAAATTTTGAAGAAATAGAAATAAGGTTAGATAGCAATTTAACGCCAGCAGAAAATGCTCAAAAATACTTTAAAAAATATAACAAAGAAAAACGTACTTTTGTAGCTTTACAAGACCAAATTAAGCAAAATAACGAAGAGCTTTTATATTTAGAAAGTGTATTAAATTCTGTTAATTCTTGTACAGATGAACAAGATATAAAAGAAATAAGAACAGAGCTTGCCGAACAAGGCTTTTTAAAACGCCAAAAAAACAATAAAAATAACAAACAAAAATCTAATAAAAAATCAAAACCGCTACATTATATATCTACAGATGGTTTTCATATTTATGTTGGTAAAAACAATACACAAAATGACGAACTTACCTTACGTTTTGCAAAACCTTTAGATATATGGTTTCACACAAAAGATATAGCAGGCTCTCACGTTATTGTTGTAGCTGATGGTAAGGAAATACCAAATTCTACCTTAAATGAAGCAGCAAACCTTGCTGCCTTTTATAGCAAGGCTTCAAATTCTAGCTTAGTACCTGTCGATTATACCCCTAAAAAATTCGTTAAAAAGCCAAACGGTGCAAAGCCTGGTATGGTTATTTATGAAACAAACAAAACAGCATACATAACACCTAACGAGGAACTTATAAATGCTATGGAAAAAATAGATTAATATTTTTATCATTTTTGAGAGGTGATTTTATGGACATTAAAAGTTTAGCAGAAACATATAAAGATTATATCATTGAAAAAAGACGTTTTTATCACGCCCATCCTGAAGTATCTAACGAAGAGTTTAAAACAAAAGAATATTTGATAAAAGATTTACAAGATATGGGCATTGAGGTTTATCCTTGTAAAAACTGTAATGGGCTTGTTGGCTTAATAAAAGGTGGAAAACTAGGGAAAACTGTTGCTCTTCGCTCTGACACAGATGGACTTAAGATAGAAGAAAAAACAAACTTAACTTTTGCATCTAAAAATGGTAATATGCACGCCTGTGGGCACGATGCTCATATATCTATGCTTTTAGGAGCTGGCAAGATTTTATCTTCTATAAAAAATGAGCTTTGTGGAAATGTAAAGCTTATTTTCCAACCAGCAGAGGAAGTTGTTCAAGGTGCTAGAGATATGATAAAAGAAGGTGTTTTAGATGATGTTGATGCTATATATGGTGTGCACGTTTGGGGTACATTTGATGCACCTCTTGTAGACTTTTCATCTGGTAACCGTATGGCTGGCGCATATTGCTTTAAAATAACTGTTGAAGGCTTATCTAGCCACGGTAGCTCTCCTCATTTAGGTATAGATGCTATTTTTGTATCTGCTTCTATTATACAAAATTTACAAGCCTATGTTTCTAGGCAAAATGACCCTTTAAACCCTCTTGTTTTAACAATAGGCACTATAAACGGTGGTAGTCGCTTTAACGTTATTGCTAATAAGGTTGTTATGGAAGGTGCTGTAAGAAGCTTTAACACAGATATGGATAAAATTATAAATGATTTAAAAAAAATAGTGGAAAATACAGCAAAAGCTTTTGATGCAACCGCTAATATAGAAATGATGCATTATACACTTCCTGTAATAAACAACAACGAAAACTTAAATAATATTGCTAGAAATGCTGTTAAAAAATTATATGGTGAAAGCTCATTAGGCACATTACCTACTCTTATGGGAAGTGAAGATTTCTCATTGTTTATGAAGGAAGTACCAGGTGTATATGGATTTATAGGTATAAGAAATAAAGAAAAAGGCATAATATACACAAACCACCACGAAAAATTTGATATAGATGAAGATGTTCTGCATAGAGGCTCTGCCATAGCTAGCCAGTTTGCTTTAGATTTTTTAAATAATTAGTTGACAATATTTTTCTAAGGTGTTATGATTTAATCACTATCAAATTACTATAGATTAAGGAGTTACTTATGAAAAAATTATTACTTTTAATTTTATTTATTATAGCTTTAACAGGTTGTAGCCAAAAAGAAGTATCTGATAAAAAATTTAATGTTGTTGCATTAAATGGACCTACAGGTATAGGCTTTGTAAATATGATGGAAGAAGAAAAGCACAATTTCACCCTTGTTTCTGACCCAAACCAAGTTGTAACTGGACTTACAAATGGAGATTTTGACATAGCTTCTATCCCTTCTAACCTAGCATCTGTATTGTATAACAAAAACCAAGATGTATCTGTTGTTGCTATAAATACCCTTGGTGTTTTATACGTTGTGGAAAACGGCAATACAATAAACAGTATAGAAGATTTAAAAGGTAAAACTATCCTTTCAACAGGAAAAGGTGCAACGCCTGAGTATTCTCTTAACTATATTTTAGAAAAAGCTAACATAAAAGATGATGTAACTGTAGAATTTAAAACAGAACACGCAGAGCTTGCTGGCTTATTAGCTCAAGATAAAGCTAGTGTAGCTGTTTTACCTCAACCTTTTGTTACTGTTGCTATGGAAAAAAACAAAGATTTAAGAATCGCCTTAAATTTAGATGAAGAATGGTTTAAACTAACTAACGATAATATGATAACAGGTGTTTTAGTTGTAAAAAATGATATTATAGAAAACAACAGAGAAGAATTAGATGCATTTTTACAAGATTATAAAAAATCTATAGAACTAGCTAATTCTGATATTGAAAAAACTGCTACATTATCAGAAAAATACGATATACTTCCAAAAGATGTTGCAACAAAAGCTATCCCTTACTGCAATATAGTTTATATAGATGATAAAGAATTAAATACCCTTTTATCAAGCTATTATCAAGTGCTTTTTGAGCAAGATCCAAAATCTATTGGAGGAAAACTACCTGATGAAAAATTTTATTACCAGAAATAAATTAATAAATATATTTTGTATTTTATTTTGGCTAATAATATGGCATATATTAAGTGTTATTATAGGAGAAGATATTATTTTAACTTCTCCTATAAGTGTATTTAAAAGAGTTTTTAGCCTTATGTTAGAAAAAGATTTTTTTATAACAATTTTTAATAGCCTTTTTAAAGTTTCTTGTGGGTTTTTAATAGGTAGTATTTTAGGTGTTTTATTAGCTATTTTTTGTAAAAAAAGCTATATTTTATATAAACTGTTTATTGTACCTATTACCTTTATGAAGGTAACCCCTATAGCTTGCTTTATTGTTTTAGTTTTAATATGGCTTAATGCAAATATGCTTTCTATATTAATATCTATTTTTATGAGCTTACCTATATTTTTCTTCAATATTTACAACGGTATAGATATAATAAGAAAAGATACTTTGCAAATGTGCAATATATTTAAAATAAGCAAAGTTAATAAAATTATATATGTTTATTTTCCTAATCTTTTTAAAATAATATTAACTACATCTACCCTTTCCTTTTCTATGTCTTGGAAAGCAGGAGTTGCTGGAGAAATTATAGGTATTGCTAACTATTCCATAGGTGGTAAGCTACAAGAGGCTAAAACATTGCTAGAAACAAATGACCTGCTAGCCTGGACAATAATCATTATAACAATTAGCTTATTAATTGAAAAACTAATAACTTTTATTTTAAAATCAATAAGCTTTTATTTTAAGGTGGATAACTATGATAGAACTTAAAAATATACATAAAAAATTTAATGATAAAACTGTAATAGATAATCTTTCCTTTAATATTAAAGATAAAGGTATAACAGGTATAATGGCTCCTTCTGGAACAGGCAAAACAACTATAATAAATTTAATGTTAGGTATATATCCATTAGATAAAGGAAGTATAATTAACCTTCCTAAAGATATATCTGTTGTTTTTCAAGAAGATATGTTGCTCCCATATCTAACACCTTATAAAAATTTAACTATATGTAAAAATATGGATAAAAGCAAAATTGATTATCTTTTTAAAACATTTAATATAGATAATAGCCAAATTGTGGCTAATTTAAGCGGAGGTATGAAAAGAAGAATAGCTATATGTAGAGCATTAGCTTTTAAATCAAATTTTCTTATTTTAGATGAACCTTTTAAAGGGCTTGATGATGCCATAAAAAAAGTTGTAATGGATACAATAATAGAAGAAGGTAAAGCTAAACCTATCCTTCTAATAACTCATAATATAGATGAAATTACATACTTAAAATTGAATTTTTCAGAAAAAATAGAAAATTTTTCAATATATAAATAATTTTTTATATAGGACAGGCAAAAAAATTATTTTACATCATACAATATATTATAAATCATTTTTAAGGAGAATTTTTTATGAATAATTCAATTGGTGTAACAAATTCATTTTGTGGTTGTAATGACAATATGCTATTAATATTAGTTTTGTTAATGGTATTATGTCCTGGATTTTTAGGTTGTGGCAACGATTCATTTATCATCATCTTATTCTTATTAATTCTTATGCCTAACGGATTAAACAGAAATATTTGTTAATTATAAAGCCTGTATTAATACAGGCTTTTTTGAAACTATTAAGCTAAATATAAAATAATAAAAATACCACGGTTTTATACGTGGTATTTTTTTATTTTATATTTATTCCAATACATTTCGATAAATATTTTTCCTTTGTTGCTAATCCCCCTCTTATATGCCTTTCAGATTTATTAAGGTCTAATACCTTTTTTGCCCTATTAGCAAGGTTAGGATTTATCATAAGTAATCGTTCTGTAACATCTTTATGTATAATTATTTCTAATAAGAACGTTTTTGTCTACACCAATATCTGAAAATGCTTTTAAATATATATTTACATTTCCTCTTTCATCTACTACTATTTTATCTATTATTTTTTTAAGGCTAGCATTTGTTAAATTGTCCATATTTAAAATATTTTCTAAATCTTTAAATGTATTATATATTGTTTCTTCTAGCCTGTCCCCTTTTGATAGGTTGTTTTTTATAAATTCAAGCTCTTTTTTATTTTTTTCTATATCTTGATTTAATTCTTTAACTTTTTTATTAAGTTCATCTCTTGTTATTAAATCATCTGTATACATTTCCATATACTTTTCTTTTGTTTTTTGTAATTTACTTAATTTTTTTTCTATTTCCTTTTCTATATTGATATTATCTTCTTTATTTTTATATATTTTGTTAAATTCTTTTACTATCCTTTCTACTGTATCTTTTTTACTTTCTAATATACTTTTAAAATATCCTTTTATAGCCTCTGTAAGCTCTGTTTCATCTATTTTACTAAAGTTTGGGCAACTGTCTTTTCCCTTAGCATTTCTTCCACTACATACCCATTTTATATAAGTATTTCTATAAACTCTCTCAAGCCTTCTAAAACTATAACCACAACAACTGCAACGTATAAGTGTGCTAAATAAATGCTTGTTACTTTCTCTTTGCTTATTCAAATTAAAATCTATATTTCTCTTTTTAAGTATAGCTTGTACTTTTTCAAAATCTTCATTACTTATAATAGCTAACTCTGGCTTTTCTATTACATACCATTCTTCACTATCTTTTTTCTTTCTAACTCCTGTTAAAAAGTCTTCTACTTCTTCTTTACCATTTACAATTTTACCTGTGTATATTGGATTTGTTAAAATTCTTGATATTGCATTTTGGCTCCAATTACAATTCCTTTTTGTTCTATATCCTTCATTATTTAATATTTGTGCTATTTTATTTGCACCATTACCTTCATTTAAATATAAATTAAATATTTTCTTAACTACTTCTGCTTCCTTTTCATTTATTGTAAGATTAAAATAATCCCCTTTTATTTTGTCATATCCATATACAAAGTTAGGTACACGCCCTTTTTCTGCATTTATTCTCTTGCCAAACTTTACTCTTTTTGATGTGTTTGCACTTTCTTCTTGTGCTAATGCTCCAAATATTGTAAGTACAAATTCCGAATTACCTAAAACAGTTTGATTTGATGTTAAAAATATTGTTTCTATACCTAAAGCCTTTAACTGCCTTATACTCTGTAAAAAATCTACTGTGTTTCTTGCAAAACGTGATATATCCTTAACTATTACTATATCAAATAGACCTTTTTTAGCATCTTCCATTAACTTTTGAAAACTTTCTCTTTTTTTAATTTTAGTCCCACTTATACCTTCATCACTGTAAATTTTTAATAGTTTATAACCATTTTTATTGGTATATTCTTCAAAAAATTTCTTTTGTGCCTCCAAGCTATTCAACTGGTCTTCTTTATCCGTACTTACCCTACAATACGCTACTACATTCATAACGCTTTTCTCCTTTCATAGTTTTATATAATTATATTAACATTTTTATATAACTTATTCAATAATTATTAATATTTTTATATCTCTTGCATATAATATTAAAAGTAGTAATTGACAAAAAAACTATTCTATGTTATAATTACTACCAGTGATCGCGTTGTATTACTTGCGTGGTGTACAACCTAAAGGCTCCTGCGGGAGCCTTTAATTTTGTAAAGGAGTATTTATGAGCAAAAAATTTTTAACTTATGATGAATAAATAGATAAATTAACCTCTAAAGGCATCATTATTAATGATAAAGACTTTGCTATAAAATGTTTAAAAGAAACTAGTTATTTTTCTTTAGTATCAGGATATAAAGATGCTTTTAGAGATAAAAAAACTAAAATATATAATAAAAATGTAAAATTTGAAGATATTTATTATTTATATAAATTAGATGAAGAACTTAGGAATCTATTTTTAAAATATATTTTAAAAATAGAAAAAAGCTTAAAATCTCGTTATTCATATTTCTTTTGTGAAAAATTTGGTGAAGAACAAAAAGAATATTTAAATGTAAATAATTTTAATTATCAAAACTATCAAAATGAAATTAATGAACTTATAAAAATATTAGATGAATATACTAAGTCTGATAAATATGATTATATTACATACAATAGAGATACTTATAGCAACATACCTTTTTGGATTTTAACTAATTGTTTGACTTTTGGTAATCTCTCAAAAATGTATGAATACTCTAACATAAATATCAAAATTGATATTGCTAAGGAATTTAATATACAAAATTCTCAACTTGAATCAATGTTAAAAATTATTACAAAATTTAGAAATGTTTGTGCTCATAATCAAAGATTATATAACTATAAAACTAAAAATTTCAATAATAAAAAAATTCCATAAAAGATTTACCTATTCATAAAACTAAAAATCTTAATAATATGGGTAAAAATGATTTATTTGGAATTTGTCTATGTTTTAAATACTTATTAAATGAAATTGATTTTAATATATTTCTTGAAACATTAAATGATATTTTAATAAATTATAAAACTAATTGTTCTAATTTATTAAAAATATTAAAATGTATGGGTTTTCCTCAAGATTGGTATGATTGATTAGAACAGTAAATAAGGCTAGATATAAAATTATATCTAGCCTTATTTATTAACTTATTTCTCTTTCTAACTCTTTATTATTTATTTTATTTAAAATATTTTCTACTAAAATATGTACTATTTGTTCATAAGTTTCTTCTATAGTATTAGGATTATGAAATATAAATTTTATATTCCCCAAAGATAAGCCCCCTTTTATATTATTTAATTTATACTATGCTTGTACAAGATTAAATATGCTTATCTCTATTTATAAAAATATTAATCTAATTTATTTGATATATTTTTTAAGTTTTCTGTATCTTCTAAAAAAGGATTAATAGCAAAATCTTTCTTTTGCATATAATCAATACCATTTGAAATAGACTGGCTTAAAATTTCATCAAATCTATCTTCGTCACTAATATCAATCATTCTTAAAAACATATTTATAAGTAAAAATAATTGCCCTGATGATATCTTGCCTATTTTCATAATCATTTTAGCAAGTCTATTTGTTTGTATATCTAAAATTTGTTTTATATCATTAATATTATATATAGAGGTAAGCTCTGCTCTAACTATACCAGCAAAAAAATCAACATCTTCTTTATAACTTTCTACATTTAACCCTTTATCTATAAATCTTCTGACTAATTCAGACATAGACATATGTTTTTTTGTACTTAATGTTTTTAATATTTCTGCCTTTTCTTTTGTTACCTTAACTGTTATTTGCACTATTTCTTCTTTCATTAATATCACCCTTTTCTATATAGTTTAAGATTATTATTTTATTTAAATCAATTCTTCTATTTTCATATAAAATATTGTATTTATCTTGTAATATACTTTTATATGAATTTAATTTCCTTGTAAGTGTATTTACTTTTGTTTTTAAGTTATTATTTATCTTTAAAAGCTCATTTAATAAATCTGTAGAAGTACCTTTAAAGCTTTTATTTTCATTATTTATAAATTGACTTAATGCTAATATAGTTTCATCTTCATTTTTATCAAAATATGTAATATTTTCATTTTTTATAAATCTTAAATTTTCATCTATCTTTAAGTTTATAGTTGTGGTTTGAATATCTTTACCTATTATTTTTAGACTATATAAGTCTACTGTATTTTTACTTAAATAAAATATTGTATCCATAAAACAACTTATACTATTATCATTACTTATAACAAATATACCTATATTTTTAACATCTGATAAAATTTTTAAATTATGTAATATTTCATATTTACTTTTATTACATTTAATTACTTTATCAAAACTATCTATAACAATAAAATTAATATTTCTATTTTCTAATAGAATTTTAGATATTGTTGTTATAAAATCTTCATATATTAAATTTGGGTCTGTTAAAAAATGTATTATACCTATTTTTATATCAAACATTTTCTTCAATCTTTTTTGCACAAGCCCTATACTATCATTAAAATTTACATACAAAACTTCTCCATATACAGTATTTAATTCTAAAAAATCAAATCCTACACTCTTTCTCACAGATAAATATAATGCAAACATACTTTTTCCTATTTTTTCTTTACCTGTTAATAAAGATAATCCTGTTGGTAATATTTTATTTATTATCCATCTTCTAGGCTCAAACTCACTACTAAATATTTTTTCAGTTGTTATTATATTATTCATTATATCACCTCCGTTTTTTAGTATAGGTAAATATTTACATTTTGTCTATATTATTATATAATTTTTAGTATAGTTATAGCTAAATTAAATATTTTAATTATATATTTTTGCTAAATTGGAGGTAAAAATGTTAGGTAAAGCTTATATTAAAAATAAAGATATTTATGTTCTTTTTGACAAAACAAATATAGGAGAAAGAACAGGTATAATTTATCCTTTAGGTTATCATATTACAAATTTTACAACTTTAGATATAAATAGATTAAAAGAAGAATATATAAAAATGATTGACTATACATTATCAACTAAATTTAATATTGATGATTATTTTAAAAACTTATCATTAATAGTTGATAACTTTGATAAATGTTCTCCATATTTACACTATTATACACAAAAACTAATTAATAATATATTTGATGCTCTTAATTATCTTAAAAGAACACAACCTCTATATGATACATATAAATTACTAAATTTAAATAAATATGCCTACAATAGTCTATATGATGTAAAATTAGATTGCTTAAGTTTTTTAGATGCTATTCTAAATGATATTAATAATATCAAAAATAAATTAATTGAAGAATTAGAATTTTTACAAAATAAATTTGAAGATTTAAACCCTATGGAAAAATTATATTTAATAGACTATAATAGAAAATTGTTAGGAAAAAGCACTTATTATACAGAAAATTATTTTACTTCTGCTTTTGAACCTAGTAAAATTTTTATAAAAAAATATGTAAATCAAGATAATATAATTAATGAATTAAAAAATAAAACAGTTGAAATAGTAGAAACATTTATACTCTATAATAGTGATGATTTAATTAGATTTGAATTAATTCAAGTAGTTAAAAATAATATTAAAATTAATAAGTGTAATCTATGTAACAATTACTTTATTCCAATAGGTAGAAATGATACATTATATTGTAATAGAATTTATAAAAATCAAAATAAAACTTGTAATCAAATAGGTGCAAGGCTAAAATATATAGAAAAAAATAAAGAAAATCCTATACATATACAATATGAAAAAGCCTATAGAAGAATGTATTCTAAACAGAGAAGAAATGTTATTAATAAAAAACAATTTTTTAACTGGACAGAAAAAGCTAAAAATTTAAGAAATAAGTGTATAAATAATGAAATTTCATTTGATGAATTTTTAATATTTTTAAATAGTGATAAAATAAAGCCTACTAATTAAAGATAGGCTTTTTATTATATATATGTTCTGACTTCAGTAACCTCAAAACTATTACTGTTAATATATATTATATTTTTATTTTCTTTTAAAGCATAGTTTAAAGTAGAATATGTTCCACTATGTTTATCAATACCATTATATATACCTACTAATGTAGTACATTTGTCTACTAAAAATTTATTTCTTTTTAAGTAACAATCTTTTGAAAAATCTTTTTGTAAAACTATTTTACCTGTACAATTATTAATTAAATTATTATATCTAAATTTATAATTATCATTCCATCTTTCCATTTGATTTTCAAAAGGTATTATACAATATAATTTTATATCATCATATTTTTCTCTCAAATTTAAAATAATTTCTCCCAACCAAATATCTACACCTATTGCACAACCTGTCAAAAAAATTTTATTACCATCTAAATACAATTTTATAATTTGTTCTATAAGTAAATACTTTAGTCTAATACAATCTATATGATTTTCGTTATTTTTAAAATGAAATTTATTAGGTCTATGTCCTGTAATTGAACAAATCTTTTCCATAAAACCCTCCTTTATACATAATTATAAATTAGTAATAAATGCAAGTATTGTTATATTAATTTTAATTTAATTATAATGCATAATATTAGTAATGTAAAGGGGTGTTTTTATGAATATAGGTTCAAAATTAAATTTTATAAGAGAAACTAAAAAAATTAGTGTATATAAATTATCAAAATTAACTGATATTTCAGAAAATCATATTCACAATATTGAAAAAAGTGTTACTCAACCTTCTGTTTTAATTTTAGAAAAGCTTTTATCTGCTCTTGGTACAAATCTTTCAGAATTTTTTAATGAAAATGATAATGTTGTTTCCTTAAATAAATTTGAAACAGAGCTTATTCAAAATATTAGATTACTTGATGATGAAAAATCAGATGCTATTTTAAAAATAATTAAATTGATGAATAATAAATAAATTTTTTTAATATAAAAAAGTGTGAAATCCTATATTCACACTTTTTATATTAGTCTACATATTTAGAAACATTCTTTTATCGGGAAAAAAGTCTTTTGTTCGGAAACTTTTTCTTGAAATGTCGTTAAAACCTTTGGTTTTAAGCTGTTTAAAGTGAAATGGGACATTTCACTATTCCTGCCTAAAGTATACAAACATAATAAATATTGACATATATTGTAAAAAGATATATAATTAATAATATAAGTTAACAAATAGTTTTCTTATAAGTTTACTTTATACAATATAAGGTATAAAGGTAGAGGATTGATGTCAAGACCTGTTGAATATATTTATTTTGCAAGGCTTGAATAAGATTAATAACTATAGAACTTATTATGTCTTCAATAGATATTATATTGTATCCTAAAGTTATTATGATAATCACCTCCAATAGATATGCTATTTCTATTATAGCATAATTTATAATTGCAAATTTTGGACAGCTAATATTGATATTAAAAAATATTAATATTAAGTTTTTGTATATACCTGTCAACATTAGGAACGCTGTCCTCCCTGTTGACAGGTTTATGCTATTTTAAGGAGATTTTTATGAATTGGATAGAATGGAAAAAGAATAATAATACTTTATCAAAGTATACACATTTTGATAAACGAACTTCCATATGTAAATGTTTTAATTATATTATTAATCCTGATAATATATCAAAACATAGTTTTTATCCTTTTATATACTATGAACAAGAAATAAGAAAATTTTCTAGAAAAAATTACTTAAAATATAAGCAAGGCATAAAAGAAAAACCTAAACCTAAAACTAGACCTATATGTTACTCATCTCATATTGATAAATGTATTTATAAATATTATAGTGCGTTATTAAATTTAAGTTATAATTCTTATAGTAAAGACAATAATATTGATGATTGTGTATTAGCATATAGAACTAATAAAGATAAAAAAAATAATAATAATATTTATTTTGCTAAAAATGCTTTTGATTTTATAAAAAAATATGATTGTAATATTATAGTTGGTGATTTTTCTAATTTTTTTGATAACTTGGAACATAATTATTTAAAGAAATGTATTAAAGAAGTTTTAAATGTTAATACATTATCTAATGATTGGTATGCTATTTTTAAAAATATAACTAAATATTCTTATTGGAAATTAAAAGATTTATTAGAATTAAATAACATGAAATATAATTTTAATGGTATAAAAGAATTTAATAAATTAGATATAGCTTTATCTAGAAGTAAATTTAAAGCTTTAAAAAAGAAATATATTATACCAAATAAGAAGAAATATGGTATTCCTCAAGGTTCTGCTATTAGTGGTGTTTTATCAAATGTGTACATGATAAATTTTGATAAATCTATAAATACATATATTTCAAGTTTAAATGGTTTATATTTAAGGTATAGTGATGATTTTATTATTATATTTCCTAAAAATAATAATATAAATGATGTTCGCTCCTATATAAATAAACAATTAGAAACTATCCCAAATTTAAAGTTACAAGAAGAAAAAACTCAAATTTACACTTTTTGTAATAATACTATAAAAAATTGTACAAATTTATATTATATTAATATTAAAGAAAATAGTAATAAAATTGATTATTTAGGATTTGTCTTTGATGGTAAAAAAGTTACTTTTAGAGACAAAACTATTTCAAAATATTATACAAAAATGTATAGAAAACTAAATCATATAATAAGATGTCAAGGTAAATCTAGACTAGGAAAAAAAATAAGTTGTAAAAACTTATATAGAGATTATACTCAAAAAGGTATAAAGTATATTAGAAATTCAAAATATCCTCATAATAAAGGTAACTTTCTAACCTATGTAAATAGAGCAAAAAAAATATTTGGTAATGATTACTTGATAACTACTTCAACCAATAGACATTTACTAAAAATACGTAGAAAAAGACAAAAATTTGGTATTTAACTATATTTTATAAATGCAAAATATAAGAGGTTAACTTAAATTACTATACAATAATATTTGAGTTAACCTTTATTTGTTATAAATATACATATTTATATTATGTTTATTTTAAAAAATATATATTTTTAAAATATTTTATTAAAACAAATCACTATGTGTACCTGTTCTTGTCAAATACAAAATAAGCTCATTATCACATATTTCATAAATTAATAACCAATCTGGAGTTATATGACATTCTCTACAACCCAAATAATTACCAATTAAATTATGGTCTTTATTTTTATCTGGTAATTTTTCACCTTTTGCTAATTTTTCTACTATATCATTAAGTAAACTTATATTATATCCTCTTTTTATAGCTAGTTTTAAATCTTTTTTAAATTTATTAGTAGCAACTATATTATACATCTTCTTCTACTTCCTTTAATAATTCTCCAAAACTTGAATATACTTTTTTATTAGGATTATTTTTAAGTTGTTTAACTTCTTCAATTGCTTCTAATGTTTCTATATTATTTGTATTTAATGATAATTCAAAAGGTATTTTTTGTTGTCTAACAACTGTTTTAGCAAAAATATTAAATGCTGTTGTCATAGTTAAACCAAGTTCATTACAAAATAACTCAAATTGTTTTTTCAAATTTTCGTCCATTCTTATATTTATATTTGTTTGTGCCATAAAATCACCTCTAATAATATTTATATCTTATATACATATACCATATAGATATATTATATACATATATTATATACATATATTATATAATTTTATTTATGTTGTCAATAATTAATAATAAAAAAGAGAGTATAAACACTCTCTTTTTTATTTAACTTTCCATTTGCCAAAACAATTCTATTTTACTACAACTATATATACATATAAAAAACTCTTTATTTATTACTTATATTTTATAGTAATAAAATAATAAATTATATGAAAAATTATCTATAATTAATAATTTAATATTCCATATTTATAAATTGATTTTCTAAAATACTTTTTCTTTCTTTCCAATCTGGCATCATAACAGTTAAAAAATTATAAAAATTTTTTGAATGATTAGGATATATAAAATGACAAAGCTCATGCAATATTACATACTCAATACAATTTTTAGAGACTTGTATTAGCAAAATATTTAAATTAATTTTATTTTTATTAGGCAAGCAAGAGCCCCATCTTTTTTTCATATTTCTAACTTCAATTATAGGCATATTAACATTGTATTTTTCAAAGTTTAAATGTAATTTTTTAGTTATATCTAAAAATGTATTATAAGCTATATTTTTAATATAGTTATCAACCATTTTTTTCTTTTTATTAAAATCTAAAGTATTTTTAGTATAAACATATAAAAAAACTGTATCATTAAAAACTTTTTCTTTATTACTTTCAATTAATTTTAATCTTATATGTTTACCCAAAATATAAAAACTTTCACCACTAATATATTGCTTATCATTACTTTTATACTTGTTGATTTCTTCAAACTTATTAACAGTATTTAAAATATACCTGCCATGTTTTAAAACAAAATTATCTATAAAAGTAAATGGTATATTTTCATTGGCAGAAACAAAAATTTTACCACTATCTTTTATTCTCATATTAAGATTTTTTACTTTTTTAATTTGTAAAGTATATTTTATTTGTTTGTCATTATATTTTACTGTTCTATCATAGCTCATTAGTATCTCCTTATAGCAATTAATTTAACTTTTTCAATTATTTTATCAATAATAGAAAAATCTATTTTTATATTGTACTTATTTTCATAACTAAAAAATAAATCATCTATTTGCATTTCAATTTTTTTATGTATATCAATATTTTCTTTCCAATCTACTTGTTTATTTTCTTTAAAAATTTCCGTTATATATATTGAAATATCTGTAATAAAATCTTGTGTAAAAAATTGTTTACCTTGTAAATTATCTTGTATAGTGTCTAGTACCATGCATATACCACCATAAAAAGCCTGTGCATTATAATCATTTTTTATTTTTTCTGGGTATTCAATGCTACTTTTATTATTTTCAAAGTCTTCTAATATGGAACGCATTTTATTTAAGTAATCGGTATCATCTATTAATTTATTTTTAAATTCTTCTAAAGTTTGTTTAATTTTTTTAGAAAAACTTTCATAATAAGATGGATTTTCGTCATATTTTTGTTTTATAACTTTAGTCAATTTACTTGTTATAGCATCAGCTTTTGCACGGGTAGAAGTAAGGTTTTCAATTTCTTTTTCTATCTCTTCTTTATTTAAAATATCTAAAGGTGCGACAATTTTTTGAAGCCCTGACACATATAGATGAGTATCTAAAAGATTTTGCATAATAGGTTCATACTCTGTATTATCTATTGCATCATAATATCTAATTTTAACACTACGGCGTATTTTAGAATAAAAAACAAAGTTATCTTTATACTTTTTAATTTCATCTTTATCTACACTAATATATAATTTTTCAGAATTTAACACAATATTAAGGTATTTACCTAAATTACAAAGCAGTTTGTAAAATGTTTCTCTTTTCTCTTCATCTGCCAAAGATACTTCTATTTCTTCAACATCTTGTTTATTTTTTAAATTTATAAATAAATCTTCTAACGATTCATTACAAGCTCTAATTTTATTAATAATATCTATTATATCTGTAATAGTATTTTTTAAATCACTACTTTCAAAATTTTCAAGCCCAGCACCACTATAAATTTGCATTGCATCATCTAATTTTTTTATAAGTTGTCTATAATCTATAATTAGCCCATAATCTTTTCCATCTCTTAGTCTATTAGTTCTTGCTATTGCTTGTAAAAGGCTATGTTCTTTTAATTCTTTATCAATATATAAAACTTGGCAAATAGGTGCATCAAAGCCTGTTAAAAGTTTGCTACAAACTATTAAAATATCTATATCCCCATTACAAAATTTATTTTTTATAATTTCTTCATATTTATCTTCATTTCCATATAATTTCATCATTTTAGTCCAAAAATTTAATACTTGATTATCAGAAGCTTCGTTTATATCTTCTTCGTCTTCTCTCATATCTGGTCTAGATATAATAGTAGAACAATTTAAATCGCCCATTTCTTCAAAAGCTTCTAAGTATCTAATAGCATCTTTTTTACAGCTTGTAGCCAACATAGCTTTAAAACCTGTTTCTTTAATAGTAGTAATAAAGTGATTATTTATATCAAGAGCAATCATATTAATTCTAGCACTAGATGAGTTTAATTTTTGTAATCGACTCCACTTATTTTTTAAATCTTTCTTTTGTTTTTCTGTACATCTTTTACTACGCTCTTCAAACCACAAATCAATATTTTTTTCATCTACATCTTGTATAACTGCTCTACCCTCATAAATAAGTGGTACTATTGCATTGTCATCAACACCATCTTTAATAGTATATTTATGAATAAGTTTACCAAAACGATTAGAAGTTTTTTCATCTTTCATAAGTGGTGTACCAGTAAACCCAATATAACAAGCATTGGGGAATACTGTACGCATTTTTATAGATAATTCGCCATAGTTAGAACGGTGGCTTTCATCTATAAGAATAAAAATATTTTTACAATCTATTTTTACATTTGATTTTTCTACTATATCAAATTTATTTATAATAGTTGTAATAATATCAGCTCTATTTTTTTCTATAAGTTCAATTAAATTTTTACTTGTTGTAGCATTAGCTGGCTTTAAGCCTGTATGAGCAAAAGTAGTTGAGATTTGTCTGTCAAGCTCTTTTCTGTCTGTAACAATTATAACTCTAGGTTTTATGTTAGACATTTCCATAAGAAGATATTTTGTAAGCATAACCATAGTAAGACTTTTTCCACTGCCTTGAGTATGCCAAATAAAGCCACCTTCATAATTATTATCATTTTTACTTTTATTAATATTTTTAATAACTTCATTTATTGCAAAAAACTGTTGATAACGACATATTTTTTTCACATTGGCATCATATAATATAAAATATCTAATAATCTTTTCAACTCTTTCTTTAGAAAAAAGGGCAATAATATTTTTATCTTGTGTTGTTGGTTGTCTATCTGTAACATAATTTTCTAATTTTGCGTTTAAAAAATGATTATCTTGTTCTTTCCAAACACTCCAAAATTTTTTAGGTGTACCACAAGTTGCATATTTAACGCTATTTTTATTTGTAGCCATTAATATTTGAGCAAATTTAAAAAGTTGAGGTATATATTCTGATTTTTGGTTTCTTATGTTTTGCTCAACAGCCTGTTCAACAGATATGTAAGGGGACTTACATTCTATAACACCAAAAGGAATACCATTTATAAAAAGTACAATATCAGGTCTTGCATTTTTAGTTGTGTTAATTTTATTAATGTCAAATTTTTCTGTTGTATGGTTAGTGTTTTTGTTCTGCAATTCAACAGAAAATTCTTCTGTTATATGGAAAACATTATTTTCAAAATTGTCCCAATCAATATATTTTAAATTAAAACTAAGATTTTTACCATTTCCAACATTTTCAACATAGCTTTTACCGTATAATAAGTAGTTATAAATTTTTTCATTCGTACGGACTAATCCCTCAATTAAAGGTTCATCTAAATCAGTTATAGCTTTTTCAATATTGTTTAAAGAAAACTTATTTTCTTTATTTGCAAATTTATAACTATTTATTTTTATTAACTGTTGTCTTAAAATATCTTTTAAAATTACATTATATTTGTTTCCACGCTGTTCTAAACATTGGGTAGGAGATATATAAGTATATCCCATTTTTTTCAGTAAATCTATTGCAGGCTGTTGGCTTACTATCTTTTCGTTATATAAATTTTTCTCCATATAAATACTCCTTTTATAAATAAGGTGGGATAAACCCACCTTATAAAAATTAAAATTTAAAATAGTTATTATTTAGTGTATAGTTTTGATTATTCATTAAATAATATTGAGTTCTTGCTTGTTGATTATTGTAACTAATATGTGATAAAAGTTTACATACTTCATAAAATAAATCTATTTTATCTTTAATATATTTTTTATCGAATTCATTAATATTACATATATCAACAATAAATTTAGTAAAGTTTTTTTGAAAATCTATTTGATTTTCTGTCTTAATATTGCCACCTCCTTTCATTTTTATTATATCATAAATAAAAATTTGAAAAGTGTCAAAAAAGTATCAAAAAAGTGTCAAAAAAACATCATTTTTTTATACCCTAACAATACCTGTTAACAGTAATTGCATTAATGCTTTCTTTTTTTCTTTCTCTTGCTCTAAATCTTTTTGTAAAAACTCTATTTCTTCATCTGCTTTTGATAAAACCTCGGCTATTGCATTTTGTTCTTGTAATGTTGGTAGGTTAAGTTTATACAAAATAAAATCTTCAGACTTTACAGCCATTCTTTCATAAACAGTTCCCTCTTCATACTTTCTAATAGCATTAATAAAATTCCATTGAGTTAAATATAAAGAAATAAACTTTATACTATATTTGCTATCAATCTCAAAGGTTACATATATAGGAGAAAATATAGCAGTACCAAAACTATTTAAACAAATAACTCCAAATTTTAAATTTGCAGGATTGTAACAAATGTCATTCAATTTAGTAATTTTATATTTTTTATTTTCATCTTTTACTAAATAATCTCTATCGTACCTTTCTGTTTTAGGGTAAATACCGTCTTTTGATAATGTAACGTGTTCATAAATGTTAGATTTTTCACTATATTCTTTTCTTTCCTTTAAAATTTTCTTTAAACTTACCTTTTCCCATTTATCATTAAACCCCTTTAACCTTATCTTACCTGTAAGCAAATTTTGCATAAGATATTTTTTTTGCTTTTGTTTTTCTTCTATTAGCTTTTGCTTTAGCTCTATTATTTTGTCTTGTGTTGTTAAAATGGTGGCTATTTTTTGTTGCTCGGCAAGAGGGGGTATATTAACTAATAAAGATTTTATATCATTTACGGTAATACCTTTAATAGATGTACCTTGTAAATTTTTCAACTTTTTATTTATTGTTATTAAAATTAAATACCCAAAAAAAATAATATTTTGATTTATGTTAGTAATATTTATAAAGTCTTGGTTTGTACATATTTCTTGATATGAAATAGCTACTTTACCAACTCCAACTCTTGAAACTATTAATATTGAATTTTTTGGAATTAACTTTGTAGCCGAATTTTTTATAGCTTCATTTGTAATATACTTATTAGTTTTTAACTTGAAAATGTTCATCTCGTATAAATCAGACGATGAAATCCAAGGAATACTACCTTCCCAATACTCTTTTATGCTTGTTTTTGGTGTGCCACCTCCTAACATCGTCCCGATATTCCCTAACCTTTTAACTTCCCAATCTTCAGGCACAATACCCACTTTAGTTTTTTTATACCCTTGTGGTACTTGCCCATTTTTTATAAGCTTTATCCTTTGTTTAATTTCTTCTTGCAAAATATCACCGCCTTATTTTAAATTTTTTATATCATTTATAAAAAATGATAATAAATTTCCTTGTTTAACTTTCTTTGTTCCTAAATCTTTTCGCATTTCGTTCATGATTTCTTCTGCTAATTTTAAATTATCTTTGTTTTCATTAGGATTGTTACAAATTTCTCTAAACTTAACCCATTTCTTAACAACTGATTTGGAACCCCATAATGTAAGTTTACTCGAAAATTTATTGATGTCATTTATCATTTCATCTTCTGGATATTTTTCTTGTTTTTTTACACTTATATTTAATTTATAAATCACATTTATAAATTCTGCATAAGCATCTTCTCTTTTTTGAGTTAAATATTGTACTCTATTAGTTTTAAACTCAACAAATTTACCAACTATAGAACTGATAATAACACTAACTAAAGAAATACAACCTGTAATTAATGCTACTATAACAACACCATCTAAATTTGAAACAGTTTTTAATGTCAATTCTATCCCGTTTATAATAATATCGAAAATCCATCTAATAAATAATACCAAAACCCCTAACATAGCCATCAATATTATTAATCCCATTAACATACTAAGTCTAGGGTGTTTCTCTGAAAAATTTTGATTTTTTTTATCCATATGTTTAAATCTCCTATATTTATATTATCTTTACATTCTCTATCTTTTCAAATATCAACCATTTTGTTAACATCAACAAAATGGTTGCCAATATACTCTCTAACACGATTTGAACTGTTCGGAATTTCCGAATAGTTACCCTTTTTCATTTTGGTAAATAAGTATCTTACCTAACTGGCTTTGTATATCGTCCATATATTTTAATTTACCTTTCTATAAACCTAACTCTTTTAAATATTGTTTCATCTGTTGTTGCACTTCTTTTAATTCATTTTCTATATTTTCAATATTTTTTTGCACTTCTTCTATATCAACCATTTCTTCTTCTTCAAAAGTGTCTACATATCTAGGTATATTTAAGTTGAAATCATTTTCTTTTATTTCTTCAAAGGTAGCTTTGTAGCTATATTTATCTATTGTTTGTCTGTTTTCATAAGTGGTAACTATTTTTTCTATGTCTATATCTCTAAGTATATTTTGATTTTTACCCTTTTCATAATTACCCTCACCGCTTGCGTCTATAAACAATACGTCCTTATTTTCTCTGTTTTTCTTAAATATTAATACACAAGCTGATATACTTGTACCATAAAACAAATTGGCAGGTAACCCTATTACTGAATCTAGTAAATTTAATTCTATTATTTGTTGTCTTATCTTACCTTCACTAGCTCCCCTAAATAATACACCGTGTGGTAATATAACACCCATTCTACCATTAATATCTAAGCTACTTAACATATGCAATATAAAAGCATAGTCCCCTTTAGATGACGGTGGCACACCCAAGCCAAATCTTTTAAATTTATCTAAATCGGCAGTCATTTTTTGTTTTTTATTATCTATACTATTGTCTAAAAAACCTCTATCCCACTTGTCTAAAGAAAACGGTGGATTTGCTACTATAACTTGAAATTTCATTAAATCATCATTTTCTATATTTTGTGGGTTTGAAAGAGTATCTCCTTGCCAAATTTTAGCGTTATCTATATTGTGTAAAAACATATTCATTCTACACAATGCAGAAGTTTGATTATTAGCTTCTTGTCCGTAAATTGCTATTTTAGTTGTTTTAGCCTCTTTATACGCTTTCAATAGAAGTCCACCGCTACCACAAGTAGGGTCATATATTCTTTCATTTTCTTGTGGTTTTACAAGTTTTGCTACTAATTCTGATACTTTACTTGCAGTATAAAATTCACCACCTTTTTTACCTGCATCTGATGCAAATTGACCTATCATATATTCATAAGCATCTCCAATTATATCATTACTTTCTAATTGGCTTTGTCTTAAATCTAACTCATTAAAATCTTCTAATAAATTTCTAAGTGTGGTATTTTTTTCTTTAATTGCTCCAAAATCTATTTCACTATTAAAATCAATAGCCCTAAAAACATTTCTAAGTTTACTACTGTTATTTTCTTCTATACTTGAAAGTGCTATATTTATTTTTTCTCCTATTTTTTCGTTATTTCTATTATTATATAAATAGTCAAATGTAGCATCTTCTTTTAATACAAATCTTTCTCTTTGTATTGCTCTTTCTATCCTTGCTTTATCATCACCATATTTTTCTTTTAATTGTTCTATTTTTTCTTTGTAAGTGTCATTTAAGTATTTTACAAACAACATTGATAAAATATAGTCTTTATATTTTGAACTATCTATTTTACCTCTAAAACTATCGCATGCTTTCCACAATACCTTTTCTATATCTGCTTTTGTAGTCATAATTAATTTCCTTTCTTTAGCTCTCATTTATTTTTTTTATTATAGCATTATTAAGTTTAAATTTTTCTTCTTGTAACTTACTAATCAGTTTATTTTCTTTGAGTGACAATAAATATAAATTACCTATTATAAATTGTTTGTCAATCGGTACTAAATTTAACGATAAATTACTATAAGTTGTAGCAGTTACTGCATCTAATATATTACTTGTGGCATCTTGAAAAATTTTATGTTTTATCTTTTCAGTATTTAAAAGCCAATATAAATATTGGGGTAAAACTTTTTCTTTATCGCAAGTTATTTTTAAAAAATTTGAAGATATAACTATATTTTCAGTTTCTTTTGTTATTAATATTGCTGTATATGGTTTTGTTAGCCTTACAACTATATCGTCTTCTTTTGTTAAATAATCTTCTTTTAATTTTTCTTTAGTTTTAAATGTATCTAAAGTTTCTTTATTTATAAAACCATTATATACAGACGTTAAATTTATAGCATTATACTTATAATTAAAATCTTCTTCTGATAGTTTTCTAGATAATATTAACCCTGTCCTAATATTAGCACAATCTTTTAACCTCATAATTTACACCTCCATTTATTTTGCAACGCTAGTTTAATAACATGATCAAGTTATTAAATACCCGTTTCATATTCTCATATTAATATATATTTTCCAATTTGTCAATAGATTTTTCAAAATATTTTTGTAACGTATATATAATAACATATTAATAAAATATTTTATTACTTTTAATTATTATACCTTTCCTCATATTTTATCAAAAAAAGAGAGTGACTACACTCTCTTTTTTCTCTAACTTTCCACTTGCCAAAAACATTCTATTTTAATATAACTATATGCACAGTACTTTTACTAATTCCAAATTTTTTAGCAGTTTCTCTAACAGTAGCATTTTTATTAATAATAAAATTTGCCACATCAACCGCTCTTTGCTCAATATAAGGTTTCAAAAGAGCTCCTCCTAAAAATTAACCTGTTTAATTATATGAAGAAGCTCTTTTTTTATTACCAAAAATTATATTTTATTTTAAATTATTCAAATATATAAAGTAAATCACCATAACCTTGTTCTTCCATTTCATCATAAGGTATAAATTTTAGTGATGCACTATTAATACAATATCTTATACCGTTAGGACTTTCTGGTTCATTATAAAAAATGTGTCCTAAATGAGAATCTCCTGATTTACTTTTAACTTCTGTTCTATCCATACCAAAAGATTTATCTTCTTTAAATAATATATTATTTTCATCTATAGGTGCACTAAAGCTAGGCCAACCACAGCTACTTTCATATTTATCCAAAGATGAGAAAAGAGGTTCTCCTGTTGCTATATCCACGTAAATACCTTTTTCAAAAAAGTCCCAATATTCTCCTGTAAAAGCTCTTTCTGTATCCCCATTTTGTGTTACGTTGTATTGTAAATCTGTCAAATTATTTTTCAAATATTCATCGCTTGGCTTTGCATATTTTGATAAATTAGGTACATCTTTTATAACATCATTTATTTCATCAAATGTTTTAGGTACAATATGACAATATCCGTTAGGGTTTTTGTATAAGTAGTCTTGATGATATTCTTCTGCTAAATAAAACTTGCTTAAAGGTTCAATTTCCACTACAAATTTTTCATATTTTTCTTTTTCTTTTTCAACAAATTGAGTTATTATTTCTTCAGAGTTTTCATCTAAAAAATAAATTCCTGTTTGATATTGATCGCCAACATCATTCCCTTGTCTTTTTTCTACAGTTGGGTCTATTACATAGAAAAATGCTGTAAGTAACTGTTCTAAAGAAACTTTACTTTCATCGTATATAACTTTTACAGTTTCTCTATATCCTGTATCTCCACCTAAAACTTTTTTATAATCTGGAATAATATCCTCTTTGCCATTGGCATATCCACTTTGGGCATCTAAAACCCCGTCTATACTTTGAAATAGCTTTTCAATTCCCCAAAAGCAACCTCCTGCAAAATAAATTTCCTTTGTATTTTCATCAACAACATAAGATTTCGGCATATTAATATTTTCAACCTCCTTATTAATATCTTTCACATTATTACAACCGTTTAAACTTATTAATAAGAGACAACTAGTAATAAAAACTATTATTTTTTTCATCACATAACTCCTTTCTTAAGCTTAGTATTATATAATTATTATAATATTATCATACTAAATTTGTCAACTTTAAAAACGAGTATATGTGTTAATTTTTAAATATATTTTTCATATTATATTTACATAGTTTATTTCTTATTAATTATACGATATATTTACGCATCTTTTATTTTTCTAAACTTATTCTATTGTAATAATGTAATTTTATATTAATATACAATTCCAATATACATTTATTCCTTCGAAAAATTTCATCAAACTCATTTAAAGTATAACTCCATATAATGTATCAAATTTTTGTTAGATTAATTTATTGCATATAATTTTTTAATTTAATATAGTTTAATATTCTATTATTTTTATAAATTAAACTTAATTTTTTTGCTCAAATTTAACTTTAACATTGTATGAACCAACAGCTTCTTCTAACCCTGCCACATCATCAATATGCCCAATATATGTATAATTGTAAGTATTATAAAATGTTTTATAAAATATAACTAAACAATTATCCCCATATAGCATAATGTCTCCTTTATTTATTTTTTCTGGTTTATAACTATTAGTTGTTAAATTGTTAGAAAAATAATAATATTTTTCGTTTCCATTTAATTCTGACATTTCAATTTCCATAGGTAATATTTCAAGTAATTCATCTACAGTTTTGCTATTATCTAGCATTACAGTAAAAACTTTATCCTCTATTAAAATATTCATAGTTTTTTGCTCTAATTGTTCTGTAAATAAAGAATTGTTATGGTTTACTAGACTATTATTAGCCATATTATTTTTTATAAAAATTATTACACTACAAACTGTAATTCCAGCTAAAAATAAAATATATTTTTTTAAAGTAAGATTTTTATTTTTATAAAACATATTAAACAGTAATAACTTTAACCTTTTAAATACATTCATTTTTATAAAATACAAAACAATATCTCCATTCATTTATTATTTTATTTAATTGTTATAATATTTATAGTTATTATTACATACTTTCTTTTAAAATTTTAACAATATCTTTAGAAGTTAATTTTTTATAACCACCATCTAATATAAATGTGCTATTGGCAATATCTTCTATCATATCTTCAGTTACGCCAAGCTCTCTTATGTTCATAACTAAACCAAGTTCTTTCATCCAGTTTTCCATAGCCAATAAACCTTCTTTTGCAATATCTTCATCTGATTTTTCATTAGGGTTTATCCCCCAAACATTTATTGCAAATCTTTTAAATTTTTCTAATCCATAACTACATATATGACGATAATATGCCATAGATATAGCCGAAAGTGTCATACCGTGAGTTGCATCAGTGTAACCTCCTATGGACTGTCCAATCATATGTACCATCCAATCTGTTGATTTGCCTTTTGATACTAAAGTATTTAACGCCCAAGTTGATACCCACATAATATTGCTACGTGCTTCATAATTTTCTGGGTCATTTATAGCAATTTTTGAGCTATGAATTAATGATTTCATTAAACCTTCCATAATATAATCAGAAGTACAATCATCTGTATTTGAAAAATACTGCTCAGTAATATGATTTAATGTATCATAAAAACCAGCAACCATTTGATATTTAGGTAAGCTATATGTCCATTTAGGGTTCATAATAGAAAATTTAGGAAAAACATTATCCCCAAATACGTGTCCTATTTTTAATTTAGCTTTATGGTTAGTAATAACTGCTCCACCGTTCATTTCACTTCCTGTCCCAACCATTGTAAGAATACAACCTACAGGAATAATTTTGTTATCTACATCTTCCATTCTAATATAATATTTTTCCCAAGGGTCTTCTTGGCACCAAGCAGAAACAGATAAAGCTTTTGAATAATCACAGCAAGAACCCCCACCTACGGATAATATTAAATCAATATTATTATCTTTAGCTATTTTGCACCCTTCGTAAAGTTTTTCAACTGTTGGGTTAGGCATTACATTTGGTAATTCAAAGATATTTTTTCTACAATTTTTTAAAATAGAAATAACCTCATCATATAGGCCAATCTTTTTGATGGAATTTTTCCCATATACTAATAATATATTATCGCCGTATTTACTAAGTTCTGTGCTTAAATTATCTAAAGCGTTTTCTCCAAAATATAAACGAGTTGGATTACAATAACTAAAATTTCCTAACATAACTATATCCTCCTAAAATCATATTATTATTTATTAAAATACATATTAAAATATTATTTTTATATTTTAATTAAATATTTTTATATCCTAAAATAGAATTTACTTTATTTCCTTTATAACTTTAGCTGGTATGCCAGCAACAACTGTATTTTTATGTACATTTTTAGAAACAACAGCACCTGCGGCTATAACAGCACCATCTTCAATAGTAACATTAGGTAAAATTGTTGCATTAGCTCCAATCCAAACATTTTTCCCTATGTGTATAGAGCCTGGCAAAAGGTTACCTCGTGATGATGGCTCAAACTGATGATTTAATGTTGCTAATACTACATTATGCCCAATTAATGTACCATCACCAATAAAAACACCTCCTTGGTCTTGTATTTTGCAACCACTGTTAATAAATACATTATCACCAATAGTTAAGTTTTTACCGCAGTCTGTGTAAAATGGCGGGAATAACCTAAAGTTTTTGCCTACAGTTTTATTTGTTAGTTTTAAAAAAATATTATCTATTTCATCTTGTGTATTATATTTTGTGTTTAGTTGTAAAGTTAAAGCTATTGCCTCTTGGGCAAGCTCACCCATATATTGATGTATATCTGAACCAGCTATAACTTCTTTTCCACTGTTCATATATGATAAAAATTCTTGTAAATTCATAAATTTTCTCCCATATTATATTTTTAAAGCTTTTAATTTATAATCAAAAACTATATTATTTTTTATTATTATAATATTTAAACAATACAATATCAAATACCTATATTAAATATTATCTATGCTTTACAAGCATATACAATATTATTATAATATAGTTAGAAAGGATTGATTACATATGGAATTTCGTGTTCTACAATATTTTTTAGCTATAGCTAGAGAACAAAGTATCTCTTTAGCTGCAAAATCTTTACATCTTTCACAGCCTACGCTATCTAGGCAAATAAAAGCTTTAGAACAAGAGCTTGGAAAACAGCTTTTTGTTCGTAGTAACAAAACAATAACATTAACTGAAGAAGGAATGTTGCTACGTAAACGTGCAGAAGAAATAGCTCAACTTATAAATAAAACAAAAGAAGAAATTACACTATCTAACGAAACAATTTCTGGTAATATTTATATTGGTGCTGGAGAAACTGAAGGGATTCGTCATATTGCAAAAGTAGCAAAGAAATTACAATCTAAGTATCCATTAGTATATTTTCATATTGTAAGCGGAGATAAAATCACTGTTATAGATGAACTAGAGAAAGGGCTTATTGATTTCGCATTAGTATTTGGAGAAATTGATTCATCAAAATATGACTATCTAGCTTTACCATCTATTGATAAGTTTAGTGTAATGATGCGTAAAGATGATGCTCTTGCAAATTTAGATATTATAACACCAGAAGATTTGTTTGATAAACCTCTTATTGTTTCAAGACAAATTGTTCAAGATTCCAATTTGGCACAATTATTTAATTGCGATGAAAAACGCTTAAATATAGTTGCTACTTACAATTTATTATTTAACGGTTCTTTAATGGTAGATGAAGGTATGGGATATGCTCTTTGTTTTGATAAAATTATTAATGTTACAGGCAACAGTAATTTATGTTTACGCCCTCTTTCTATACAAATTATGCCCAAAATGAGTCTTGTATGGAAAAAATATCAAGTTTTTACCAAAGTTTCAAAAAAATTCCTTAACGCTATGCAGAAAGATATAGAAAATATTTTTTAATATAAATTTTATAAAGATGTTTTAAACCATATATAAATATAGTGTATAAATTATTTTATACTTTAAAAACAAACAATAAATTAAAAATATTGTTACTTATATATTTTATGTAAATACTATTATTTATTATATTTTTAAATTTTTAAAAGCTAATTTTGAATATACCCCTATAAATACTGATATAACTATAGCTATTAAAATAATTAAACTTTCATATCCTATGCCATATTCAAAGGCAAATCCATAAAATAATTGTCCTAAAGGCTGTGAACAAATAGATAAGGTTAAAAGAAATGCCATAATTTTTCCTACGATATTTTCTGGTGTATTATTTTGTATATAAGTCATTATTAAAATAGATATAACTGTTGCTATGCACATAACTAAAAATGAGCTAAATAAAATTAAAATAAAGCTTATAATTTTAATACTTGTAAAAAATGGAGCAATAAAAAGTGGTATAAGGGAAAAAGTAAGTATAAAAAACAATTTATATAACTTCTCAATCTTAGGTTTTAATATTCCAGTAATTACTCCACCTAGTATTCCTCCAAGTGCTAATATACCTGTAGCTATACCATACATCTGTGAAGAAAATTTTAGTTTTTCTGTTATTAATATAGGTAAAGATATCATTATTAGTGCACTTATAAAAGTATTTAATATACAAGTTATAAATACCATTTTTGAAAGTGTTACTTTATCTTTAAATATAAAGTTTATGCTGGTTAATATATCTATTTTTAAAATTTGTAATATAGATTGTTTTTCTAAAGTTTTGTTATATGGTATTTTTATAAATAATTCTAATATAGAAGATATAAAAAAACAAATCATACTTGCAATAATAATATACCTAATGCTAAAATTACCAAATAAAACCCCTCCAATAATAGGTGATAATAAATTAGACAAGCTAGAAACGCTACTTACAATAGCATTACCTTTAACTAAAGCTTCTTCATCAAGAATTAAAGGCATACTAGCTTGAACAGCTGGTTGATATAGCCCATTTATGCTATATAAAATCATCATTGTAAATATAACTAATGGTATTGTGGAAATTTTATTTATAAGAATAAGAAATATTAACATTAAAATTCCAGTTAAAAAATCTAATATTACCATAATATTTTTTTTATCTATTCTATCAGCCACAACTCCTCCAATAGGCATAACCATAATTAAAGGAATAAATGACATAGCACTTACTATCCCAAAAATAGCTGATGAACCTGTTGTTTGTAATAAATATAATGGTAATGCAAACCTAACAATGCCATTACCAAATAACGATATAATTTGACCAATTACAATTAATATAAAATTTTTATTTTTAACACTATTAGTTTTCATTTTATAAACACTCCATTTTATTTATTTTTTTTAACAATCCAGCAACTAAAATTATATTAATTAATGTTAATATAGCTAACAATGGAATAATAATATCTATTAAATTATTTTTAAATAACATTATTGAATTACCAAATGGTGCAACCAAAATTACAGATGTTATTATTGTAACTATTATAGATTTTTTCCAAAAACCTATTTTAAGAGAAATAACGCTTATAAGGTTAGCTATAAATCCAAAAATAACGCTTATCAAAACAATATTTACAATATCTTTAAAATACGTATTCATAATTCCAGTTATTTTACCAATAAGCCCAATAAGTAATATACTAAATACATTTGATATTAACATCATAATTAAGGTAAAAACAGCTATAAATATAAACTTTGCCATAAAAATACTACTTCTTTTTTGAGGATAGGTAAATAATAAAATATTTTTTTTGGTTGTATATTCATCTACAATAAATTTTGTATACATAACTGCTGATAAAATTGTAAACCCGCTCATAGATATAACAGTTATCATTATAATAAGCATATTTTTATCCATAAATATTTGTGATGCAGATGTTCCCTTTTCAATTTTAGGTATAGCACTAAATAAAATACCAATTAAAATTGTGAAAATAAAAATACCTAATACACCATATAAGTATGATTTTAAATTATTTCTTTTAAATTCCAGTTTAATAAGCTTAAGCATTTTTTATCCCTCTCATTCTTTCAATTAAATAATTTTCAAGCTGATTTCCATATTTCTCTTTTAATAATGAAATTTTACCTAAATTATCTAAACTACCATTTGATAAAATAGCAATATTTTCTACAGTTTCAAAAACTTCATTTAATATATGGCTTGATAAAATAATAGTTACCCCTTGTTTTTTAAGGGTTTTAAATAATTCTCTAATATGAATGATAGCAACTGGGTCAAGCCCATTTATAGGTTCATCTAAAAATAATATTTTTGGATTATGGCTAATAGCTCGTGCTATAGCTAATTTTTGTTTCATACCAAGAGAAAATTTACAAACAAGCTTTTTATCAACACCTACAAGCCCTACTAATTTTAAAATTTTATCTATATCTGCTTTAACTCCCATATATTCTAAATGAATTTCAATATTCTCAAAAGCTGTTAAATGCTCATAAAACACTGGAGTTTCTATCATTATGCCAATATTTTTTAAGATTTTATCTGGTTCATCCCAAGGCTTTTTTCCTAAAATTAAAATTTCTCCTTCAGTTGGTTCAATAAGCCCTGACAATAATTTTAAAAATGTTGTTTTCCCTGCTCCATTTAAACCAAGAAGCCCTATTATTTCTCCTTGTTTTGCATTAAATGAAATATTGTTTAAAATATTGTTTCCATCAAATTGTTTTGTTAAATTTATTATGTTTATTATATTATCCACAAAATCAACTCCTTTGTTTTAATACATTCGGTCGGTTTGTTTAATTGTTAAAAAAATAATCTACCCAACATTGAGTAGCTTATTCTTTTAATTTAATAAAATCTTTTTTGCTATTTTCATCAAATAAAATTAAATTATATTTTTCTAAAAACTCATTAATAATTTCAAGTTTATTATTGAGTTTTTCTATGTCATTGCCAAATATAAGAGGGTTTATCCATATATTTATTAACAGCATTATACTTTCTGAAAGTTCATAAGGTTTATCAGTTTTTATTGAACCATCTTCTACACCTTCCTCTATTATAGGAAAAATAAAATTAGGTATAAATATCTCATACATTTGCTTTAATTGTTCTGCTAAAAATTTAGGGTTTTCTAAAAAATTTGGACATAATTTAATAATATTTTTAGTATTTTCACTTGAAATGTTAAATTTTATTATTTCTTTTAATTTATCAGCCCCATTTAAGTTTTTGTTATTTTTTATTTTTAAAAATTCTAGCTTGTTCTTTTCTGCTTCTTTTATAGAAATAGCTTCAAAAATAGCTTCTTTAGATTTAAAATGATGATAGATTGCACCTTTTGAAAGCCCTTTAAGGTTATCTAAAATATCTTGAATACTTGTGTTATCATAACCATTTTTTAGAAATAAGTTTTTAGATGTTTCAAGTATCATTTCTTTTGTTTGCTCTGGATATTTATTTCTTGCCATAGCCTCTCCTTTAAAACCGACGTTATGTATGTATATTATATTATATTAACTTAAATTTGTAAATATAATTTATAAGTATTTTTTTATTTTTATTCAAATATAACATATATTCTAAAAATTTATAATTTATTTAGAAACAAAACTCCCTAATAAATCATACTTAAAAATAAATTTAAACAATTAATTTTTTGAAAACTTTGTAACAAAACAGTTATTCTTAAATATTTATATTTTAATAATTAAATATCAATATATTTTTTGCAAACTTATACCGTCATAATAATGTAATAATATTTCTTCATAGCTACTTCCCTCTTGTGCCATAAAGTTTGCTCCATATTGGCTCATACCTGCTCCGTGTCCATATCCTTTTGTTGTAAAATTTATGCTATCTTTTGTTTTTTCTATTGTAAAATTTGTTGACCTAAGCCCAAACATTGTTCTTATATCTCTTGCGTTTATTTTTTTACCACATACATTTACATTAAGAACATAACCAGCCTCTGACCTTTCCCCTATTTCAAAACTACTTATTATATTATTTTTATCCATTTCTGGATATTTTTTAGATAATGTATCTATTATTTGACTGTTTGGTATTGAAGCCTTATATATAAAATTTGGTGCTTGTTCATCTACCTTGCTATCCACACTTTTTATATATGGTAAACTTTTTCCCCATATATTTTCAGAAACTTCTGTAACTCCTGCACTTGTAGAATGAAAAACAGCCTCTATAGGCTCATTGTCATACATCATTATTATCCCTTGTGTGCCATAAACCGCATTTTTTACTTTTGCATAATATGTATCAAAGTTATCTCCCCATTTTCCTTTTAACTCTTCTATGCTATTATATGCTTGTCCTATAGATTTATAGTCTACCTCTTTGTTAATATCATCTATCCTTTTATATGCATAAGTTCTAGCAGCAACAGCTTGTGCCTTTAAAGCTTCTTCTTCAAAGCTAATAGGCATCTCGGCTCCTACAACCCCTACTATGTAATCTTCAAAGGGTATATTTTGTTTTACATTTTCATTATTGTTTTGAAGATTTTCATTTTCTTTATTTTCTGCTAAATCTAAATTATTTATTACTTCCGAATTATTTTCAACATAAGCTTGTTCTTTATCATTTTTAAAAAAATAAACAGTAAAACTAGGTATAAATATTATAACTGATAATATATAAATTAAAAATAATAAAGTGTTTTTTAACATAAAATCACCTCTAAATATTATTTTAAAATAATATTATTACAAAGTTACAATATTTATACCTATATTTTAATTAAAATATATTTTAATATATAAAAAGTATTAATTTTTATTATATCATATTAAAATAGTTAATCAACATCAATATAAATAAATATTATTTTTATATTATACTTGATAAATTTTATTTTTAATTATAAAATTATTCATAAATAATCTATTTTCTATAAGTATGTTATTATATATAGTTACCTATTTTAAATTTTTTATAATAATAATATCTTTCAGTTATTAATAAATTTCCATAAAAAAATACTGTATACTATTTAGCTTTAGTTTTAACAACTAATAAAAATAGTATACAGTAAAATATTTACATATCTAAAAGTGTATGCGAAAGGATTCGAACCCTCGGCCTTCTGATCCGTAGTCAGACGCTCTATCCAACTGAGCTACGCATACATAAAAGTATGCCCGAGACCGGAATCGAACCGGTACGGGATTTAACTCCCGCAGGATTTTAAGTCCTGTGCGTCTGCCAGTTCCGCCACTCGGGCATATCTAAATATGCCTTTTATTTAAGACAGTGGGTGGTGGAGGATTCGAACCTCCGAAAGATTAACTAACAGATTTACAGTCTGCCCCCTTTGGCCACTCGGGAAACCACCCATATATTATTATTGAATGTTTAATTACATAACCTTAAATTAAACTTAATTTATATAGAAATTAAGGTAGTATTAATTTTTGCAAGCAAAAATTAATACTTAAACACTCAAAACTAAATAATCAATGAATAGCCAACCTATTTCCTTAGAAAGGAGGTGATCCAGCCGCACCTTCCGATACGGCTACCTTGTTACGACTTCA